>DCKE01000006.1 GCA_002320285.1 Flavobacteriaceae bacterium UBA1682 | reverse complement strand
ATAAATGCGATGCTTCTTAATAGTTTGAATGTTTGCTTTCATATAAATTGATTTTTTAGGTCAACCTATATCAGGGACGTACACTGATTACTGATTACCGATTACTGATTACTGATTACTGATTCGAATCACGCATCACGAAAAACGAAAAACGAATCACGAATCACGAATCACGAAAAACGAATCACGAAAAACGAATCACGAAACATCCCAGGTCAGTTGACAAATAAAATGTGTGATTCCTTTACTGCTAATGGTGTAAGTATCGCAATGGGTTTGTTCGGTAGCTAAATTAACTTCATAAGGCATACCGTAGACCATTTCTCTTTTAAAAATCATTTCTATAGCTGAGAACTCGTGTTTCATAATTTTTTCAAACGGTACTGTATCTAAAATCCATTCCACGTACTTGGTATTGTTAACGTGATTAACCATATCCAGATCGGAATAGAGCACGGTATTCTCGCGCACCTTATCATAGGCTAGATCGGTTGGGATTTTGCTAAAATCACCTGTAAGGGCTTTTTTGGAATTAAAGATGTCAAAATGATCGTGTGGGATACTCATGACATCGGGTCTGCGCTTTACAGTATTGATAATCACCCAAAGTGTGCTGATTCCCATTATTTTTTCACCGTTTAAGAAAATCTCAAAATTTCTTATCGAGCGCGAGCCTTCTAGGCTTTGAATCCACGTGTGAATTTCAATGATATCTTGCCACTGCGGAAGTCGATCTATTTCGACCTTCATTTTATTTAATACCCAAGCCAAGTTGTTTTGTTGTAGATCTTCAAAACTGATACCTCCTAAGATGGAGTGGGTGTTGGCTACTTTCTGTAGGATTTGTCCAATAGCAGCCGTTTTTAGCTTTCCACTGGGCGCGCATTCTAAAAAGTCCACTTCGTGGGTTTGTTTGTACAGGGATTTAAAGTTGGGTGATATAGGCATTAAATACGTATTTTAATTAGGGTGCTGTTTGACTTTGTATTTTTTGTATAATATCTTCTAAAGGGGTATGAATATCAAACCAGTTTACTGCGTCGAGTTTTTTAAACCAGGTTAATTGTCTTTTGGCAAATCGTCGGGTATTTTTTTGTATTTCCGCTTGCGCAAACTCTAAACTGATCTCGTCGTTGAAATAGGCGAATAATTCACGATATCCAACGGTTTGTAGGGCATTCAGGTTTTGTTGTGGATAGAGCTGTCTGGCTTCGTCCACTAAGCCTTGTTCCATCATTAATTCAACGCGGTGGTTGATTCGCGAATACAATTCTTGGCGATCTGCTTCGAGTCCGATGATTATAGGGGTAAAGTTACGCGTATTTTCCTTCTGTTTTAAAAAAGAAGAATAGGGTTGCCCACTGCCAATACAGACCTCTAAAGCGCGGATTAGGCGTTGTGGGTTTTGCAAAGCGACTTTTTTATAATGTATGGGATCTAATTCGAGTAAAAGTGTTTGCAGGTATTCCAGTCCTTGCTCTTCGAGCTGTTGGTTTAACTTTTCGCGTATTTCGGGATTGATTTCTGGAAATTCATCCAAACCATTCAGCACGGCATTGACAAACAAGCCTGAACCACCAACCATAACTTGAATCGGATTTTGTGTAAATAGCTGATCCAATTTTAGCAAGGCATCGCGTTCAAAATCGCCAACACTGTAGGGGGTAAATATGCTTTTGTCCTGAATAAAATGATGGGGAGCTGCTGCCAATTCTTCTACAGAAGGTACAGCGGTTCCTATGGTCATCTCTTGATAAAACTGACGACTATCGCAGGAGATGATTTCGCAGTTGAAATGTTTGGCTATCTCGATGGCCAATGCGGTCTTTCCGATTGCGGTCGGACCAACTACGGTGATTAAATACTTATTACTTGTAGACATTTTTTAATTTTTGACCGCAATTGTAGCAGTAGTTCGAATCTTCGTCGTAAATAATTGTCGTACAAGACGGACAATTACGGTTTTTATTCTGCAATCGGTTTCTCTTGGCATTGGCAAATTCTGCAGTTACAATTCCCGTGGGTACAGCAATGATACCATAACCCATAATCATGATAAAAGAGGCGATGATCTGCCCCAAGGTAGTCACTGGAGCAATGTCGCCATAGCCTACTGTGGTTAAGGTTACGATACACCAATAAATACTGGTTGGTATACTGGTAAATCCGCTTTCTTTGCCTTCGATAACATACATTAAAGCACCTAGTAAAACAGATACGATCAAGATAAAATAGACAAAAACTATAATCTTTGTTCTACTGGCGATTAAGGCTAATTTTAAATGGGACTCCTGACCGACGTAGGGCATTAGATTTAAAATTCCAAACAAACGCAGTAGACGTAAGGCTCTTACTACCGATAAGATACGCGAACCCGGTATAAAAAACGACAAATACATCGGTAATATCGAAATCAAATCAACGATTCCATAAAAGCTAAAAATATATTTTAGCGGTTTTTTATTACAAATGATTCTCAGGGTATATTCAATCGAAAAGAACACCGTAATGATCCATTCTGATACGATGATAAACGTGTGGTATTTGGTATCTAGCTGTTCAATGGATTCGAGCATTACCAATAAAACACTGAGTAGAATTACCCCCAATAACAGCAAGTCAAATAACTTACCTGCGAAGGTATTGGAACCATAAATAATGATGTATATCTTCTGTTTGAGAATATCGTATTTATTTTTAAACTTTTTCTGCATGATTTCGTGCGTTTCTTAAACAGTTAAAATTTCAGCAGTTTATAACCGCGACGTTTATTCATGTAGTTCAGAATAATATTTCTATGGTTTCTGTGAAAAGCCAATGGAATCAGTATACTTTGTAGGCGTTCTTTAGACGTTATTTGGAAATTGAGGTCGTAATAACAGTAGCCTAGCAGTTTGCCGTTTTCAATAACCACAGCACTTTTTTCTTCTATTTTACGTCCCTTGTCGACCAACAAGATATTTTTATCGTCCAAAACATAATCTTGTACGGCTTCTAAAAGTCGCGGGTTGTACTGATTGAAAGCTTCGATACTGTCATCCGAGAAGGTTTCGGTATTTATTTTTTTATTGTTTTTGGCATTAAACTGAGCGATAAAAGGATTGAGATCGTGATCTAAGATGATTTTCTCTGTAAATTTTATCCCTTCTGCTGGAGAGTTGAATGCCATAACATTTTTTTTACGTCCGTCGGTTTTTTCTATAGAAAAATACAAAAACCCAGCTGTATTGGTTTTGATGTATAGGGAATAGGGGTAAATCGCTTTGGGACTTACTCGATTATATATCGGTTTGTTAATCGTTATTTCTTCGGATTCTTTGAGTAAAGCAATTAATTCATTACCGGTTTTTTCAAAGGTAACGGTATATACTTCTTTTTGTATTTTTTTAAAGACCGCGGTGTTACTGGTAAAATTTTGGCTTACTTTCTTTTTGATATTGGTACTCTTACCGATAAATATAATATTGCCTTGTTCGTTGTGTATGTAGTAGATACCTGTTGAAGAGGGTAATTGTTCAACGATATCGAGTAATTTTGGAGCTATACCGATTTTGATGTCCGATTTGATCATTTCTTTCAATATGTTTTTCTCCAGGTCTTTAGACAATAGGAGTTCAAACAACTTTAAGGTCGCAATTGCATCGCCGTTAGCACGATGTCTATCGGCAATCGGAATTCCCAATGATCGCACCAATTTGCCCAAACTATAGGATTGTTGCTCCAAAATTAACTTTTTAGACAATTCTACGGTACAAAGGGTAGAACGCCTAAAATCGTATCCTAAACGCCTAAATTCAGTGCGTAGAATACGGTAATCAAATTCGGCATTATGCGCTACGATTACACAATCTTCAGTGATTTCTATAATGCGTTTGGCTACTTCATAAAACTTGGGAGCAGAACGCAACATAGCATTATTAATGCCCGTTAGTTTAACCACAAACGGCTGTATCTCAATTTCGGGATTGACTAAGCTAATGAATTGATCAACCACCTGAGTGCCATCAAATCTATAAATGGCAATTTCGGTAATACCCTCTTCATTAAATTGTCCCCCAGTGGTTTCAATATCTAAAATGGCGTACAAATTCTTACAAGATTATATATTAATAATTACGACTGCCGAAAATAGTACTACCAATTCGTATCATGGTGCTGCCAGAGCTTATAGCCGTGATATAATCGTTACTCATCCCTATTGAGAGCTCTTTAAAGTCTACATTTTCAAGTTCTTTATACTGAAGTTGTACCCGTTTAAAGATCGCGTTTAAATGGTCAAATTCCTCTTTTATTTGGGTCTGATCTTCTGTAAAGGTGGCCATGGCCATCAAACCTACAATTTTGATGTTTTTTAATTCTCTTAGCGCTGGCGAAGATAATATCTCATCGAGTTCGGATTCTTCGAGCCCAAATTTGGTTTCTTCGTCGGCTATATATACTTGTAACAGACACGGAATGATGCGTTCGTTTCGCTTGGCTTGTTTATCAATCTCTCTGAGCAGTCTAAAACTATCCACACCGTGGATTAAACTGACAAAAGGGGCCATATATTTTACCTTGTTGGTTTGGACATGCCCAATCATATGCCACTGAATATCTCTTGGTAAAACCTCGAATTTATCTGACATTTCTTGAATTTTGTTCTCTCCAAAGATTCTTTGTCCGGCTTCATATGCTTCCAAAATATCTTCCACCGGTTTGGTTTTTGAAACCGCAACCAAGGTTACCCCAGCAGGTAAGGCCTTTTTAATTTCCAATAAACGAGATGCTATAGTCATGATTCTTTAAATTTCATAGATGATTAACCCACTTCTAAATTTGGGTTCAATATAAGTACTTTTTGGTGGCATAATTTGATTATTATCGGCAAGTTCTTTAATTTCTGTCACATTTGTAGGATATAACATAAATCCAACCTCAAATTCGCCACTATCAACCATTTCTTTGATGGTGATGATCGATTCGGTTCCGGGAACATATTCGATACGACCGTCTGTACGCAAGTCTTCGACACCTAAAATAGGGTGTAGCAGTTCGGTATATAGTACTTGTGCGTCTAAATTATTTAAAACCCCTTCGGAATTGCCGGTACTCTTTAACTGCAGCGAATAAAATTCACCGTCGAGATACATGCCAAATTCCGTTTTTTTGGTCGGTTTCCACAAATGCTGCTTTTTGTTTTTTACGACAAATTTTTCATTTAACAATTGTAAAAAATCCGTTTTTGAATGTTGATTAAGATCGTGAATTAAACGATTGTATTCATAGATTTTGATGTTGTTTTCTGCGATCAGAAAACTCATAAAATAATCCAGATGAGGATTGTTGGATGCGTGATCTTGTTTGTACAACAGTTCTGCAGAAGCAGAACGGTGGTGACCATCAGCGATATACAACTGATCAATAGAACCAAAGGTTTCAATCAGCCAATTTTGATCAGTGATTTGATCAATCTTCCAAAAGGTGTGTTTTTCCTTGTTGGAAGTAGTAAAATGATACAAAGCCTGCTTTTGTTTAAATTCGCTTATCCAGGCATTTAAAGCTTTATTTTCGGGATACATCAACAAAACCGGTTCGGTGTTGAATCGTGTGAAATGCAAATAATCTTTAAACGTATGAACGCGGTATTCGAGGGTATCTTCGTGTTTTTTAATTAAGTTATTTTGATAATCTTCAATAGCAGTACCCGCTAAAATACCGGTGAATTGATGGTTTTTAGACTCGATTTGGTACAGATAAAAAACGGGACTATCTTCTTTTACAAAAATACCCTCTTTTTTAAAATCCATAAATTTGGTGGCCACGGCCTTATACCGCTTTTCAATATTCACTTTTTGTTGATTGGCGTAAGCCGGATTCAATATGTGTAAAAAAGAAAAGGGGTTAAATTCTAAAGAGTAAGCGAGTTCTGTGGTGCTGTAGTCGTCATAAGAACGGGTCGTCACCAAACTGACTTTATCTGAGGTAGGTCGCAAGCCTTGAAATGGAGCAATTTTTGCCATTGTAAAGCAGATTATAAAGGTGAAAAGTCAGCCGACACGAAAGTCAGCTGACTTTTTTGTTTTTAGTATGGTTGGATTAAGAAAACATCTTGGCCACTTTTTCAGCCTTTTTGCTTTCGGAATAATCGTAGAATCCCTCTCCGGACTTAACGCCTAATTTTCCGGCCATAACCATGTTTACCAATAGCGGACAAGGTGCGTATTTTGGGTTTTTAAAGCCATCATGCATCACGTTTAGAATAGATAGACAAACGTCCAATCCGATGAAATCTGCCAATTGTAAGGGTCCCATTGGATGCGCCATTCCCAACTTCATCACCGTATCGATTTCTTCGACACCAGCAACGCCGTTGTATAATGTTTCAATGGACTCGTTGATCATCGGCATCAAAATTCTATTGGCGACAAATCCGGGATAGTCATTAACCTCTACTGGAGTTTTGTCCAATTGTTTAGACAAGTCCATGATTTGTTGAGTCACGGCATCAGAAGTGTTGTAACCGCGGATGATTTCGACCAATTTCATAATAGGCACCGGATTCATAAAGTGCATACCAATGACGCGTTCTGGATGGGATACCACAGAAGCGATTTGAGTAATCGAAATAGACGATGTATTGGTAGCTAAAATGGTGTCCTCAGAGCAAACTTGGCTTAATTCTTTAAATATGTTTAACTTCAAAGTGCTGTTTTCCGTAGCCGCTTCAACCACCAAATCCGCATTGATTACCCCGTCTTTGATGTCGTTGTAGGTAATGATGTTTTCGATTGTCGCTTTTTTGTCGGCTTCTGTAATAGCGCCTTTTGCAATCATTCTATCCAGGTTTTTAAGAATGGTATTCATTCCCATTTCAATTGATTTTTCTGATATATCAATTAAAAATACTTTAAATCCTTTTTGAGCAAAAGTATGGGCAATTCCATTTCCCATAGTTCCTGCACCGATTACAGCTATATTTTTCATACGTGTTTAATTTATTTTTTATTTAAGTTTATACGTGATCAGCAGTTAGTATTTTGTGTTGGAAACAGTGTTGTACTAGCGGTGATTCAGTTATGATTGTCTGTTTTTTATTTTTTAAAACAAGCGATGATCTGATGTGCCAATCGCAAAGCCGCGGCACCATCTTCCAAAGTCACTACTGGTGTGGTGTGGTTGTTGATTGCATCGGCAAAGGTTTCGAGTTCTTCTAAAATAGCATTGTTACTGCCTACCTTAGGATTGTCGTAATAGATTTGTTTAGCAACGCCTTCGGCATTTTGAAAAATCAGATCAAAATCCCCTGGAGTTTCCGGAGCTTCTTTCATTTTGACTACCTCACATATTTTTTCTAAATAATCAACAGAGATATAGGCATCTTTTTGAAAGAAACGCGTTTTGCGCATATTCTTCATCGAAATTCTACTTGCGGTGATATTGGCAACACAGCCGTTCTCAAATTCTACACGGGCATTGGCGATATCCGGTGATTCACTTAAGATCGATACTCCGCTAGCACTAACGGTCTTCACCGGTGAATTGACCACACTGAGGATAACATCCAGGTCGTGTATCATCAAATCCAATACTACGGGAACATCGGTTCCACGCGGATTAAATTCAGCCAAACGATGAGTTTCAATAAACATTGGCTGTTCGATTTTTCCTTTGATCGCCTGAAAAGCTGGGTTAAAGCGCTCCACATGTCCAACCTGTCCTTTTACCCCGAACTGCTTGGCTAATGCAATCAGTTCATCGGCTTCTTCAACAGTATTGGTAATGGGCTTTTCAAGAAAGACGTGTTTACCTTGTTGAATCGCTTGTTTGGCACAATCGAAATGCGATAAAGTAGGAGTAACGATATCTACAACATCAACTGCTGCTATCAATTCGGCTATGCTGTCAAATGATTTATAACCAAATTCTGTGGCTACTTTTTTGGCATTTTCTTGAAAAGGATCATAAAATCCTACTAATTCATATTTATCTGATTGATTCAGTAAACGAAGGTGAATTTTACCTAAGTGTCCCGCTCCCAATACCCCAATTTTCAACATAAAAATTCTATTTGGAACAAAAATAAAACATATTTACTTAATCCCTAAGATTTAAAGTCTAAACTTTTGGTGAATCTTTATTCTACTTGGGTTTTTGGCTGTTTTTATACTGAAATATTGCGTAATTTTACCCAAATTAATATATGCAATAGTGAGAGATTCTGCCAAACATCAAGGACTTCGAAATCAATTAGTAGACGTGTTACAACGAAAGGGAATTACCGACAAAAATGTACTCCAAGCCATTAAAACCATTCCTCGACATCTGTTTTTAGACTCGAGTTTTGAGGATTTTGCTTATCAGGACACGGCTTTCCCAATTGGTGCAGGACAGACGATTTCACAGCCTTATACGGTAGCTTTTCAATCGCAGTTATTAGAATTGACCAAAGACGATAAGGTGCTGGAAATCGGAACCGGATCGGGTTATCAAACCGCGGTATTGTATGCTATGGGGGCTCGTGTATTTAGTGTGGAAAGACAAAATGAATTGTATAAAAAAACATCGCAGCTGCTGCCAAAGTTAGGAGTACGTGCCCGCCATCTTACCTTCGGTGATGGTTATAAAGGATTGCCGAATTTTGCACCATTTGATTCGATTATTGTCACTGCTGGAGCTCCATTTATACCTCAACCCTTAATGGCACAACTTAAAATCGGTGGACGATTGGTGATACCCGTAGGAGAGGAGGTACAAATCATGACTTTACTGATTCGCAAATCGGAAACCCAATTTGAGAAACACGAATTTGGCGATTTTCGCTTTGTACCGATGCTGGGCGATAAAAATTAATAGTTCTGCCTCATAAGCTCAAGCCGGGAATATAGAAGCTCCACAAGCAGACTATAATTCCCGAGCTCAGTGAGTTCTTCTGATTACTCCATATCTTCTTTAGTGAATCGTGATAAATACTGAGAAAGGGGCATGTGCATGACTTTGACGAAGGCTTTTGAAAAACTGCGAGCGCTAGAAAACCCCAATTCTTGACCAATAGCCGCAATTGTTAAACAGCGAAACCTCTTGTGGTTTTCTTTGAGGTGTTCAATGAAATATTTTATTCTAAGATCGTTGACATAGTCAATAAAACTTTTTTCCTTATAGGTGTTGATGCAATTAGAAAGGTAGTTGCGGTTGGTGTGCCATCGCTGAGCCAAGTTGTTTAAATGAATGCCTTCGCTTAAAAACTCTTTGTTCTTTTCAAAATCTTCTAAATGTTGTAATATTTTCGATACGATACTGTCTTTAAGGGTAAGCGGCTTCTTGGTGGCATCGCTCAGTTCTAAGGTTGAAATCGCTAGTTTATTGCGTTGTTTTTTAAGTAGTTGGTATTTTAAGTAGATAAAAATTAAACAGACAAAGAGGTGATCTATAAGTAGAATAACAAAAACTATGGTAGTCTTTACCAAGGTACTGGAATCTTCTAAGCAGTTTTTGTGATTTAAGATAGCTACCGGGTTGTGATGCTGTTTCCATATCAAGCTTATCCATGTTCTTAAGTTGTCGTATTTCCTTTGCAAATGCCCGGATACCGCGGGTAGTTGTTTGTTTATGTTTAAAATTTTTTCTCGATGCCAGCTTTTCTCCATCTGGTCTTTAAAATCGCTATAGTGATTGTTGTGATGGGGGTGTTTTAGTTTGTAAGCTAACAGATTTTTAATATCCTTGAAACCCATTTCGATTTGTTTGTTCCTGTATAAGCCCTTTGGTAGTTTTTTAATGAGTTTTGCGGAAGTGTGTTTTGGACTAACAAAGGAAAGTCGATTGTCCTTGATTGTAATTGTCACCAAGCAGCTCCTTAGAGGTAGTGCATTAATCATACTCTTGTTGTAATTCCACTGTTTGCAGTTAAACTGTTTTTTAGGATTCCCAAAATAGGTATCAAACACAAATGAATGTTGAATTCGTTTTATCGCTTCAGCTTTAACCCAAAGATATCTAAAGGATCTCTTATTGGACAGCGATGTTGTTTTAGTTGAATCTTTCATTGTCTTACATCGAATTTCGAATGAAAAATGACGGAAGATACTCTCGTATGTTGGCTCGATACAGCTAAGATAAGCGTTTAAGTAGGTCAGTAAAGTGAGGTAGTATATTTTCATGATTGTTAATAAAAGATTAAAGGATGGGGTGTTGGAAATTTTTATTTTTATTGTAATAATATGATTTACAGAATATTGAGTTCTAAATGTATGTAAAATGATCAATGTGCACAAAAATATTTTTGCATAATTAATCATAAAGTTTAGATTTGATTTGTCCTGTTGTGAATGTGTTAGTAGTTAATAACTGTTAATTGTATTTAAAATAATGTAAAATAGGCAAACAATCAAATTGTGTTATGCTATTTCACGCACAGGAAGAAAATAAATAATCGTATTAAAATTAAAATGATGATAAAAAAAATTATATATCCGCTAACAGTGCAGACGGCATGCCTGTTAATTTTGTTGTTGCTGTATTCTATTTCAGCAAAGGCGCAAAGCAACTATCCTATCTTATCGTGGGATCAACAAGTGGGCTGTATTGAATTTGACGACAGCAACGTTGCCGATACTGATTTTGGCTTGAGGGCAGATCTGATTGAAGCGATGAACGGTAGTAAGTGTTTGCGTTTTTGCGCCGGTAGTCGGGTTACTTATAAATTGGAAGCTACTAATATCAAGAGTGTACAATGGCAGGTAGCGGGGGGGGCTTTACAGAGCAGTAGCAATTCCAGAGCTTTGGTATTGTGGGGTGGTCACGGTAATGGAGCCTTAACGGTAAGTGTAAACTATACCTCTGGAACGAGCAGTACCTTTACCTATTGTATTGAAAAGATTGTTAATCCTGAGGCCGTTTTTAAAGTGGATAGCCCATACCCTGATCAGTTGGAGTTTTGTGCGGGAAGCCCGATATCGTTTGACAACCTGTCCAACGACAGAGGTGGTGCAGCCATTATTAACTATCAATGGAATTTCGGAGATGGAAACACCTCCAACCTTTTTGCCCCGGTGCATACCTATCAGAAACCCGGATATTATAAGGTTGTTTTAACCGCTACCAACAGTTGTAATTGCAGTTCAACTTATGCTATAGCAATCAAGGTAGTAGCAGTCAGTCCAGTTGTTATTAGTTGCAGCAGTGTTGCCTGTGAAGGCAGTAAAGAAACCTATAGTGTCAACGAAGGGTGTGGGGGTGAATGGCGGGTTGAAGGTGGAACTATACTTAAAAACTACGGAAATTCTATTGATGTTAGATGGGATCAAGTGGATAGTGAAAAGGGATTTGGAACAGTGAGTTATCGGTCTCATTGCAGCTGCCCATTTTGGAATACGATAAAAATTCCGATAGTGCTAAACGACGGTATCATCAAAGGACCCCGTATGATTTGTATGAATAAGCAAGGTCGTTTTACTTTGCCGCAATGGCCGAGTACGGAGTTTAAATGGAATATCGGTGGAATTTCAAATCATCCGGCAGTGGTGTTGACCGATCAACACAATGAAATTGTGATCAACGGAGCGGATTTAGCTCCTGGATATCATACTTTGTCTGTCGAATATCGAAATACCTTAATCAATAATTTTAGATGTAAGGGATATGCCAATTATCGATTTAAAGTAATGCCGACGGTTGAAATTCGTACTGATCCGGCTTTAACCGTTTGTCAAGGCACAGTCAAAACTTTTACCACAGCTGACGGAAGTTCTATTAATTGGACGGTCACTTATAACAGTGGACTTGTTCACAGTTCAATTGGACGGCAGCTTACTTATACCTTTGTTAAAGGCGGAAGTTATGTAGTGGGAACCAATGCTAATTGGTGTATAGATGCACCGATAGTGGTTGATGTGATAGCTAAACCTGCTATTAACGGTTATATCACTGGACCGCAATACGTCTGTTTAAATACGCCTTATACTTATAAAATTACAGATACGACTCCCGATGTGACTTTTATATGGAGTGTGATCGGAGGTTCGATTATTGGAAGTAATGCGGGAACTGAAGTTTCCCTGAGTATTTCAAACCCGTCGGCTGTAATTTCAGTAGTGAAACAAGTGGTCAAAGACGGTGTGATTTGTTTATCCGATCCGGCATCCTATACCGTTAGTCAAGTGGTAGTGGATCCCGATATCGTCAATAACAATATCGTCAACGAATTCTGTACTAGTAATGTATATAAATTCTCTGCCAATCTACACGGTATTAAAGTAGATCATATCGAATGGAGTATTGTAAGTTCTACGAACCAAACGAATTTCGGAAACATTGTCGGCGGCATCAATTCGCCGAATGTGGAAGTCAGTTTTAATGAAGCCAGCAGTTCTTATACGGGTATACTGACCCTAAAAGTGACCAAATGTAATGTAGTGACGACGACAACCAGAACGATCAAGCTGTTGAAGATGCCGGTTTTAACTATTGCACCGATAGCTGATGTCTGTCCGGGTTCTGGTACCATTACGTTAAATATAACCAGTTCACCACCGGTTAGCGGTATCATCAAAGTCGGTTTTGACGGGGCTATACCTTCGGGGTCTTATTCATTCACCAGCGGTGTTCCTCTAGTTGTAGGAAATGGTTTTGCCAACAATACCAGTGCTAACATTACCAAATCTTTATCGATTCAGTTAGAAAAACCCAACGGCTGTAATTATGTGGCTGTAGCGTCTGGAAATGTCACGATATTTCCCGCTACAAAAATAGATATTACACCGGGATACCACCACTATGTATGTCCGACCAACTATATTTCGATACCCTTATCGGCTACGTTATCCACGGGTATAACCGCTTCCGTATCGTTTCAATGGTATAGAAATGGCAATTTTATTCCAGGAGCCAATTCGTCCAATTACACCATAACTGGAGCTAATCCCGATGGATTGTATCGCTTAGAAGTACGGGACAGAAACGGTTGTACCGTCAATTCAAAAACGGTTCATGTCGAAATTAAATGCAGTAACAATCCAGATTGTACTGTTACCCCAGCTCCGAATATGCAGTTAAGTGCAACTTGGGATAGCTGTGATGTGATCAAAGCGCAGCTTACCTATGTCGGTACTCCGACCAATATCACTTGGCAAGGCAGTAGTGGTGTTACTTCAGCTGCTGCTAATAATACGGCCCATGCGACCTTTAATGTGTCGATTGCCGGAAACCATACCATCACCGCAATACTGAATTACAACAACTGCATAGTACACAAATCCATTCAAGTCAGTAAAAAATACGAACCTATTTTAAAAAGCAGCATTACTTGTAATTCCGATGGGACTTATAATATCGTTCTATTAAATAATTCCAATATCTATGGCCTTGCTGCAAGCGATATGAAGTATACGTATATAGGGTACGGGATTACTGGAACGACAGGGGGAGACAGCCATACGATTTCTAATGTACCACCGGGTAATTATACCTATACCCTTAGCGCAAGGTCTGGAAACTTGCCGCTTTGCAGCACTCAGTTAAACATTACCTTAGACCCAGAACCCGAAACGGCTTTTAGTGTACCGGGGCCGTTTTGCTCGGAATCGGCTATCAGTCTGACCGTACCGGGAACCTATAAACCCGAAAACCGCTATGAATGGCATTTTAGTAATACACATTATGTGGCCAGTGGGCCTACAACGCTTATTAATATTGCAAGTACAGGGGCTGAGCAGATTATCTTAAAAATAAAGACACCATACGGTTGTGTGTATCAAACGCTGAATCCGGTAGATATTGTAATTAGTAAAGCTCAGTTTATGGGAGAGATATCTCCAAACAGCGTTAATTTCTGTGAAGGGACGCCTTTTGTGTTGAGTTATACTCCAGATTTCGGATCGACTTTACCGGTCGATATCGTATGGATGCGCGACGACGAACAAGTAGCTAGCGGTTTGACCTATACTCCTACGGTAAGCGGTTCCTATTGGCCGGTATTGCAGGATATCAAGGGCTGTAAGGATTACCGTATGGCTACGCAAACTCGAAATGTGCTGATCCGCAAACCGCCTTTTGCAAGCATTAACGGCAATACCAGTATCTGCGCTGGAGAACGCGTTAGACTAAGCGGTATAATTACCGAGGCTGATGCAGAGCACCGCTGGATCGGGCCGTATTTACCTGGCGGTTACACCAATTGGGTAACGGGCAATGCCAACTTGCTGGTCGAATATCATGCTTTACCAGCCGGTATCTATACCTATACCTTAAGTGCGCGCGCGCCTCAGGATCCGAATTGTGTCAACAATGTCAGTGTTACCATCGTAGTACACGAAGAAGTAAAACCACCTACAATAGATTACAGTGTGGTCAATTGTACACCATATACCTTAAAACTAACGGCAAATGGCCCTTCCACGGGTGTTTACAATTGGAGTAACGGTCAGACGGGACGCAGTATAGAGGTTACTCACGGTGGTGCGTATGGGGTTACCTATACCTCACAAACGGGTTGTACGGCCAGCAGTAGTATTCAAGCGCCAAACAGTCCCGAACGTGCCCTATGGGTTGTGCCAACGGGTTGTTACGACCTCTGTTTGGGAACTGGGGCTTATTTAATCGGTCCTATCGGAATTTATAACGCTTATCGTTGGACGGTTGACGGCAAAACAGTACAAAGCGGTAGCAATACCTTTGTGCATAAACAACCGATCAACACTATGGGCGATTATCAACTGGAAATCGACTATGAGGCCTGTACTTTTGGCAGTGGAACGATGAATGTAACCCCGGCTTATCCGGCTTGTCCGAGTAATCCATGTAAAATATTTTTGCGCATGATTAAGTTTGGGCAGGTTCAAAACGGATTTGTTTATCAACTGTTGGTAAATAATACCTTTGGGGGTACTGTAACCATGCATGTGACCAGTCAAAATAATTTAGGGGTTTTCTCTCCAGCAACGACTACCTTAAATCCCGGTGCCAATACTATTATGCTCGAGTTTTATCCCAATGCCAATTACCAACCCGGTGCACAAGATGTATTTGTCATTCAAATGGCAGGTTGTCATATCAATGTACCTACACAAAGTTTTGGTCTTTTAAATAAAATTTATGAAGCAAATACAGACAGCGTAGCGAGTTTACCGCAATTGACTTTAACGCCGAATCCAGCAACGGAAAACACGGTGGCTCATTTTGATATCGGTAGTGAATACATTAAAGCTGAACATTTGGTGATTTACGATTTACTGGGGATGCAACGCGCCAGGTTTAAACTGAGCGGAACCACCGGAACATTAAACGTGTATGTAGGGAATTTAATACCCGGCACCTATCTGATTAGTTTGGAAGCCGATGGCAAACGTATAGCCGAACAAAAGCTAATAAAGAAATAACGATAATTAAGAGTTAAATGTTAAATATAAACGGTGTTAAAAGAAGTTTATATATTGTTTTAACATCGTTTTTTATTATATCTGTGTTTTTAATTGATGAAAATTAATTAGTGTCTCGTTTAATCGGGCTGTTACTATTTGGTTTTAACTATAAAAATCTTACAACTATGAGAAAACAACTACAAAAAACAATATTTTATTTACTAGGCTTGGTGTTGATTTTGTTATCGTCTATAGGGATTCAGGCGCAAACCAAAGCTCCGTTAAAATACAATTGGCAATGGGCTTTTAACGGTGGTGGATCTTTGGGAAAGGGACCGTGGACTCACAGCGTCGAGCAAATTCTCGATGTGGTTGTCGACAGTCAAAACAATTATTATTTTTTGGCGAACATCACCAACGGCAGTCCCAAACTGGCCGGTAAGGCGGTTACGGTTTACGGTAACAATT
>DCKE01000008.1 GCA_002320285.1 Flavobacteriaceae bacterium UBA1682 | reverse complement strand
GTCCATACGCACATACGCCTATTCGCCCTTACACGTAAAAAGGGAGCTACCTTACAACTAATCTTTGTATAAGCCTATTTGCCCTTATGCATATTCGCCCATCAGCCCATCAGCCCATCAGCGTATCAGCGTATCAGCAAAAACAACACTATTTCTTAGCTTTGTAAGTTTAACTGTAATATTTTTGCAGGTTCATAAAAGTTTATCTACCATGTTTACCGCAGCGTTAAGATCGTATGTCACATCGCCTTTGCTTATCTATATAACCCGTTGTTTTCTAGGATTCTCTATCGGTTACAAACTGTATATGAGTTTTCCGGAACACGAGTTATTATGGACGATGATTTCAATCATACTGGTTATCTCCCCTGAGGGAAAAGACTCCAGACGTTTATCGATAGAGCGCTTTAAGTCAAACATGGTTGGTTCAGCCGTAGCTTTAGCCTGTATACTCATGCATGAACCAAATTTTTATGTTATTTTAGTCGGGATTATTTTGACCATTATCACCTGTTATCTCTTTAACATCATGAATATGGCACGAGTAGCTTTGGTTACTTTACTAATTGTTTTGGTTCAACCGCACACAACTCAGGCTGAATTGGCACCGATATATCGGTTTGCATCTGTCACTATGGGTTGTATCATCGGTTTATTGATTACGATATTCACTTCGATGATTTTGAGATATGCCAAAAGGAAATTACATATTGTGCAATAAGACTGGTAGTAGTCGATGAATTCTGTCAAAATAAAATTCTTAACTTATATTTGTACCTATTAAAACAACAAGCATGTCTGCAAAAGAAAAAAGCACTAAAGAGACTCCGTTAATGAAACAATATAACGACATCAAGAAAAAATATCCTGATGCGTGTTTACTTTTCCGAGTAGGGGATTTTTATGAAACTTTTGGGCAAGATGCTGTTCGCGCTTCAAATATCTTGGGTATTACTTTGACCAAACGCGGTGCAGGCTCAGCCAGTGAAACGGAATTAGCGGGTTTCCCACACCACTCAATCAATGTGTATTTACCCAAATTAGTTAAAGCCGGTTTACGCGTTGCTATTTGCGATCAATTGGAAGACCCCAAGACGACTAAAACGATTGTAAAGCGAGGTGTAACGGAATTAGTGACTCCAGGAGTGGCACTTAATGATGAAGTTTTACATTCCAAGACAAATAACTTTTTATCAGCCTTACACTTTGGCAAAAAAAATATTGGGATTTCCTTTTTAGATGTTTCTACAGGAGAATTCTTAACCGCTGAAGGCGATGCAGAATACATCGATAAATTATTACAAAATTTTTCTCCCAGCGAAGTACTGGTACAGAAAAACAATAAGAACCATTTTCTACATCACTTCGGCTCGAATTTTAATTTGTTTTATCTCGAAGATTGGATTTTCAAACAGGATTTCGCCTTTGACTCACTTACCCAACATTTTGACACCAAATCATTAAAGGGATTCGGTGTTGAGGATCTACTAGAGGGAATCATTGCCAGTGGTGCCATACTGCATTACCTATCGGAAACCCAACACACCAAAATCCAACACATTTCCAACTTGCAACGCATTGCCGAAGATGCTTATGTATGGATGGATCGTTTTACCATTCGAAATCTGGAGTTGTATCACAGCACTAATTTGAATGCGATTACCCTTTTAGACGTGATCGACAAAACGCTTTCTCCTATGGGTGGTCGGTTATTGAAACGTTGGTTGGCACTACCGCTTAAGGATATCCGAAAGATAAATGACAGACATGAAATCGTATCTTTCTTAAAGGACAATGCTCCAGTATTGGAACATTTCCAATACCAGATTAAACAAATATCCGATTTAGAACGCTTGATATCTAAAATCGCCACGGGTAAAGCATCCCCACGCGAATTGGTTTATTTAAAAGAATCACTGAATGCCATTATTCCTATTAAGAAAATGGCTATGGAAAGCAAAAACGCTTCACTAAAAGCTACGGGAGAACTTTTACACGCTTGTGAATTGTTGCGAGAGCGAATTGAAAAGACCATACATCCCGATGCACCCGTTGCCGTATCGAAAGGAAATGCTATTGCGACTGGAATTCACGAGGAACTCGATGAATTGAGAGGTATTTCCAACACGGGTAAGTCGTATTTGGATGATATGGAGAAACGCGAAAGTGAAAAAACGGGGATTCAATCGTTAAAAATTTCATTCAACAATGTTTTTGGATACTATATCGAAGTTCGAAATACACATAAAGACAAAGTTCCTGCCGATTGGATAAGAAAACAAACCTTAGTCAATGCAGAACGATATATAACAGAGGAACTGAAAGAATACGAAAGTAAAATCTTAGGCGCGGAAGAAAAAATAGCCAAACTGGAAAGTGAGATTTACGAGCAGTTTATCATGTGGTGTGCTCAATACATCAAACCGGTACAGCTCAATGCTAATTTGGTCGCTCAAATTGACTGTTTGTGTTCCTTTACCCAATTGGCCAACGAACATCATTACGTAAGACCAGAAATCGATGAAAGCTTTGATTTGGATATTAAAGACGGGCGTCATCCTGTAATTGAAAAACAATTACCACCAGATGTTCCCTATATCGCCAATGATGTTTACCTCAACACCAGCAACCAACAAATCATCATGATAACGGGTCCCAATATGTCGGGTAAATCGGCTATACTGAGACAAACTGCCTTGATTGTACTGTTGGCCCAAATGGGAAGTTTTGTGCCAGCAAGCAGCGTTAAAATGGGTCTGGTTGACAAAATATTTACTCGTGTTGGCGCTTCTGACAATATCTCGATGGGAGAGTCGACCTTTATGGTGGAAATGAATGAGACGGCATCGATTCTAAACAATATTTCCAATCGCAGCTTGGTACTGCTCGACGAAATTGGTCGAGGTACGAGTACTTACGATGGAATCTCTATCGCATGGGCCATTGCCGAATACTTACACCAACATCCGGCAAAACCCAAAACCTTATTTGCAACGCATTATCACGAACTCAACGATATGCAAGAACACTTCGATGGGGTCAAAAACTTCAACGTTGCAGTAAAGGAATTGAAAGACAATGTACTATTTATTCGAAAGTTGGTTCCTGGAGGCAGTGCACATAGTTTTGGTATCCATGTTGCCAAAATGGCTGGAATGCCACAACTTGTTATCCTACGCGCTCAAAAGATGCTTAAACAGCTCGAAAAAGGCCATTCTAAAGAGGTAAACATCGGTGAGATCGAAGAAGAAATGCAATTGAGTTTCTTTAATATGGACGATCCTATACTCGAAAACATCAAAAATGAAATAGCGGCGTTAGATATCAACACCTTAACACCTGTTGAAGCTTTAATGAAATTAAATGAAATTAAAAAGATGTTGAGCAAGTAAAACTACTACAAGATAAAATATTTAAAATTTAAAAACCGGGTAAGCGCACAATGTTTACCCGGTTTTTTTTCACTCATGGGACTCCTCCAATCCACAGACCGAAAGCAGTATAAAAAAGTTTATTTTTTTATTTCTGAGAATCAATGCATTAAAAAAAACTTTAGTTTTTTTTCGCTCTACCCCTTGTGAATATGAAAAAACGTTCTATATTTGCACTCGCAATACGGAACAAGTATAGCGATGTTCTAAAACAAAATGATACGCGAAAATAGCTCAGTTGGTAGAGCGCAACCTTGCCAAGGTTGAGGTCGCGGGTTCGAATCCCGTTTTTCGCTCAATTGCATACAATGCTCGAGTGGTGGAAGTGGTAGACACGCTGGACTTAAAATCCAGTGAACAGTAATGTTCGTGCGGGTTCAAGTCCCGCCTCGAGTACAAAAATCCTAAACACATCGTTTAGGATTTTTTTTTGCTCTATTTTCAAAGCAAAATCTGAATTTTCCTATCACGAAAATTTCATATCAGGATCGTTTCAATAATCATCCAAACTCAATAGCTTTTTATTTGTTATCAATCCAATAGTACTTTTCCTCTATTCCATTATGAGTGCATTTGTTATCAGCCTAAAAGAAAACGGTCAATTAAAATACACCTACAATTCCAGACGCGGTAAAACCATATTAACCAGTATGGAATACAGCAGTAAGGAGGCCATACATGGCACCATCAACTTTCTTAAAAATAATTTTGAGCTTGTTTCCCTTTATAAATTCAGAACACCCAGCGGTAAATACTTTTTTAAGATCGCCATCGAGCAAAATATTTACGCCACAAGTAGAAAATTCACTACCGAATTGCGTTTAATCAAAGGAATGGACGAGGTGCGTCGAAATTTCGTCGCTTCAGAAATACTTGATTTCTCGATAGATATCTTTGCTTCGGCAGAAGATGTGTTTGGAAGTGAAGAATAAATGATATTATCTTGTTTTGATGTATTGCTTTTACAGAAAAACACCCTATATTTGCACTCCGCAATACAGATCATGTATGACGATGCTCGAGTGGTGGAAGTGGTAGACACGCTGGACTTAAAATCCAGTGAACAGTAATGTTCGTGCGGGTTCAAGTCCCGCCTCGAGTACAAAAAAATCCTAAACATAACGTTTAGGATTTTTTTTGCTTTTTAACCAAATAATAGATCAATCATTTTAATGACCCAAGCATTAGATCTACAACTAGAATGCCCTCAGAAATACAAATTTCTTCATCAAGAAAAAAAAGTTATAAAGAAAACTGCCAGCATTTATATCTAAAAACTTATTACAAAATTTTATTAGCAGAATTAATTTCGGTTAATTTTTACCAAATTCTATTGTAACATGAGTCGATGTAGTATAAAGAGTTACACAATATTCTTCTCCATTCAAATTGAAATATCTGATACTAGGGGTTCCATCAACGGAATTGGCTATAACAATTTCCTTACTTTCTTCATTATAAATAATTTTCTCTTGGGTTTTAAGAAAAGGAGTAGCTATATCTATCCATTCGCTATTTCCAGAAACATCGTAACTATCATCAACAAAACGCAACTTCACGCGATTTTCCTCAACCACATTACCCGTTAAATCCTTTATCTTATAATCAATCATAAATAATTTGCCGTATTCAAAAAGAAAGTTTGTTTCATAAGATGTGGCTCCAGCCGCCATTACCCTGAAGCTTTCCATAGTACCATGTACCGATATACCCCAATCAACAGGACAACGCCCATTAGTAAAGCCCTTATTAGTTAGGGGTCCAGAAATATTTGGAAGTGACTCTACTGAATTCATATCTTCTAGATTAAACTTAAAAATATTGGGCATCCCGCCAAGTGGCCAGTTTCAATGCGTATCATCACCCATTCCATCGAAAAATGCGAGACCTATATGCCTTATATACTCTAATGTAAAATCTTTAGTATAATTGTGCGCTGAATAAGAGATCCCTGCTCGTGTACTAAAAAAGCGAGACATATAAGATCCTAAATACGTCTTTACTTCGTTATTTATTACGATTGATTCGTTATCTACAACATCATTAGAACACGAGAATAAGCTAACTAAAACAGCTGAAAGCAATAATTTTTTTTAAAACTAGATATTTTAAAAAAAATTAAAAAAAACTAAAAATCCACAATTTATATTTAATAATTAACTTCATTATGAATAAAATCTTAACATACAACTTCTGAAACTTCAAATTATAAATCACATAAAAAAGAAATTAACTAATCCCGATTCACATATTTATTGATATGATAATTGGTAATTGGCCGTAAATACTTTCCCGTTTCAGGATGCTCCCCACTATAAGTAAAATACTCATACTCTCCTTTTAAATTCTTTCCATACCAGACAATAGGCTTGTTATTTTGAAAAAATATGGTTTCTGGATTGACTTCAATTTTTTTAAAATGCCGAAACAGATGCTCTTGAACCGGTACAATCTTCCGAAAGGACGCAAACCCCAATACTTGACTTTTACAATCAATAGCTTTATAATGGCTCTCATCCCAGAACATACAGCCTGGTTTGTCGGTAATCAACCGGTTTGTCACCAATCCACCTACAAAAATTACTATGGTAATCACGGTAATAACAATCCAATTTCTCTTCTTTTTTTCCGGAAGTGTCGTCCTCGAATTCGTCCGAGAAACCACCTCAGTATTTTCAATCGAATTATCTTCCAACTCTTTTTCTCTATAGTCATCACACTCCTTTTCACCCCCTAAAAAACTCCTCAAAGGTCGCCTATCATAATCCGCAATAATAGCCAACAATTCCACAACCGTAAAACTTGGCCTTCCGGACTCACCGATAATAAAATTTCTAACCGGTCTTAATTTATCCACATTAAAACTCAAAAACTGATTAGTAATATCCGATTCCAATCTCAATTTAAAGAAATGTTCAAAAATTTTCTTGTCCGAACTAGACGCCTTATCAGTATAGATCGCCATACAAATGTCACGCAATTTTGCAGGTGATGGATTTAATAGAATATAATCGTATTCACTACTTTTTTTCGCTGCTTCAATCGCTTCTTTAACTGCTTTTATATAATCAGCAGAAGTAAACTTATTCATAAATCTCCATTTCGTTAGTAAGATTAAATCGGATTAACTGGAATTCACACGGAACAATTGGAATTCCTTCGGAAACATTGGAATTACCGGAATTACATTGATACACTGCGCTTTAACCGTCATTTCTTTGCCTCAACAAATTTAGTTCTTGTTGCGGTTCGCTACCTCAACAAATGTACAAAACTAAATGAAGTCGGATTTGTGGGTACCCTCATTTTGCAAAAGGGAAGTTACATCATGAAAACTCACCGATACCGCTTCGCACTTCCCTATTTATCGAGCTCGATTTTTTTAAACGCCTCAATAAGGTCCAGAAGACCCTATGGCAAACAAAATTTTCAACCCTTAAGTAGAAGTAAAAATGAAGAAATTATATATTTTAAGCGCTCTAATGTTAGTATTAGCATCTGGATTGTTTGTATCGTGTGAAACTCCTGATAACAGCCAAGCTAAAGAAGCGAAAAAAGAAATGGGTGATGCCGAGGGTAATACCCCCATAAAACCAAGACCACCTGTAATTCCTCCGACAGATCCAAAAAAATAAAACATTTTTAAAACAGGTTACCCAAAGGGTAATCTGTTTTAATTTTCAACCATACACGCCAAAATTATACCGACAAGCTTTACAATATTCCGGCTGTTTTGAACAAAGTAACTCCAAATATGATGTCCTATTACCCATAAAAACAACCTCTAAACCGAATTTTACTGAAAATTGTAAAATACTTTCTCCGACAACTGTCGCAAAACTCTCCCGATAATGGAGATTTTATACATAAAAAAAACCTACTCTAAAAAATAGATCCGCTGAATCGTAAATAGGCATTCACTTTTTTAACTATTTTTATACTTTAATACTTGACTATAAGGTATATTTACAATTTACTCACTCACGAAATAATTGATTAAATAAAACCAACTTTAAAATTGAATCAAATAAAAAACTTTTCTCCTCCCAAAAGAGTTTCCAGTTCTAAATATCTGATATCAACATTTATCAAAAAAACAGCACTTTCGACAAATGAAAAAAGAAATTAATACGATTTTATTTATCCTTTTAATGATCACTATATTATTTTCTTCATGTAAAAACGAAAAAAAAACAGCAACTGATCCCCTTACAACTAAAGCCTATTTCTATCAAAACAAAGCTGAAGAATTTCTAGATATAGCAATTAGTGATAGCGCCTATTTCTATTATTTACAATCCAACAGCGAACTTATCAATCTGAAAGATTCTGCCAATATCGCTTACAATTATCTTAAAATATCCGAGATACATCTATTTGCAGGTGATGCTATTGCCGCAGAAGAATCAATCACAGAAGCTTTACAATTTATTTCAAATAATGACGACGAATTTCTTATCTCAACATATAATCTTTTGGGTCGATGTTACCAAAAACTATATAATTACGAGAAATCAATCATGCATTTCAACAAAGCATTACAACTCGATAGTAATGAACTACAACAATTAATCATTCGGAATAACATAGCAAATGTTTACATCCAAAAAGAGATGTATAACGAAGCCGTAGTTATTTTAGACAGTTTGGTTCACACGACTATTTTACGACAACATCCCACCCACTTTGCACGTTCTTTAGATAATTTGGGAATCAGTAAATTCTACATCCAAGAAAATAATGGTTTAACCGAACTACTCTCTGCATTGAGTATTCGAGACTCGTTACAATACGAACACGGGTTAGTTGAAAGCTTTTCCAACTTATCTAAATATTATATGCTTAAAAATCAAAGTATAGCCAAAAACTATGCCTTTAAAATGTATGAGTTGGCCCAAAAACTAAAAAATAAAGACGATGAACTCGAAGCATTGAGTTTATTATTACAAGCGAGCACATCCAACGAATTACGACCGTTATCTAAAAGGTACATCACTTTATCTAGCAGCATTGCTAAAACCAATCAAACAGCCAAAAATCAGTTTGCCAAAATCAAATACGATCACCAAAAAGAAGCAACAGAAAATCTCGAATTAAAAGCCAAAACAACCAAACAAGCCCTTGATATAGAAAGCGAGAAGAACAGGAGACAATTGCTCATTTTTATTCTCATCATATTGGTTGTGGGTATAGCCTGGTTTATAAAAAACACTAGGCGTCGTCATAGAGAAGAGAAAGCCAAACAGATCTATATTACCGAAACTAAAATTTCGAAAAAAATTCACGATGAACTCGCCAACGACATCTACAATATTGTTGCTTTTACGGAGAATTTTGACCTATCAACAGACCAACATAAAAACCGACTACTCAACGATCTAGAAAAAGCATACAACAAAACGCGAAACATCTCTTCTGAATACGCTGCGATTAATTTTGGTGATGATTTTTTGAATTTTCTCAAAAGCCTATTACAAGAGTACACGGGTAAACAGGTTAAAATAGTCTCTGTAGGTATTGATTCCATCGATTGGAATTCTCTGACTGAGGTTAAAAAAATAGCCATCTACCGAGTCATACAAGAATTGCTGGTTAACATGAAAAAACACAGTCAAGCCAATATGGTTAGTTTTAGATTTGAACGCGAAAAACGCCATCTAAAAATCAGTTATTCCGACAACGGAACAGGGATTGTTAACGAAAAGTTAATTTCAAAAAACGGATTAATCAATGCGGAAAACCGCATTAAAGACATTGCAGGAAGCTTTATATTTGAAATTGAAATCAACAAAGGAATGAAGATTTTTATAACGATTCCCTTATAAATATGTTTAAAAAAATATTAGTAGTCGAAGATATCGACAGCATTAATCTCGGGGTTGTAACCATGCTTCAAGAAGAGAGTAATGCAGAAGTTTTCCATTGCAAGTATTGTGATGATGCTTGGCTAAAAATACAAAGTGCGGTATTAAACAATGCTCCTTTTGATTTATTAATCACTGATTTATCATTTACCCCCGATCATCGCGAAACTTTAATAGCCAACGGAGAAACATTAGTACAAAACGTTAAGGAAAAGTATCCAGAAATCAAGTTGATGATATATTCTATCGAAAATCGCTTTTCAACAGTAAAAAAATTGATCGATGACTATAAAATTAATGCCTTTATCAGTAAGGGCCGAAATAGTATCAGTGAATTGAAAGCTGCATTAAGTAGTCTCGCTTACAGCGACACCGTGTTTTTATCTACTAACATTCAAGAGATATACAACAATCCCGAACTGGTGGACCTACAGGAAGAAGATATTTCGATACTAAGATATTTATCCGAAGGCTTAAGCCAGGCAGAAATCAGTAATAATCTCAAAAAGCAAGGAAGCACTACTTCGAGCTTAAGTAGTGTGGAAAAACGGGTTAATAAACTTAAAACATATTTTGAAGCAAAAAACACGGTACATCTCATCAGTGTATCCAAAGACTTAGGCTTAATCTAATTGCTATGAGATTGAGCGTTTTTAAAAGAGTTGATTTATAACGATCAGCTCTTTTTTAATTAAAAAACGGAACCTCCATTAAGAGATCCCGTTTTTAATTATTAAATCCTAAACACAAATATTAGGTTTTTTTTCCCTCACTTACGATGCCGATTGCAATCGCTGAAGTAAGTTTTTATTTAAAGCTTGCTCTGCATAGTGTGCATCTACATGTAAGACATGAGTTTCACTACTAGGTAACTCATACATAGCATCGGTTAATATCGCCTCACATAACGAACGCAATCCCCTTGCTCCTAGTTTGTATTCCAATGCTTTTTCAACGATAAAATTTAAAGCTTCATCGGAAATAGTAAAATCGACCTCATCCATCTTAAACAATTTTTCGTATTGTTTGATTAAGGCATTCTTTGGCTGTGTCAAGATCGCTCTTAGCGTTTCTCTATCCAACGGATCCATATGCGTTAGCACAGGCAAACGACCTATAATTTCTGGAATCAATCCAAAATCTTTGATGTCTTTTGGTGTGATATACTGTAATAAATTTTCTTTATCAACCAAGTCTCCCTCTTTTGAAGTTCCATATCCTACAGCTTGGAAATTTAAACGTTTAGAGATAATTCTATCAATACCGTCAAAAGCACCACCAGCTATAAATAAAATATCTTGAGTGTTGACTTCAATAAACTTTTGATCCGGATGTTTTCTACCTCCTTTTGGCGGTACATTAACTACAGTTCCTTCCAATAATTTAAGTAAAGCTTGTTGCACCCCTTCTCCTGACACATCTCTAGTAATGGAAGGATTGTCACTTTTACGAGCAATCTTGTCGATTTCATCGATAAAAACAATACCACGCTCTGCTTTTTCAACATCGTAGTCTGCTGCTTGTAACAACTTTGTCAGTATCCCTTCTACATCTTCCCCAACATAACCCGCTTCTGTCAATACCGTTGCATCAACAATTGCCAAAGGAACATTAAGCATTCTCGCAATGGTTTTTGCTACTAAGGTTTTTCCAGTTCCCGTTTGTCCAACCATAATGATGTTACTCTTTTCAATTTCAACATCATCATCGTTATTTGCTTGTAATAGCCTTTTGTAGTGATTATAAACCGCTACTGACATGACCTTCTTAGTTTGATCTTGTCCAATGACATATTCATCCAAAAAGGCGCGAATCTCCATCGGTTTTTTTAATAACACCTCTTGAGACAATCCATCTTCATTTGCAGTATTGTTTTCTTCTAAAACGATACCATATCCCTGTTCAATACAACGATCACAAATATGTGCATCGATTCCCGCAATCAGTATGTTTGTTTCCGATTTCGGTCGCCCACAAAATGAACATCTCATTTCCTCTTTCGCCATATTAAATATTTCCTAATGATTATATAAATTATTTTTTTGAACGAACTAAAACCTCATCAATCATTCCGTATTCTTTGGCTTCTTGTGCTATCATCCAATAGTCCCTTTCACTATCTGCATGAACTTTCTCGAAAGTTTGTCCTGAATGCTCAGAAATGATCTGATACAACTCATCTTTCAACTTCAGCATTTCGCGCAGGTTAATTTCCATATCTGTTGCTACACCCTGAGCTCCACCAGATGGTTGGTGAATCATGACTCTAGAATGCGGAAGCGCAGAACGTTTTCCTTCGGCTCCAGCACACAAAAGCACGGCTCCCATAGAAGCAGCCATTCCTGTACAGATCGTCGCTACATCAGGCTTAATGAACTGCATGGTGTCGTAAATACCCAATCCAGCGTAAACACTTCCCCCTGGAGAATTGATATAGATGCTGATATCTTTTGCATTGTCAACGCTTTCCAAAAACAACAACTGTGCTTGAATAATATTAGCAACATAATCGTCTACTCCTGTTCCTAAAAATATAATTCTATCCATCATCAATCTAGAAAACACATCCATAGAAGCAACGTTCATATGACGTTCTTCAATGATATAAGGTGTCATGCTACCGACGATTTTATCGTAATACATACTGTTAATTCCACGATGTTTAGTGGCGAATTTCTCAAATTCTTTACCGTAGTCCATAGTAATATCTTTTAAATTTATAAACTTTTAAATACAAGCAAAAATAAGCAACTATCTCCTCAGAGATAGACCATCAAATATAGCTATTTTTTTTCGGAAATAATCTTCTTGCGCTTTGCTTTACAAAATGTTTAGCAGAATTTTCGCAGGTTTTTACCAAACTTTTTGATCACTACTTATCTAATATTTTTCCATTTTCCGCCTTTTTAAAAATGCGGATAAAACAAACACATAACTTGAAGTTTCATTTTACTCAACGAGGTTCCGAAAGTTCTATCGAAAAAAAACGCCTGATCTAATAAAATAGATAGGCGTTTTTCTACAATTTATTTTAGTCGGAATTACTCCCCGTACATTTCTTTCATGAAATCTTTGTAAGAAACTTCTTTAGTTTTAAAAGGAACTTTTTCGCTGAATAAAACCATCATCTTATCGTTCATCACTTGTTCAGAAATACGTCTTACCTCTTCTTGGTTCGACATCACTCTAGCAACAATATTTTCAACATCTGCTTCAGCCGGCTCTAATTGACCGAATTGAGCCATTTGTTTTTTGATCAAATCTGTAGTAAATGCTTTTACTTCTTCAAAGTTAATCTGAAGATTGTTTTCAGCAATAATTTTGCCTTCAATCAACTGGTAACGCAATCCTTTTTCAGACTTAGTATACTCTTCCTCAGCTTGTTCAGCAGTCAATGGAGTCTCTCCAGCTGTTTGCATCCATTTTTTCAAGAAAGTAGCCGGTAAATCAAAATTTGTAGTCTCGATAACATGCTCGATGACATCGTTCATGAATTTTTGATCTGCCTGAGCTACAAATTGTTTTTCTGCATCTTCTTTAATTTTAGCTTTCAACTCCTCTAAAGTAGTTACTACTCCTTCTCCAAATAATTTATCAAAAAGCTCTTGGTTCAATTCTGCTTTTTCTGTTGTATTGATCTCGTTGATTGTAAACACTACATCTACTTCTAATCCGTGAACAGCATCGTGATCCACTTTTAAGAAATCCATCAATTTATGATCGTCATCAAAAAGTCCTTTGGTATTTACCGTTACGGTATCTCCAACTTTCTTTCCAATAAATTTCTTTTGGTTGGTTTTTGTTCTGAATGCATCAACATTAATAGTTACTTCACTATTAATACCCGCTTCTTCATTTACAAAAACTCCTGCCATATCATCCCCTTCAGCAACAACTTCCTTAGAAATTAATTTGCCATATTGTTTTTGAATATACTCTACTTGTTCGTCAAGCATAGCGTCATCAGCAACAATAGTATATTTAGTAATTTTGTTTTTACTTGATAAGTCTACCGTAAATTCCGGAGCCAATCCTAGTTCGAAATCAAATTTCAAAGTATCTGCTTCCCAGTCAAAGTTATCGGTTACTTTAGGAAGCGGGTTCCCAAGTAAATCCAATTTTTCTTCTGCCAAATAAGCGTTTAGTTTTTCTTGCAAAACTTTATTCACCTCTTCAAACAATACTGCTTTACCATATTGCTTTTCAATCAAGCTCATCGGTACAGCACCCTTTCTGAATCCAGGAACATTAGCATTTTTTCTATAGTTTGCTAATACTTGATCCACTTTACCTTGGTAATCTTCTTTTGCAAGCTCAACAGTAACGATGGCGTTAAGAGCGTCTACATTATTTCTTGTAATATTCATTTTTGTGTTTTTTTACATACTAAAATTGGGTTGCAAAAATAAAAATTTTATGCAACCCAACCAAGTTTTTAACTAATTGTATTTCAATTAATAAAAAAATTATTTTATTGTGCTTGTTTTTTTTCCAAAAAACCATTGAGTATTGACTGAACAAACGTTAAAACAACACTAAATAATAGCGCAGACCAAAATCCGTTGACGTGAAACCCTCCTACAAAATAGGAACATAACATGATGATTACCGCATTAATCACAAACAAGAACAGTCCTAAAGTAATTATAGTAGCTGGCAAGGTTAAGAACACTAACAAGGGTTTTAGAAACATATTCAGTATCCCCATCACGACAGCCACCCATAAACCAGAGGTAAAACCATCGACAGTAACTCCAGGCAATATATTCGCCAAAACCACCACAATCAAAGTGGTTACTAATAATCTTATGATAAAATTCATATGCGCTGTTTTTAGATTTTAATTAAACGATTATTAATTACTCGGCAACAAGGTAGGCCCTGGATAAGTTGCAGGATTAACCATCGGTAATTTAGCTTTATAATGTGAATTGATAACTTTTATGATCTCATTAGAGATAAATGCATATCCGCGTGCATTAAGGTGGATTCCATCCAAAGAAAACATCACAGTACTTAAATTACTTAAACCTTTAAAATAATCGGCAGTATAAATTTGCCCGTCTTCCGCTCTAAGTCCAGAGACTGCTTTATTCAATACAGCATTCATATCAACGACAGCCAAACCTTTTGAGGAAGCTGTAGTTTTGATGATGTTATTAAACTCCATTGTAGCGTTTCTTGCTATAGCAACTTCATCTTTTGTCAAAACCCATTCGTCAGCTAAAGGAACTGAGAGTCCATTGATTTTTGTAGGGTCTGTTCCCACTGGTTTTCCCAAAATAGCTTGAGAAGTAAATACCAACAAATCTTCCTTAGTTGCCTGTCTATAGGATGGCAAACCTAAACTAGTCAAATTGGTTAAAAATTTATCCACAATAACTACTGCATTTTTACCCGCAGCAAAATGAATGGTTCGGCTATCAGCTTCTGCTTGTGTTATAGCACCAGCTCCAACAGCGATTTTCAACCCACCGTTATACTGAGCAAACGCACCGTTTAGCATAGCTGAAGTTGCTTCATCCAAAGGTATAGGATTGTAAGGCACAGTAGTAAAATAAGGAATAGCTGTCACATCCGGAATAGTTGCTACGACACCTTTTGCTCCTTTAGATGTTAAGGTTTCCGTGATTGTCTCGTAAGCTTGTTTAAAAAGAGCTACCGGAGTAATATCATTTTCTCCCGTTCCTCCAACCACACCTATTCCTCCACTAGAAGAATACCCCAATACATCATTATTTCCAATCCAATTGGTAAAAAAGGTAGGATTCAAGCTCATCGCATCAGCTAATACCGTTGCTGAAGGAGACGTTGCTTGGCGCACAAAGTACGGATTAGCTGTTTTCGCAACCACACCATTTACATCACCATAATTAGGTGCCAATAAGTGAAATGATTTAGCGCCTGGAATCCCCATATTGTTATAGGCCTTAGCCTGCAATTTACTCACTTCAATTGTAGGTGTACCTTTTAGATTCTCAGGCCCACCAGTAGCCATATTAATAATTAATCGGGTTCCCTTAATTGGCATACCTCCCAACAACAATCCTCCTAAATTATTCGGATCATCTGCGTAACTGGGTTGTGTAAAAACACCCCCACCAACAATAGCAAACTGCTTGGACAAGATATTCGGAAAAGAATTCTCCTGACTACTTTTAAAAACAGTTCCATCCATAAACCCAGCTGTCAGTGAATTTCCTAAGGCAACATAAGAACTAAAGTCCGCTTCTCCCTTGCTATAACTGCTATTTTCAACTTCGTTATCAAACGACGGCTCACAACTCGCCAAGGTCAAAGCCAAAGCAGGTAGTATATATTTATAGGTATTTTTCATCATGTCTCGTTTATAAATTAAAAATTATAAGATAATCCCAAACCGGCAGAGAACACACTTGTCAAATAGGTTCCTCCAAAGGAAACCGGAGTACCATCTTCAACAAAATGGTCATAAGAGCTATTTGTTTCACTAAAATGAAGATAAGCCAACGACACGTCTACTCCGAAATTTTTACCGAATTTATAGGTAAAACCTCCTGTGTATGCACGGGAATCATTTCTCGGTGTCTCTGGTGCAAAATACCCTTGTTGAACCGGACTTTCATCAAAGTACCAGCCCGCTCTCAGTGATAATTTTTCGTTAGCGGTATATTGTAATCCTAAACGATAGGTACTAGAATCTTTATAATTTCTTGCATTGACAGAGGTAGCGATATTTTCATCCTTAAAATCAATCACCAAAGCATCATAAGCTCTCCAAAAGGTTCTATTATAATCAAAAGCGAATAACCACTTATCCATTTTATACGACATACCTACTGTTAGCTCTGCCGGCAGAGGCATATTAGCGTTAAAAGTTGTATTCTTATAGGTGGACTGTGCGAATGCTGGCAAATCATAAAAATTAGCATCGCCGTCTTTAGCCTCCATAATAATTTTCGAGCGGTAATTCAATCCCATTCTAAAATCTTCTGTCAAACTCACTAAGAAACCAGCGGTATACCCCCAAGCGTGTACATTTTTCGCATCGATGGTTACATTCGCTCTCTGCCCTTGCTCATTAGTCATGCTTCGGGTCAGATTTCTATTGAACTCAACCGATCCGTTAACGTAGATAGGTCCTCCACCAAAACTGAAATGATCACTTAACTTGAAAGCTACCGTAGGCTGAAAATAAAAAGCTTTAAGGTCTATATTATTAACCAAATGAGAGCCTTGCCAGTCTTTATCCCAATCAACAGCACTTCCATAGGGAGTGTAAACCGCTAAACCTGCGGATATCCAGTCGTTTAACTTTACCGATCCATAGAAATACATTGGTGTACCCACATTTTTTGTACTATTAGTCCAATTGTAAATTTCATTTTGAAATTTCGTATCTGCGATTAGGGCCGTAGCACCAGCTGAAAAGCTATATTTATCTTCTAAATATACCATCCCTGCGGGATTGAAAAACATTGTTTCTGCATTACCAATCACAGCCACACCGGTATGTCCCATGGCCAATTGCCTCTGTCCTTGCATACTTACACGATATCCTCCTGCAAAAGCCGAAGAAGCCATAAGTGATAACAAGGTTACTGATAAAAGTCTTCTAATCATGATTTTTCTAGTATTATGCATTATTGTTATTCTCAAATTTAGCATAATTTACGAATTTCACAAGTATTTTATAGTATTTTTTTGACTGACCGTTTTACCTATTGATAATAATGCAAAAGGAGCGAAAAAATCGCCCCTTTTTTAACTTTATTTGTGATAAACACCTACAATTACAAAAATTCAATCACTCGCTGTTCAAATTCCTCCGGACTCTCTGCATGAACCCAGTGTCCAGCACCACCGATAGTTACTATTTGCGCTTGGGGAAAGTGCTGTTGAATTAAATCCATATCACCCTCTTTGATATAAGCCGAACGCCCCCCTTTTATAAACAACACAGGTCCTTCATATACAGCACCTTGTGCCAATGCCTCTCCAACAGCCTCTGGATCATGATTAAAAGCCTGTAGATTAAATCTAAATGCCAATTGGCCCGGCTCTTTCCAATACAAGTTTTTCATTAAAAACAATCTTGTGGAAACATCGGGAATAAAAGGAGTCAATATATTTTCAACATCTGACCTCGAAGGTTTTACCGTAAAATCAACTGCATTTAAAGCGGCTAAGATATCTTGATGATGAGGCGGATAGTATTTCGGGCTGATGTCTACCACAATTAATTTGGACACATATTGCGGATATTGAGTTGCAAAATTCATCGCTACTTTACCCCCCATAGAATGCCCCATAACTATGGCAGCAGTGAGCTTATTTTCTTTAAAATACGCTTCAACATCGGTTACCATAGCCTCGTAAGAAAACTCCGCCGAATGAAAACTTCGACCGTGGTTCCTCATATCCAACAAATGTACTTCATATCCTTTTTCAGCTAAATGAGTACCAAAGCTCTTCCAATTATCCGACATACCGAGATAGCCGTGTATAATTACAAACGGAATTCCCGTTCCTTCAATTTTTGAAAAAATCATATCTAGTTATTTTATTGCAATTTATTAATATACATATTCACAACATTTTCCAAGCCTAAATACAATGATTCAGCAATTAGGGCATGCCCAATGGACACCTCCAGGAGATTAGGTATTTGACTCTTAAAAAAAGCGATATTCTCCAAACTCAAATCATGACCAGCATTGATTCCCAAACCGAGCTCTTGAGCTAAATGAGCCGCTTCCACATAAGGCAATATCGCTTTTTCATTTCCAAGACCGTATTGCAAAGCAAATTCTTCTGTATACAACTCTATTCGATCTGCGCCTATTTCGCGAGCCCCTTCGATCATCTTCAAAACGGGATCGACAAAAACCGAGGTTCTAATTCCCTGTAATTTACACTCTGCGATTACCTCTTTTAGAAAAGCTTGATTTTTTATAGTATCCCATCCCGCATTAGAAGTTAATGCATCAACTGCGTCGGGAACCAAAGTTACCTGGGTCGGTTTTGTTTCATAGACCAAATCCATAAATTGATCCATAGGATTTCCCTCTATATTGAATTCGGTATATACAACAGTAACCAAATCTCTTGCATCTTGATATTTAATATGTCTTTCATCTGGACGTGGATGAATCGTGATTCCTTGCGCACCAAATCGCTGAACATCAGCAGCTACTTTTAATAAATCCGGGACATTTCCGCCTCTAGAATTTCTTAGGGTTGCTATTTTATTGATGTTTACAGATAATTTTGTCATAAAAAATTAATTTTAAAAACAAAAATACAAAGTATAATCAAGCGCGATTGGTTTATTTTTGATTATTTTGCACGGTATTAAAGCGAGTAGCCATGAATAAAGATCTGACACCAATGATACAGTTTCAACCTGCTATGGAATTTTCTACTTCCGAGGAAGCGGCTAAACTTTTTATGGAATCCCATAGCCTTTCACATTTTCCATTGGTTGACCATGGGATCTATCTAGGCAATGTACTCGCTGATGACATTTTCGCTTTAGAAAACGAGCAGACATTGGAAGTTTTAAGACACGATCTCGAAATATTTTCGATCAACGAAGAAGCACAGTGGTTTGACATCCTTGAGCAATGTTCCAAACATGATGCCAACATGGTTCCTATCATCAACAGCAAAAAAGAGTATTTAGGTTATTATCTTTTTAAAGATTTACTAGAGTCCTTTTCGCAAACTCCATTTTTCGCAGAGAAAGCACTGACTTTGACATTGGAAAAACAAAGTCAAAAGTATAGCTTTAGTGAAATCGCTCATATCGTTGAAAGCAATAATTCAACTTTACTCGGGCTTTTCCTCTCGAAAATAGAAAACGAAAGAACTGAGATTATCTTACGAATCAACTCTGATAATATTAACGAGGTATTACAAGCTTTTAGAAGATATGATTATGAAATTATTTCAAAACACTTGGAAGACGATTATACCAATGAACTTCTTGAACGCTCCAATTATTTAAACAAGTACCTCAATATATAATAAATTCTCCCTTATCTATCTCCTGTTTATCGAACACGAAAAAAAATAAGGATCAAAAAAACTAACAGTTATCGAAGTATCCGACAAAGAGTTTGATAGGTCAAACAGATGAAAGAACAACGCACCGATAACCGTTAATAAATAAAAAATATCAATTGCTTATGAAATTTGCCATTTACGGACAAAGTTGTCAAACGATCACCAAAGACATTATCGACCGCATGATGAATGTATTAGAATCACATGGATCGACTGTAGTTTTTGAAGATCGCTACTATCAACTGCTTTTAGAAAATAAAATTTTAGAAGACCGATACGAAACTTTTAGTGAAAAAAGAGATCTCGATCAGTCTTATAATTTCTTTATCGGTATAGGTGGTGATGGAACATTACTTCGTGCCGCAAATTTTGTCAAAAGCAAAAACATACCTATACTCGGTATTAATGCAGGAAGATTAGGTTTTTTAGCTAATGTTCAGCAAGATGCAATTGAAGATTTATTGCCATTATTATTTACTAAAGATTTCAAACTCTCTCGACGATCATTATTGAGTTTGGATTGCGAACCGGATCAGTGTGATATTTTCGAGATGAACTTCGCCCTTAATGAAATTACAGTTTCTAGAAAGGACACTACTTCGATGATTACTATTGAAACTTATCTCAATGGCGATTATTTAGCCTCTTATTGGGCAGATGGATTGATCATCTCTACTCCTACGGGCTCTACTGGTTATTCCTTGAGCTGTGGGGGGCCAATTATCACTCCCGAGACTGCTTGTTTAATCATCACTCCCATCGCACCGCATAATCTCAATGTGCGCCCTTTAATCATTAGCGATGATACCCATATAAAACTAAAGGTATCCAGCCGAGAGCCACAGTTTTTAGTTTCTCTAGATTCGGGCACAAAAGCCGTAGCCAACGAAACCGAAATTCATATTTCCAAAGCACCATTTACCATAAATATGGTTGAATTTCCGGAACAATTATTTTTGAAAACCCTGCGCAATAAACTATTGTGGGGTGAAGACAAGAGAAATTAACACGTTAAATTTATACTTTTAGTTTTAGAAAAACGTTTTAGAAAAGAATATCCAATAAAAAAAACATATAAAAAACACATATCACGATTTTTAAAACTCTATATTAGTATATTTGCAACCTATTTTAACAAAATGACTCGAACTCTAACAACTTTTTTAATGCTTTTATGCATTAGTACGATGAGTGCTCAAATCCACGAACTTGGCGTGAGCTTTGGCGGCGCCAACTATGTAGGCGATGTTGGCTCGACCCAGTTTATCGCCCCTAAGGATTTGGGATACGGTATTGTTTATCGTTGGAATAGAAGCCCGCGACACTCGTTTAGACTGAGTTACTCGCAAATGAAGATTAGTGCTAATGATGCAAAATCGGATATGGGTAGTAGAAAAGAGCGAGGATATTCGTTTAAAAATAATCTAAAAGAAATATCTTTGGGGATGGAATTTAACTTCTTCGAATTTGATCTTCATCAACCTGGATTTGCAGCGACTCCTTTTCTCTATAGTGGAATAGCTGGATTTCAACACGATGATTTCTATTTTAAGAAAGGACAGCTATATGATTATGGGACCCACTTATCGATGGCAATTCCCATAATTGGAGGTATGAAAGCACGAATAGGTGATCGATTAATCATCAGTGCCGAAGTCGGAGCACGATATACATTTACAGATAATCTTGACGGTAGTGCCGCTAATGACACTGCCTATGAACAATATAATTTCGGAAAAAAAAACAATAAAGACTGGTATTTTTTTAGTGCCTTAACTTTAACTTATACTTTCGGAAAAAACCCTTGTTATTGCACACCTTAATGAATTTGATTGAACAACTAAATCCCGAATCACTACCCAACCACCTAGCCATTATTATGGATGGAAACGGTAGATGGGCTAAGCAAAAAGGTTTCCTGAGAATAATCGGTCACGAGAATGGAGCTAAAAGCGTTCGTACGACTGTAGAAACCTGTACTAAATTGGGAATTAAAAATCTTACGTTATACGCTTTTTCAACTGAAAATTGGAACAGACCCAAGCTTGAGGTAGATTCCTTAATGAAACTATTAGTCAAGTCTCTAAAGCGAGAGCTTAAGACATTTATTAAACATGAAATCGCGCTCAATGCTATTGGCAATTTAGCGAGTCTTCCCCATTCAGTTCAAAAAGAGCTTAATGAGGTAATTGACAAAACTAAAAACAACAGTAGAATGACACTGACATTGGCTTTAAGCTATGGAGCAAGAGAAGAAATAATCAATGCAACCAAGCAAATATGTCAGAAAGTTAAAAATAATATAATTTCAATAGCCAATATTGATGAATCAATTATTAATGAGCATCTTTACACGCATAATTTACCGGATGTAGACCTTGTCATTAGGACAAGCGGCGAACAGCGTATCAGCAATTTCTTACTTTGGCAAATTGCATACGCTGAGTTTTATTTTACAGAAGTGCTTTGGCCTGATTTTACCCAAGATCACCTTTGTCAAGCACTGCTAAGTTATCAGAATAGAGAACGAAGATTTGGAAAAACAAGTGAACAAATTAAATAATACTATAATGTTTCAAAAAGGTATCAAGACTCTTTTTGCACTTTTTGTTGTTAGTTTCAGTGCTACCTCAAACGCTCAAGATAGCATTTCTATAACAAATGCACCAAAGCACTATATCCTAGGGGATGTAGAAGTGTCGGGAAAAGTGAATTACAATTCGCATACAGTGGTTACTTTCGCTGGATTAAGCAAAGGACAATCCATTACAATCCCCGGAGAAGAAATCTCTGATGCTGTAAAAAAATTATGGAAACTTGGTTTCTTTAGCGACATCAATGTTTACGAAAAATCGATCGTAGGAGACACCATCAATTTAGAACTAAATTTAAACGAATTACCTCGTCTAAATGAGGTTAAAGTAAAAGGTTTACGCAAAGGAAAAGCGGCAAGTGTTCTAAAAGAAAGCAAACTAACCAAAGGAAAGATCGTCAACGAAAACCTGATTACCACTACGCGTAATTATGTTTTAAACAAATACAAAAAAGACGGTTTTTACAACACTAAAGTCAATATCAACACCATTCCGGACTCAACTGGTAATACAGTAAATATGGTTTTAAACGTTGATAGGGGCAGCAAAGTAAAAGTTTCTAAAATCCAATTCCATGGCAATGAGCATTTAACCGATGCCAACTTGAAAAAGGCCATGAAAGAGACTAAAGAAAGAAGCCCTCTTAACCCGATGAGAATTTTAAAATCCTCCAAATTTATCAAAGATAAATACCAAGAAGATTTAGGTAAAATTGTCGAAAAATATAAGGAAAAAGGTTATCGAGATGCTCGTATAACAATGGATACTACGGTATACAACCCAAAGAACAACCGAATCGCAATCGACATGAATATTGTTGAAGGTCGAAAATATTATTTTGGAGACATTCGTTATTTAGGAAATACCGTTTATACAAATGCTCAATTAAATAGAATTTTAGGAATTGAGAAAGGTGAAGTTTATAACGGAACCTTATTAGAAAAGAGAATAGCCGACAAATCGAATCCCGATGCGTTTGATATTACCAATCAATATCAGAATAATGGTTATTTGTTTTCGAGGATCAATCCTATAGAAGTTAGAACAGCCAATGATACTATTGATTTTGAAATCAGAATTATCGAAGGTCCCATTGCAAAATTCAATAATATAACTGTATCAGGAAATGAGAAAACTCATGACCACGTTATCTATAGAGATTTAAAAACCCGACCAGGTCAAACTTGGAGCAAGGCTACTGTAATGGAAACCATGCGTCGTTTGGGTCAATTGCAAATATTTGACGCACAAGCAATAAATCCAGATATTAAAAATGCAGATCCTAATTCAGGAACGGTAGATGTTGACTGGCAGGTTGTTGAAAAAGGATCTAGCCAAGTAGAATTACAAGGTGGATACGGTGGAGGTGGTTTTATCGGAACCTTAGGATTGTCATTTAATAACTTCTCGATTAGAAATATTTTCAACAAGGACGCTTATAAACCTTTTCCAATGGGAGATGGTCAAAAAATGGCTTTGCGTTTACAGGGAAGTTCTTACTACCAAACCTATAGTTTAAGTTTCTCTGAACCGTGGTTAGGTGGTAAAAAACCAATCAGTTTCTATGGATCACTTGCATATAGTAAACAGTTTTTATACAATTACAACACCAGAGATGTTACCCGTGATCAGAGTTTTAATATAACTACAATATCTTTAGGAGTTGGAAAGCAATTAGCCGCTCCTGATGATTATTTTACGTTGTACAATACGGTGAGTTTCCAATATTATGATTTGAATAATTACCGTACTGGATTGTTTACATTTGGAGATGGTTCATCGAGAAACCTTACGTATACGGTAGAGCTTAAAAGAGACAATAGAGGAATGGATCCGATTTTCCCAACCTTCGGTTCGGAATTTAGTGTAAGTGCCAAATTTACGCCTCCATACTCTCTATTCAACAAAATAGATTATGCTAAGTTAAAGGACCTTGAAGAATATAAGATCCGTACTACAGAACCGATGAAAGCGCCAAATGGTGCAGATATCCCTGTCGGATCCTACTTAAATGCAAAAGGAGAACCTGTAGCGAACTATCAGGATGCAGCTCCAAATCAAGAAAAAATCGACCAGAAAAAATTCAACTGGTTGGAATACTATAAAATTAAATTCAAAGGTGATTGGTATACCACATTATATGGTAAATTAGTCTTGCGTTCTGTAGCAGAATTTGGATTCTTAGGAGCCTATAATCAAAATAGAGGTTTAGTTCCTTTTGAACGCTTTTATATGGGAGGTGATGGAATGGCCAACTTCTCTATGGATGGTAGAGAAATTATACAGTTAAGAGGATATGAAAATCAAACACTTACTCCAGTAAATGAATTTGGAGAGTCAATTGGTGGTACGGTATACAATAAATTCTCCCTGGAACTACGTTATCCTATTACACTAAAACCAAGTGCCTCTGTATTTTTATTAACTTTTGCTGAAGCAGGAGCCAATTTTGATACATTTAAAAATTATAATCCATTTAAAATGCAACGTTCTGCAGGATTAGGTGTACGCGTATTTATGCCGATGTTTGGAATGTTAGGATTTGATTATGGATATGGATTTGATGCACCTCCAGGAGCAATACAAAAAAGTGGATGGCAACCTCACTTTATCTTGGGACAGCAGTTTTAGTTTATATATAGTATAACTAAACAAACAAAATATGAAATTATTATTTGCTTCAATCGCGACTGTTTTGACTTCTTTCGGTATTTATGCCCAAGGAGCTAGTGTCCGTGTTGCCTATATTGATATGGAATACATACTCAAAAAAACACCCGAGTATATTGAAGCAAATAATCAATTAGAACAGAAAGCGGCCGTTTGGAAAAAAGAAGTCGATGCCAAAAAAGCGGAAATTAAAAAGATTAAAGACAATCTTAGCGCAGAACGTACCTTACTGACTCGAGAGCTTATTGAGGAAAGAGAAGAAAACGTGACACTTTTAGAAAATGAGTTGTTAGAGTTTCAGCAAAAAAAATTTGGGGCCAACGGCGACCTGATTACTCAAAAAATAATGCTGGTTAAACCAATACAAGATCAAGTCTTTACAGTGATTCAAGAAATTGCAGATGCCAAGAGATTTGACTATGTTTTGGACAAAGGAACCGAGTCGACGATGTTATTTGCAACAAAACGGCACGATATTAGCGAACAAGTAATACAGCGGTTGGCCAGAGCCAAGAAAAGACAGAATCTTACAAGTAAAGAGGTCGCTGTATTAGAAGAGATGGACAAAGTGCAGGATCAAGCAGACTTGCGAAGAGAAAAGCGCGATGAACAAGCTCGACGAAAACAAGAGTTTGAAGAAACGAAGAAAACGCCTAAAACCGAAGAGACTAAGCAGCCTGAACAAAGCGTTGCCAAATCTAAAGAAGAAGAACTGGCTGAAAATTTAGCGCTCATGAAAGAGCAACAAAAAAATGACGCAGCAGCATTAAAACAAAAACAATTGGATTTAGCTGAACAACGTCAACAGGAAATTGCTGCACGTAAAGCGGAAATGGAAGAAAAACAGCAAGCGATTGCTGAGCAAAAAGCCTTAGCGGACGAGCAACGCAAACGCCTTCAGCAAGAGCGATTAAAGGAAATTGAAGATCAAAAAGTGAAAATCGCTGAAGAGAATGATAAAAAGCAGAAAGCACTCGACGATTTAAAAAAACAACGAGAACAAGAAGCATTAAATAAATCTGGAAATAAAAACAAAGTTGACATGGGCCAACTTGTTGAAGAACGTAAACAACAACAAGAAAAAATCCAGCAAGAGATCAATCGCAAAAAGGAAATTGCCCTTGAAGAGCGCAAAGCAGCTATAGAGGCATCGCGAAAGATGCAAGAAGAAAAAAGGTTACGAACACAACAACAACAAGAAGACGCTAAAAAAGCTCGAGAAGAAATGCTAAAAAATAGCATGAAATAAACCAAAATAAATTATATAATAAAAATCCAAAATCGAAAAAAAATGAAAAAAATGAAATCTTTATTAATTGCAGCGGTTGTATTTTTTGGAGTAAGCCAAACTAACGTTATGGCTCAATCAAAAACTGCCCATATTGACGTTCAAGAATTAATGGCTCAAATGCCAGATATGAAGAATGCTGATGCTACGTTGAAAAAACTTAGTGAAGGCTATGAAAAGGATTATGGAAATATGATCACTGAATATCAAAACAAAATGAAAAAATATCAAGACGAATCTGCTACTGCTAGCGACGCTATCAACAAGACTCGTATTGATGAACTGGAGAGTATTCAACAAAGAATTCAACAGTTTCAAACTACAGCTCAACAGGACATCCAAAAGAAACAAGTTGATTTAACAAAACCTATTTTTGAAAAAACAAGATTAAGTATTCAAAAAGTAGCTCGTGCTAAAGGTTTTGAATATGTTTTAGACTCTTCAATTGGATCTGGAGTAATTATGGCTGATGGACCAAACTTATTAGATGACGTTAAAAAAGACTTGGGTATTAAGTAATACAAATTCTTATTAAACTATATAAACTGCTCACAATAGTGAGCAGTTTTTTTTTATATTTGTCTATGGACAACACAAAACCTATAGGATTATTTGATTCTGGAATTGGCGGAACATCAATTTGTACAGAGGTTAACAAACTTCTTCCCAGCGAGAATACCATTTATTTAGCAGACAGTAAAAACGCCCCCTATGGGCAGCGATCTAAACAACAGATCATTGAACTGTCTTATAAAAACATCGATTACCTACTGTCTCAAAATTGCAAGCTCATTATCGTGGCTTGCAATACTGCAACCACTAATGCAATAACGGAACTACGTTCGAAATACGACGTTCCAATTATCGGTATAGAACCAGCCATCAAACCTGCCACTTTGTTGACTAAAACGGCTGTAATTGGCGTTTTAGCAACCAAGGGAACAATTACGAGCGAACTGTTTTCCAATACCGTTAAAAAATATTCTGATATTGTTATTGTGGAACAAATTGGATATGGTTTGGTCAAATTAATAGAAGACGGAAAAATTGATCATCCGGAGATGGACTTATTACTGAAACAGTATTTGCATCCGATGATCGAAAAGGGAATCGATACGTTAGTATTGGGCTGTACCCATTACCCCTATTTGATCGCCAAAATAAAAAAGATACTACCCGACAGCATTACTATCATAGACTCCGGTTTAGCAGTAGCCAAACAAACCCAAAAGATATTACTGGAGAAAAACTTACTCAATACTAACCCTGAACGTGGCAAACACGTCTTTTACACCAACAAAGATGTTGAAGTGTTAAAAATGTTTGTCCGAGATCAATCTCAAGTACACTTTTTAGATTTTTAATCTTCCCGAAATGGTAAGCAAAAAACGGAGGTATTTTATTGAGAAATTTTAACCGACAATTTTTACTGTTGTACTTTAAACCTTCTTTTTATACATGAAATACATGTAAATAAGATCCTGGATATACATAACCGCAGTCAAGACATAAAAGCGTTTAAATTTCAAGAGGTAGCTAAAAAAAAAACCTAAACTACCCTTTCTGGCTAATAACACAAAATACAGGGCCTTTTTTTGATTTTTTAATAATTTATTTTCACTATATTTAACATAGTATTAATAATAAAATTTATCAAAAATGAGGAAGACCCTGTTACTATTACCCATGTTGCTATTATTTTCTTGTTCGAATGACGAGACACAAAGCACGAATTTACAGCTGGAAAAAAAAGTGGCTGCTCCTGGAGACATTTGTACCGACGCCAATAAAACATGGCGTATCGAAAACAATACTGGTGAGCCCATCAATTTTAAGTTTATTATATTACCGGCATATGTAGACAATACAAATAATTTTGTTAACGGAACCATACCTTTACAAGTAATGGAGCAAAATTACACCATCTATCCCGATAACGAATTCTATATCCCCCTTCAGCCTTGTACACAGCCATTTACTACAACAACTGCAGCAAATACTTCCTCCACAGCACCAATTGGTGGAATGGTCGGATTTGAATTTCTTGATGCTCTATTTACCGAGGGTAATCCGCAGTCCCCAAGGCACGAATTTGGTCATTTATATTTAGACAATAATGAACCTAAATTTTGGTCAAAATACAATTTTATAGGAACAGGAGATCCCTTTCTAATGCAATACAAAGTAGCCTTTGTCCTTTTTAAACCTGCAAGTCAAACGACATACAAAGGACTAGCCCTATTTAACAATCCAAACCAAATACCTAATACCATACCACTTCCCCAACCTTTAACCCCGGTTATGCAAGGCAATATAGGTGGATTTACTTTTCAATTTTGCGCTTATGGTGTGAATGCACTGACCTTTACTAATAAGAAAATAGTTTATATGAAATCCGGCTATCTTCCCAATCAAAAATTTGCCAATCCAAATATCCAAGGTACGTTTCAATTGGTAAATGCAGCTAGTGAATATCAGTTGCGGTTTTCGCACTATTAAAAATCAACGATTAGTTTTCTAATAATTTCAACTAATTCAATTGTTCAAGAAAATCGACAGACACTACAATCTTTATCTACTAAAAAAGGGATGATACTAGCTAGTATCATCCCTTTTTTTACATTATGTTTCGATCTTTATTTAAACCAACTTGAATACATGACGTAATTATTCGATATACGCTCTATTTCTCCTGCAAAATCCGACTGATCGATGTCTTTGACCTTTTTAGCAGGTACCCCGGCGTAAATCGCCCCAGATTCAACCACCGTGTTTTGTGTAATTACAGCACCTGCAGCAATTATCGTATTACTATGCACCACACAATTGTCCATAACAATTGCTCCCATACCGATTAAAACGTTGTCGTGTATCGTACATCCGTGTACGATGGCATTGTGTCCTATCGAAACATTGTTTCCGATGATGGTTGGGTGTTTTTGGTACGTACAATGTACAACTGCCCCATCCTGTACATTTACTTTATTTCCGATTTGAATAAAGTTAACATCCCCTCTTAATACCGCATTAAACCAGATACTACAATTTTCACCAATTCGAACATCTCCAACGATAGTGGCATTTTCGGCTATATAACAATCTTCCCCAATTTGAGGTGATATTCCATTAACTGCTTTTATTAGCATAATATATAAATTAAAAAATCCCGATAAATATCGGGATTTTTTATGAGTTAAAAATTAACTGCGGGACAATTACAGTCATATTTATCCGGTTTACAGAATAAATTGATCCCGATGGTCAACTGATGGAATCCACCGTTGCCAAATTTCACATCCCCGGTTAAATGGCTGTAAGTATATGCCAACATAAAATTCTTATAATTTATACCCACAATCGGTGTGATGTATTGCATGCGCTGTTTGGAGATACTCTCCTTTTCGATGTATTCCGCTCCTTCCAAATTTCTGCGGTAAGATACCCCACCCCAAACCTGTCCGAAGTTTAATTTCTGATATACTTTCATGTTGATATCGAAAGACTTTTCACGGGTCTCATCGGTATACTGAATCATAAAGGACGGTTCATAACTAAAGCCACTACGACTTTCCGTTCCAAACATATATCCCGCAGACCATAAAAACTTACGCATATTATCACTCTCGATATCCGTATACATATCGCGTTTACTAGACATTGCATTCTTAACGGTAAAGTGCGTATAAAACTCAAAATACTGATAAGAAGCCCCAAAATCCACATTAAAGTACGAA
>DCKE01000019.1:158608-251900 GCA_002320285.1 Flavobacteriaceae bacterium UBA1682 | reverse complement strand
CGGGGCTCACCTCTTCCCATTTCGAACAGAGAAGTTAAGCCCGTTAGCGCAGATGGTACTGCATTTATGTGGGAGAGTATGTCGTCGCCTTTCTTTAGAGAACCCTCATCATTTATTTGGTGAGGGTTTTTTGTTTATAATCATGTCACCCCTACGGGGTTGTTCGTGATTCGAGAGTCGATTTTCGAGTCACGATTTTCGAACAAAAAGTCCCTAATCTTTATCCTTAGGGACTTTTGGCTTATAGGCGAATTCGCCTATTTGCGTATAAGCTTTATAATCATGTCACCCCTAGTGGGGGGTATTCTATGGAATTGTTTGGAAAAAGCTAAGCGCAGCGCCAGTACAAAAAATCCCTTTGGTTTTGTCGCAGACGAAACCAAAGAGATTTTGCTAATACATAAAACGGGATTGTTATTATAATAATAATATATGATTATTGCATAACCCCGTAGGGGTGCCATGATTATAGAAAATGATGAGTAACACGGGATTGTTGTTTATAATAATAATATATCATTTTCGAATAACCCCGTAGGGGTGCCATAATTGTAGATGATGTGTGGTTTCGTACAACCCCGTAGGGGTGATATTATTATGATTCAGATAAGGTGTAATAAAAAACACCATTTACATTAAATGGTGTTTTTTTTGTTCTTTTTAGGATTTCCCTTTTGCGTTAACTATCTAGTGTTCATGATAGGCTAATACTGGAATTTTGGTGTGATAAGCCAGTTTTTTGGTTAAACTCGTAGTAAATATTTTCTCAAAGAAGTTTCTATTACGCGTGACACTAGCAATCAAATCAATATGCTCACGGTCAATAAATTCAAAAATGGATTTCTCTGTTTCTTTACTCGACACAAAATGGAATTCCACGGGTTTTCCGGCATACTTTTGTTTCCAGGTTTGTACCACTTCAGAAGCTTCATCTATACCGTCGTTGCTGATATGTAAGCACTTGATAGTAGCGTTGTTGCGCACGGCAATAGGTAGTAATTTAGTTAGTGCCGCATCATCTTGATGATCGAATACCGTGGTAAATGCGATGGAATTTATAGGTTTATAAACCGCATCATGCGGAATGCTGAGTACCGGTACAGTTAAGGATGAGATTGCACTGGCCGTATTAGAACCGAGTATTTTTTTCTCAAATCCCGATAAACCGCTGGTTCCCATGACAACCATATCGATGTTTTCATCTTTGACGATTTTCTTTAAAATAGTGTTTAAGTACCCCTCTTCGAGTATAAAATGCATCGGAATATGATCTAGATTGTTGTCTTCTGCAATTTTTCGAATCGCAGGTACCTGATCTTTAAAATTCTCAAAGCGTCCTAATTCGATGGTTTTATACACATCCTGTATCATCATAGGGTTTGCTGTTGCCGATATAACCGGCATTTCATAGGCGTGGATCACATATAAGGTGGCATTTCTGTTTTCGGCCATTTTAAGGGCGTAGACCAAAGCGTTGTTTGCTGTGTCAGAGAAATCGGTAGGAAATAAAATCTTTTTCATAGCTTGTGTTATTGCGTTTTCATAAAGATACAAAAAAGCAAAGTAATATAAATGGAAAATGTGTTAAGAAAAGTGTGTTTCGCTTCGAATATGCTTTTTCCGACTGCCGATAAAAGGTTATCTTTGTAGTAGTAAACAAAACGACAAAATGATATTACAAGATACTATTGTGGCCTTGGCTACGCCGTCTGGTGCTGGAGCGATTGCAGTGATCCGTGTTTCGGGTAAGGATGCGATTACTTTGGTGGCGGATATATTTCAATCGGTTAGTGGTAAAGACTTAAACCGTCAGAAGACGCATACGCTGCATTTGGGGCATTTGGTCGATGGGGATAAGGTTTACGATCAGGTGTTGGTTTCGGTTTTTAAAGGCCCCAATTCGTATACAGGTGAAAATACAGTAGAAATCTCTTGTCACGGTTCTACGTTTATACAGCAGCAAATCATTCAGCTACTATTGCGTAAAGGTGCTAAAATGGCACAGCCGGGGGAGTTTACCCTTCGGGCTTTCCTGAACGGTAAATTGGATTTATCTCAGGCAGAAGCTGTGGCCGATTTAATCGCTTCGGATAATGAGGCGAGTCACCAAATCGCGATGCAGCAAATGCGCGGTGGATTTTCCAGTGAAATCGCCAAACTGCGAGAGGAATTATTGAATTTTGCTTCGTTGATTGAACTGGAACTGGATTTTTCAGAGGAAGATGTCGAATTTGCCGATCGTACCCAGTTTAACGAATTGGTACAACGCATCGATTTGGTTTTAAAACGATTGATCGATTCCTTTGCTGTGGGTAACGTCATCAAAAACGGTATACCAGTAGCGATTGTAGGAGAACCCAACGTAGGAAAATCGACTTTGCTCAATGCTTTATTAAATGAAGAACGCGCTATTGTTTCGGATATCGCAGGTACTACGCGAGATACTATCGAAGATGAATTGGTCATTGACGGTATCGGGTTTCGATTTATTGATACTGCGGGGATACGCGATACAGAAGATGTAGTGGAATCAATCGGGATCAAAAAGACCTTTGAGAAAATGGAGCAGGCGCAAGTAGTGGTTTATTTGGTGGATAACAGTAAATTAACTGACATTGGTATCGCTGAAATCAAAAACGAACTGAGACGCATTGAAGAGCAATACCCGTTAAAACCATTATTGGTTATCGGGAACAAATCGGATATGATCCAAGTGGATACGCGTGCTACGTTGGAATCGGAAATCCCGAATATCCTTTTAATCTCGGCCAAACAGAAAATCGGAATAGACGAGTTGAAAGCACGTTTGTTGTCGTTTGTTAATACGGGTGCTTTGCGCAATAATGAAACCATAGTCACCAACAGCCGTCATTACGATGCTCTTCTAAAAGCACTTGAAGAGATCCAAAAAGTCAAGTGGGGATTGGAAACTAGCCTTCCCGCCGATCTTATGGCAATCGACATCCGTCAAGCGTTGTATTACTTTGGAGAAATCACCGGTCAAGTGACCAATGATGAATTGCTGGGTAATATATTCGCTAATTTTTGTATCGGGAAGTAAAGTGTTAATTATTAAATATTTAAAATTTCATAGTACGGAATAATAGGTGGGTTTTCTCTAAAAAGAAGACCCATTTTATTTTTGTACTATAGACAATACAAATAATGATTTACTATTAAGGATACACCGTTGTCTCCTTGTCATTTTTAATTGAATTTTAAGATACTCTAAGTATTTAATCAAGGGTTCGTACCGTAAAAAAAAGGGTAAATACTATTCGATACTTAGAGAAATAGTATTGTAATATCCTACGTTGAAAGTATTATGAGTTTAATGATAGTAATATGTATTTGTATTCATTGCAAAACGTTCTACAACACAGTATTGTTCTTCGATCTGTAATAAACGTTCTGCAACACAGGCAAAAGGAAAGCGATAGTCAAATAGTAAAACCACCAAAGATTAAAACTTTTCCGATTTCAATCAGCAGAGAAGAACTTTACAAAGGTTAGTGATAAACACGTAAAGGACATTTTTTCTAAAGTTAGAGATCAAGGTAATAAGACCAATGAATTTCAATGGGAAATGGAAGAATCAGATTTATGGCCTCAAAGTTCATCTAATACTTTGGTGTTTTCAGATAGTGGCGACTCTATAAATTTATTTTATTGCGATATGAATATGTCTCAAATATATAATTTGTAGGTATAGTTCGTAGGGGAAGTAGCAAAAAAGTTAAATTATCTATTCAGAGGAAAGTTATACCATTGACACAATCGTCGGATTTAGTAGTGGAGTATTTAAATAAAAAACAGGATTTAATCGACGACTTAGTTAAGCAAGTTCAAGTTTATATTCAAGATAATATGATTTCATTTTACACAAATTCAAATTTTTCTCTTTCGGGAAAAATTTAATAGAACTAACAGAATAGTAATAAAATTATCAAATTACTTCCTATACCTTATAAGGTATAGTTATTCAAATTATGTTTTTTTTATACCCGAAGTGGTATTGTTTTATTTTTTATTGTATATTTATACTAGATAAGGTATAGATATGGATTCATTACGACTATTTGTAAAACAAAAACGCAAAGAACTAAAGCTTACGCAAGAGGATTTAGCATTAAATGCTGGTGTTGGACTACGCTTTGTGCGTGATTTAGAACAGGGGAAGAAAACACTTCGTTTAGATAAAGTGAATGATGTATTGGCATTGTTTGGAAAAGAAGTTGGAGTAATTGATAAAATCCGAGAATAATGGCACGACAAGCAAAAATATATTTTCAGGATCAATTAGCTGGTATTTTGGTTGAGGGTGATAATGGGTATTCATTCTATTATGAAAAAGCATATTTAAACAGTTCCAACCCGAGAGCAATCAGTCTAACGTTGCCACTTTCACAAAGCACCTATCATAACAACGTGCTATTTCCTTTTTTCGACGGTCTAATTCCCGAAGGCTGGTTGTTAGAAATTGGCGAAAAACACTGGAAACTCAATCCACGTGACCGTTTCGAATTATTAATCAATTTGTGCAGAGATACCATCGGTGCTGTTTCTGTATATCCAATGGAAGAAAATCATGATTAATTGTTTATTTTGTTATCAACCGGTAGAATCGGGCGAATATCACGCTGTTTGTTCCAAGAAATTCTTTGGGATAACGCAAGTTCCTGTGTTGGAATTGGATCAAGAGAAATTAAATCAATTAGGGCAGATTACTGTAAATGAACGATTGGCTTTGACTGGTGTTCAACCTAAAATATCATTGAGTTTAAACGGAGAAAAAGGCAATAAACGGCTGACTTTAGTTGGTTTATGGGGCGATTATATCTTAAAACCACAATCTACCGATTTTGCTTTTATGCCAGAAGTTGAAGATTTGACGATGCATTTGGCTAAGTTATTTAAGATTGAAACAGCTCACCATGCTTTAATTCGAACTTCCACTGGTGAGTTGGCGTATATTACCAAACGTTTTGACCGAGCGAAAGGCAAGAAAATTCATGTCGAAGATTTATGTCAGTTATCGGAATTATTGACAGAACAGAAATATAAAAGTTCCTATGAACGTGTAGGGAAGATTATTAAACAATATGCGACCAATTCGGGTTTGGATGCTATCAAATATTTTAGAATAGTCTTGTTTTCTTTTTTAACAGGAAATAATGATATGCACCTCAAAAACTTTTCATTGATGCATACAGATAAAGGTATTTTGTTTTCACCAGCTTATGATTTATTAAATGTCAACTTAATTTATCCAGACGATAAAGAGGATTTAGCTTTGACTTTAGGTGGTCGAAAACGAAAGATTAAGCGTTCCGATTTTGATCAATTTGCCATGAGCTTAGGACTTACGGAGATTGTTCGTGATAATATTTACAAAGATTTCTCTAAGCAAATAGATAAAGTACAAGATGTAATTGATAGAAGTTTTTTGACAGAGGAATACAAAGAAGAATATTTTCAAATTTATGAAAGTAAAATAAAACAAATTGATTTATAAATTCTCTTGAAAAAAGATATTCTAAAAGTATTTTAACATTTATGTACCACTATTGTACAACACATTCCTTGTTAACCCTTGTAAATAAAGGGAGTTAAGATATTGTATCGGCAAGTAAAACTTAAAATACAAAAAAGCATTGTAAATTATTACAATGCTTTTTTTATACATTTAAAAATTGACTCTATTTCTATTAATTCAGTCTCCAGTTATAACCTACACCAACGGTAATCGGGAACAATTCGGAGTCCATTTTCACGTAACGATCGTTTTTAACGGCATCGTAATTGTCGTTGAATTTTTCAGAACGAATGGGAACGAATAGTCCTGCACTGATCTTATTGCCTTTTTTACCGACATAGATGTCGAGATTAGCGCCGAAAGTCATTCCGTAAGAAACCATATCATATTTAGGAGCACCATCTACCTTGATAACTGCGTTGTAACCATAAAGTACCATAGGATTTACCGACAAACGCTCAGTAGCTTTTATCTTATAAGAAGCTCCTACATTCCAGCCCAATTCAGATAGATTATAACCCAGCCCTGCAAAAACGCCAATATTTTTTATAGGTAAATATTCAACTTTAGCACCGATTCCGCCATAATCAAGTCCAAATCCAAGTCCCATAAAGACTTTATTGGGGTCATTGTAACTTTGAGTAGGGGTGTCTTGCCCAAAAGCTGTAGAAGCAGTAGCCATAAATAACAAACTATAGCCTAGTTTTTTTAAAAAAGTGCACATATAAATTGTGATTGTTAGTTAAATTTTATTGAGAATGGATGATATATTGTTTTTTTATGATCATTTGTCGTTTATGCAAAGAATTCAAGATTACAATATTAAAGCTTTAAAGGGATAAATTAAGTTTTTATATGTTAAAAATTTAACTATAAGAAGCCTGTAGATCTCAGAAAAAGTAGCGACTAATTATATTGCGCTGCGTATGGCTTTACGGCCATCCACTAGTTCGTTTTTTGCAATTGAAAAATGTACGTATTATGGCTACTGATCGCTGCATTTATACTGAATTGTAGTCCCTTAACAAAATAGCTGTTTATTAGAGGTTGAAGTCCTATAATCTGTTTTTAAGTGAAGTGCCTTTTGGTTTAAAAACAGCGAATTAAAAAAAAACAGTTAATTTTGTAGTACTGATATTTATATTTTGTAAACAATTAGGCATTATGCATTATCAAGAAATTGCTCCAATTGAATCATTAAGGGAATACGTCCGTTTTTTTTGGGTGTTGGAAGATTTTACAATAAACTCTGAAGTACACAATTTTAAAATTATTCCTGATGGATTACCTGCCTTAATATTTCAGGATAAGCCATCGCTATTTTACGGGGAGGATAATATCATAACGCCACAATTATATATCTATGGACAGTTTACAAAATTCACCAATCAAAGAGTAGCAGAGCCCTTTAGAATTATTGGTGCATATTTAGAGCCAACCGCGTTAAAATCTATTTTTAAAATAGATGCTTCTGAATTCAATAATCAAAATATCTCCTTAAACGATATCGCTCGCGAGTGCATTCTTGAGCAACTTGTTAATGCCTATACTGTAAAAGATAAGATTGACATCCTTTCTAATTTTTTATTATTAAAATTAAATACAGCAAATAATACAAATACAAAAGCTGAATTTGCCTCTAAATTGTTACAAAACGGTGCAACAGTAAAACAGGTACAATTGGAAATGAACTTGTCTGAAAGAACCTTGGAAAGACTGATTAAACAACATATTGGTATGTCTCCTAAGTCGTTTTCTCGTATTAATCGTTTTCAATCAAGCTTAAAAATAATACGCAATTTAGATTTCAAAAGTCTTACGGAAATTTCATATGTAAACGATTATTTCGATCAGTCACATTTTATACGAGATTTTAGAGACCTGACAGGTAGTAAGCCCACTGATTTTTTAGTAAAAGCAGAAGAACAATTAATCAATTTTCCCAAATGGAAAAATAATCTTGATTAGTTGTTTAAGTAAATCGCCCTTATATTAGTAAAGCATCCCATTTAATTTTTAGAATTTTTAAAAATGTCGGTTTTATACAATGCTGTAAATTACCTGACAAGTAGTTTTGCAGTTGATATAAATGATATTTAGTTTTCAATTCCAGCACTATTGAAGCTAGATATGATTAAACCTACAAATTTAAAAATTAATTATTATGATGGACATTCAAAGAGTTACAAGGCTAAATCCGAAAACATTAGCACCTCCTGTTGGAAAGTATTCACATGTTACGATCGTTCCGAAAGAGGCAAACATATATGTTTTTTCCGGACAGATAGGAAATGACAAGAACGGCATAATGCCAAGTGATTTTAATCAACAAGTGTACAATACATTTGAAAATATCGGACACATTTTAACGAGTCAAGACTTATCTAGTGAAAACATTATTAAAGTGAATATTTGGGCAACAAAGGAAATAGAATGGCAATATTTTGATTCGATATGGACTAATCTTTTTAATAATAATAACCCGTCTATGACAGTTGCTTACATTGCTGCATTGGGATTACCGGAGATTCATTTAGAAATTGAAATCTGGGCTGCAAAATAATGATTCATTAGATGGTGTAAGGCGCTGTCAAAACTGTTTAGGAGCAGCTTTATTCTAATAGTCAGAACAAGGAAACTGTCTTGAATATTGGGTGAATTGCTTGAAGGAGGCTGTCTCAAAAGGACAGCTTCTTCCATTTAAAACAATCCCGTTATTTATGGGAAGAAAACAGCACTGTTGAGAATATTGAGGTGTTGGTTATGTATTTATGGCAACGCAAAAAGATCAAGGTTTCATGAGTTTTCTAAGTCAAAAATACCGAGGTAATTTTTTTAATTAGTTGCACGGTTTTTTTACAATTTCTTATTTGCGGAGAGTTCATCAAATGCTTTTTAGAAAATTGGAGGGTTGGTTTTTATTTCGAGTATACTTATTTTATTGTAAGCAGTATAGTGCTATATCCGTGTTGAATATCTTTTATAAAAATAAATATTGATTTATTTGGTTTTGTTCAGTGTATCAATTAATACTGAGAAACCCTTAAAAATATAGGTTTTTATGTTGATTTTATTGATGTTTGGTGCTGTTGTTTTAGGTTATTGTAAAATATTTTATTTTTTATATTTTATTTTTATGTTAAAATTTAATTATTATGTTTATTTTTATAATATAAATATGTCTTTTGTAATCTTAGTCCGGAATACTTTTATAAGAAACATTAATTTATTTTAAGTCGAGATTTTCAATACAATGGGGGTCTTTTAAAATTATTAACAACCGATTTTAAATTTAAATTATGAAAAAAGTTTTATTTATGTTATTGACGTTGTCTTTAACATTGGCATCGTGTAGTTCAGATTCTATTAATTCTGAACAAACCAATCAAAAAGAGGCAACTACTAAGGCCAGTTCAGCGATTACTCAGGGTCTTAAATCGATCAGGGATAGGGTTTTGAACGATATTAATTATGGTGGTAAAATCAATTACAGCTCTAAAGAGGGAGTGGTTTTTTACACCAAGTCAAAAACAAATATTGTTATTCCGCCACATTCGATTCAGACTAAAGACGGAAAAGAAGTCGATGGAGCTATAGAGATCGATTATATCGAGATTTTCAATAAAAGCAAAATGGCCGTAGCCAACAAACCCACTATGGGACTGATAGGCGGGCAAAAAGGACTTTTGGTGACTGGAGGAGAATTCTATTTGGATATTAGACATAATGGAGAACAGGTAGTCATCGTTAATCCAATAAAAGTCAACATTAGCGCATTCAATTCTAAAGCAGATCCAACGGGAATGGTTTTATGGAATGGGGATATCAATGGAGATGATAATCTGACTTGGATACCAGCACAGCCAACAGATTTGATTTTTGAAAACGACGGTACTATATTCGGCGGTAGAGAAGGCGGTGATATGTATGATGTATTGATTAGTAATTCAAGTAGCTTCGGATGGTGTAATATAGACCGATTAATTAATTTCCCTGGAACAAAAACGAAAATTGGGGTAATACCTCCGGCTGGATTCAATCATACGAATTCATCAGTTTATTTAGCGGTTGCTGGAGAGAATAATATGTTAGCCCAATTTGATGTATTTAATTCGGGGACAAATACTTTTGAAGAACACACCGGTTTAGTGCCAATTGGTTTAAAGATTCACGTTATTTTCGTGGCTGAAGTAAACGGAAATTATGTATATAGTATTTTATCGACAACAGTTGGTAATAATGCCATCTATACAATACCCGCATCAAGTCTAATCACAACGACATCTTATAATCAAGTAGAAGCTGCAATTAATGCTTTGCCGTAAATCTTTTTTTTAAAGTGATTTTTAAATGCACCAATCCAATGCGATTGGTGCATTTTTCTTTTGGGTTGAATAATGATTTATTTAGTTATTGTACAGCAATGGGAATAAAAATGAATCTAATTGGGATGTATGGTTTGGTGCATTTAGAAAGATAAGCTCTTTAAATAAATTAGCAGTATGTAATACGATTTACGAGAGCTTAGATCCAAGTGCGGGGACGTAATAACGTCAATTTTTTTGACTGTTAATCGAGTCGCTCAAGGAAATAGCGATTTCTCTAAGTTATATTTTTACCATTATCGTGTTTTATTCTAGTGCAAATCGACACCATTTAAGCATTTAAATCTTGATTAGTTCTCCTTGTAAAATATTACAAATGGCATTTTATAAAAAATTTCGCAAAATGTGTTGAAAGAGTGATGATTAGCAAGTGATAGATATAGATGATTTATTTTTGAAATGATTTGTACAACCTAGAATATATGCTATATTGCGGGCTTTTATTAAAGAAACAACTCAAAATTCTATGTTTAAAAACAAAACCAATTTGCTTGTGACCCTATGTATGGGAACAATGATTTTACTAACTACAAGCTGTGTTCCTGATGAACCTACCATTTTAGAAAAAACAAAAGATAATCCTGATACGGATCCAGAAATAATTATTAAAAAGGGGACTTTAGCCATTACATTAGCAGAGGCTTTGGAGACATCAATAGGTTTCAATATTGAAGCTACGAATGTCGAAACGGTGACTTACTTAGTGTTACCTGGCTCCATAGCATCCACACCACCTGCGGTTACTGCAGAGGATATCTTTTCAAAAGGGATCACGGTAAAAGATTGGTCAAAAACCGTTGAAGTATCGAATTTAATGCCGGAAACGACCTACTATATTTTTGCAGCAGCAAAAAATAGTGCGGGTGTAATCACAGCATTAGAGCAACCGCTAAGCACGACCACTCAAAAGAAATTGGATGTATCTATAACCTTAAGCGATATCGATTCCACGAACGAAAGGGTTATTTTTACCATCACGCCAGACGGTGCAAAGACCATTAAGTACAAAATAGTACCTTCTACAGAAACCTTAACTGCAGACGACGTTCTGGCTACTGGAAGTAATGTGATGAATGTAAAAACTGCATCGACATTAAAACCAAAAGGATTTCAGGCGGATACGGAATACACCATATATGTGGCAGCGGTATCTCATACCGACGCTAAGGTATTGCGTACTGCAAAAGTCAAAACAAAAAAAGCCGATGAAACTGAAGAAGATGGAGTAATCACCATGAATTCCGTTGAATTCACCTCGGAGTTAGAAGAGAAAGCTGGTCAAAAGTTGGCATACTACAAGATGACCTTTAAAAATGCCGACTGGCAAGCTCAATTCGAAATAGGCGCTCTAAGCACCAATGCTAATGAAATCGCAGTGGGAGATTATGTACTAACGTCGAATAGAGACCAGGGAAAACCGGGTCCTTTGCGCGTTGCAGATAATTTTGTCGTAAAAAACCTTACAACGGGGCAAGTGGTATCGGATATTGACTACGGTGATATCAAAATCACCAAAGAGAATGGTGTGTATAAAATCAATATTGATATGGTTAAATTGGACATCAAAAACGCACGTTTTAAAGCTAAGTTTCAAGGAACACCAATCAAGAAATAAGCAATTAAGAACTGATAATCATGGGCTGTCTCAATAGGACAGCCCTTTTTGTTTTATCATTCATAAATCGATAAAAAACCTTGCTAATTTGGAAATTCACTGGTTGACATGGTCTAAGAATGGATTGTTAATACCCAGTGTTTGTGTTACAAACCTGGATTGGTATTAAGCGACAGGCGTTCTTTAGAGGGGGAGCAATAAAAAACAGTGTCCCAGCTAATCGACTACCACACATCTTTTCCAGATTCTAAATTAAAACAATTGTTTTCAAACTGCTTCATGCTGTTTTTGATTTTTTATTAGAGATCTAACTGACAACTTGAATTGATTGAATAATGAGTTGATGTTTAGGGTGTGTTTAGGGTGTGTTTTTCCATTGACTGGGTAGTATTCCGCATTTTCTTTTAAAAGCCGTCGAAAAATGTCGGGGATTTTTATAACCGAGAAATTGAGAAACCTCCGTTATATTCCCACCTTGCTCGCGCAGCATTATTTTAGCTTGTTCCATTTTGGCATCGCTCCAAAAACCGAAAACCGTGGTACCAAATAGTTCTTTAAAACCTTTCTTCAAGGTAAATTCATTGGTTCCCACATGATGGGCTAATTCTAACAGAGAAGTAGTTGTATCGATATTATCTAAAATAAAATCTCTTACCGCATAAATCTTATCTATATTTTCTTTGCTTAGCGCGGTATTGGCATAGACTCCTTCAGTTATTTGTTCGAGTTGTAGCAACAGCAGTTCAATGACCTTGGCTTCGAGAAACATCCGTTTGAACAATCCTTTTCTTTGACAATGCATGATTTCTTCGATGATTTGATACATCTCTTGGCTGATGAGACGGTTTTGCTGATCAATGCTTCCACACAAGCCCCGGTCGATGATCGTTCGAAACCTATCAAATAAATCAGTGTCCTCTGGCAGGAACTTCTTAAAAAATGCTGGTGACAGATTGATTTCAAATAATTGAAAAATCTCGCTATCCCAGTGCATTTTACCGCGCATATTGTTGGCATAAATGATGTTGTGTTGGTGTGCGTTAAAAGACAATTGACTTGGAAGCTCAGCCGATATAGCAGTGCTTGAACCCTTTAGGGCAAAGTGCATTTCCACCGTCTCAAAATCAGTTTCAAAATGGATCAACAATTTATTAGACAGTCTAGCATCGCCAAAACCAATATGTACACCTTCAAAATAAATCTCGTGATAACTGCCTTTTCCTATAAAATTATCCAAGTGAATGCTATGTTCTTGTAATCCCCCTTCAGATTGTTTTAGTGGTTCTGGATAGGTTCTTTCCAATACCAGGGAGGGAATATCCGTATCGTATAATCGTAGTGTCATTCGTTTTTGGTTTGTTCAACTTCTCCTTTATGCGGACTTTTTACTCCTTTTGACGGACCTATCGCTGCAATCAAACTTTTTATATTTGCACAAAGATAAGCAACTATTTAGAATTGTTCTTAATAATATTTGTGCCGTTAAAGGGATATTATGATTTTAACTGGACAGAGATAGGGAATATACGGTAGAAGTATTAAAAATTTAAACCAAAGAAATGGAAAAACAAAAACAGCTTATATTAAAAGGGAAACTACCTAAGGTGATGTGGCAGCTTTCTTGGCCGGCTATTGTTGCTATGGTGTTATATGGTCTGAATAATTTTTTAGATGGTATTTTTGTCGGACATCTGATAAGTAATACCGCCTTAGCAGCGGTGGGTGTAGCTTATCCGTTAGCGCAATTTGCACAAGGATTTGGAACTTTAATAGGTACGGGTTTAGGATCGGCGATAAGTATATGGATTGGTGCGGATAAAAAAGATAAACTCGAAAAAGCGTTTGGCACTGCAAATTTTCTTACTATACTATTCTCAGCCCTGATTACGATTCCCTGTTATATTTTTGCAGAGGAGCTGATTTATATGATGGGAGGTAGAGATGAAATTCAAGTTTTTGCTGTAGAATATTTTAGGGTTACTATTTTAGGCAGTTTCTTTTGGATACACGGTTTGGCACTGAATATGATTGTTCGCGCTGAAGGAAGAATGAAAACCGCAGCATGGATGATCGCGATTGGCTTGGTGGTCGACGTAATACTCAAACCTATATTTATTGATACCTTTGGTTGGGGAGTAGCAGGTGCTGCTTGGGCCACCAATATTTCTATGATCATTTATTCCCTACTTGGGGTTTGGTATTATGGCAGTGGGAAATCATCTTTTAAAACTAAATTTTGGTCCGTTAAAGCCAATAAAGCCATTATCAAAGAGACCCTTTCTTTGGGCATGCCTGGTTTTGTGATGATGATCATGATTGTTGTTCAGAATATTGTCGTTTTTAATGCATTGGTCAAATACGGTACACCACTTGATATCACTTTTTTCACGGCAGTCAACAGGTTTTACATTTTGTTAAATACACCTCTATGGGGACTGATGAGGGCCTTACAACCGGTTTCAGGGATGAATTATGGTGCGAAATTATACGATAGATGTATCCGTTCTTATAGATTATTTTCGTTTACCGGTTTGATTATACTATTGCCTTTTTGGTTGTTTGTCATGTTTTATCCTTCAGGCGTCATGTCGTTAATGATACCCAATATGACTTTTTCAGCAATACAAATGACAGATTTCCGCGTTTATATGAGTGTATTGCTCGTTCTGCCTTTTGTGTTCATGGCGATGGTTTGGTTTCCGTCGATCGAAAATGCAAAACCGGCTTCGATAATCAGTATTTTAAGGCAGTTGGTGTTTTTTATTCCCGTCATGTTAATCGTTCCTAAATATTATGGCGTTAGCAGCATCTATATAGCCAGTGCAGTGATTGATTGGATTGTTTTTGGAATGGTGTTGTTTGCAGTGAATCGAGCATCAAAGAAACTCCGATTTGCTACAGTTTGATTGTAAAATCAACGGAAATGTAGCCTTTAATATAGCCGATAAAAGGGATTGTTTACGGCCTTGCTTCTATGTAATATTGACCAATGAGATCATTACAATTGCGATATAGGAAAACAATACTCTGGAGCAGCATTTTTATGTTGACGGTTACGACCTCTTGTGCCCAGAAAAATATTGAAGCTGTTGTAAAAATCCCCACGGATATGAAAACCATCAATACCATCCCGTTTTTGACCGAGCAAGGTGATTTTATCTATGTCGATCAAGCGCATTTAAAACCAGTTTCTGGAGAGCGTTATACAACGGCCTCTGTATTTACTACTACGGGTTTTGCCGTTGTAGGAAATTCGAGCGATAGGTATGCGGTCATAGACCAATCGGGAAAAACGATTTTGAATTTTTCCACTGGCGAAATTGATTTAAATGTGGTTAACGGAATCACTTTTTATAAAAGAGAAAGGGAATACCAAAAGAAAATGCCTTTTTGGAGGTGGGAATGGAACATCTTAGGTGGTGGAATTCAAAAGGAGCAAACCTATCACAGTATAGAAATTGGCGTTTTGGAAAGCAAACAAACTTTAGTCGACAAGGAAATCCCATACTTGGAGGATTCCTATTACTTAAACTTTATTGCCGTTGATCGTCAGCGGGTTTTTTGGAATGCAAGTCTTTATGAAATCAATAACAATCGATTGAAAAAAGTAGAGCATAATATACTAGAGGTGTTCGAGGGCCAACGTTTTGTCAAAAAGGACAAAACGGGTTTTTCGATATATAAAACCGATTTGAAAAGGCCGATTCACAAAACATTGCTCGGCACCGAAACATTGGCTATCGAATTTGGCAAAGAGGTGATTTCTTTAAACGACATCAATAAAGAACGTTTTACGCCCGAGGTACCTAAACTTTTGGTCGATAGCGACAAGGGCGATATATATGTTTTTCCGCAATATGATAAGGTTTTTCCGAGGGAGATCAAGTCGGCAACAGCCGCGCAGATCGATTTTCTAAAAAAGACGAGCCTGATTTATTCCATAGCCGATTCTCCCTATTTTTTACTGGGTGTATTTAATTACGATCACGATGTTTGGGCTTATGATTGGCTGTATATCGATATTGATGGAAACCTAGTAGATCGCATTGGTACTTATAAATTTAAGGTTCTGGATCAGCTGGGCAATATGGTCTGGCCCGATCGAAAGATGATTATTCCTGATAAATTTGTCGATGATAGGTGGAAGTTTGGAAAGGTAAACACCTATCGAGAAATGGATGGGTGGTATCTGATTGGTATGGAGAACGAAAAAAAAGAGCGCACCGTCGGACTGTGGAACAGCATTCAAATGAGCTGGGAGCTGCCACCAGTATATCGGGATATTTCGGTATTAGATGCGGAAAAACAAATCTATGCCCTTAAGGATAAGGTAGATAATAATTATATACTTTATGACCATACACGCAAAAAACGCATTGGATCTCGTGCTTATTCCTCGATTAATTCAGATGGTTTAGTGCATTTAGTAGCTGATTCCGGAGATATTTTGTACTTTTATATAGATATATACTCTGGTAGAGAATATAGAGAACATAAAAACTTATAGACAAACTGCGATTCCCCTAAACAGGGTGTCTATACTAAAAAAAATTAAGAGATGAAAAACAGTTATTTTACCCTTGTTTTAAGCCTTTTTTTGATAGTTTCCTGCAATCAAAAAAACGAAGTTAAACAAGTAGCACAAGTAGGGGAGATCGATTCTTTGAGCAATCAAAGTGGAAACGTTGCTGAGACGGATGCAGCAGAAGCATGGGTCAGAAGTATTTTTAAAACCGAAAGTTCGGATCGTTATTTTCCAGATTTTAATGTGGAAGAAGAATATTGTAGTAAGCGTTTTTACGAATTTATAACGGATACGGTCGAAATTTATGGGCCTTCCAATATTACAGATGAAGAATATGCTGCTGCTGAGCGCGCGTATAAACTCAAATGGTCTAAAATTTATCCGATAGAAGAGCGGGAGATGTGGTTGTTTGGAAGGGGAAATGGCGATATAGGAGAATTAAAGGACTTAAAAATCAGTAAATTGAAAGAAGGCCTCTACGAGGTATATATAGATTACGGAGGTGGTAGTAAAACGCTTAATGAAATAACGGTCATTACCGAAAACGGAAAGTATAAAATTGATTATTGTAAAACCCAATTCTTGGACTAACGAAATCAGTATTGGAGATACATGTACAAGTTGTAAAAACCACCGGTATCAGGGATGGTTTGAATTAACGACTATCCCTATCTTTCCATCAAAGTCGATTAAATAAAAAGCAGTGAAAAATTATGTGATTTTACCTACGTTGTTGCTGTTAATGGTATTTAAAACCCAAGCGCAGAGACTGACGGTAACTACGATTTACGCAGCACCACAACGGGTCAACAACGAGATTCCAGAAACGGGCCGTACATATTCCACTACAACCCTTAGAGAAGTTACACCGAGGCTGAAACCCGAAATTTTAATGCTTAGTACAAACGAGTCAAAACTACAATTTCGGATACAGGGCAATATCAGATCCAGTGGACATCAAATGCGCCATATAAGACGGATTCGATACGAAAAAGGCGAGCAAGACGGCGTGGAAATCACGTTGAAGTATTATGTGGAGATTAAAAATAAACCCGGTAAAGAAGGAGCTTTGATCAAAGGTTATAATTACACTAAAGATATTAGTCATCGTATTCCAAAAGGGGTGAGAATAGTAAAAATCGAATTGTATGAGGATTACCTAGAGGTTAGCGCTGCTACAAAATCGAAATGTATTGCCGTGAAAACCTTTGATTTTTAAGTAAAAATACCAAGGATATAAAATATAGTGAGAGAGCAGTTTTGGCCAATGGTTGGATAAGAACAACAGTTACCGAACCCTAGATAAATGCTGTCAGTAGATCCAGTATGCGTTCGTAAGATCAAATGTTGTCTTTGTGTAATAAGAAAACAGGGATGAAGTATGTCAAATAATAAAATTATGGTCAATAAGTTCTTGTCTATCGCCTTGGCAATTTTCGTTTTGATACAGTTGTTTAGTTGTAAAGACGATCGAAGTAAAAAATCTAGTTTTCCCAATTATTTAAAAAACACCCAATGGTTTATTGAAAGTGAAGTATTGCTTCACTCGGATGAAGAGCAAGTTTATTTGCTGTCTCGCCGAACGGATTCCGCGACGCGTTTTAACTTTCAGGCAATGGATTTTTTAGATGACGAAACATTCACGAGTTACGACAGCTGGGAATGTGGCAACGATTGTTTTACAACGGTATATGGACGTTATTTTTTTACCGATACCGACCAAGTGGAAATGCAAGTGGACAGTATTGGTCAATCGGGAACTTGTCCATCGCCTACCCGGATTTTTAAGCCTTCAAAAAAGCTGGTTTTTGATATTTCAAAAGAAAACACACAGTTGAAATTGACCAGGCAATAAGATGACGGGTTTAATGTTTTTTTTATGCCTATAAAGCTGTGTTTTATGAACTTATAGGGAATAGCAAAGTATCTTTCTCCCGATTGAGTCGATTGGTGTACAACATAACTACTGTGCTTTTTGGTGCATGATTTGTCGAATAACGTCATTTTGAGGAGCGGGTATTTTCGTTATATTTACAGTCTTTGATATATAAAAATGGATAGGTATAAGTTTTTGATCAACAGTTTTTTATGGATTTTTATCTGGTTTGTTTGTCCGTTTTACATTCACGCACAAACGGCTTTAAGCGATTTAGAAAACGAATATACCAAAGCTTCCAACGATATTAGCGCCCAGTTAAATAATGCTCCCAAATACGCGACAGCTCTTTTTTTAAACAATTTTAAATCGAAATCGTATCAGGTTTTAGAGACGAACCTATCCATAGCTACGCTACAAACCGATGGGAAGTATGCGGCGATTTTATATGCCGTTCAAGCGATGAATTACCGCTTAGATAACAAACAGCTAGCATCTCTTAAAAGCTTGGAACAGGCAATTGCTTACAGCTTAAAAACCAATAACAACGAGGCCAAAGCTTATGTGCAATATGCCAAAGGTTGGGTTTTTGCACGAGATAATAAAACCACCGAGGCTGTAGAAGCATACCTAAAAGCCCTGGACTATTTCGAAAATACACCAACGTCTGCTACCTCATACGGCAGATTTGCTAATGTAGTGAAGGAGTTAGCAGCTATTTACGCCAACCTCAATGAGTACCAACTCGAAGAAAAATACAGCAAGCAATTTTTGCTGCTAGCATCCAAACAATACGATCCCAATTTAACTTTCGATGCCTATATGCGGATGGGGTATGTATACGAGCAAAAATATGTGCAAGATCCTTCAAATGTCGATTTAAGAAAACGAGTAGAACAGTATTATTTACAGGCAATTGCAACTTTCCGAAAAAATGAAAGCAGCATGATTAACAAGAGTAATCTCTCGTATGCAGCGATTAATCTAGCCAATTTATACACGGGTTTTGACCCTAAAAAAGCGATGTTATACGCTCAATTAGCCAAAGAGGTCAGTATAGAAACCGCCAATGCCATTCACATCGCTTCGTCCTTTGGGATTTTGGCGGAATTAGCCCTACAAAATAAAGATTATGAATTGGCCAAATCTTACTTTCTACAGGCTGCCGTAGAAATAGAAAAAAGTTCGGTTAACGATGGTAATATCGAGTTAGCCCTACTCGAATCTCTTTCTGAGATCAGCGAGGCACAGGGCAATTACCTAGAAGCACTAACGTATTATAAGCGTTATATAGACAAATACCAAAGTCTGTATGATCAGGAAAAACTGGAAATTACCAAACGATTGGAATCGCAGTTTGAGAACGAACGCCAGGAGCAAAAATATCTTAAGTTGCAGTTGATCAGTGATAAAAACGCACAAGAAATCAGGTTGATGCAGATGATTCGGGCACAGCGCGAACAGCTGTATAACAATTTAAAATTGGTAGAGGAAAATCAGCGCGAGCGCCTCAAATTCTCAGAATTGGAATCGGAGAAAAAAGAGCAGCAGCTTCGATTGGCCAAGTTGGAGGCAGAGCAAAAGAACAGCGATCTCGATACCTACAAAAAGCTGTTGGCTTTTAAAGAGAAAATCAGTACGTATTATATCGTTTTTATCGTCATTTTCATCGTGTTGATTCTTTTGTTGTTGTATGCCTACAAACAACGTGTGCAGTCGCTAAAACAGCAAGATGAACTACACCTTTTGGCCATGGAAAAGGAAAAGCAACATTCTAAGATTGCAACGCTTACCGCCTTGCTCGAAGGGCAGGAAAAGGAGCGCAGTCGTATAGCTCGCGATTTACACGACGGATTGGGCGGTCTGCTTTCCGGTACCAAACACCAATTGTCTCATTTAGATGCACAACCACCAAATACCGTACAGCAGGGAATTTCAAAATCCATCGACCAAATCGACAATGCTGTAGAAGAACTGAGACGGGTAGCCCACAATTTAATGCCCGATTTACTGTTGAAATACGGATTGGAAGCTGCGGTTCGAGAATTTGCACATCGCATGTCAAACAATGCGCTACAAATCCACACCGAATGCATCAATTACAGCAATTCGCTGTCCATAGATAAACAATTGCTTGTTTATAGAATCATACAGGAATTGGTCAACAATGCGATCAAACACGCTGCTGCTTCCGAAATCATCATTCAGCTCAGCGAAGATCAGGCACTGTTAAATCTCACCATAGAGGATGATGGAATCGGTTTCGACTCTAACGACTTAGATCTTACAAAAACAGCGGGTTTTCACAATATAGAATCCAGAGTCCATTTTTTAAAGGGCAGCATGCACATCCGATCTGAAAGGCATATTGGAACCAGTATAGAACTACAAATACCCATCGAGTAAATATGATAAAAGTAGCCATAACAGACGATCACCCACTCTTATTAGAGGGGCTTAAAAATATTTTGGGAAACAGCGATCAAATCGAAGTTGTCGCTTGTTTTAAAAACGCTTCAGAAATGAATACAGGTTTGGCCAATTTTGGGGTCGATATCTTGTTGCTCGATATCAATTTGGTCGACGTCAACAGTATCGAATTGATCAAACCCCTAAAGAAAAAGTACGAACACCTACAAATCGTTATGCTGAGCGTTCACAACGAACTGCCTGTTATAAACAGTTGTTTGGCTGAAGGGGCTCTGGGGTATATTCAAAAGAACGCTTCGGTTTCCGAAATCATTGAGGGCATTAAAACCGTATACGCAGGTCGTTGTTATTTGTGTGCACAAACCCAGTTAGTTTTAGATAAAAAAGCTTCCGATGGACTGAGTCAGGTGCCCAAATTAACACGTAGAGAAAAAGAGGTATTGGCTGAAGCTTCAAAGGGATTGACGACCAATCAAATAGCGGAAAAACTATTTATCAGTCCACATACGGTAGAAAGTCACCGAAAAAATCTCATCGAGAAATTCCAAAGTGCCAATCTGAGTTCGGCAATCAAATTGGCCATAGAATATGGTTTGATTATAGAATAGAATCACCCTTACCAAAAACAAGGTCCCGACTGAAAACAATCGGGACCTTGTGTATGATAGTTTTGGTATTTACTCTGTGAATTGAAGTGTGGCATTAAATAAATTCTGCTTGTCTATCAGATCGTAATATTCGTCGTATTCGGGTGCATACATCAGTAGATAAACGCTGCCGTCAAAACTTTTGATGTCGATGCTTTGGTTGATCATAACATCAAACAAGGTCTTGACACTGCGTTTAGCCCTCCAGTTATCGAAGTCTCCAACGGGATTTTTGTCAAATCTGTGATCCTTTGCATCGGTATAGTACCAATATGATGGTGCGAGATCCATCAAATAAAGCTCTTTGCTTTTGTTGTACAAATCTTCTGCTAGACCGGTATTTTGAAACCAGGAAACTTCTGGATTAAATGGACCTACGGCTGATTGATAGACTTGCTCATCGGTGGTCGCTCCAATTAAAAATCCCTCGAGATGGGAAGCTGTAATTTCAAAGGCAAACGGGGCTTTTTTCAGTTGGTAAACACCATTTACCGCTTGGATGACTTTTCCATCTTGTTTGATCGCGACTTGCAGTGATTGTGCAAATGCCATCAAGTGGAATAGGGAAAACAACAGGATTAAAAAGATTCTTTTCATTTTTTATCTTTAGTATTGAAGTTCAAAATTAGTGGGTTCTGTATCGATAATTACTAGTTGATTTCAGGGGTTTTTGTACTTAACTGTTTTATAATTGTGCGCTGAGGTTTTGAATGGTAGAGGCATTTGCGACTTTTACGGTTAGAATAAATCGGTTTTCAATTGTATTTTTATAAAGGCAGACTTTTGTTTTTTATCTTTAGAAGCTTTCGAATTTACCGGAAAAACTTCGGCGTAAAAACGGTTGTTGTCCGCCCAAAAAGCTGTGGTCTCGTTGGCAATTTTAAAGTTGGTAAAGTTGATATACAACAGACTTTCCTGGTTATACGTTTTTTCTGAGAAACGGCCCACTTCAAAATTACTACCTACATCGTCGTTAGAGGAGATATAGGAAATCCATTTAAGTGCAGGCAGTATCTGTGGATAACCCGCGGTAAACAGTTTGAATTCAGCATCGTTTTTCACTTGATAAAAAGAGTAGTAAGTATCGGTAACTTCTGCACTGTGTTCTTTAAAAACTTCCAAGTTCAAATAGGGCGATTGGCCGATATATTCGTTGGATAAATAGCCGTCTTCTGTCGCTATGTTTTCATGTTGGGTCACCACGACTTCCCTTGCATTTTCACTAGACACCCAATTGCCGTCTTTTAGTTGGATCAACGGGTTTTTAACCAAGAGTTCATTGCTTCGATTTTTTGATGACGCCTTATATTCGGCTTCAGAAACCTCGGTTATGCTTCCATACTTTTCAAACGATTTGGTTTTAACATCGGATATCGCTTTGTACATACTGCTTCTGATCTGATATAAATCAACGCCTTCTAAGGTCATATCAAAGGCTGCGGTGAATTCGGACTTTAAAACAAAAGCTTCAATACTGTTTGAAATGTTGTTGTTAATGCTGTAATGTATTGAATAGAAGTTGTCAAATTCCTCAAAGCCGTAGTAATTATCGAATTTGTTGTAGGCTATTTTCAGTTGAGTGGCATCCATATTTGGCGCTGTAAAAAAACGGATCGAATCCAATTGGGATGTTAACTCAAAGGGTACCTGTTGTACATTATTTACCCCTTTTACCTTCTTAAAATCGGTAAACGTTGCGGTTTTTTTTGTAATTTGCGTTACTCCTTGAGCGCTTTCTGTATTTTTAGTTTGCGACTGGCATCCTATAAAAAGGCTAAACACAGCAGCTATAAAAAAGGGATATGCGATTTTCATTTGCTTTTTTTTGACGAAGATATCAGGATTCGGATAAACAATCAATAAAATGCTTGTATTTGCCCGATAAATGGCTGGAAACAGGGATATATCGGCCGTCGGATTTTGTCCAATTTTACAGTCGGTAAATTAATTTAGTGAAGACATCCATTCTTATGAAAAAAACCTTGATTTCATTGGCAATCGCGATAGCATTGCTCAGTTCGTGTACAACTACTGCTAAAAAAGAAACCGTAGAAACCCCAGTTGAAACAATTAGTGTAGATAGTCTAGCCAAGGAAAAAGTAACCCAGGTAGATAGTGGGAAAGCGGCCGTTCCCAAAGCTTTTGCAGCATTGGTTCCGATAACTGTGTTAAATAGTAAAAGCACCGATGTTTACGAGAAATACGGTATTGAGTTTTCGGGCAACTGTTATGCCTGTGATTTAGCGAATTTGTCCATTGTTGAGAATAAAATGTTATGGACCAATGTTTGCGACGAAAAGGACAATGATGTAATCGACGGATTTACTTTTGATGTGGAATCTAATAAATATATTTTCACCACCTCAGACAGAATCTTTACACTCACTCAAATAGATCAAGCACCGGTTTATAAGTTGAACATCAGCGGTAAAAAATTTGATTTAAGAAATAAAAGAACCTCCAATTATTATACGACCAAGGAAGCTTTACCCTTGTTTAAGGAAAACGATTGTGGGGAGTTTGAAGGATAGTATTTCAATTGTAGGCTCTTTGTTTTGGCATTTATAAAAATACACACAATGTACTAGACTCTAAAGAATTGTTCACAGTGCTAATTTTGCGCTCACCCTATAGTGTGGTTTATGTCGACTATATATCATTCAAGAATACTGGAACATCTAACATAAAAATTCCCTTGCGAGTGGAGTTACTCGCAAGGGAAAAACTTATTTTTTAAAGAACTTTTTTATAAAGGACTTTTTTGATTTTTTTGACGGATCTTCAATACCTAATAATTGATAATCAATTTCAATATTGTTTTCTACGGCATAGTGCAACCACTGAGCAAATAGATCGGCATGGGCCAATTCAGAAGCAACGCGGTAGTGGTAAAGCAGTCGGTTTACAGCATGAGGATAAAGTGCGATGTCTAGCGCTTTTTCGTAATAAGCCAGCGCCTTTTTTATATTTGTCTTTAGTCCGCCCAAACCCGATTCGTACATCAGGGCGTAATAGATGGGCGAAAATTCTTCTTCGTAATCCTTTTTTAAAAGTGGTAATACCTTTTTATAGTCGTCATTACTAAAATAGATATCGGCTAACTTATCGTGATGAAAATGTTTGAGTTTTTGCGCTTTTAAATAATATTCGATGGCTAAATCGTCGTCTTTTTCCACGAGTTCACCATAGTAATATAAATGGGCTAGATTAGACCAAGCCAATCCGTTCCCGAGTGCTGCAGAGTGGGTATAGGCGGCTATGGCTTTTTCGGTATTTTGTTCGCAACCCAAGCCGTTTTGATAGTGGTATCCGAGGTTGTTCCAAGCGTTTTTTTCGCCTAAATCTGCCGCTTTTTGGTAGAGTTCCAAGGCTACTGCAAGACGTTGATATTGCGGATCCTCTGCATTGACATAAAAGTAACCCAATTCGCAGATCAGTTCGCGGTGTTGGCGATCTACGCCGATTTCACAAAGGGCAACAGCCAGGTCGAACTCTTCTTTTTCAAAGTGTTCTAAAGCCATTTTATACAGTATATCGTCGTCAAAATGACGGTAATAATCCGTTCCCATTTTGGCTTTCCACAGTTGAAAAAATTTGGAGAAATAGCGCAGATCTGCGTAGTTTAACTCTTCTTTTCTATGTTGGAATTGTCCAATTTCTTCGGCAGTAGCTTCGCAAATTTGCTTGCTTTTAGTGAGGTAAAATAGACGGTCTTTTTGATATAAAAACAACAGCAGGTCTTCGCGATAAATCGATTCTGAGATATAGTCGTAAGTAGGGCTGAGCGCATTGGTTGCGGCATCCCAGTATTGCATTCCGGCTCGAAGTTTTATGCGTAACAACTGCTGAGAGGCGTGTTCAATTTTAATATAATTTGAATCGGGACTAAGTTTCCAGCTGTCGCTTTGAGCATCGTAAATTCCCTTGCCTTGATCGGTTTCCAATATATAGATATCCTGAAAATAATTGGCTAAATAGTCGATAACGATTTTGTCAATCTTAAAATCTGTCAGTAGAAATCGGTGTTGTACACTGCTGTAAAGATACCATTGGTGCAATTTTTTAAACCCAAAAGATCGATACTCAGACAATTCCATTACCCGATCAATTTCGGTGTTTAGTATACGCCCTTGCGGGTCGAGTATGCTGCTTTTAGACTGTCCCTGATGCGGTTTTACGCTGTAATAACCGTTGGGCAGTGGCGACAGTATATCCGATGCATAATCTCCCAAATAAACCCCATTGGCGGTATAGTATTGGCGTTTGGAACTGCCACTTATCCTCAAAAAGAACAGGTCGATATACTCCCATTCAAAGGGAATAGGACTGTCGAAGTCTAGGATGCGTTGGTTATTTATATGGATCAGTTGGTATTTGCCGTCTTTTTTAGCGTTGAAATAAGCGCCAAAAAGCAACTCGAGTTCACTGTATAATGTTGGAATCAGCAACTCGTTTTTTTCGACATCGATCAACCCGAAAAGACTTTGCTGTTCCACCAGTCCGGCGATGAGCTGATCGGTATAACACTGCTCTATAATGGGACCGTAATGGAGGTCGAAAACTTCGTGAGCTGCGTCATAAATCGTTGGAACTATTTCCTTTCCGCTACTGTTGAGGTAGCCAAATTTACCGTTGCGTTGTATTACAGCTATACCGTCTGTAAAATCATCTATTTCGTCGTAAATAGCTGGCATAATGGCATTGCCATTGAGATCGCTTAAGCCTTTTAATCCATTTTTTTCATATACCGCTGTCAGCGGATGTTGGTAGGCTTCTTCATTCCAATATCCGAGACCGTAACGAATCCAATCGCTTTCTAGAACTTCTAAAAAGGTTTGATAACCAACGGTTTTTAATAGGGTTTGTAAAGGTTCTAAACGCTGTGTTCTAACGGCCAATTGATACAATTCTATCTGTTCTTGTATTTGAACAACCCATTCCTTAGCTTGAGCGGTAGGTTTTTCGTCGTTCATCGTAAACACATCGCTACCGTCTATTTGAAAGCGGTCGTATGGCAAGGACTCTAGAAAGCCGAACATCACTGTTTTAGCTTCTTGATATTGTGGGTTTGCAAGGAGCTCGTATTGAGATTCTAACAGCTCATAAAATTGTTGGAGAAATTCAATACCGCCCTTAGAGTCAAAGTAGAGTTGATCACGTTTAGAACGTCCATTTTCTGAAAAAAGAGGCAGCAATAAAAAAGGGATATCGTATTTCCACTCTGCCAAATAATTGGGATAATGATCTCCGGAAACCGAATCGATGTTATAAAGGTAAATGCGATGTGCCATAGTGCTGTATTGATGCGGACTAATTTACATATAATACCGTGTTTTATCATTTAAAATCAGTTACTGTTTTGGATAATTTTAAATGTTTTATTTGCAGTTTGTTGAGTTAAATAGTTTGGTTTTTTTAGTTGTTTTTTGTATTTTAATTAAAGTAAGTGGGAGTTGAAAAATTTAAATCCCAGTCTGTAAATTTGAGGTTAGAACTCTTGCAGTACAATATGCTTCGTTATCTTTGTGTTCCGATATGCGGATTTTGAGTATAGCAGTATTTAATAGTTTCCCCATTTTTATGTCAGCATCGTTTTTGTTTTTTTTAGGGATTACCTTTTTTGTCTTACATGAAATGGATGCTGTTCGCTGTAAGGAATGGCGTATTTTTCCGGGACTTTCCCAGCTCAACGATCTATGGGGAAAACGGATCTTTTTGTTGGCGCATATACCAATAGGCTGCTTTATCGTCTGGCAATTAATAGCTTATGAGTCGCTGCAAAACTTTAGAATGGGTTTTGATGTTTTTCTAGTAATACATCTCGTTGCGCACCTCGTGTATTTAAAGCATGCGGAGAATCAATTTAAGGACTGGATTTCTTGGACCCTTATACTCGGAGCAGGTATTTGTGGTCTGTTCGATTTGATATTTTAAAAAGGGATCGTTTATTAATTTTATAATTTGAGTTCAATGAATGTTAGGTTGAGTACTTTAATTCTATATGTACAAGATGTAAAAAACCTCAAGGAATTTTACACAGAAAATTTTGGGTTAGAAATTATCGAAGAAGACTTGAATTGGGTGTTGTTAAACGCAGCTGGAGTACATATTGGACTGCACACTATGGGATTGGAATATCGCGGAAAAGTAAATGCGGTTCAGACCTACCAGAGCAATGCGAAAATGGTGTTTGAGGTTGACGTGGATATTCAAATGGCGAGAAATAATTTGATTTCGAAAAACGTCCGAATGCGTGATATCAAAACTTTTGAGGATTATGATTATTGGTTGTGCGACGGATTGGATCCGGAAGGCAACGTGTTTCAGTTAAAAAGCGCTAAAATATAAAATATTTGAATCTGATGTATAGTTTGAAAGTAAGGAATATTTGGGGAATAGGTAGAATTAATTCGCCTTACTTATGGGATTGTGTACGTATTGACTAAACAAAAAACAGATGTATTGGAAAAACTACAGTAAATTTATAAAATCCGATTATGTCGAGCGTTCGTATTGGCATTCGTCAAAAGCTGTATACGATTATAAAGGGTATAGTATAATTTTCGATCATTACACTTTTCACAGTAGTGTGGGAATTCAAAGTTTTGAATCTACAGTAACTAGAGTGTATTGTCATTTTGAATCAAGCAAACCAATGTATCTCAAAATTTGTAAAGCGACGTTTTTAAATAAAACGCTCAACATTTTAAATACCAAGCGTTTTAAAACCCAGAATCAGCGTTTTAATTGTAAATATCTAATATTTTTAAATAGAGGAGTTTCTCTAGCGGCATTAAACCGTTCTATTACCAATAAAATCATGGACTTAGCTGTGGTAGAATTAATCATTGACAGCAACGACGGAATCTGGGGAACGGCTCTTGGTAAAAACATTTTCGAATTGGCTACATATATCGACAAAGATGAGCTCGCGTTTTCCGTTTTAGATGACATCAAAGCCCTGTTTGAAGAAATCATAGATAGTTTAGCAATAAACAATCATATAAAGCCAATTGTAGAACGGCAACCATAATATTTACTGGAACTGGCAACGGGATCATAATAATTTACAATCTTGGATACGCATGTCGACTGCTATAGATAAAATAATAGAGCAGCAACTTTTTTTAGCTTTTTTTTGCAGCGTAAGCGACTACAATAAAAAGTGCAAAACCAATAAGCCAAATTCCAAAGACCACACTTAGGAAGATCGGTAGTATATCGGGATGCATAAAATTCGGTTGATAAAACAAGCGATCTACGGTGTTGAACTTATCGGCTAGAGCGCTCCGATCAAAATTATTGCGGATAGCAGTTGGCAGTTCATCGGTCTTTTTATAGTACAAGATGTCATCGACCAAATCGGCACTGACGATATGATTTTCGATTTGGTATTTGCCGAAAAGGCGATCCAATTTTTGAAACTGCGATAGCAGGGAATCCGGTTTATACTCATACAGCAATTTGTAGCGTTCCACAGCCGATTTATACTGCTGTTTGTCGATGGCGACACCTTTTATAGGGCTAAACAGTGATTTGTTTTCGACAAACACACAAATAGCCGTATCGTATCTCGGATTGACCTCGCTGCCTTTATAGATGATTTCTGTGCTGTCATTTACTGTATTCTTTGTGATTATTCGACTCAAGAGTTCTTTTTGATCGAAACCGAGTTGACCTAATACACTGGTCGTAAGCGTTGAGGCTTGATTTAAGTCTGCAGTCAGCATTTTCAATGTATCTATACTGTAATACTTATAGGATAATTGATAGTATTGTCCAACAAGCAGCGTACTATCTACTACCTCGATTATGGGATAGGGTTTGGGATAGAGTATATGGACCGGATTAAACAATTCCTGAGACGAATAAGCCGATGAAGGATATAGAAAAGGATGTAAGACATTTAACAGGCTTTTGTCTTTATTGAATTCGGACTCTGATAATTCGGATTTTAGTTGAGCATTCATACCGAAACTATAACTGACGAAGAACGAAAAACTCAAAAAGGAAATGAGCAACAGTACACCGCCAATTTGAATTAAGCTAGTCGAGCTATAGGGGTGTTTAGTGTGATTTTTTAACAAGAAAATCAAAAAGATCAGTAAAAATAAACCCGTGATAAAAAAATGGGAAATGGACACATCGTCATAAAACTTAAAGCGGTAAAATTCAGTGAATATATTGATGTGAGCTAGGCCTTTAAACGTAAAAAATCCGTAGGCAAAATACCCCAAATGAACCAGCAATAAGAGACCGATAGTCTTAATTAAGAATCGTTTTAATTTTTTATCCATTTTGTATAAGAAATAATACTCAAATGTAAATATTTCGTTTTAATGTTTGTTTAAAAGTTCCTTTTATCTTATTAAAATCCATTTTGTTTCAATTGTTCACCAATACAACTGTCAATGCCTTCTCAGTTGTCAGTTTGTTTTTATCCCTACTAAAGTAGGCTTACCAAGTACGAAATTAAATCGTTTTGAATATCGCTTGTGACCATGTAGGTCATCGTAACCATTCGATGAATTGAATTAATCATTTGACTGTTGTAGCGACTTTATATAGCACTATTTAGTGTTTTTATGGAAGTTTTGTCTGCTTATATCGTCTTAATTTTGTGCAAAGTTTTAACCGGACTTTAATTACTGAAAAAGAATAGTTGTCAATGGCAACTTGGAGCAACAGTTTATAGATCCCCATAAACTTTATAACACAAAATACCGACTTAGATTCTTATAAATGGACTTACAAGAGTAAAGGATTTTAAAATGACAATCAAATCAAAATGAAAAAACAAATCTATTTTTTAATAATGTGTGGACTACTATTTCCCGTGCAAATACAGGCACAAAAGGAAATGAACTGGTGGTATTTTGGTTATAATGCAGGCTTGAATTTTAATGACACTCAAACGGTTACTTCGCTAGATGGCGTAGCTGTTACGGGGATGCCTAAGCCAGTGTTAGGTCCACTTTCTACTTCTGAGGGTTGTTTTACCTTATCTGATAGCCAGGGCAACTTACTGATGTCATCGGATGGCAGTACCATCTATAATAAAAAAAACCAAGTGATGAGCAATGGAACTGGTTTATTAGGAGATAACTCGGCTACTCAATCAGGAATAGTTGTTCCGGCTCCAAACGACACCAATAAATTTTATGTGCTGACTGTGGCTACTGAAGATCAGCCCAGTATAGGACTTCGCTACTCGGTCGTCAACATAGACGTCACTGATCCCAATGATATGGGATCGGTCGAGCTAACGACCAAAAACAGTTTATTGAAAACGGGGCCAACTGCTGAAAACATAACGGTTATACGACATAAAAATGGAATCGATTATTGGTTGGTTCATCGTACAGGTGAATTGTTTTATGTTTGGTTACTAAATGACCAAGGATTCTCAGCTACTCCCAAAACCTATAAAATTCCTGCTTTGCCTTTAGTGAAAGGAAAAATACCTGGAGGTTATATTGGAGAGTTAATCGTCTCAGTAGACACAAGAAAGTTAGTTAATTTTTGTTCGCAAGCAGCCACTATAATTTCTGCCGATTTTGATAATAGTACGGGGGTAGTAGCTGACGTCAAACTTAAGTCAATAATGCCTGCAGCAACCTCTTTATATGGTGGTACTTTTTCTTCAAATGGCGAGTATCTATATATAGGTAATACGATTGCAGCTGGTATTAAAAACAGCTTTAAAATTAAATATTCGGATTTGAGGGCTGGTGATGTCAATTTATCCACTATCGCGCCAGCCGCAATTAATTATCGCTTGGGTCCAGACAAAAGAGTTTATGGGATATTTTATGCAGGTGGGCTGAAAAATGAGAAACGCTTAATTGTTATTACAGATCCCGATGAAGGAGGAAATAATGTTAAGGTGTTTTCTGATTATCTAGTTGGAGCTTCAGATTTTGGACTTCCCAATTTTGCAATGTTGTTTTTGTCCTTAGAAGCGCAGCTAAAACCATTTTCTTGTGCAGGTTATGACTATGCATTTGCTATACGTATAGCTGTTAATAGTAAAGATGTTCCCACTAAATTGGTATGGGATTTTGGAGATGGATCACCAACTATAGAGCAAACATTTATTAAAGGAAATACAGAATATAAGAGCCTTCATTTTTATAAAAAAGCGGGGATTTTTAAAGTAATGATTACTCCATATAAAGGAACAACTGCTTTGCCATCAACCACTTTTGAAGCAAAGGTGATAGAGTGTAATATAAAATCTAATAGGATGATTCGTCTGGATTTATCATAGATAATCGAGTTAGATACTACCGCTAAAAAATAGCAATTGCACAGATATAAAAATCTTATAAAATCGAAAAAAATGAAAAAGAAAATTTGTTGGATACTGTTGTGTTTGTGTCTAATTCCATCAAATATGCAAGCTCAAAAGGAAATGAACTGGTGGTATTTTGGTTATAATGGCGGATTAGATTTTAATGCTACCATAAACGCTACCTCACAAGAGGGAAAACTTACTTCAGGTCTACCTAATCCAGTTGTAGGTCCACTTTATACGGTTGAAGGTTGTTTTACCTTGTCGGATCATAATGGGAATTTACTGATGTCTTCGGATGGACGCACTGTCTATAACAAGAATAATCAAGTGATGAAAAATGGAACTGGATTACTTGGGGAACCTACTGCAACTCAATCTGGGATCGTAGTTCCGGCTCCAAACAATCCCAATAAATTTTATGTGGTTACTATGGCATCTCAGGAAAAACCAGCTGCTGGGCTTCGTTATTCAGTAGTTAATATGGATGTCAATGATCCCAATGATTTGGGATCTGTGGAACTGAATACGAAAAACAGCCTATTAAAAGATGGAATTTGTGCAGAAAATGTAACGGTGGTGCCGCATAAGAATGGAATTGATTATTGGTTGATTCATCGTACTGGTGATTACTTTTATGTTTGGGAGTTGACCGACCAAGGATTCTCAGTAAATCCTATCATGTATAAGACTCCAACATTACCGATTGTAAAGGGGCTCATGTTAGGAGGTTATGTTGGGGAACTGATCGTGTCTGTAGATCGTTCCAAATTAGTTAATTTTTGTTCGCAAATAGCAACTATAATATCTACTGATTTCGATGCAAATACGGGGATAATTTCTGATATCAGACTAAAGTTGGTAAAGCCTGATGCAACTTTTCTATATGGAGGAACTTTCTCAGCAAATGGAGAATATCTCTATATTGGAAATACCAACTTAGGAAATATTAAAACTAGTTTTAAAATTAAATATTCAGATCTAAGGGCTGGCGATGTCAACTTATCAACTTTAGCACCCACCGCCATTAATTACCGCCTTGGTCCGGACAAAAGAGTTTATGGAATATTTTACACGGGAACAGCAGAATACGAGAAACGCTTAATTGTCATCACCGATCCCGACGAAGGAGGGAATGACGTTAGAGTATTCAATGCTTTCCTAAGGGGTAGTTCCGTATATGGTCTTCCCAATTTCGCGATGTCATTTCTTTCAATCGCTCCTCAAGCTATACCGTTTTCCTGTGCCGGTTATGAGGCTAAACTTGCGGTAAGTATAGCAATAAGCGCAGGCAAAGAACCAACTAGATTGGTTTGGGATTTTGGAGACGGTTCGGCAACGAAAGAGCAAATATTTGTTCATGGAACTACGGATTATAAAATCTATCACTTATATCCAAATTCAGGAAAGTATACCATAAAAGTTACTCCTTATAAAGGCACAACTGCTTTATCTCCAACGAGTTTTGAGATGAACATTACCGACTGTAGTATAAGATCCAATCGCATGTTCCGTCAAGAGCTATTAAATAAAAATTAAGTGCCATTCAATGTATACTGAATAGGGAGTTTCCTATTAAAACTATACGATATAAAAATGCTAAGATTGAAATTTCAGAGGTCTACCACCCGCCTTTTTATATAGGTTTTGTGTTTTAATAGGGTGGTTTCATATAAGTAGGTTGCTATAATTTTGTAATGGTTTAATTAAGGGTAATATATGATGTTTTGCAATACCAATCGATTAGTGAAATACTAAAATAAATTTTTGGGTTATGCTAAAAACAAGCTAAGAATCGCAAGGAATGAACTAAAATCACAATTATGATAAAAACTAACTTTTTAACGCTACTAACAAACTGCGTATTATTTTTAATAGCAACACCGCTATTTTCACAAGTTGATGGAACGGGTTTAGGCACCCTAAAACCACACCCCAGTGCAGCTTTAGATGTCGTCAATACCACGGCTGGAATTCTAATTCCAAGAATGGATGTCACCCAAAAAAATGCAATAATTGCGCCAGCTACCGGATTGCTAGTTTATGATAAAACAAACAAGTGTATTTCTCAAAATACAGGAACTCCTGAGGCACCAACATGGGTGTGTTTAGTCCAAAAAGATACGCAAAACAGTTTTTTTTATATGCCTTCTATAGCCGTTGACGCTTCTAAAATACATAGTGATGGGCGATTAGATTTATATGGGGCCTATAAACAACAATTCAGTAAGCCCGCAGCAAAAAGCGATGGCGCACCCGGTGCTATTCCATATTTTCCGAAAGCAACCGATTTATACTATTATATACTTCAATACGATAAGACTGTTTTTGACGTCTTTGGGATAAGTAGCATCGGAACTATCGATTATAGAATTATCAAAGAATCCGACTACAACACTTTTATCAATGTGCTATTTGTACTGAAGTAATATCAATAAAATTTTCAGCAAAAACCTTCAAGATAATTTTTCTAATTATAGTTGTTGAAAATAGTGGAATCGTTACCACCTTAGTCAATACAGTATATTATGCTGAGTGATGATTCCATCGCATACGACAATTTGTGATAGAGAAAGTAGAAATCAAAATATAAGATCATGATAAAAAAAATAAGTAAACTCCAAATTTTAGGCTTGCTATTATTGGCTAATTATCACCTACAGGCACAAGTAGGTATTTTAACACCGATGGCTGAAGTTAGTTCGGCATTAGAAATAAAAAGTGTCGACAAGGGGCTACTGATTCCCAGATTAACAACAGCAGAGAAAAAAGCGATTAAACGTCCTGCACACAGTTTGTTGGTTTTTGATACCGACCAAAATTCGGTATCTCAAAACATAGGAACGGAAGATTATCCAATATGGGACAGATTAACGCTGTTTAACAAACAATCTTTTTATATGCCATCGATTACCATCCCAACTCAGGTGGTGGGAACGAACCTGAAAATCGATTTATTTACGGAATATAAAAATCAATTTAAACAACCGATGTTTAAAAGTAATGGCGCTCCTAATACCATAGATTATTATGCAAATCCGACCGATTTGTATTATTATATTACCTATTACGATCCGACTATCATTAAAGTAAACAGTTTTAGCAAAGAAGGAGTTTTAAACTATACGGTGCTTAAAAAAGCAAATTACGATTCCTATGTCAATATCGTATTTGTTGCCAGATAAGGGATTGCTTACTTGAGTGAACATTATTTGAATAAGGTAAAAATGCATATAGACACCGTCTTTGTCGCTTGTCAAAAGCTCTTAATAATAGTGCCTTAGCAATACTTGAGATCTTCTTTTTAAAAGAACGCCTTTTTATATAGGTTTTGTGTTCTAATAGGATAGTTCTACGAAAACAGAACGCCGTAGTTTTGCAATTATTAGCACAAAATCACAGAAGGCGTGGAACTCACCATCGACCTTTTACTACAAATAAAAATTTATAAGAAAGCTCAATTCGTATAGTAACTACGATTGGTACACAAAAAAATAAATTATGAAACAAACTAAAATTATAACGCTCTTAATAACATTTTCTTTATTGTTTATTGTAACACCTGTATTTTCACAAGTCAGCGGTACAGGTATCGGAACTGTGGATCCAGATCCCAGTGCAGCTTTAGATGTGGTAAACAATGCGGCAGGGATTTTAATTCCTAGAATGACTGAAACTCAAAAAAACGCTATTAATACACCTTCTGTCGGTTTATTGGTCTATGATACTACGAACAAATGCATTTCACAAAATTCGGGTACACCATTTAAGCCAGTGTGGGTATGTCTGTCGGTCAAAGACAAACACAGCAGTTTTTTTTACTTACCAGCCATGACTATTGACACTTCCATTGTTGGTACTGTTGCAAAGCCGTTGGATCTATATGCCACATATAAAAATCAGTTTATGACACCAATATCAAATAGTCCTGGTTCTCCGGCTTCTATTGAATATTTCCCTAACCCAACTGATTTTTACTATTATATCTCCTACTATGATAACACTGTTATTCAAATTGATGAAATCACTGCAGACGGAAAAATGTCGTATAAAATCTTAAAAGAATCCAATTACAGTTCGCACATGAATGTGGTATTTGTAATCAAATAAATAGCATTATAGCAACAGTTACAAACGGCTGAAATGCCTGTTTTTAAGCAACTTGAATAGCAGTACGATTTGATTTTATTTTCTTAGTGTAAGGGATCAATTCTCTTAGTGACGGTATGGCGAAAGGAAAATTAAATATAAAGTCTAAGTAGCTGGTTTGGCGGATATACCGACTTGCGATCTTGTTGCGTTTTTGCTGCAGTAGTAACGCTGTAACTGTTTAGCGGGCTATCAATTATTATAAAAAAATAAATAAGATATTTATGAAAAAAAAATATATATGCTTTTTTTCTTTAAGTTGTAGTTTGGGATTTGGGCAGACTGTTAATGAGGGGATATTTACTATATTGCCAATGACCGACGTTTCTACCCAATATTCTTTTATCAACGAGAAAGAAGCCGCAGTTCAAAACGATGGAACTTTCTATTTTTATGCCGATTTTACCAATAACGGCTTATATACCTTCGACGAAAAGCGTAAGACGTCATACGCTGTTTTTCAACCACAAGAATCGAGCAATGGTATTCAATATTTTCTCGGCTCCGCTAGCAGTGAATTTTATGATGTTTTATTTAATAATTCAGGAGCTTTACGAACTTTTGAACTAAGAAATGACATCAGTATTTTTGGTACAGCCAATTTCAAGGAGGGCATCATTGATGTCGATGATGTGGAAGGATCCTTGGTTTTTCAACCCAATGCCAAACCGATAAATGTTTCAGACTATAGCCACGTCAACGGAAAAGTCGAGAAAATAGGTAGAGAGAATTTTGTGTTTCCGATTGGGAATAAAGGAATATACCGTTTTGCTGAAATATCCTCACAACCCGATTTAAAAGGGAATTATTTAGGTAAATATTATTTTAAAAACTCAAATTTAGCTCATCCTCATAAGGACAAGATGAATGTTATTCAACAGATAAATAATGCGGAATACTGGACTATTGAAAAAGAAGGAGGGAATTCCGATATCATACTAACACTGAGTTGGGATTCGAGAACGACACCAATCGAATTATTGGTTAATGCAGAAACGGAATTGCGTATACTGAGATGGGATGTGGGGTTGAAAATATGGGTGGATGAAGGTGGTGTCGTCGATTTAGCAAGCAAAACCGTCACTACACCTACTCAGGTCGATGGCTACGGAGTTTTTACCTTAGGGACGGTTAAAAATGACATGAGTTTATTGATTTATAACGCCGTTTCTCCAAATGGAGATGGTCTTAACGACTACTTTCTTATTGATAATATCAACAAGTTTCCGAACAACAGTGTACAGATATTTAACCGATGGGGAATAAAGGTGTTTGATACTAAAAATTACGGTACTAATAATAACGTCTTTACAGGGGTTTCTGATGGTAGAGTGACGATGGATAAAAATCAAAAATTACCTACAGGTACTTATTTCTACATCATTAATTATGAATTTACCGATAAATCAGGAACTACAACCAATAAAAAAACGGGGTATTTACACTTAGAGAATAACTAAAACAACAGCGATGAAAATACTAAAAAATATAAAAACTTTGGTACTGGGAGGGCTGATGTTAGGAGGAGTGACTGCTTCTTATGCACAGCAAGATTCGCAATACACCCAGTATATGTATAATACAATTAGCATAAATCCGGCTTATGCTGGGTCTCGTGGAGTCATGAGTATCTATGGAATGTATCGAACACAATGGGTTGGACTAGATGGGGCGCCTAAAACCGCTAATATGTCTCTTCATTCTCCCTTGGGACAATCGCGTTTGGGAATGGGAGTTTCGTTTACTAACGATCATATCGGAGTGATGGATGAAAACACCCTCTCTGCCGACCTCTCTTATACCGTAGATTTGAATGACGATTACAAATTGTCTTTCGGACTAAAAGCTTCAGTGAATTTACTTAATGTAGAATATTCAAAATTAAACATCTTTCACCCTAACGACGTTGTCTTTGAAGAGAATGTCAGTGATAAATTTAGTCCAAATATAGGAGCGGGTTTATATTTGCGCTCCGACAAGAATTACCTCGGTTTTTCAATACCCAACTTCTTGGAAACCGATCGATATAGCGACGAAAATTTGACGATGCTAAAACAGAAAATGAATTTTTATTTGATCGGAGGACATGTCTTTGACATGAGTTATGATGTGAAATTTAAGCCCGCATTTATGATTAAAGCGGTTACTGGAGCACCATTACAAGTGGATTTTACGGCCAACTTTATAATTAATGAACGTATTGTTATAGGTGGAGCTTACAGATGGGATGCTGCTGTTAGTGGACTCGCTGGGTTTCAAGTTAGCGATGGTCTATTTATTGGTTATGCCTACGACTATGGAGCCACAAGATTGGAAAACTACACTTCTGGCTCACATGAATTGTTTATGCGATTTGAATTGTTTAATCGATTTAACCGGATCACGAGCCCGAGATTCTTCTAATTAGCTATGTAATGAAAAAAAAAATGGGTAAAGCAGTAGTACTTGGAGTTTTATTAATAAGCATTTTTGCTAATGCACAAGTCAAACGAGCTGAAAGAATGGTTGATGAACTGGCTCATATAGAGGCTATTAAAATTTATGAATATGTAGCCAAACGCGGTCATGAATCGCAGAGTTTGTTTCGAAATTTAGCAGATTCGTATTATTTTAATGGGAATTTAGTGGAAGCCAATAAATGGTACGCTAAGCTTTTTGGATTCGTGAAAAATGATTATTTACCGGCGGAATACTATTATCGATATGCGCAAACTCTGAAATCAGTTGGGGAATACGAAGAATCTGATATCCAATTAAAATTGTTTAAAACCAGAGAAAATGCAGATCAGAGAGCACTACTATATCAAGAAAATAAGGATTACCTAGAATTAATCAAGATGAATTCCGGTCGATATCTCATCAATAAGTTGAACATCAATACCAAATATTCCGACTACGGAAGTACCGTTTATAGAGATCAATTGGTTTTTGCTTCAGCTAGAGATACGGGATCGGTTTCTAAAAAGCTGCATTCTTGGACAGGGGATTCTTTTACCAGTTTATACACGGCTGATATAGAACCCGATGGTAGTTTGAGTGAAGTGAAACCATTTTCAAATAGTATTAAGTCCCGATTTAATGAATCCACTCCCGTTTTTAGCAAAGATGGACAAACGATGTATTTTACGCGAAACAACTATTTAAAGGGAAAGAGAGGTCGTGATCTTAAGGGCACTACCTTACTAAAGATTTATAAGGCAACGAGTAAAGATGGAAAATGGATTGACGAGCAGGCTTTATCGTTTAATTCAGATCAGTACAGTACGGCACATCCGGCTTTAACTGCTGATGGAAAGTGGATGTACTTTGTTTCGGATAGAGAGGGAGGTTTCGGTCAGTCGGATCTGTATAAAGTACCCATCGGTTATAACGGTAACTTTGGTGAACCTGTTAATTTGGGCGAGCAAATCAATACGGAAGGTAGAGAGAGTTTTCCGTTTATAACGGTAGATAATGAATTGTATTTTTCTACAGATGGTCGTCCAGGATTGGGAGGACTGGACATTTATGCAACAAAAATTAATGCTGACGGTAGTTTTACTGAAATACAAAATATCGGAGCTCCTGCAAATAGTAGTTTAGATGATTTCGCCTACTATATCAATTCCAAAACGCGCAAGGGTTTTTTGAGTTCGAATCGACCAAATGGAGAGGGAAGCGATGATATTTATGCGTTTGTAGAATCACGTCGATTAACTTTAGATTGTCTGCAAACCATAGAAGGTTTAGTTTACGATAAGAAAACCAATAAGGCATTGGTAAATGCTATATTGGTTTTATACAATAGGGACTTCGATAAAATTGCCGAAACCAAAACTACTGCTGATGGTAGGTACCGATTCGAAGATCTAATCTGTGGAAATCGTTACCGAATAAACGCCAGTATCGAAGAATTCAACACGGCTGAGGTTACGGTTGACTTAGCCAAAAATAAAGGCATAACTCAAGTAGATTTTGGCTTGGAAAATGCGAGAATCGAAGTTAAAAAAGGCGATGACTTGTTTAAAATTTTACAGCTTGAACCGATTTATTTTGATTACGATAAGTCAAATATCCGTTCCGATGCTGCTTTAGAGTTGACTAAAGTAGTTATGGTATTAAACCAATATCCAAAAATGAAAATTGATGTACGCTCGCATACTGATAGCCGAGGGAAAGATTCCTACAACCTGAATTTATCAGATCAACGAGCTAAATCGACCATTCAATGGATGGTCAATGAAGGTATTGAGAAATCAAGGTTAAGCGGCAAAGGTTACGGTGAAACACAGCTGATTAATAACTGTCGTAATGGCGTTAAATGTACTGAGGCCGAACATGAAGAAAACAGACGAAGTGAGTTTATAGTATTAGAGTTATAAAAGTGAGATAATAAATTTTCAAAGAATTTTATCGATTTCCATTTTTTGTGACATTAAAAATCCCTGATCCGAGTATGTGATTGGGGATTTTTTTTGAATTAGTTAGATGCTTCTCTATCGCAGCTGTTCGTTTAATAGTCAAAAATTCATGGAGAAAAGGCGATATAGAAATTAAATGCAGATCTAATAGTCTAGCCATTTTAGCAATAGAAAAAAAATAAAATAATAATACTTGCTCTTGATAATATCGATCTTCATACAAGCGTATCGACCGCGAACTAATTGGCAGCAGCAGCTTGAAGCGAGTTCCCTATTCTTATATAGGTTGGAGAAATGGCGTATTTGCACGCGGTATCTGATTAAAAACTTCGGTATAGCAGCGTTTTTCGACGCTTTTTTTTTGAGGTTAATGGTTATGTCTTTTTTTCACTTTTTTAAGAATTTACGTGGGCGATTGCTCAGTATCATTAAGTCTAATTTTGCATTGTATTTAAGAAGTTACTCTTGCATAGAGTAAAATAAGAACTAATAATTAAAATATTATGAAGAATAAATTTCTTACATTAATTTTTGCTTTAGGAGGTTATGCGGCTTATTCTCAAGTCGGTATTGGAACCCAATCACCTAATCAGTCTGCGCAATTGGAAGTTGTAGCTAGTGATAAAGGGATATTAATTCCTAGAGTTGAGTTAACCAGTGTAACCGATAACACCACTATCGAAAGTGGAAATGTCAACAGCTTACTTGTCTTTAATACGGCAAATAAAGTAGATGTAAAACCGGGATACTATTATTGGTTAGATGCTAAATGGAATAGAATTGTTATCGATGGAGATGTTAAGGCAGCGGCAGGAAGCGTGGTGTTTAATTCCGTTACTAAAGAGTTTTCATACATAAATGAAGCGGGTAAAACGGTTATAATTAATATAGAAGAATTCGTTAAGAAATATGAGACAATTACCATATTAAGAAAAAACGGAAACGGAACGTATACCTATACCAATGAAGCGGGTGATGCTGTAGATATCGATGTACCTGGAGATGTTGCCGACAATTTCCAAACGATTGTCAACAATAAGAACGTAACAGATATCTTAAATACTTTTATTGACAAAGCTGCGGGTAACGTGGTTTATGATCCGATCAAAGAAGAATTTAGTTATGTGGAAAATGGGGTTAGTCATGTGATTAATCTAAAGGATTTTGTAGGTGAAATGGAGACGATTACCGTATTGAAAAACAACGGTGACGGAACGTATACCTATACCAATGAAGCAGGAGCGGCAGTTAAAATTGATGTACCTGGAGATGTTGCCGACAATTTCCAAACAATTGTCAACAACCAAAGTGTGACGGATATTTTAAACACTTTCTTGTCAAAAGCAGTTGGAAATGTTACTTACAATTCAGTAACTAAAGAGTTCTCTTATACCAATGCAAAAGGAATTTCAGAGGTGATCAATTTGGAGTTAATCATGCAGAATGCGGAAACGCTGACAACTTTGGGGATTAATGCCATCACAGGTCATTTGGATTTTAAAGATGAGAAAGCGGTAGTAACCGAAATTGATATAACATCACTAGTAAGTGAACCTTGGTTTAGTACAGTAACGAATAAAGGAGCTACTACCAATTTAGAAAATATTTACACCAAGGGTTGGGTCGGTATCGGTTACGATGTACCCTCTTCAAATTCTAGAGAAAAATTGAGAGTAAATGGAACAATAACTACGATAAATAGTACTTATGCGGATTATGTATTTGAAGACTACTTCGACGGTTTTTCAGAATTAAAAATGGATTATAAATTCAAAAGCCTTGATGAAGTTGAATTGTTTATCAAAACAAATAAACACTTACCAGGTATTACTCCAATTTACGATTTAGAAAAAACTGATGCAGGTTATTCGTTCAACATGTCTGAATTGTCAATTCAATTGCTAGAGAAAACGGAAGAGTTGTATTTGCACATCATAGAATTAAAGAACACTATTCAAGAAAAAGACCTAGAGTTACAAAAGGTGTCTGACTTGTTAAAAGCGCGCTTAGAGAAACTTGAAGTAAAAATGAATAAGTAAAGCAACACCGACCATTAATTTTATTAATGATCAGGGTTATTAAGGAACAACTATATAGTTAATCATTTAGACTAATAGCTGTTAATGATTCTTTTTTTTTCTTTTTCAAAAGGAGCTGCCTCATAAAGGCAGCTCCTTTACATTTAATAAAGAACATTGGAAAACTAAACTGATTAAAGGAGAAGTAAGAATTTATATAGAGTCAAAATCGCGGGTATGCCGTTTGATATCTGATTGCATTAACAGTAAAATTATTGGTAAAACAGAGGTTAAAAGGTCTATTAAGTAGATAAATAATAAAAATTTGTCTTTGTTGTTGAATTTTAACATGTTTAATCGGCGATATTAATATAAAAGTAAGATGTTTTTAATTCGTTATATAGTAAATTTGAAAAGGAGATTAGTTATGTCTGATTGCACTGCAGTATTGCTATGGTGTAGCAGGTTTTCTTTGAATATAAAAGGCGACAATCACAAGGAATGCCTGATAATTAGTTTATCCAGAAAAACCAGTCAAACATCAAGGGCTTTAATTCTTAAAAATATTTGTTCTATCAAGAGAATACTATTTCTTATCGTTTTAAACTTATGGAGCACTAGTTGGGCTCAGCATAGGAATAGGGAAATTGATAGTCTATTTCAGCATGCGACCTATGTCGAAATTGAATCACCTTTAAAGGCACAGACCGAAGTAAAAAAAGCTTTGACACTGTCAAAAAGACGTCATTATAAAAGAGGAATTATACGCGCAGAAATATTTCTCAGCGAGAGTTATACTCGCGCTAAAAATCATCAAAAGGCGTTGTTTTACGCAACTAGTGTAGAAAAGAGAATAGCTAATTACGATTATACCGCTAAGGCAAAGGCTTTAAGATTGAAGGGAATCAGTTTGGGGCGCTTGGGATTTGCAGAAGACGGACGAAAATTCTTAAAGCAGGCAACTAATTATATTGATAAAATCGTATCTGAAGATGAAAAAAACGAAAATTTGGGCTATATCTACGCCAATTGGGCTGAGAACTACTATGAAAATAATCTCTATAAAGACTCGATAGGATACTATTATCACAAGAGTTTTAATTGCTTTTACAAAATCGATAATACGAGTGCCATCAAAAAGAAATCAATGGCATTCGCCGAGGTGAATTTGGGAACTTTTTACTTACAGGAACTTCAATTAGATAAGGCCACTAGGTATTTTGAGAAGGCGTTGAGCTTGTCACAGAATGAATCATTAGATTTTATCAGCATTGAAGCACTTAGCGGTTTGGGCACTGTGCATTATTACGCGAAGGATTATCAACATGCTAACAGCAATTTTTCGGAGGCATTGGCAATAGCACAAAGTAAGAATAGAATATATTACATCCACGACCTCTACGATAATTTATCGCGAACCTTTAAGAAATTAAATCAAACCGATAGTAGTAATTATTATAGAGAGCGCTATATCAATTTAAATGAACGATTAATAAAAGCGAATAAAGTAGGTATTGACCAATCATTAAATTTTTATTTAGACGAAAAAGATAAAGCTACAAATCAAAACTTAAAAGTTATTTTGGTTTCTATTACGATCATTGCTGTATTGATTTTAATTTGCTTGTTGTATATGCGATTGTATAGAAAAAGATTGAGAAAGTTACAGTTGGAATCCAAATCGATCAGCGAACAATTACAACGCAAACAAGAAATGATACAAAACCTGTTAAGACAACAAAAAAGTAGCGAATCTGAAATTGACGAATTGATGCAATTTGCTATGTCTTCTAATCCGGGTTTTTTTACGAAATTCAAAGAAATACATCCCGATTTTATATCGAAAATCACTGCGATAGCGCCAAATATGTTACTTAGTGAATTGCGATTCTGTGCTTTGATCAAATTGGGTTTTACGGCTCCAGAAATAGCCACCTATACAAAAAGTACCATTAGATCGGTGGAGTCTAGAAGATATCGCCTGCGAAAAAAAATGAATTTACCCTCGGATATTGATTTAAGAGATTGGTTGATCAACCTATAAGTTTACGATGCTGTATGAATAAATTATTTATTATTATATCGTTTTTATTCGGATTGGTGTTTGCTGATGCTTATGGGCAACCATATAGTGAAACTCAGATTGATAGTCTATTAAACAAAATTCGATTTTTCGGAGATAGTATTCCCGTTGCAGCGCTTGCACAAAGCAGGCAATATTATGATTATGCCGCCAGTATTGGATATCAAAAAGGTATGGTTGCTAGTACTTTGTTGATGTCTAAAAACCTTTTTAATACCCATCAATACGATACGGCATTAGCCCAAAATCTAAAAGTAGAAGAGGTAGCTTTAAGAGTTAACGATTACGAGTTATTATCTGAAATATATAGGCTAAATGGTTTAAATTATAATAGCATAGGACTTTTTGGACAAGCCACCTTAGCCTTTGAGAAAGGACTCCGCTTTGCCTCGCTGATTAGCGATCACGATGTCGCATTGCGGCAAAAGGGTTTACTGTATACCGATATCGCTATGGGTTATCACAGACGGGGAGATGATTTAGCCGTCGTTTTAAAATACTTATTACAAAGCAAAGATTGTTTTAGTAAAATAAAAGATTCTAAAAGTAGAATCGTCAATCTATCGTTGTCTCATGTTAATATTGGATATTGTTTTTTGGATATGAAGCAGTATCAAAAGGCAACCCTCCATCTGAATAAGGCCTTAGAGCTAGTCGATCAGCAAAATTTCAACACGGTCAGATTATATGCTTATCTGGATTTGGGAAGAGTCAATACTGAACAAAATCATTTAGAGGAAGGAATTGCCTATTTCGAAAAATCGATGGTTTTAGCTAAGAGCATTAAAAATTACGAAACGCTTTGCGATACCTATCTCTATCTTTTTAAAACCTATAAAAAAAGCAAGGATTTAGAAAAGGAAGAGTATTATTATAATAAATACATCAGTTTACACGACAGTTTGCAAACTACTCAAAAAAGGGCAACCCTTCAAGCTGCTAAAGCACTGATTGGTAAAAAAGATGCAACTAATCAACAACGTACAACATTGTGGTTATACGGCCTTTGTTTTATAGGTTTTGTTACCTTATTTATCGTATTTCGCGCGTTAAGAATATACTTTCGTAAGAACAAAGAAAAAGAGGAAATAAATCAGAAAAGATTGCGATTAGAGAAAAAAACAGCTCTTTTAAGTAAAGCTACCGCAGGGAATGACAAGGCCCTCATAGAAGTGATCGAACTTGCTAAGAATAATGATGAGCAATTTTTAGTAGCATTTAGAAAAAGTCACTCCGATTTTTATGAGCGATTTACAGAGCGCTTTCCAGACTTAAATGAAGGCGAATTAAAAGTCTGTGCTTTTTTAAAACTCGGTTTTTATGTTAAAGACATTGCCATTTATACCGATGTAACAGTGCGTTCCGTAGAATCGAGAATTTATCGAATCAGGAAAAAAACACAACTTTCCATTAAAGATGATCTAAGTTTGTGGATTATCAGTTTTTAATTGACATACTTACCCGATATAATCATCCTCTTGTTTTAGCTTTTTCTAAAATCTACAACTACTCCGTCACTTTTGTTTTTAGATAAATCGCATCAATAGTTATGGTGCAGTCGCAATACTCCGCAGGGCTAAATCTTTAGTAAAAACAATTCCCGTACTGTTAATTACTGTTTGTATATTCTTAAAAATCATGAAGAAAAACGTAATTCCTACACCTTGCGTAGAATAATGAGCTTGAAACACTCTATAATCGATCGTTTAATTTCGTATTTCGATTAGTTGGAATCAGGCATTTTAAGATCTGTTGCTTTTTTTTATCATAGAGAGTCGAAAAAAAAACTCCCACAAGTACTCCAGACACCGATTAATCGAAAAAACATACTGAAAAAATCTTTTTTTGATACTTGCGTAGATGTGCGTAGGTCATTTTTCTTTGTTTTACAGGGGCTTATGGTAATTTTGTCCCATAGAAATATTACAACAATATATAAACTTTGCTCCAAATAAATACTTTTTAAGAGGACAGGGTACTCAAAAATAACACGAAGCAATTGTTTTTAGCAACGACACTTCATCTCAAACTACCTGCTTTGTCGTCGGGAAAATGTGGCGGTGTCTTTGCTTCTAATGGAATTTGAATTTTAAAATAGTGATTTTGCTTCGTGCCGCAATTCATATTAAAGGTGGTCCGGTTTAATTCTAAATAGGGAATCAACAGACGACAATGAGACGGTAGGAGGTCTTATTGACAACACCCGAAATGGAATTGCATTAGATGATCGATGTACTTTCAGGTTGTGTGACCTGGAATGCATCGGCTCTAAAATCAATAAACTAGAAAGAAAAAAATTATACGGTTATGCGAAAACTTAAAATCATAGAATTTCAGAAATTAGAATTGCTGTATATTCAATTGGTTGTGAGAATAATCTTGGCTTTTTTAATCATACAATTGGTATTCCTTACTGCAGAAATGAAAATGTATCTCAGTTGTATTTATTGTCCTTTGGTATATCTGTTTTTAGTACAAAAAAATAATTACTTTTTAAATGAAATCAATTACCGGGTCGTTAGCATTCAGGTAAGCGTATATCTAGTAACGGTGCTGCTGTCGGTTGTTAGTTCTCGATATGTGTTCGCGGTCTGGATTCTGATTTATTTTATTACTTATATCATAGCGATTAATATAGAACTAAATAAACAAACAATCTTAAAGACTCAAAGCAACTCGAACTACCTAATAAGTTTGTTTAGACTTTGGATCATATTAGCGCTGTTCTATACCGTATTGCGCATAGTAGAAATGTATTACGGTAGTTTATTCAGTTGGTCCACGAAAAATATAGGTATAGAAATAGTGTTGGTCAATATATTGTTTACCGCTGGTGTATTGTGCTCCTTAAAAAAGGTAAAACGCACTTTAGAACAACAGCGTAAAAACAGCATCAGTTGTCACAATCTGAGAACTGAGATAATTGTTTTTTTTAACACCTCGGATCTATACTTGGATCCAAAATTTAGTATTACGGACTTAGCTCGAATATTAAACCGTCAAAAAGGCGATATTTCAAGGGTGATTAATCGAGAGTTAAATCGGAGTTTTTATTTGCTAGTTGCTCAATACCGTATAAATTATGCCAAATATATGCTGTTGGCTCCACATCCGTCTTCGATAAATGCGATAGTAAAGCAATGTGGTTTCCATTCGCGCTCAACCTTTTATAAGTATTTTCAAGAGTTTGTTGGATGTAAACCTTACGAATTTAGAAATGAGCACTTTGAAAAAGACGCTGAAAGACATAATACTAATAATAATTTAATGAAATAAGCTTATGAAAGATTTTGTAGTGGGAGTATTGGTTGTGCTGTTTTTAATTAGTTTTTATCGATGGAGCATTTTAGGACAGATTAGAAAGATTCGCATGTATGGCGATAAAGCAAAAGAAAATCAGAATATCCTTCAGCAATACGCACCCGTATTCTTGGAAAGATTCGACCATTCAAAAAGTGTTGCCAACGATTTACAATGGAAAATAGAAGTCTTTGAGCGAGAATTGCAAGCTAAAATTTACCTGACGGTAGATTTAACCCTAGAGATGTTAGCAGAAAAGACTAGCATTCCAGCAAATCAACTGTCTCAATTGTTTGCCAAAGCCTATCAGGCAAATTTTAATAAAATAATAAATCGTCATCGTATTAAACATGCCGTCGAATTACTTAATCATCAGGACAAAGCCTATCAAACCATCGATCAGATAGGAATACAAAGCGGTTTTAATTCAAGGTCTTCTTTTTATCGCGCATTTAAGGATAGCTTTAATATGACGCCTTCCCAATACAAACAACAGCAACATTAACTAAGTTGCTTCAGGTTCAGAACAACCGCTATACAGTCAGTTGAATTCGATGACGAGGTCTTGTTTGTCAATAAGTTAAAAAAAAGGGCTAGTAAACAAATGTTTTATATCATGAAGATAAGCACTTATAAATACGAAAATACACCAAATTTTATGCACTTGATCGAGGACGATAAAGCTTGTAATAGCGGATTGAACTCGATAGCTGTGGACCGTGTTTTTTATAGTGGAACCGCAGTGACACTGCGTATAAATGCGAGTATCACAACAGCAATAGTCGATGTTAGCTACAGTATAGATAGCTTTGTTCGTATACAAAACAAATGTGAGGGCAGTTATGCACTACACTTCTTCTACACCGACCGCTTGGTAGATTTTAATTTGGGGAAGCAATTGCGCTTTAGCAGTTCATTGACTTACAATTGTTTGTTGATAGACGGAGATAGCCCCATAGACTATTTCGTCGAAAGGGGAACCGCGATTTATGCCGTTAGTATTTTTATTAAAAAGGAATTATTGCTACAGTATCTAACTGCTATTAAAAGTGTAAATCAGACAATAAATCAAATTTTGAAACGAGAAGTATCACTTGTTTTACTGAATAAGCAATTGAATACAAGGGGATTAAAAATGATCAATAAATTTAAAAAAATCGCCTATAAGGACCCTTTTTATGCGATGTATATACAAGGACTTGTAGAGAATTTGATCGATGTATTTGTTGATGAAAGTCAAACTAACCCGTTTTTTATAAGTAATAGGGCAGTATGATACAGTTGTTTAAAAGATTAATCGTTGCGACAGCATCTTCGTTGTTTTTAACCGAGATTGATACATGGTGTTTGCAAAATTTTTTTTCATTACAAAGCGCCATGGACCGTCCGAGTAGTTTTATTATCAAAATAATTTAATTCCAGAAAGTATGATGACTCAACAGACAGAACTAAACTTAGATTATCAATTTTCGCTCAATTCCAATTGGTACGAAAAGATCGCCACCGCTGTAGGTAAGAAAATCATGGCAGATCAGGTTTTGTGGTTTCCACGTAAAATTGGAATTGGTGGCAGTAAATTTTTTGAAGTAACTCCCGAAGTATCTGTATTGGTTTTTGACGCAGTGTTAAATCAGAATACTTGTTTTTCAAGATCTCCAAACTTGGATCACGATGATTTTTGGATACTTTGTTTTGATTTACAAAGTAATGAATACCATATCTCTGATAATAGAATAAATGCGGACAATGGCATCAAATCCAATGTTACAATTTTGGATAATAAAACCAGTAGTGCCTATTTTGTTAAAAAAGGATGTAGGGGTTTTTCGGTCAGAATTTTAATTAAAAAGGATTATTTAGATCGATATTTTAATGAGAAAGCACTAACTAATCACATCCATCAGGACTTTCAAATTCAAAGGTTCTTTTCAAAAGCGATGGATAGTAGAAGTAAAGTCATCTTAAATAATCTAAGCAAGCACGAGTTAAGTAGCCTGAACTATAATTTCCTACTTAAAGGTGTGGTGTATAATTTACTCGGTTTATTTAGTGAAAAACAGCGCTGCAACACTTTAGGTGAAGGAATTATTTACGATAGGGACAGAGAAGCAATTGTGAGGAGTAACGAGTATTTATGCAGCAGGCTTACCTTACCTTTTCCTGGTATTGCAGAATTGGTTAAAATTGCCAATATGTCGCAAACTAAATATAGAGTGCTCTACAGGAGTATCATGGGAACCACACCACTGCTTTATTTTAGACAACAAAAGTTACTATTAGGCAAAAAGATGTTAGAATCAGGAGATTTTAATTGGGTGGGCGATGTGGCTTTTGAATTAGGATATAACAAAGTAGCCTATTTTTCTCAAATTTATAAAAATCAATTTAAGGTAAATCCCTTCGAAAGTTTGCGTCGCTCGAACTTAGTTAATAAGTGAACCGTTGCAAAATCTTAAAGAAAGCGGAAGTTTGATTGCGAAGTTTTTTACAGTGGCCGTAAAATGCCCGAAAGTTTAATAATTATGTAAAATAATTCCAAATGAAAATAATTTCTCAAGTATATAATAATTCCAAGAATGAAATTACGGATACTACAGACGGCAGAATCAATGCAGGTTTCATTATAGAGGATAACGATTACTATGTCGGCACCCATTTTATTTCGGATATAGAAACCGGAATTTCAGCGGGACTGGTAGACACTATTTATAAACAAGATGCCTCCTTCGAATACAAAAGGGACACGGACAAAAGAGTGGGTTTGTATTTTTATATGACAGACCAAGACGTGGGATTTCTATTAAATAACAGGTACAATTCGGTGGGTCTTTTAAATTATAACTTATCGATTATCGATCTGGGACTTTCAACTGAATACCAAATAAAAAAAGATACAAGGGTTTATTGCATCGGTATTTTCTTTGAAAAACCGCTTTTAAAAAAATACTTCAAAACGGTATTACCGCTCGACTCAGATGTGGAATCCTTGTTTGATGATCCCGAAAATCTGAACATTCATTGGGATCGAATGAGTAGTAATAGTTGGAATCTAATTGACAACTTTAAGAAAATAGATTACGACAATCCCTTGTACGATTTGTTTTTTAAAGGGCTTATTTATGAGTTAATCAGTAATTATCTCGAAGAACTAACCTTGAAAAAGCATCGTTTTCATAGAGAGATTAATTCCGACGATAAAAACATCATCACTACAAAACTCATGATGGTTGAAATGGTCGAAGAGAACTTTCCTGGTATCCAATTTTTAGCCAGCGAGGTTTCGATGTCCGCTACAAAATATAAGGGACTATTCACTAAAATGACCGGTTTAAGCCCGGGAGTTTTTTTTGCAACTAAAAAACTTCATCGCGCCAAGGAACTATTAGAATCCAGCGAGTTTACAATAAATGAGATATCAGATAAATTGAAGTACTACAGCGTATCATATTTCGCTAAGTGTTTTAAAAAAGAATTTGGACTTTATCCAAAAGAATATCAAAGTCAGTTTTAACCCATATGTTTATATACATATTCCTTGACGGGTTAGACTTAAAACGGCATAGAAGCTTTTTAAAAGATTTGTTATTTGCCGAATAGACGATCCGATTTTTGAAACTGCGATAGCAGGGAATCCAGTTTATATCGATACAGCAATTTATATGGCTTGTTTGTTGACAGCGAAACTTTTTATCAGGACTACATAGTAATCTGCTTTCGACCAACACAATTATACGTATCGTATCTCGGATTGACCTCGCTGCCTTTATAGATGATTTCTGTGCTGTCATTTACTGTATTCTTTGTGATTATTCGACTCAAGAGTTCTTTTTGATCGAAACCGAGCTGACCTAATACACTAGTCGCAAGCGTTGAGGCTTGATTTAAGTCTGCAGTCAGCATTTTCAATGTATCTATACTGTAATACTTATAGGATAATTGATAGTATTGTCCAACAAGCAGCGTACTATCTACTACCTCGATTATCGGATAGGGTTTGGGATAGAGTATATGGACCGGATTAAACAATTCCTGAGACGAATAAGCCGATGAAGGATATAGAAAAGGATGTAAGACATTTAACAGGCTTTTGTCTTTATTGAATTCGGACTCTGATAATTCGGACTTTAGTTGGGCATTCATACCGAAACTATAACTGACGAAGAACGAAAAACTCAAAAAGGAAATGAGCAACAGTACACCGCCAATTTGAAGTAAGCTAGTCTAGCTATAGGGTTGTTTAGTGTGATTTTTTAACAAGAAAATCAAAAAGATCAGTAAAAATAAACCCGTGATAAAAAAATGGGAAATGGACACATCGTCATAAAACTTAAAGCGGTAAAATTCCGTGAATATATTGATGTGAGCTAGGCCTTTAAACGTAAAAAATCCGTAGGCAAAATACCCCAAATGAATCAGCAATAAGAGACCGATGGTCTTAATTAAGAATCGTTTTAATTTTTTATCCATTTTGTATTACAAATTATGCTCAAATATAAAAATTTCATTTTAAAATTAATATTGCGATATGTTTTATGTATAAAAAGCTGCCGATTTTTAATTAACACGCTTAAATAGAATTCAATTTTATCCGAGCAAAATAAAATGGCGTAGGCGAATCAATTGCTTGAACATACTATGGAATTACCTATTGTTTATTTTTGTCTGTTGGTTTTAATGATATTTCACATTTACTTAAGCAGTTGCAAATATGATATCATTAAGGGAACTTATTTAAATATGGGACGGAATAATCATCACTTAAAAGTTGTTGAAAATTTTTTAGCCCCATGTGCAGACAAAATAGATATAGGGCAACTCGCTCCTAAAAGTGCTTCCCCTGAAAGTCCAGATCATATTCAATTAAATCCGACCGAACTCAAGTATGAAAAAGTCCTGTTGAGTGATGTAGTAATTCAAAAAATAGACTTAAAAGTAACGGCGATTATGATACAGAAGAAAGCGTTTTTAGATCCAGACTTTAAAATGTTTGATTTGGCTCGGCGATCTAAAGTATCCCGTTATTATCTTGCCCAATATTTTAGAAGTGTTCACAATATGAATTTTAGAGAGTATATCAATAAACTTAGAATCATTCATATTCTAGAATTTATTAAAAATTATAATATTAAAAGCCAAGAAAGATTAACAATCAATCAATTATTTACTGAAAGCTCCTTTAATTCTAAAACTTCTTTTTTTAAGAGTTTTAAAGATGTGACAGGCTGTACCCCAGCTGAGTTCATTAGAAAACAAACTTAATATTTATCGTCAAGCCTATCTATTGATAAAAAAGTTGGAATTACAATACAGGTCAAACTAGCGGTTGCTGAGTTTGGCGTAGTAAGTGGTTGAAAATTTAGAAACCAAATTGGTACTGGTATTAAAAAGCGGTTAAGCGTATAATCCTATAGTTCCTGAATGGTCAAAAAGGTACCTTCATCAACTCCGATGGGACCCAGACCGACAGTGACACCACTGATATTAGATCTGGCTACCAGTTTTAATTTCAAACCCAAATCACCGGTATAAACATAACAAACCGGATAAACCCCAGCACCCTTAGGCGTGTTTAGCTTACTAGATTCTACAGTTCCCGGTGTGGAAAAGTATATTTTTGCGGTACCGCTGATGGGTTCTGCCAATACAAATTGCGATTTGAGCATACCGGGCAACGAAGCCAAGCCGACGGAAATGGCGCCGATTATTTTATACGACTTTCCCGCTGCTAATGCAATAATGGTCTTGTCAGCTCCTTCGAGGGTCACATCCTCTTCGTCTACATCATCTCCCTGTACGATGTTTACCCATTTGACGTCGGTTCCATGAATGCTGGTCATTTGTTGACTAGCGGCTCTGGTAATCTGAACAATGGTTTTTTTATTTCCCCTATCGATATAATTATCGAGTTTGAACCATTTCTGTTCTACTGCGCCGTAATAATAATAACCGGGCTCGGTAATTCCTTCTGTTTTTCCTTTGTTTGGTTCAGCTAAGGGATGGATGACATGAACCATGATTCCATCTTGTTCCGTTCCGTATAGCGGATCTTTTGAACGCAGTTCTACACCAGAAATCTTTGGCGCGATTAAGCCATTGGGAATGGTTGGATCTAAATTATTTTGAATTTCTAAAAGTGCCTTGGGGTTTTGTGTGTTTATACCTGTGTTTTGGGCATAAACAGCAGTAGATAGTGCGCTTAAGGCAAATAGTAAATAACGATTTTTCATGGTTTTAAAGGCTTGTAGTTGTTATAATTCTTCAATGATTAAATGGGAATAGTGATACTGATCATCGGACTCCGAACCTCCTATAGAGGCCGTGGCAGTACCTTTCGAACTCATACTGAATTTTGTGTTTAGGCGCAGTCCCACTTCTTGGTTGTGTGTATCGACTACTGCCATCGCATACGCAACACCGCCCCCGGAATACGGCTCATTGATCGTCTCAATATATCCTAAAGTAGACAACAGTAAACTAGATGCTGAGCTGGCATTGGTTTCAAATTTAGAAGTGATATTTCCGGGTTTTGAGGCATTGACGATACTGATCATCGCAGTAACCCGAAACAAATGTCCCTTTGGAAAAAATACAGTAGTTTGATCGGTGCTCAATCGGAGACTACTCGCCTGTGGGGTTCCCTCAATACCGCTCCAAGTCAGGTAATTATTTGAGAAGATACTACCGCCTGAGTTGGCTGTCAAATTAAAGAAACCTTGGCGGTATACATAGGCAAAAATTAATTTATCCTCTTCAATTATATTGGTATATCTTTTTCCAATTGAGGACCAGGCTTGCTTGGAGGTGTCAAAATAGTAATATCCCCTTCGACTAACCTCTCTTAAAACACCGCTGGGATTGATATCAATGTCATTTACATAGACCATAACACCATCGTAGTCGGGATTTACAGTCGTAGGCAACTGACTTGCCGCTAATTTGGGAAACAACATACCTACGATTTCATCTGTCGTATTTTGCTTATTGATGTGCAGGGATGCTTTGGGAGCTTGTTCGTTAATTCCAGTTTGTGCCTTAATGTTGTGGGCAATTAATAAATACAGGCAAATAAGTAAATTTCTCATAACTGTAGCTTGGTTTATATTTTGGTATTGGGATAGGGTGTTGTCCTTGTCGTTTTTTGTAGCAACTGACTACTGAGGCAATTTTGCCAATCGATAGGAGCAATCCTGTCATAGCTCGGATTATATTTCTTCAATGATCAAATAACTGCCAATAGTACCGACACTGGTCTTTCCTGCTATATTAGTGCGAACTCCGGTTTCTCTAGTAACATCGGTCTTTATAGTCAGTCCACCTGATCCAGTATAGACGATCATAAGAGCAGGGGAAGGTCCTCCCTGTGAGGTTTTGGTATAGTTGGACGAACGAGCATAACCCGGCGTAGAAGTGTGTAAACGTACGTCTGCGCTGGGGTTTACTGCGATCAAATCACTTCTCAGTGTAGTTGGAGTCTTTTTTTGCGATTCCGATCCGGTACCTGTGGCAATGGAGATTAACCCGTGTATGACAAGAGTCCTATACGCAGGCAATACAATCTCAGTTCCAGCGGCTGATCCGCTACCCGACAATTGAAGCAAATGACTATTAACCCCCTCGAAGTTCGCATCCCATTTAACGGATTCTATGTCGGAGCTCATTAATGTGGTTGCTTGACTATTGATAACCGTAAAAATTTTCTGCGTGGATACTACCGACTTACCATCAACAGTAGATCTCCATCGTTGATGCGGTTGATGGTGATAAACGTATTTTCCCTTTCGGGTAACTTCCAAGGTTTTTGGCGTTACCAAATTATACGGAACTGCTTCCGTAACGTAAATCATTACACCATCCTGCGCTGCAGTGTATAAAGCATCGTTGTTGGCCAACTCTAAACCCGTTACACTGGGTATAATTACGCCGTTTTCAAAAGAAACTCCTTGGTTTCCAGAAATTTCAAAGGTGGCATTAACCGTTTTTGTATGAATGCCGGTTTGAGCAAATGCCGCTACCATAGAAAAAAGAGTTAGTAATAAATAATACAAAAACGTTCGGTTAAACACACATTTAATCAACAGTGATTTCATAAGTTTTATTTTTCTAAAAATCGAATTATCTCAGACTATGAGGCGTTTGTTATAAGCGCGGTATAGAATGATACCGCAGACTATTAAACAAAAACACCTATCAACTAAGACACCATTTTATTGATTTGGTCACTTAATATGGCAGTTTATCAGGTGTTTTTTAGCAGTGCTTTGGAAATTGCTAGACGTTTATTTGAGAATTTTTTAAAGATAATTCGCTAAAAACTTTAAAAATGTAGATTTTGTAAATGCTTAAATCCCTTTATTGGTCATCTTTATTTTTTTGCTTTAAAAATAAAATAAGTTGATCTGCTAGCGGTTTTTAAAATAAAGCCTGGAAATTGAAAGTTTGGAAAATTACCGTTACAGCTCTTTCACTTTTGGGTAAGAGCATAAGTTGATAAACGAGTTAAATGCGCTAAAAGGCTGTTTTTTTAGGAGTTAGAAATTTTGCTGTAGCCCAGACGGTTGGCCTTTTGCTGTCAATGTCTACGATACCAAGGTAGCATAGTCTGGGTTGAGTACTGTTTAACTAAAACAGCTGGTTTTTAGGCCGGTTTTTTAAGAAAACTGCGTTTGCTGTAAAACAAGATATGGTTGTAAATGTGTTCGACAATGTCTATCGGATCCATCGAGGATTGCAATAACTTATTATAGAGTTTAGTGTATTCAGCACTGTACCTAAACCGCTCCCATTGATAATCTTTAAAGGCTTTATATTCTTTGTAACTAAAAATTTGCGTTGACTTTACTAGTCCGCGTTTTAATTCAAAAATGTAGTACGAATCAAAGACTGGATTTAAGCTGTCTTTAGAACGAGTAAAATTAGGACTGCCCAAACCGACGTCGAAAAGTCCATCTACCCAATGCATTTTTAGACCTTCCTGCTGATCTGCAAAAATATTTTTAGAATTACTAACTAAGTGTTTATAGTCGCCATCAACAGGCGTTTTAATAGATCTTAAATACAATTGCTGCTCGATTAAAGCATACTCTGCTATATATCCTCGCGCTATAATAGTAGAATCTTTATTGACTACAGGTCTTTTGTCGGGATAATAATTAAAATACTGTTCTATATGATGGTACCGATAATCGTAAATTACCCCATTGATGTCAATTTTATCAGGATGATAGGTTTGAGCAATTAGCGTTTGCACACAGCAGAAAAACAAAAAGTAGAAGTATTTCATAAGGTATTTGTAGTAAACCGTACAAATATAACCGTTAAGTTTAAATGTAGCAGATTCCTCCACAACAAAAAAAGCGTTACTTGAACTTGAGTTATCTTGAAAAAACAATTAAAATTTGTGACGATGGGGCACGCAATAAACGCGAAGCAATGAGGTTAGTTTCAAACTGTATACTGTAGGTGATGTTCAAATAAATAGCAATACAGAAGGAACATCAGTTTTTATTAGTAGCTTTTTTGAAGTAGTTTTGTTTGACAAGGCAAGGGTTCCTTGAACAGTGAGCGCGATAGATGCAGTATAATTGACCATCAACGGTTTTTAAATATGAGAATTTATGAAAGTAGGTTTTTTTCAGTACGACGTTATTTCAAGAGATAGAAAGGCTAATCTAGCGTATATAACTTCCAAGTTAAAAGATCAGAAATTCGATTTAGTAGTTTTACCGGAATTATTTACCAGTGGATATGCCTTTGATGACAAAGAGGAATTGCTGCCATTGGTTGAAAATTTAACCGATAGCGAAACCGTAGCAATACTAACCGAATTAGCTAAGAATTGTGGTGGTTGTATAACGGGAACCATACCCGAGGGGTTCAACGGACGAATTTATAATACAGCCATACTCGTAGATTCCACGGGATTAATTGGGTATCAACGGAAAATTCACTTACCGGATTACGAAAAGCGCCTGTATGAATCTGGGGATGCTATTGAAGTGTTTCAATATGGGGAAACTACTATTGGTATGATGGTGTGTTTTGATTGTTGGTTTCCACCGATAAGCACCAAATTAAAACTACAAGGTGCTGAAATTGTCTGTCATTCCGCTTGTTTTGGCGGAGAGGTGACGCCTCGTATTTTACCGATCCGAGCCTTGGAAAATCAATACTTTATCATCAGTTGTAATAGAGTGGGGGCCGAATTGTTCGAGGGTGTACTCGAATCTTACCGCGGAGAAAGTCAAATCGTAGATACGGATGGCAATACGCTGTATAAGGCGGGAAATCAAGAAGAATTGTTTTTTGTAGACATTGATTTGGCTACGGTCAATAAACCGAAGTTCGGTAGTCTAATTACAGCTGATTTTTTGACCGAACATCAAAAATATACTGTAGAGCTTATACCAAAGCCTCAGTAATTATTTGACAACGAAACCTTAGTATACAATTAATTATACTAGTGTTTATAATAACAGTTATCCGCTGAACCGGCGGTTTGCATCGACCAAAAATACAGTTGATACTCTGAGCTTTTGTTGACTGGGATTCTAGGCCATGACAATCGCTGTGATAGACTGCTATTGTTTACGAGAACCTCTTTGTTGGGAAGTCGGACATAAGCCGTAGGTGAGCAATTGGAAATCGGGGGCGAACTGCGTTTCAACGATGAAAGTTACCGATTCAAAACCTTTAAAAAACATCGACCTATGGCCCCTACCGTATTTTGAAGAGCGGTTCATTGCCTTCTTTGCTCTTTAAGGCGGTAAGACAACGGATCTAAAGTGCCTCGCTGGCTGTGTAATCAAAAGCCTTTGGAAGTTTGTCAGCTTGATTTAACCGTTCGGTTGATTAAAACTTAGTTGTAAATTGCCCACAGATATAACGTAATAAATATCATAAAACCGTTAAACAATAAGATGTTTTGAAATTGATTTTTGGAAAGATTTTGATTTCTTATAAGCAGTACCAGACTAAACACCGTCGAGAAGGCAATGATATGAGTAAACAACAGACAGATACCATTAAAACCAGAACTCAATCGATCGGAGTAGTCGTGTTTTTTGTTTTCTACAGTATTTAGATTTTTAAACAACATGGATTGGGTTAAGGTTATTTGAGGATCCAATATTGGTCTATCTATATCTAACGTGAACTCGTAACCTAGTTCCGTGTAATAGCGATCGCCTATATACACTTCTGCTGTTCCGTATGGAGTAGATCGCGTACTCGTTAAAACCCGATAACGAACAATTTTATCTTCAATGATTTTAGCGGGTAAAACCAAACGATCCACTAAAAGTACACCGATGATAACGGCGATCCCCAACAGTAAGTAAATGGTTGTTTTTCTATATTTATCGATCATAATTACAATATTCTTTGCTGAGTAAAGCTTTTTATTTTATAGTGATACGGGCTGTTGTTTATGCTCCAACATCATACCGTTAGCAACGGCATAATAAATGACGCTATCGTTTGTTGAATGGTTTACATATAGTGTGGTAAAAATAGTAAAAACACCAAAAAATCATCGAGTATTTGTGTAATAAAGCACCGACTCCTAAAGTCTATATATTAGTAGATTGCAAAAAAAGTTTTAAATTTAGACGCTGATTGCATCTATGGATGTAAAACTCCTTAAAAGAGACCGCTAGTTGGACTGCTGTTTTAATATAAAATTTCAGTTGGTCGGTATGGGGATGAATGTTGGCTGGATTTGAGTATTGAGGCTTGTCCCTATTTTTTGCCGATATTTCGATTAAGCGTGCTACGGTATAAAAAACGAAAGCTTTTATCGAGGAATCGGACGGTAGCGAATCATTACCGCAGCGATACGCAAGTTAATCGAACTGCGTTTTAAAATAAAATTTTCAAAAGTAATGTATAGAATTATTTGTCTTTGGTTGCTGTTTTCAACGGCTGTATTTGCACAGGAGAATTCGGTTTTCGAGGCTATCGGAATCTCAGAGCAAGCATACTGTTTCGCCAAGCTTACAAAAGATCATAAAACCTATTTATATCATACAACAAGCGGTGTTATGGTCGACGCTATCGAAGATCACAATGCCGATATGATTGTCGTGATAAAAGACGGCTATTTCGGTATTATCACTACGCAAGGCCGTTTATTCGGAGCTATTGATTATGATGATGTTGAACTGCAAACGGATTATAGAGGACAGTGGTATCCCGGTATCCCATACAATTACAAATTTGCAATAACCAAACGCGCTGGAAAATATGGGATTATAAATGGTGATGGAAAAGTTATCAGTGAACCCCAGTATGATGCAGTGAAAATAATCAACAGTAAATTAATTGCTATAGAAGAAAACGGAAAATGGGGTTGGATATCGGCTACAGATGGATCGGTATTGCAAAATCCTATATACGATGAAGTGGGAAAGAATTATGGCGATGAAAATGCCGTTGCGATTTATCGTCAGGGTAAAGCGGGTTTGGCCTTGATGAACGGTACAGTATTGATAGAACCTCAATACCGTTTTATAGGTTATATCAGCATACAGTCGACGAATTACCATAAAATACAACAAGATCAAAAATTTGGCTTGAGCGATACCAATGGGCGTCCGCTTTTAGCCGTGGAATATGAAGCCTTAAATGCAGTTGGTGATGCCGCTTTGGTCAGTTTTAAGAAAGGTGACCGATGGGGATTGATTGATCTGCAGGGAAAAGAGGTCGTGCCAGCTGTATACACGAATATTTCGGACTTTACCAAAGGCTTGAGTATCGTAGAAAAGGATCATAAAAAAGGAGTGATAAATACAGCAGGAAAATTTGTACTGGAGCTGAGGTATCAGGATATCGAATTTAGAAACTCCAAAGGGGAAAACAGGTATCAGGATGTCGTGGTCGCTGATGACTTTTATGGCGAACCGACCGAAGCCAGTCGAAAAAGACGCCAAGAAGAACTGGAGTTAATGAAATTACCCTATTATTTGTGGGTCAAACAAAACGAAAAAGTTGGACTGTTCCATTGGAATGGAACTCCTTTGATAGCTGCTGATCGCTTTACGACTATTGAATTTAAATACCAGAAGGAGCTGTTGTATTTTAGAACATTTATCAAGGATACCTATGGCATTTTTGATAAGAGTGGTACAGAACTGCTACCACCAAAGTATCGTTATAATTCCGATAGGTATTACAACAGTTTAATATACAGTTATAGTGAGCGCAATAGCGATCCCAACCTTATTCCAATATTTGATGAAAACCAACTGGGGTTGTATCATATGGCACAAAAGCGCTTTATAATCCCATTGGGTGAACTCGATATTACCTGGTTGAGTTCTCAGTACTTTATAGTGCGAAAACCAATTGCGGACAGTTACACCAAGAAGTCGGCACTGTATAATCGTTCGGGGCAACAGCTACTGCCCTTTAACGAAGAAGTTGTGATAGAGAAAATATTCAACGACAAATTTGTAATGGTTCTACAAAACAATCAATACAAATTACTCGATTTAAAGGGTAGTACAGTATATGAAAATCCGTTGTGGGACCGAGGTAACTTTTACAATCGGTACAGTACTCCAACAAATGATCAAACCGAAATCGGGGTTTTTCAAAGCGATTTATTAAAAATATATGGGGTAGCCGATAACCTGTTTATCGATCAGAATGGCGATCAAAAACAATTTACCGATTTTGTGTATGTCAGCCCATTTTATCGGGGTTATGCCTGGGTTGCACAAGAAAAAGCAGCTGCGGCTAAGTATGGAATTATCAATTCTAAAGGGGAACTTGTTGTAGCGCCACAATACGAACAACTCAATGAAATAAATGATTCACCCGACTTGATACTGGTTCGTAAGGATCAGAAATATGGAATTATAGAGCGCGGTGGTAAATTGATACTCGATGCGATATATGACTATATAGATATAAATTCGTCTTATTCACTGGGTGAAATATCGCTAAACGGCAAGTACGGATTGGTAGATCGAAAGGCAAACATAGTGGTAGCGCCTATTTATGATGAATTGAGGAGAAATTATAATGGAACAGATCGTACTTGGCCACTGCTGGTCAAAAAGGATGGTTGGTATTATTTTTTAAACGAAAGTGGTCAACAAGCTTTGCCAAGAGCCCAATCAAAAATCAATTAAGCAAATGATTAGAATATATTTATTGCTCGGTTTTATTCTTTGCAGTACAACTCATGCACAAGTCGATGTTATACCTCCACCGGCGGCTCCGCTTTCCCTTGCTCCTCCGCAGGCTGACTATTATGGTGTAGATAATGGTATTGCTGCTTTTATTAGTGGTTTTGCTAAAGTGATTCAAAATCGTAATACTTATTATATCGATGCAAACGGAACAGCAGTTTTTGATTATATCAAAGATAATGGTCGGGCTAGCTTGGGTAATAAATACAGTATTGAAGAATATCAGAAGCAGTTGTTGCAAGGCGATCGATTGCCTTGGGCGGTTTTGGATATTGTAAAACAGGGAAAATACGGTGTGCTGTCTCCGGCAGGCGACCTGATTTTGCCGCCGATATACGATGAAATTGACCGGGTTGGAACAGCGTATTGGATGCTGTCGTTAGACGGTAAAAAGACTTATTATTTACCTCATAAAAAGTGGTTGCCTTTCTTTGATGATATAGGCTATTTGGACGGACGATATTTTGATGTACAACAACAGGGGAAATGGGGGATATACGATGCTAAAGAAGGAAAAATGGTGATACAAGCCCATTATGATGCTTTCGATTATTGCGGCGGTTGTTCTAAGACGGCCAACTATGTTTATGCTTCTAAAAATGCCAAATGGGGAATCATCAATTGGCAGGAAAAAATCTTAGTCCCTTTTCAATACGATCATCAGCATCGCAATATGCGCAGTGATAATTGGGTGCAGTCGTTTGCTAAAAACGGGCAAGCGGTCGTTGTCAATATTGTTGCAAATAAGGAATTGGAATGGAATGATGCCTCAGGATTTATTATCAATAACCTATTGGTGTATAAAAAAGACGGTAAATATGGGATATACAATAAAGAAGGAGAACTGCAACTGCCGTTTATTTACGATAAAATAGAAAATCCGAACGAAGAACCCTATGCTATTGGCAACGCTGATTATTTTGTGGTGAAACAAGGAAACTTGAGCGGTGTGATTGATGCAGATGGTCAAGTAATTATCCCCCTGAGCTATGATGCGGTAAGGATTTGTCTCAATCACTTTATCGCGACCAAAGCCGATATCAGCTATTTGTTGGACAAGAATAACAATTTGTTGTTGACAGTCCCCAATGCAACAATCACGGCCGTTCATGAGGGGGAATGCAGCAATACAGACACCTTACCGATTTTTAAGGTCAAACAACGGGCCTATTGGGGTATTTATTTTGCAACGACCCATCAGTACTATGAGCCTCAGTTTTACGATGTGACGATGGATCATCAGACCAGCGGTGACTCACCTTATTGGATAGTAGCAGATAGCCAGGGTGTAAAAACGGTTTTTGATGCAGCTGGCACGCTCGTCTTGCCAGCGCTCTACAACGGCTATACCGTTAAAAAAGAATTTCCAGAACATTTGATTCAGGTCAAGCAACAGCAAGCGATTGGTATCTATGATACCAAGTTAAAACGCGAGTTTATTCCGACCAAATATGCGGATTACTTTGATGTGATTGGAACGCGTAAAAAGGCAATTATATGCAGAACTGGTGATTATACTTCCACAAAAATAGAATTAAGAGATTGGAACGGTCAACGGATTACCAACCACCTTTATACCGATATCATATCTTTAGACAGTATTTCCTATTTACTGACTGATGTAGAGCAATCGCGTTATGCCCTATATAAAACAGATTCGGGTTCTTTAACCCATTTGCCTTATAAGCAGATTGAGTTGATTGGATCGAATAAAGTAGTCGCTGTGCGTAAAGACAAAGCCGTGTGGTCCTTATATCATACAAGCCGTTTAAGAGAACTGCCGGGTTCGTATTTACTGCAATCCACAATAGAAGATTTACCAGCCAGTAGAGAAGACATGCCACTGCTGCATTACTTTAGAAATGGTATGGGGCTAATCAGCCTGCACAATAAAAATGGTTTTATCGATGAAGATGGAAAACAAATCTTCAAGCCGATGTACGATTTTGTAAAGGAGTATAACAGTGCTGGAATTGCTTTTGTGGGGAATTATAAAGACAACGAGCGAACTATTAAAGGGGGGTATATAGATAAAAAAGGAAAATTCTTACTACCGTTGCAAGATATCAACTACGATGACATCGACCACAACAATATGCTGGCATCGATGATGATCGTTTCTAAGGAGGATCCAAAGAAGCTGTCAACGAAAAAAGGTCTAATCAACAGCAAGGGAAAAGTATTAATCGATGCGCTATACGACGATATCTTTGCAATCAAAGACAACAAATATATAGTGGTGCTTTCGGGTAAAAAATACGGTCTTTTAGATGATAAAGGGAATTGGTTGATCAAACCGGAATACGACGATTTAGGGGTTATGTCCTATCATTTTGACACCTATTATTTTCCAAATCAATTGTTTCCCATGCCGGTTAAAAAAGACGGTAAATGGTTTTACTTAACGGCTAGCGGTGACTTTCTAAAGATTAATGGCGAAAACCTAATTTACTAAAAGTAGATTTACAACTGCGGTCACCAATCATAGTTTGCTAAAAGTAACGGTTCTTGCTACTACAGTTACCCGAACAACCTACAAAAAAGGCTAGAAAAAAGAAAAAACCAGCCACCAGACCCAAAGCCCATAATCGGGAATCAAACATCTCAAAGAGAAATAAAATACCGATTGCCAAGCGCAGATATCGTATGATCGTCCACGATCTAAAATAAGCGGTCCATTTTTTCATTACTATAATTTACAACAAAAATAGGATTTATACAAATTCAAAGCTGTAACATTTGTTACTGTGTATAAGGCTTATTAGGTCTAGGTTTGTAGCACAAAATAAGAGGCGGAGGATGGTTTATAAATCTAGTTCTGTCCGATTAAATAATTCTAAATCCAGTAGTTTTTACAATGAAAAAAACAGTGATAATAGCGGGTATTGCCCTGTTGGGTTTCGCTCAGATGACGGAAGCAGCAGTGGCTTCCAAAGCCAATTTGGAGCAAACCGTTGAAGGAAAGAAATTTGCGATGTTGGTACAATCGGTTAAAAGTTTACGAAGTGCCATCATGACTGCTACTGAAATCAAACAGTCCAATCCAAAGGCCGATTTTGAAATCGTTATCATGGGACAAATGGTTCAGGAGTTGGCTACCGATACCACCTTGCAAGAGGCGTTTGTTGCTGCCGAAAAATATGGCGTCAAATTAATCGTTTGCGAATTTGCTATGAAAGTCTATGGGGTCAGTATGGATTCGATCAATCCGTATATCAAAGGAACACCTAATGCACATAAATACCTGTTTCAGTTGCAAGAGCGTGGCTACAATACCTTATCGATCTAACGGTAATTAACAGTGAAACAAAAAGCCTTTTGAATTTTTTAAAGGGCTTTTTTTGTTAATGAAACTTTCAAAAGACACTTATAAAATGTAAAAATATTGATTTGAGGATATTGAATTTAAATTAATTTATAATTAAATAAACTGTTGTAAACGCTTTGTTTTCTGACTTTTTTGATGTTTAATTGATTTATAAACGATAATATTATTTTATTTTATAAATATTTTTTGTTAAAAATTAAATAAAATTCTTATTTTTATGAAGTAAATATGTCTTTTGTAGAACTAGTCCGGAATATTTTTTACGAGATGCATTCATTTATAAGTGTGCCAGCTGTTTTATAAATACAGTAGGTGTGCCATTACTAACCAAATAAATTTAAATTATGAAAAAAGTGTTATTTATGTTGATGGCTTTGTCGTTAACATTCGCATCTTGTAGTTCGGATACTACCAGTACTGAGGCTGACAATAAGAAAACGACATCGGCAATTGATGTTAAGTTAAAAAAGATTAGAGAAGGAGCTTTGTCAGACATTACTCAAATACACAAAGTTTATTTTGACTCGGAAAAAGGTGCTGTTCTTTACACTAAGAGCAAATCGAACATTGTAATACCTCCAAAATCAATTGTAGCTCATGACGGCAAGGAGATTACTGGAGATATTGTGATTAAGTATATCGAAATCTTTGAAAAGGGAAAAATGGCTGTTACTAATAAACCTACGATGGGGATAGTGGCAGGAGAATTGACTTTGTTGCGTACAGGTGGAGAGTTTTATTTAGATATCACTTACCAGGGAGAACAAGTAAAAGTGGTGAACCCTATAAAGATTAATATCAGTACTTCGAACTCAAAAGCTTCACCAGTAGGTATGGTTTTGTGGAATGGAGACATCAATGCCAATGATAATTTAACATGGCTTCCCGCTGATACCAAGGACTTGAGTTTTGAAAACGACGGTGCAATTTTTGGAGGCAAAGGAGGAACTTTCTATGATGTATTATTAAACAATTCGAGCAGTTTCGGTTGGTGTAATATTGATATTCGCAGTAATATGCCTGGAGATAAAGTAAAAATTGAAGTGGTTCCACCAGCTGGTTTTAATCATACCAATTCCTCGGTGTATTTAGCAGTTAAGGGAGAAGAAAATATGTTGGCACAGTTTGATATTTTTAACTCAGGGACCAATACTTTTGAAGAGCATACCGGTTTATTACCTGTTGGTTTAGAATGTCATATCATATTTGTGGCTCAACAAAACGGTAATTTCATTTATAGTATTATCTCTACGACTATTGGGTATAATGCGAATTATACCGTTTCGTCTAATAGTTTAATTTCTACGAATTCGTATAGTGATTTGGAAACGGCTATTCGTCAATTACCATAAACAGTAAAATTCACAAATCGTGGATTTGGATGGCACAGTGAGATTCGTCTCACTGTGCTTTTTTTTGCTCTTTTTCAACGGAGAATTGGGTGTTATAGTCGAAATACATCAAATCGATGACCAAATTTTACGGAAGTACTAATAAAAAAATTGATATATTTGAGAGAGTTAGAAATTCCTTTGCAATGCCTTTTTTATGCATTAGGACCAACTCAATAAACAAATGGCGTATTGCGATTACTGCTGAACAAGTCAGTACCTACTGCTAAAGGGCATTTGGCGATTTGCAAACAGTGTAACGCGGCTTAACAAGGAACAACACTATAACCTAAATACATCAAATTATGGAAATAAAACATACTGAAACGGATCATAAGGGAGTCTTTTACATCGAGCAAAATGGACAGAAGTTGGCTGATATGACTTATTCAAAAGCAGGTGACTCTTTGATTATTATCGATCATACAGCAGTATCCGATCAATTAAGAGGAACAGGGGCTGGAAAGCAATTGGTGATGAAAGCGGTAGAATACAGTCGTAAAAACCATTTAAAAATACTACCACTCTGCCCATTTGCAAAATCGGTTTTTGACAAAAACCCAGAAATCAGAGACGTATTATAAGATTTTGTGTAACCTTAAACGCTAAATTCAGGTACTGATACCTGATACAACGGTATATAGGTGTGCAGTTTTGCCGATTAAAAAAACGTTGAAACAGTTGCAATCGGGATCTTCTATATTAAAAAAAGCTGCTCAAATCTTTTAAGATGGGTGGCTTTTTTTGATGAGATAATATAACCATACCGCGAATCGGTAGTATTGAAAAACGCGTATAGCTGCCGAAAAATTATTAAGGCAATCGTTGGTTAAGGGAATAATAATCTGGATGCTAAGCTGTATTTCTGTTTTTGATTATGTTAAAATTAAGGTAAATATTTTAGTTGTTACTATGTTTTTTTTAAACAACGTGGTTTTTTTAAACTTAATGATGTTTTTAATGTGGTTTAATTGAAAAATATATTAAATTTATGTAATGTATTAAACAATCTATTATATGAAAATAAAACTACTATGTGCCTTAGCGGTAACTCTTTTAGGATGTACTGTGGCTGAAGCCCAGCAACTGATAATCGATGACTTTGATCAATATGGTCCAGGTGATTTAGGATTTGATTTAACCGGTGTTCAAGGCGGGCAGGGCAATTGGAAGATCTATGCGAGTTTAGACGGGCAGTTATCTGATTTTCAAATCAGGGAAGAAACCGGTAGGGGCAATGTCATGATGTTGACCTCGCCTCATTCGCCGAGCAATAAACAATACGACAACGCAAAATATGCTTGGAAAGACTTACCGACAAATGCTTGGAAGAACAGAAATACGGGCAATGATAAGTTAAGCGTCGAATATGAGTTTTTTACGGGTAATGCGACGGCTTCAGACTCCTATCACAGAAATGTGACTTACGGTTCAAACGGAACTTTTATCGCGGGTTATCAATATGAACCCGCTACAAGACGCCTACGCGGAATGACGCGTTTAGAGCTTAATGGCGAGGTAAAATTGCAAATGATCTTATTGGGTCCCAATCAAGGTGATTTATTCCTACCACCCGATAGTTGGGTACAGGTGGTTTATCAGGTAGATTATGCCACTAATGAAATAACCTTTCAAGTTCCTATCGCCAATGTGGATGGTAGTATAGCAACAACTTCCTTAGTAAATCAACCGCCAGTGGAAATTGATTTCGTCAGTTATATGTCAGAAGGCAATAATTATCCGACGACTGTATTATATGATAATTACAGGGTTGCGGCGGTGCAATCTCCCTCCTTAAAAGTAGATACAGCGGTTTCTGAAAAATTCAGCATCTATCCCAATCCTGTTGTTGATGTTTTGACTATAGCGAATAGCGACAAGGTCAGTATCGAACTGATCAAGGTTTTTGACCTGAATGGAAGAACGGTTCAAACCGAAAATTTCAAACACAACTCGGCCATTCAAATTAATTTATCGCGATTAAATGCGGGGGTTTATATAGTACATATCACCACAAACGAGGGTATTGCTATCAAAAGAGTAATTAAAAAATAAAAAAACCGACTGCTAGAATATGTTATAAGATAGTTAAAGGGTTTAGAGACAGGTTTATAGTCGTTCGTTAAACTTGTTTTAGCCTATTCGGTTAAATACTAAGAAAGAGGTAGTCTTTTTAATTAAAGTCTAGCCTCTTTTTTATTAAATCACCAACATCGTTACAATTTTTTCAGAATAGTAGTCATTTTTGCTCTGGTTTTATTTTTAATAGATCATATAATTTGTAATATTGTATAATAGGGCATGGCCTTGCTGATTTTGAATTTAAATCCAAGGCAGGCACTTAACACTAGCGATGAAACATTGTAGCCTTTATCGGTAAAAACGATATTCGGAACCGATCAAATTATAAAAAACAATTTATATATGAAATCAAAAATATTTTGCCTGGCTGTACTCAGCTTTGTCATTAATGTTAATGGCTATGGGCAGTCGAAACAGTCTACTAAAGTGCTGTTTCAGAATGTTCAAATTTTTAATGGCTTGGACAACAAAGTTACTCAGGGCAATGTATTGATTGAAGGCAATTTAATTGCTAAAATATCGACTACATCCATACCTACTGCAAACGATCAAACAATCAAAGTCATCGATGGTAAGGGTAAGTTTTTGATGCCGGGATTAATCGATGCCCACGTACACTTAATGTTTGAGTCTGTACCCAAATTACAAGCGATGACGGCAGATTTCGCGATGCTGAATTTTATTGCCGCAAAAGCATCTGAAAAACAATTATTACGCGGGTTTACTACGGTTAGGGATTTAGGTGGAGGCTCGTTAAGTTTGGCAAAGGCCATTGATATGGGATTGGCTGTAGGACCGCGAGTATATTCAAGCGGTGCGTTTATCTCGCAAACAGGGGGTCACGGTGATTTCGGATTACCAACCGATGTACCTAGAAAAATAGGGGAGTTGTCGTATGCAGAACGCAGTGGTATTGTTGCTGTTGCCGACGGACAAGATGCGGTACTGATGCGAACTAGGGAACAATTGAGACAAGGTGCTACTCAGATTAAACTGATGGCTGGAGGAGGTGTAGCATCAGACTACGACCCTTTAGACGTTACCCAATATACCGATGCCGAGTTTAAAGCAGCTGTAGTGTCAGCGCAAAATTGGGGAACCTATGTCACGGTACACGCTTATACACCTAATGCGATAAAAACCGCTATTAATGCAGGTGTTACCTGTATTGATCACGGACAGTTGGCCGATGAGGAAACCGCTAAATTAATGGCTCAAAAGGGTATTTGGTGGAGTTTACAACCCTTTCTGGACGATGAGGATGCCAATCCACTAGCGGCGGGATCTCCGAACCGTTTAAAACAAATCGAAATGAGTAAAGGTACCGATGATGCCTATGCTTTGGCAAAAAAATATAAAATTAAAACAGCCTGGGGAACCGATGTTTTATTCGATAGTGAATCCGCTAAAAAACAAGGAAAAAAACTGGCTAAATTAAGTCGTTGGTATACGCCTTTTGAGATTTTAAAAATGGCTACTTCTACCAATGCAGAGTTGTTGGGGATGAGCGGTAAACGAAACCCATATCAAAAGGGGAAACTCGGTGAAATCACCGAGGGTGCTTATGCCGATTTAATACTTGTTGATGGCAATCCTTTGAAAAACATCGACTTGGTTAGCGATCCGGAAAATAATTTTCTAGTGATTATGAAAGACGGTATTGTTTATAAGAATACTTTGACGAAATAAATATTGCCCTGTTGAAATCATTGATTTAATTGACAAACCCGCACGCTGTTCGGGTTTTTTTATGGTCAAAATTTGCACAGAATTATTTTTCAGTGAGGTATTTCCAATACCGCTTCGGCACGTGTTGCAGGTGCAATTTCATATTGCGGCGCGCTTCGATATTGGTGCTTTTAAAGTAGGATTTCCACAAGCTTTGATATAAAGTTTCTTTAGGATCTAAGGCTAAGGCAATTTCGGATGGATTCAAATCGCGTTGTTCTGATTTGCTCAGTATTACCTCTTCAATAGTTGTTTTATTGTATAGGGCGCCATAGTCGCGCTTTACATCATAAATCAACCAAGTCTGATCGGCGTATCTGTTTTTAAAAAATGCCAAGATCAGCGGCAATACGTTAAAGTCGGGTTCGATTACCGCCACATAGAGGTTATCCGCACTTTTTTGAAAGCGGATAAAAGCTTTCATTCGATGCCGTTCTCGACTGACTTTTTTGAGGGTTTGATGAAAATAGAGTACATGGGCATCGCCATAATCACTAACGATATTCTGGCCTTTAAATTGCTGAACGATCAGGTAGTGAACGCATTCCCATGCATAACTGTCTTCTGACAGATAAGCGCGGTAAACCTCGTTAAAAAAAGCATCCCCAAACGAAGATCGAATACCTTTTTCAATGCGCTCAGCTCGGGCTTCTATAGTTTCTATCGTTCTAAAAGGCGTAAACATATCCTGTTGGAAATGATCGTTAGAAACGGGAATAGCCTGCCATTCTCGCATTTCAAATGTTTCAAACACACAGCATAATAGTCCGTAAAAACTGCCGTCAAATACGTAAATCATTCTAAAATAAACTCAATTGATTGGCGGCGGGCAAACTTTGAAACTTACTATTGCCACCTTTTAAAATATGGTGTTTGACTTGATGCATTTGCAAGCTCCCTCGCGAAAATGCCGTATCGGCACAAACCATAAAAAAACGAGCTCTATTATAGGCAATGCCCATTTTTTTTAATTGAAATTCGCGTAAAACGCCAAATTTTCGCGCCTGAATGATTTTCATGGCCGACTGCCTTCCAATACCCGGGATACGAATAATAGCGGGGTAGTCTGCCGTATTGATATCCACAGGAAAAAATTGCGGATTGCGCAGGGCCCAACTCAATTTTGGATCGATGTCCAGATCCAAATCAGTAAAGCCCGGATTTAAAATCTCATCCAATTTAAAACCATAAAAGCGCAGTAACCAATCCGTTTGATACAGTCGATTTTCGCGAATCAAAGGCGGACGGGTTCCTATTTGTGGCAGGTTTTTGTTGTCGTTGTTAATCGGAATATAACCGCTGTAGTACACGCGTTTTAAGTTGTAGGTTTTATAATATTCATCGGCCACATTCATAATCTCCAAATCGCTTTCGGGCGTAGCTCCAATCACCATTTGGGTACTCTGACCTGCAGGCACAAAAAGCGGTGTGTGTTTGATCAGTTTCTGTTCGCTTTTTAAGGATACCATTTTTTCATTGACAAACTGCAGGGGTTCGCGCACCGATTGGTGATCCTTTTCGGGAGCGACTAATTTAAGTCCTGCCTCAGTGGGCATTTCTAGATTAATACTCATTCGATCGGCATAAAGTCCTGCCTCCAGTATCAACTCCTTGCTGGCTCCAGGTATGGTTTTTAAATGAATATAACCGTTATAGTGGTGCTCCAATCTCAGTTTTTTGACAATGCGTAACAGCCTTTCCATAGTGTAATCGGCGTCTTTAAAAATACCAGAACTCAAAAATAAACCCTCGATATAATTTCTGCGATAAAAATTCATAGTCAAATCTACGACCTCCTCTACAGTAAAAGCAGCGCGCTGTACGTCATTGCTTTTTCGACTAACACAAAAGGCGCAGTCGTAAATACAGTAATTGGTCAATAGAATTTTTAATAAGGACACACAACGACCGTCTTCGGTATACGTATGACAAATGCCCGAAGCAGACGCATCGCCGATTCCCCCAGTGTTCTTGCGCTTGCTACCGCTCGAACTGCAACTCACATCGTACTTTGCAGCATCTGCTAAAATACGCAACTTCTCTTCTATGCGCTCCATTATTGACTATCAAGATATTATAAAGCAAATTTAGTGTATTTAAAACACACAGTCTGAGAAATAATAGGTAAGTATTCGTTAAAAATCAACAGCCATTTACTACCGTCAAATTTTAAGAATCATATTATTAAATAGTTAAAAAACATCATAAGATCAATTTTTTTATTTAAATTTAAATAATACTGTAGCTTATGTTGAAATTTACTGAGAACGGGATTTATTGTGTGCCGGGTCAATTTTACATTGATCCGTGGAAAGCTGTAGACAAAGCATTGATCACTCATGGACATGCAGATCATGCGCGTTGGGGCATGAATTCCTACTTGTGCCATCACTTTACGGTTCCGATTTTAAAGAGTCGCATTAGTGCTGATATTAATGTACAAGGAATAGCATATAATGAGATTATTCGTATTAATGGAGTGCAAGTGAGTTTTCATCCTGCAGGACATATTATAGGGTCTGCTCAAATTCGCATGGAATATAAAGGGCGGGTCGTTGTGGTTTCTGGCGATTATAAAATTCAAGATGACGGACTATCGACACCCTTCGAAGTGGTTAAATGTCACGAGTTTGTTACGGAAAGTACTTTTGGATTACCGATTTATAGATGGCCATCGATACAAACACAGCATCAGCAATTGCAACAATGGGTAGTTGAAAATCAAAAGATGGGTAAAACCTCGGTTTTTATCGGTTATTCACTCGGTAAAGCCCAGCGAATTATGAAAGCTGTTGAGGGAATAGCGCCTATTTATGTGCATTATTCCATTGGTAAGCTCAATCAAGCCTATGAACAGGTTGGGATACAATTGCCAGCTTACGAAGTAGCTGATTTTAGAGAAGCGGTACCACAGGTTGATCAGCAAATCGTGATTCTACCACCTTCGTTGGTGGATACCTCGGTTTTTAAAAAGATCCCTAATAGAGCCTATGCCATTTGCTCGGGCTGGATGCAGGTTCGAGGCGCTCGCCGTTGGCGCAGTGCCGACGCGGGTTTTGCGATTAGCGATCACGCCGATTGGGATGGATTAATTACAGCAGTTCAAGCCACAGAGGCAGAAAAAGTGTATGTTACCCACGGGCAAACCGCGGTTTTTGCACGATACCTCACTGAACTGGGGATTGAAGCAGTGGAACTGCAAACGGAATTTGGAAATGAAGAAGACGATAAACCTTCGGAATAAAAGGACCTATGAAAACATTCGCAACCTTAATTCACGCTTTGGATAGCACCAACAAAACCACGCACAAATACGAGGCGATCTACCGTTTTTTGGACACAGCCGACGAAACAGATAAATTGTGGTTTTTGGCTTTGTTTACAGGTAGACGCCCCAAGCGCTCAGTCAATACCACCCTGTTAAAACAATGGGCGATAACCTTAACTGGATTGCCTGAATGGCTGTTTGTAGAAAGTTATGCCACCGTCGGAGATTTGGGAGAAACCATTGCCTTAATCCTGCCTCCAAGTCAACAGACGACAGAGCAATCTTTATCGCAATGGATGGAACAAATCATAGCTTTGCGCGATGGCACTGAAGACGAGAAACGCGAATTTGTAATTGATGCGTGGATGCATCTGAATCTGACAGAGCGCTTTATCTTTAATAAATTGATTGGAGGTAGTTTTAGAATTGGTGTGTCCTCCAAAACATTGATCAATGCCTTTGCCAATTATTATAAACTCGAACCCGCAACGGTTACCCACAGTCTGATGGGCGATTGGCAAATGGATCAAGTCAATTTTAAAGATTTGATTCACGGCAAATTCACCGAAGTACACAAGAGCAAACCCTATCCGTTTTGCCTCGCATACGGTTTGGATAAAGAGATGGAGGAATTGGGTAAAGTAGAACAATGGCAAGTGGAATACAAATGGGATGGCATACGGGCTCAAATCATTAAGCGAGAAGGTGAAGTTTTTATTTGGTCTAGGGGAGAGGAGCTGATAACGGCTCAATTTCCTGAAATTGAACAACAGTTTTTAAATTGGGACAAAGATTTTGTAGTTGATGGAGAATTGCTGGTCTTGATAGATAATCAGATACAAAACTTTACATCCCTGCAAAAGCGTCTCAATCGCAAAACGCTAACCAAGAAAATGTTGCAGGAATTACCCGTAGTGGTCTACCTATACGATTTGCTGGAATACGAAGGCGAAGATCTGCGTGCGACTACCCTACAGCAGCGGAGAATCTATTTAGAAACTCTTGCGGCTAATAATCCATCTGCGTCGGTGTTTCTGTCCCATAGGTTACCTGCGACAACCTGGGCGCAAGTGGTAGAGGCTCGGGAACAATCTCGCGCCCATTCCAGTGAGGGATTGATGCTTAAAAATATCGATTCCCCTTACCATAGCGGTCGTAAAAGAGGCGACTGGTGGAAGTGGAAATTGGATCCATTGACGATAGATGCGGTATTGATTTATGCTCAAAAGGGCAGTGGTCGTCGTAGCGGTCATTATACGGATTATACATTTGCCATTCGCAATGGCGATGCCTTGGTGACTATCGCCAAAGCCTATTCGGGATTGACCGATAAGGAAATTCAGGAGGTCAGTAAGTTCGTCAATAAAAACGCCATCGAAAAATTTGGACCCGTACGCACGGTGAAGCCCGAATTGGTGTTTGAAATTGCCTTTGAGGGAATCGGCCTAAGCAGTCGGCATAAATCAGGAGTTGCCTTGCGCTTTCCGCGTATCAAGCGATGGCGAAGAGATAAAACCGTTGCAGATATAGATACCTTAGAACAGGTCAAATCACTGATTAAATAGTTATTGAAAACAAACATTAGTCATACAGACGGTTATCAGTTGATCCTTAAGTGGATGGCAGATCGGGAACAACAGCCATTTGATTTTCAAAAAAAGGCTTGGGCTTCCTATGCACAAAATTACAGCGGGCTATTGGTTGCTCCGACGGGTTTCGGAAAAACTTATGCCGTATTTCTGGCGGTATTGATCGACTATATGAATCGACCCGATTCCTACGGTAAGGGATTAAAATTGATTTGGATCACTCCGATTCGGTCTCTGGCAAAAGATCTGGCTAAGGCCATGCAAGAAGCGATTGACAGCATTGGACTGGACTGGACCGTAGGCGTTCGGAATGGGGATACATCGCTTAAAGAAAAAGCTTTACAAAAGAAAAATATACCCGACATATTGTTGCTAACCCCAGAGAGTTTGCATCTGCTGTTGGCGCAAAAAGATCGTGAAAAGATATTTGAAAACCTACAATGTATTGCCGTAGATGAGTGGCATGAATTGATGGGAAACAAACGCGGAATTATGGTTGAATTGGCCTTGGCCTATTTAACTCATGTTCGTCCCAAACTGCGCGTCTGGGGCATTACGGCTACCATAGGTAATTTAGACGAAGCCCTCGAAGTTTTAATACCACGAGCTGTAAAAAAGATAAAAATTACGGCCAAGGAAAAAAAGAAAATTAAAATTATCCCGGTATATCCCGATGAGGTTAGCCTATTGCCGTGGGCCGGGCATTTGGGCGGTAAGTTGGTCGATAAGGTAGTGCCGATTATCTTAAATAGTCGATCGACTTTGATCTTTACCAACACCCGCAGTCAGAGTGAAATGTGGTATCAATTATTGTTGGAAGCACATCCGGATTTTGCGGGTCAGCTGGCGCTACATCACGGATCAATAGATTGGGAATTGCGCCAATGGATAGAGGAGTCATTGAGTGAGGGCTTGTTAAAAGCTGTGGTATGTACGTCGTCTTTAGACCTTGGTGTCGACTTTAAACCCGTGGATACCGTAATTCAAATCGGATCCAGCAAGGGCATTGCGCGATTTTTACAACGTGCTGGACGCAGTGGGCACTCGCCCCATGAAGTGTCTAAAATATATTTTGTACCGACACATTCCTTGGAATTGATTGAAGTAGCAGCACTGCGTCAAGCGATGGTCACCAATACCATAGAGGCGCGTACTCCTTTGGTTTTAACCTATGATGTATTGGTGCAGTTTTTGGTTACTCTGGCTTTAGGTGGTGGATTTAAATCCGACGAATTATTTGAAGTCTTCCAGCAAACTTATGCCTTTCAATTGTTGGATGCCGAACAATGGGCTTGGTGTTTGCTGTTTATAACACAAGGAGGTAAATTGGGCGAGCATTACGAGGAATTTCATCGGGTTTTGCGTCGCGACGATGGACTTTATGTAGTAGAAAACCGTAGAATTGCGATGATACACCGCATGAATATTGGCGTTATAGTCAGTGATGCGATGATACGCGTGAAATTTTTATCGGGCGGGTATATCGGTATGGTTGAGGAGTATTTTATAAGTAAACTCAAAGTAGGCGATCGTTTTATTTTGGGCGGTCGCATTTTGGAATATATACAAATCAAAGAACTGACTGTCTATGTACGCGCATCCAAAGGCAAAGCCATCACGCCGAGTTGGTTGGGAGGGCGTTTGCCTTTAAGTTCGGACTTAGGGCATTTTCTACGTCAAAAAATAGGTGAATCTCAAAGTGAACACCCAAAAGACAAGGAACTGCAGTTTTTAAAACCCGTTTTGCAACATCAAAAACTGTACTCCCATATCCCCAGAGAAAACGAATTTTTGGTAGAACAAATACATACCCGCGAGGGATACCATTTATTTATGTATCCGTTTGAGGGAAGAATTGTCCATGAAGTGATGGCAACCTTGATTGCCTACCGCATCAGTAAACTAGTAGCGATTAGTTTTTCAATTGCGATGAACGATTACGGTTTTGAATTATTTACCGATCAGCCTATACCGCTCAATGAAGATATTTTAAAACAATTACTTACGGTAGAATCGTTGATGGCTGATGTTTTTAGCAGCATTAACGCCACCGAAATGGCCTTGCATAAATTCCGAGAAATTGCCGTAATTTCGGGTATGGTGATTCAGAGTTATCCCGGAGCTCAACGCAACAATAAATCTTTGCAGGCCTCGTCGAGCATTATGTTTAAGGTTTTGGAGGACTTTGAACCCCAACACCTGTTGCTGCGCCAAGCCTATACAGAAGTTTTTAACCAACAATTGGAAGAAGTGCGTTTGATGCAGGCATTTATTAGAATAGCGTCAAGTACCATCATCTATAAAGAATCCGATTTTTTCACGCCCTTGAGTTTTCCGATAAAAGTAGACAGTCTAAGACAGTCCTTATCCAGTGAAAATCTCGCTACCCGCATTGAGAAAATGATACAGCGCAATACTATTAAAAAGAAAAAGAGATAAGATGATCGAGCAGGAAATACTATTTGCAGACAAAAGATGGATCATATCGAATCAACGAACATTGTATTGGCCCGAAATGGAAATACTGATTTTATCGGACCTGCATCTGGGTAAGAGCCAGTATTTTCGCAAAAATGGCTTTGCGATTCCATCTTTGGTACATCAACGCGATCTAAACCGTTTGGAACAGCAATTAGACTACTACAAACCCAAACAGCTCTTGGTTGTGGGCGATTTGATTCATGCGGGCGCCAATAGTGAAGTACTCGAATTTCGGCAATTGATACAAAAGTATCCCGACTTAAAAACCACCCTAATCAAGGGAAATCACGATCGCATCTCAACAAAAACCGTAACGGATCTGCATATCGATTGCGTTGTCGACTTTCTTGAAATTGAAGGAATAGGCTTTACTCATAAACCCAGCACTCATACCGATTTGGCCTTAATCAGTGGTCATATCCACCCCGGTATAGCACTGAAAATGGCTACTAAAAACCATTTGAGATTGCCGTGTTTTGTCGTGCAACCCCAACAATTGATATTACCAGCTTTCAGTCTATTCACAGGACTAGATACTCAAAATCAACTTGATTGGGCTATTTATTACGCCTTACACGAAGAGGGAATTTTTAAAATGGAATAGCTAAAAAAGCGATGGAAGGAAAGATGAGATTTTATAAACCTTTGGGTTTTTCGTCGTTGTAAACGCACTTTTGGTAAAGCCATCAATAAAAAGTTGTGCCTAAAAAGACTCTGTTTTTTAATTGCTCCGTTGGTTTAAAAAATCGGTTTCTTAAGTCTGAATCACAAAAAATGCTAAAATTTGATTTCGATGGTCATAAATGCCTAACTTTATTTCATAATTGAGACCAACTTAATTTATAAAAAAAAAATATATTATGAAAATATTGAAAACCAGCCTTTTTATTGCCGCAGTAATCAGTACACAGTGGATGTCGGCCCAATTTAAGCAAGCGCCTTTGCCGTATGCTTACAATGCCTTAGAACGTTCGGTAGACGCTCAAACCATGGAGATTCACTATTCCAAACACGGAGCAGCCTATACTACAAACTTAAACAAAGCCCTTAACGGAACTCCAATGGAGAAACAATCTTTGGAAACAATTTTGTCAAAGGTATCTACTGCTTCACCAGCCATTCGCAATAACGCAGGGGGACATTATAATCACGAATTGTTTTGGACGATATTGACACCAGAAAAAAATACCCAACCGTCTGCTAAACTATCCAAAGCAATAGTTGAATCATTCGGTAGTATGGACGCCTTTAAAGAGAAGATGAGTAAAGCCGCTGCAGATCGATTTGGATCGGGTTGGGCTTGGCTGGCAGTTGATAAAAGCGGTAAATTATTCGTTAGTTCTACTCCCAATCAAGATAATCCGTTGATGGATGTAGTTGAAGAAAAGGGAACTCCAGTTTTGGGAATAGATGTATGGGAACATGCCTATTACTTAAAATATCAAAACAAAAGAGCCGATTATTTAGCGGCAATTTGGGATATCGTCAATTGGAATGAAGTCAGTAAAAGATATGATAGTGCTGTTTCCGTAAAGAAATAACTACGATCCCTAAAATAGCAAAATAAAAATGTCCTGAGTTTCTTTTTAACTCAGGACATTTTTTATGGACTACTGTTTTTATAAAAGTTACTTTTTCTCTAAAATCAAATTCAATTTTTGAAAATCTGCTGCTGCATTGATCACCTGTCGATAAGTTGGGTATTCTGTAACAGGAAGATTGATAAAGTCATAATTCTCGGTGTTGTATACCACTAATTTGTTGTTTTCTAACTTATAATCTGTGGTAAAGTTAGCAAGTGTTTTATTTTCATTTTTTAGGGAATAGTCAATTTTAAGTATTTCAGGATTTTTGATGATATATCCTTCGGGTATAAGGAAAGTAATGGTTCTAGTATAGTAATGAGGATAGTTAAGTTCAATAGGTAATTGTCTTTCTTTTTCAGAATACATTTGCATTTGTTTACCTATTACCGAGCCTATTTTGACCATATAATTAGCTCCAGCCTTGGTAATCAATTCATTTCCTTCTACATCGATGTTAATTTCAAAAGGTTTTAAAGCCACGTTATTAACCCCGTCATTTTTTGTGGTCACTTTTGCTTTAGGAGTAAATTCAGAAGCATATTGTTTAACAAAAAACTGCAACATATCGTCGTATTCTTTGGCATTGGATGATTCTTTTACGATTTGTAAATAGGCAGCTGTATGCCCGCCAAATTTAATACGCGAAGAAAACTGTACTTGATCGATTCCCTTACTGGCATCAATAATCATATCCATATAATCATGAGTTAGATCATTTTGAATTTCAATTTTACGAGTAGTACTAATTGGCATTTTGATGTTTTGATAAGTTTTGGAGCCTACAAATAATCCGTAATTATCCAGATAAGCATAATCAATTAAAGGTGTTCGGTAATTAATTGCTTCAGGCTCTATATAGCTATCCGTAGTTTTGATATAGATCAGCACTTTTTTAATGTTCTCATAAGTTTCAAATTCAGGATCAAAAACGGTTTTTGATTTATCTGTTGTAAATACTAATTCATGTTCTATATTGAGATGGTTTAAAACAGCTACATATAACTTAGTCAGATCAAATAAGCTTCCCTGTTTGTTGGTTAAGATATCTGATACTGTTTTATTTAGTTTAAAATACCTATTGTATTGAATATTAGATTTAATCAAATCTTCTACAGAACGGATATAGAGTAGGGGATCGGAATTTTTAGGCGTTTTTGCTATAAATTTTGTAAGGTTTTGGATGTCCTTCTTACTTAGTTCAGCATAGTAGTTGTCAAATGTAGCACTCACATAATCTTTATGAGTATATAGGTTTTCTAAATTCCGAGAGTGATTACTCAATAATTTATAACGTATTGACATAGCATTTTTTCTCCAATTGCTATATTTTTCATCTTCGTTTAAACTCGAAATATTACGGAGTTCCACAAGCATATTGGTTTTACCGCTATAGGCATCTTTAGTAACTATAGCTTCGGGTAATTTATTATAAGATTTCGATGCAAAAGTTAGGTGATTGGGATAAATTACTTCAAGTGAAATTTTGGCAATAGGATATTTACTTTGCAAATAAAAAGTGGTCCCTGTTAAATCTGCAGAGCTTTTTATAATATAAAAACGCTCTAAAATGGCGCCTTTTTCAAGTCCGTTTACTGCGAAATACTCTGCAGACATACCGGTTTCCTCATTGACTTCTTTTTTGATGTCACTGTTTTTTAATTCAATTTTTTTCCCATTAGGAAGTATTACTCTAAGTTTGTTAGCAATCAAGTTTTCCTTCTCTGCGTATGGTATATAAACCCGATTATTCCGTTCGATGGCCGCATCAGAATTGAGAAGTTTTTTTTCGTGAAATAAATAATACTCTATTGACTGATTATTGTCAAAATTAAATTCTACTTTATGGTTTCTCTCTAATACGATCTCCTCTTCAGATTTAAAGGCTTCTGGAATATCGATTATCGCGTCACTAAACTTGTAATCTGTTAAACTTGTATTCTGTGCTTGCACTCCTTGGAATATACTGAGAACTAGAGCGAGTAAGAGGTGTAGTTTTATGTTTTTCATGACTTTTTAATTACGATAGTTTCTGAATAATTGTTTTTTAGTTTTTTAATAGATTCGTTCCACGCATTAATTTCACTTGGACGAATAAAAGTTTTCTTATTTTCTATATGGTACTTTAGATTAATGGAGTTTTCTAAACGTTCGTACGTAAAGGCATATTTAATATAGTCATTTTCAAATGTGCTATCTAAAGGGATATAAGTGACCTGATGTCCCAAAGGAATATCAAAGCGCGCATTTATAGAAAACAATTGCAGTTTATCTAAATCTGCTGTTACCTTTCGATCATCTTTAAATAAATAATCTAACATAGGCTTAAATAAAATCATATTTAAGTATGTTTCGTCAGCAGCGTTAATTGCGTAATTTTCATTTTCAAAGTCATAGGTAATACCGTAAGGGAGTTTATTGTTGGCAAGATTTTGCTCCTCGAATGAAATCAGGTTCAGCTTGTTATTTCCTCGCTCTAAAATACTAGCTATGTTTTTTTTGCGCTCGCGTTGTTCATCACCTAACCAATTTAGAAAATGAGTTCTGGTCAATCCGTAGGTATTTAAACGGCCCTCACCTTTAATTGTATTGTTAATCAACGTATAGGCATATGTGTCTTCATACTTATTTACAGCAGCTTCTATTGTAGGAACTGTGATAATTTTATAGCTAGCGCCTTGGGCTATCAAAGCTTCTTTTCCTTGAATAAATGCCGAAGGCAATCCAAAAGGCACTTTAGCATCAGTACCGTCTAAAAAAATGATTTTATCATTGGATTCGTATGTAGCAATCATATGATTATCTACAGCTGGCGTTGGTAATTCTTCATATGTATAAGGTAAGGAACGGGTACCTACCCAAGTGAAATTAACATTTGGAATTTCGGCGTATTTAGCCATTTCAACGATTAAACTTGTCATGTCCTTACAATCCCCATACTTTCTTTCGAATACAATGGAAGCATTTCTTGGAATAAAACCTTCATAACCACTCTCAAATGCAACATACTTGATGTGATTTTGAACATACTGAAAAATCACTTCCATTTTCATGTCTTGATTATCAATTCCTTGAAGCAATTTTAATGTAAAATCTTTTAAAGGAACATCTTCTTTGGTGTTTACAAACTTGAGGAAGTTGCTATAATAATTATAAAGCCTATCTACAGTACCTAATACTGGTTGTTTTACGCCTTTAATTTCATAAGAAGTAATCCAGAAATGAATATGTGGCATTTCATAGGATCTGCCTGCACTATGGGTGTCTAACCGGTGCGTAGGTGCATTCGAAGTCGTAAAGTTATAGGTCGTTGTTTTTTTATTTTTATCTATAGATTTCTCAACAATATTGTCGGCATCATTGAAAATTTTATAGGCGATTTCAATGTCGTTATCGACAGTGATTTGTATTTTTCTAGTTACTGCAGGTACTCCTGTGGCAAAGTAGAAACGATGCAGAAGCATAGGATCCTTAAAAAGTGTTTCATATTTAATCACTTTGCGAGCTCCTTGTGCAAGATTGCTAAATGTAAATATTTTTAATTTGGCGTCAGTATCAAAAATGTTTTTAGCATCATACGGTTTGTCATTAACTATTTTGACAGGAATTTTTTTCGTTTTTCCATCTTCACTTGCCAATGTATAAGCTTCATATTTCGTCAAAGGAACCAAATCAGAAAAAATAACAGACTCTTTTGTGCTGATGCCAGATCCGACATTTTTTAAGATTAAATAGTCCTCTATACTATTATTCGTAACTAAAAGTTCATTTTTTTGGTTCAGGGATATTTTATAATGATTGTTAACCTCTAAGGCAATTTCGTTTTCATTAGGGTATTGTTGCTGTAGTGAGTTAAGATCTTGAGAATACACATTATAACTTGCTATCAACAAGCTAATAGATACTACTTTCTTATAGAATCTCGACCAATATATCGGAATCATATTTTTTTGTTTTTATGAGTACATTGTCTTTAAAAGCCTTGAAATAGCCATGTTTTTCGTCGTTTGCAAATTCTGTACTGTATTTGATTTGCTCTTTTTCATCATAAAATATAGTCGTGCCCTTTTGTACTCCATGATCGTATTCAGCGGACATATATTTTAAATTGTTTAAATAGTAAGTTGTAATACCGTCGCTGTATCCATATTTAAAAGTTTTTTCGAATTCCTTTTTATTTTCTTTACTATAGATTACAAAGCTACCATCACGTAAGGATTTGGCGTAATTGATAATTATAGCAGGATTTTCATTTGCATACTTGGATATTATGGTGCTCACCGAGTTATTAAACGGCATAGTATCACCTAAATTACCCGTTTTGTCTAGTACCTGATAGCTAACTAATTCATCGTTTTTATGATGGAAGGCTACAATTTTCTGTCCCGCAGTATTGTAATAATACTCAACACCATTTGCCACGTTGTTTAAAAAAGTTTTGGTATTCATCACTTTTCCATTGGGATAAAAGTATTGATCAATACCTACTAAGTTGCTGTGCTCTAACTCAGAACGTCGAGTGACCATACCGTTTAAGTCGTACTCAATTTGTGTTCCGTGCAAATTTCCCACATGATAATTTAGCTCGTGTGATTTTTGACCGTTAGGGTGATAATAATAAATTTTACCATGTAATTTATTATTGGCATAATTCTCTCTCGAAATGTAATCATTGTTTGTATCAATCACTTCATAACTGCCATGATCTATACCTCCTTTTATACTAATCTTTCTCTTTACCACGGGACTGGATGGGATTTCTATAGTCCCTTCTTGTTTTGTATAATCCAGAGTATAGGTTTTACCGCCAAAATGATATTTTAAATCAATAATCTGATCATCGATATACTGTATAGTTTTATACAAACTACCATCTTGATTAAAGTGTTTTCTCACACCATTTAAAGCGTTATTGATATAAAATTGTTGATTTTTAATACCGCCGTTGGTGTAATAATTCGTGAAAGGACCATTTAGAAGATCGTCTTTATAAAACGTGTCAAACATGATTTTATCGTTGAAATAATCTTTGTAAAAACCGTTTAGTCGGTCGCTTTCAATGTAAGCGATATAATCTAGAGAACCGTGTTTTAAATAGATTTTTCGCGTTCCAGTTTCTACACCATCAACATAAGTACAGGTACTTTGTATTACTTGATTAGGATGGTAATAGGTCCAATCTCCGTGCAGTGAGCCATTTTTTAATTGCCCCTCGGACATTAAATCTCCGTTTAAAGATCTAAATTGAGCGAACCCAGTATTTTTTATTTTCTCCGATCTACCATCTGCATAGTATTGGATGGATTGTTTATTAGTTCCTTTACTTAATATCTCTTCAAAAAATAGATCTCCATCGGAATTGTAATATTTAATATTTACCAATTCCTCCTTAGTATTGTAAGTTCTAAGCGATTTTAGGGACTTGTTAATGTGATAACTTTTGATTTCATCCAATTTACCATCTTTAAAAGTAGATTCCTGTTCTACACTGCCGTCTATAAAATAGGATACATAGGAAAGAGGAACGCCGTTTTTATAGGAATCGATAGACTTAATCTTGTCTTTTGCGTAATAAATCGTGTGATTCCCGTCAATTTGATTATTTACGTAATTGACTTCCTCTGTAATTTCACCTATTTCATTATACTTTTTATAGGGGCCGTGAAACTTACCTTCTTTATAATTCACTACTAATTTAAGCGTAGCTGTAGGATAGAAACATTGAATTTCCCCATCATATTGATCCATCTTGTAATTTCCAGTACAGCTAATTTGTTGTGTAATATAGTTTAGAGTGTATTTACCATCAATGGCGTTTTCTTTAAAGTTTGCTTGAAAACGTATTTGGCTGTTTGGATAATAGTCCGTCGATATGCCAATCTTTTTACCGTTACTAAACGATTCTTCTGATAGAATGTTATTGTCTTTTTGAAAGGTTGTTTTAACGCCATTCAGCATATCATTTTTAATAAAACCAGAAGTTAGTTTAATGCCAAAATTGTCGGTTAATAGGTATTTACCATCAACTTTGTTATTCTTAACCTGATAATAGTATCTTTTATCGCCTTCATACAAATTAACATGATATTTTTCACCCTCTAGAATTCCGGTATTATAATATTCCGACCATAGAATTGGGCTAATATGATCTTTCTGAAAAGCCAGTATTTCTTTTTCATTTTTTGAGTATTCACTCTGAAATAGATTTTTTGAATTTGACATAGTCGTATACAAATAAGCCTTAGTCAGATTATTGTCTGTTATATATTTAAATAACAACCCGAATTTAGTTTCAAAATACCCCTTTTCAATTTTGTGATCCTTAAAATATTCTGCTATTGCTTGCATATTTCGAGGAGCATATTCATCGTATTTCGTCAATAAAGGGAACTTTTTGTTGTACGGAAATTTATTTCTTAAAACCTCTTCCAACATAGCGAAATCATCATCTCCTTCTTTAATTTTTAATGTAGGTTTATTAACATAAGATCTTGAAAAGTCTTTGTTTAAAGCGACAAGCGCTTCATTCGCATTTTGCGTATTGTAATTAAATAACAAATAAGTCATCAAGAATAAACTTCCTTCTACAATTTGTCCGTCTTCTAAAGCCAAAAGACCTAGATTGAGTAGGCTTAATTGATGAACAGGATCAAACTGTAAATTGGTTTTTAAAAGATCAACCGCTTTTTGTTTCTGATTTAGTTTTACATAAATAATCGCTTTATTATAATTGAGGTTAGCAGAGTTTTTTAATAAGATTTCCGCTTCAGTAAGTTTCGTAAGTGCTCCGTCGTAATCTTTTAGATCACTTAATAAAATACTGTGAATTAATAGTAAAGGGGGGAATTTTTCATACAGTTTGTCATCGTATAGCTTTTGCGAAATAGCCAAAGCTTCGTCTCTTTTATCCGCGTATATTAACGACAATATTCTTTCATATTGAGCCTCAGGGTAACTGCTGTCTAAGTAATGAACTTGATTATAGGAGTCAGCGGATTCTATATAATTTTTTTGCGCTAATTGCTCTTGCCCTGCTGTGAAAAAAGCAGCACTATCATATTGTTTTATTTCTTTCTGAGAGTATGCAAAGACACTGTAAAAGAGAACGGAAAAAAAAATTTTTTTGTTTGTCATTTCAAAAATAATTATGCGGCCAAATATAGATAAACTATCTGTTGAATCGTATATAAAATAACTAAAATATGACTGTATAATTTATTTTTTCTGCATTTTTAACAACTAGAATATTTTAATATGATAATTTGGTTTTATAAATTAACTATATTGATTATTAAAAAAAAACTAATAAAAAGGTAATTAGTATGCGTTAAACTAAGGCAGAATTCTACCTGATAAATAATCAAGTTGTTTTGACACTCATTTATCCTGATCTAGAAACTACAGCGTTTTTGGATTACAGTTGAAAAGTGATGGAGCAACGGGTAAAACTATTAAGCTAATTATCTGCGGGTCCTTTACAATATAGAAAAAGCTGAGGAAGTAAATCGCCCTTACGGTTAGGTCGTAGAACAACTAAAAAAATTTGTGAAATTAAAACGTTTGCTTATAAAAACGTCTAAAATGTAATTTTAGACGTTTTTACAGAAATACTAATCGGATGTAGCAGTGAACAACTTGATGGTTCTTAAACCATTGATTATTTTACTACCATTTGGATGCAATACTTGTCCGCTGATAAATTGACTGTCATTAGAGGCTAAAAACAAATAGGAAGGGGCAATCTCATTGGGCATCATTTCAGCTTCAATTTCCGGTCTTTGCTACCGCTGTTTAAGCCTTAATATTTTCTTAGATTGCATCATACAAAATACTTTAACGCTTTAAAAATTCGACTAAATCTTTATTCAAGGCATCTTTGTGTGTAATATTCAAACCGTGAGGGGCTTTTTTATAGACCTTATAGATGGAGTTTTTAATCAATTGATGTGCTTGATCTCCGGCTGTGGCTATAGGTACGGTCTGATCGGCATCGCCGTGGATAATTAAAACAGGTATATCAATTTTCTTGCATTCGGCTCTAAAATCCGTATCCATCCAGGCCTGCGCTGCTTTGATTGTAGCGTGTGCAGCAGCCTGAGAAGAAACGCTAAAATCAAAATCCAATTGAGCGGGATGTACCGTAGGATTTTTATCCGTATAGTTATAAAAGCCTTGGTGAAAGTCTTTTAAAAAAGCCAGGCGATCTGTTTTCAGCTTTTCGAGTATATCATCTAGATTCTTTTGAGGCACTCCCTCCGGATTGTCTGCATGTCGCTTTACCAAAGGAATAATCGACGATACAAGTACCGCTTTATCGACCTGTTTGGATCCGTATTTTGTTAAATAACGAATCACTTCACCGCCACCCATAGAGAAGCCAACTAAGGTAAACCTATCGAGATGGAGTTGCGTTATCAACTGATGTAAATCATCGGCCAAGTCGTCATAGGTATATCCATCCCAAGGCGTCGCTGATTGACCAAATCCCTTTCTGTCGTATGCTATGACGCGAAAACCATGATCGACTAAATAGGGGATCTGATATTCCCAGGATTTCGAACTCAGCGGCCATCCGTGTATCAAAATAACCGGATGCCCTGTTCCATAATCTAAAACCTTTAATTCGGGGCTTTCATTTTTAGCATTTTTCATATAGTCCACTTTTATAGTTTAATAAATAGATTTTCAAACTTGCAGTAGGCAAACGAGGTGTTGCTGATCTGCAATAGCGAGTGTAAAAGCGAGAAAATGGAATCGAATAGTAAGTGGTATATCTTATAAAAATAAAGATATAATCGCAAAAAACCTATTTTTTTAAAATAAAACGATATAAAAAACGGTTTTTACATCGATATTGTTTTAAAAATAACATAGGACGAAGGGGAGGCTCAAGAGGAAGTGATGGCTATGGTATGCGTAAGTGTTTTTACGGTTTAGCAATTCGTTTCGATCGCTTTAAAAAATTCTTTGCTCGTTGATAGCGGTTCTCGAAAAGGGTTTGCAAATGATGGAGTACGTCAAAGGGCAGTAGTCAATAAGTCTTGATTTTTAAAATTTAGCAGCCGCCGCAAATTAGGATTGCGAATTTAGTAGTAACTTGCTGATAGTATAGATGAAAACGAGTTAATAATTAAAAGTTATTGCAGTAGATGTTTGAACGCTTAGTTTTAAAACCCTTGCTCCATAAGGAGTTGGTAGCGAGGTATAGCAACTTTTTTGTAGCAGAGAGTTTTGCTGCTAAAACGGTACTTTTAGATGAGGGACAAATAGCAGACAAGGTATATTGGATAAAGAAGGGATGTATCCGGGCATGGATCAACCATCAAGGTAGCGATGTCACTTTCCAGTTTTTCTTAGAAAATAGCCTTGTAGCATCGATGGAGAGTTTTTGGAAGGGCATTCCGAGTCAGATTACTATAGAAACGATTGAAGCCTGTGATCTACTCGTAGCTGATAAAAAAGACATCAAAACCTTGATTGACGGCAGTTTGGATATACCGGTTTTTAGAGACCTGTTTATCGAGGCCCTTTTCGATCGTACTTTTGATTATATGCAGCACAGTTTGTCGTTTATCAAATTGACGCCCGAGCAGCGTTATTTAAAATTAGTCGAAGAGCGGCCTGAGTTGATTCAGCGGATAGCCCAACATTATATAGCGTCTTACTTAGGTATATCAAAAGTGCATTTAAGTCGAATCAAAAGTAAGTGGGCAAAAAATAAACGTATTTGATAACAAATGTTATCGTTGAACTAGGGGCAGTGCGGTATTTTTATATCTTAATATTTAAATGAATAAGCATGAAAGCAGTAGCAGTGATAAACAAGGGGGCTGACCCGGTTTATCTAGAGAAATTTGAGCCAGCCGCTCCACAAAATAGTGATGAGGTCGTTATTGATGTCCAAGCAGTTTCGATTAAAAACCTCGATAGGGCCATTGCTAGTGGCAAGCATTATTCCGCTCAATCGGCTGACTTTAAACCACGGGTAATCGGTACTGATGGTGTAGGACTACTCGACGGTAAAACCCGCGTATATGGTTTTGGAATCCGAGGCATGTTGGCAGAAAAAGCAGCAGTAAAAAAGAGCAGTTTAGTGCTGATCCCCGACGGTTTGACAGATGAGGTCGCCGCAGCTTTACCCAATGCATTAATGGGATCGGTCATTGCATTGGTTCTAAGGGCAAAATTGCAAAAAGGACAACACGTATTAATCAACGGAGCCACGGGGATTACTGGAAAAGTGGCCATTCAAATGGCTAAGCATTATGGTGCCGCAAAGGTAACGGTTACGGGAAGAAATGACGCGGTTTTAACCACTTTACTCGATTTAGGAGCCGATACCATTGTTTCGTTAAAGCAATCTGAAGCGGCTTTTAGCGAACGGATAAAAGAGATAGATACCGAAAGTCCGATTGATATTGTAGTCGACTATTTATGGGGTCATAGTGCAAAGATGATTTTAGAAACCTTAAAGGGTAAAGGGCTTTATACGCATAAAACCAAGTTTATTAATGTAGGTGCTATGTCTGGTGATTTAATGGAATTATCGTCGTCGATTTTGCGGGGTACCGACATTCAATTGTTTGGATCGGGCTTAGGCAGTTGGACCGATGAAGAAGGAGCTTTGTTTTTTACGCGCTTACTGCCTGAAGCTTTTGAATTAGCGGCCAAAGGACAGTTGGTGATCGATACCTCGGTATACCCTATGACAGCAGTGGAGCAGGTATGGAACACCTCCATTCAATGGAACAGTCGACTGGTATTTACGGTTGAATAAGGCAAACGGTATTGATGTGATCACAGTGTGTATTGTTGATAAAAAGCAGAACGATTGAGCGGAAAATTAGCAGATAAAAGGTACTTTTGGCAGCAGCCAAATTAGCATAGTAACGCTGATTTTTTATAATCAAACAATGAGAAAAATAAAATTATACATAGCCACTTCGTTGGACGGTTTTATCGCAGACATGGATGGCGGCTTGGATTGGTTAACAGCATATCCGAATCCCGAGCAGTCCGATTATGGTTATCGCGATTTTTATAATACGGTTGATATACTTATAATGGGTGGCAGCACCTATCAGAGCATAGTGGATATGGATATTCCGTGGCCTTATGCTGATAAACAAACCTATGTAATAAGTCGTACTAAAAAATCGATTTCGAATATCGTTGAGGTTGTAGGCGAAGACATCGTCTCAAAAGTGGCGGAATGGAAATCGACTACTGGAAAAGACATTTGGTTGGTTGGCGGAGGAGAGGCGGTTTCTCTTTTCTTAAATAACAATTTGGTTGATGCGATGGAAATTACGGCAATTCCGACTCTTTTAGGCATTGGTATTCCATTGTTTCCTACAGTACAAAAGGCATCCAATTGGGCCGTCACTGATGTGATTAAACATAGTAATGGAGTGGTTACAACTCATTATAAAATTGAAGACGAAAACAAAGCGGTAAAATAATATGAATCAGGCAGTTGGTCAGTGGGCAAAATTGGTCCCCGAGTTGATCGTTTCGGATATCAGCAGCAGTTTGGATTTTTGGTGTGATCTGATCGGATTTAGTGTTGCATATGATCGACCGTTGGAGAAATTTGCCTACTTGAATTTAAATGGAGCTCAGATCATGTTGGAGCAATACAACGATTCGGACCGCGCATGGGAAACTGGAAAATTGGAAGCTCCGTATGGACGGGGAATCAATTTTCAAATAGAAGTATCCGATATACATGCGGTTGTACAAAGACTGAAAATAGCAGATTGGCCGTTGTTTATTGCCCTGGAAGAATGTTGGTATACGGCAGATGCCGTAGCATTTGGTCAACTTCAATTTCTGGTACTTGACCCCGATGGTTATCTGTTGCGTGTGATAGAAGATTTGGGAGAACGGCCGATACAACAACCCGATCAAATCGATTGATACCATAACTAGCATACTTTACCGTTCCATTAAAAGCTTTTTTTAATCCTCTCTACTACAACAAAAATGAAAGAATATCTAGCTTCATTAAACATACTATCCACATCCGAATTAAATCAAATCGATGCGTATATCGTAAAACGAACGGTTGAAAAAGCCACGGTACTACTCGAAGAAAACAAGGTTTGTCGAGAACTTATGTTTGTGGTTTCTGGGGTATTGCGCAGTTATTATTGGAATTATAAGGGTGAACAAGTGACGAGTTGTATTGCTTTCGACAATGAATTTATGGCTGCTTATCCGAGTTTTATCCAACAACAAAAATCGCAGGAAACCATACACGCGCTGCAATATACCGAAATAGAAGCAATCAGCTTTGAAAATCTAGAAAAATTGTACGATAGCAGTATGGCTTGGCAAAAGATAGGACGTAAACTCGTTGAAAATCAATATGTTTTTATGAATCAGCACTTTACCGAATTTCAGCAGCAAAACGGCTCACATCGGTATGAGTACCTATTGAAAAATTATTCCAAGCAACTCAATCTGATCCCACAGCACTATATCGCGTCTTATTTGGGAATCTCTACCCGACAATTGACGCGAATTCGCAAATCGCTTTTATAGACAATTGGCTACTTTTTGCAGTCCTTGTCGATACTACCTTTGAAAGAAAAATCACTACCACTTGTTTGAGTTTGATAGGACAAAAGTGGTCGTGATGTGATTTCAAAAACACCAGCTCAATATGAAAAATATTTTATTGGTAGGAGGTACAGGACTGCAAGGTCAATTGACGCAACAACTCCTGCAAGAACGACAAACTTCAGCGAAGCTTTTTATCAGCAGTAGAAAAGTGGGGTCAGCGACAATACTAATCGATGTTGACCAACCACACACCTTTCAAAACATACTCACTGCTGACATTGATTTGGTGGTGATGTATACCGTTGATCCTAAAAACGAATTAATGCAATTTTGTGTCGAGCACGCTTTGGACTACTTGGATATTACCAAGACGAGTTCGGCTATTGCAGTAGCACATAGTACGGCGGTATCCCAACAATTAAGAAGCAACATTGTCTTGGCATCGAGTTGGATGGGAAGTATAGTACCGGCATTGATTCAGGATACTGTCAACTGTTCGGATATAGAAGCGGTCAAATTGCTGATTTACTATTCGATGCGTGATAAAGCCGGTGCGAGTGCGGCGGATTTTATGGCATATAATGCGGCTCAGAAGTTCGCAATTTACAGTCAGGGTAAAAAGAGCTATGTCCGCCATTTTGAAGGAGCTATAAAACATCGATTTGCATTCTCTAAATCGACTTTAAACTTATATCACTTTGATGCGCCCGACAATTATGTGTTGCATCATATCGAACAAATACCGACGGTTTCCAGTGCCATTACTTACGGAGATAACCTATCAGGACATTTACTAAGTCTGATGCAAAAATGGCATGTATTTGATATACTGCCCATTTCGTTACGTAAAAAACTGTTCTATGCCAACGGCACAGGAGATAAAACTGCCTTTGACATACAACTAAAATTGAAAACGGGTAAACAGATAAAAATCAGCTTGATAAACGAAAAAGGACAAGCGAATTTAACGGCCTTTTCTACGGTGATGCACATCGAAAAACTCCTTTCGGACGAGGAGTTATTGCCTGGTGTTTATTTCGGACATCAGCTGTATTCGAAGGGTGCTTTTAGTGCCGCTTTAAGTCAAAATGTGAACATAAATATTAGCATCGCTTAAAATGAAAAAAATTTTAATAATAGATGGACATCCGAATGAAAACAGTTTGTGTTTTGCATTGGGTGAAGCCTATAGGAGTGGTGCGCTCGACAGTGGTGTTACGGTCAAGAAATTGCGAATAGCGGATCTCGATTTTAATCCCAATTTGCGTTATGGCTACCAACAGCGTACCGAGTTGGAATCCGATTTACTTAGGGCTTTTGAATTGCTGCAGTGGGCCGATCACTGGGTGTGGGTACATCCGGTGTGGTGGAACGGTATACCGGCATTGATGAAGGGCTTTATCGATCGGTTGTTCCTTCCGGGTTTCACCTACGAGCCCATTATTGGTTCGCTCCGAGTTAAACCGTTAATGAAAGGAAAAACCGCACATATCATTGCGAGCTTAGACCAGCCCAGCTGGTATTATCGACTGTTTTCTAAAGCGCCAAGTGAGTATCAGATGAAAGAAAGTCTCAAATTATGTGGTGTCAAACCGATTAGAATGACGTATATCGGTATTGTAAAAGATGCTACGGCTATACAACGTGAAAAATGGTTGGATAAAGTCAGACATTTGGGTCAGAAACAACTATAATTTCGAATTTTAAATATCAAAAAAGCCTGTCTCATAGAGACAGGCTTTTTAATAACCTACAACCCCGTCAGTGCTGAAAGGATTACAAAACCCCGTAGGGGTGACATGATTATGGAACCCCGTCAGGGGTA
>DCKE01000019.1:141709-158527 GCA_002320285.1 Flavobacteriaceae bacterium UBA1682 | reverse complement strand
GGATTATGGAACCCCGTCAGGGGTGACATGATTGTAAGTAGCGTATACGCCTATGTGTACATTCTCCAATCGGCCAAACAAACCCCGTTAGGGGTGAAATGATTATGGAACTCCGTTAGGGGTGACATGATTATATTGGCTTATACGCCTATGTGCACATTCTCCAATAGGCCAAACAAACCCCGTCAGGGGTGAAAGAATTATGGAACCCCGTAGGGGTGACATGATTGTTAGGCCTATACGCCCATGCGCAAAACAAACCCCGTAGGGGTGAAATGATTATATACGCCTATGGGCTTAAAAAGGATACGTTTTAGCAAGATTTTTATTGCCGAAAATTTCAATTGCCTTGGTATCTGGTGCTGCATAGCTAGCTTTAGCAGCAATAGACGGATTAGAAGGGTAAGTTCCATTGTTATAAACCAATTCCTTCCATTCATTACCCGATTGTACAGACAAGACGTTCCATCCATTTTTCTCGCTAGGTTCGACAAATAGCGGAGGACGAGTTACCGTAAATTTGGTAATCAAGTTTAAATCCTCACTGAGTAATAAAACCGTACATCCGCCAGAACCACAGAAATAAGGAGAATTTAAATAGACAAAAACCTCTTTTTTACCATCCTTGTTCAGATCAATTGTATACAGCTGAAAGCTGCGCTCTTCGGCGCTAATTACTTTTAAGTCCTCGGCTTTCAAAAAGCTGTTGTTTAGATAATCTGTGATCTTGGCGGCTAATCCGTCGTCAACGGTTTGCTCTTGAAATTCGCTATTTACAGCGGGCTTACTGGCATCCTCAGTCGTCACTACCGTTTCAGTAGATTCTGGAGTTGCACTACTTTCATCTTTGTTTTGTTTACAAGAAGCTACAGCAAAAAGTAAAGCCAAACTCAATAGGGAGATTTTAATATTTTTCATAGTTTGTTTTTTTTAGTATAGTCAATATCTATGCCGTTATATTGAGGTTGCGATTAGGGGAGGCAAAACTGAAAGCGACTTGCTATTTATAGTATCCCTTTCTCGGTTATTTAACAATGATTGCTGGCTACATTAAGGCGTTAGTTTCCTTTGGTTCTCGGATCATCAAGCACAATACGTATAAGACATGGCAAGTAAACAAGGCTAATCCCGTTAAAAACAACAGATCTGCGGGGATTAAATTGGTGATGGCGGATATAAAAAAAGTTACTACCAATTGAAGGGAACCCAACAAGGCAGATGCGGAGCCACTATTTTCGTTAAACGGTTCCAAGGCTAGTTTTGTAGTGGTTGGGAATAAAATTCCCATACTGAGTTCCAAAAAGAACAACAAAACCAAAATCGGCTCAATGGGTTGTTTGTAAATGCACAACAATAGTAAAATAATACTTAGACCTAGTGCTGCGAATACCGTACCTTTTATGACTTGACGTACGGACCACCAACGCGACAATACCGAATTGGAGAACCAGGCACCGAAAATCAAACCGAGGGCGTTTATCGCAAAGATATAACTAAAGGCATTGGACGATAGCTTGCCGTATTCCATAATTAGATAGGGTGCGTTGGCTAAGTAAATCATCAGTATACTATAGGTTAAACTACCGATAAGCGTGTATTTTAAAAAGGTTTTTACCCGCAGTATTTTTTTAAACTCTCCGAGTAGATTAACGGGTTTAGCCGTGGATTTAATCCGCGTTTCGGGCATAAAAAACACTACGGTTAACAAACAGATGATACCCACTATTAATAGGGTAACAAAGGTTGATTGCCATTCAAAATGCGAGATTAGAAAATTTCCGGCTATTGGCCCGATAATCGGTGCCACTCCGGATATGATGGCCAGTAGCGAAAAAATCTGCATGGTGTTGCTTGTGTCAAAATATTCATTGACTACTGCTCGTGCAATAACTACTCCGGCACAACCGGCAAACGCCTGGAAAAAGCGTGCTACCCAAAATTGCTCAATACTATTGGAGTAAATACAGGCTGCTGTGGCTGCGATAAACAGCAACAGGGAAATAATTGTCGGCCATTTTCGTCCATAGCGATCCGAAAGGATTCCCCAAAATAGTTGTCCTACGGCAAAACCAGCTAAAAAAGTAGATATGGAAAACTGCACTGATTTTAGATCCGTTTGATAAAAATGGGCCATCTTTAAAAAGCCCGGTAAATACAGATCAATGCTAAAGGGTTCTAAAGCAGATAACAGTGCTAGAATCAGCACAACAACGAGTTGATTTTTCTTTAATTGTCCCATGTTCTTTTTTTTGAGGATACAAAGGTAGTTTCAAATCAACGGCTTAAACTTATATAAAAAGGATCTATCCTTGCACTTTCTTCACCTGTTCTCTAAAGTCTAAAGGGGTTACTAAGGTCAGTTTCTTAAAAAAACGGTTAAAATACGTCACATCTGAAAAACCCAATATATTTGAAATGTCTTGGATATTGTCGGTACTATAACCCACAAGGCGTTTGGCTTCAAGTAGCAAGCGGTCTTGTAACTGTTGTTTAAGACTTTTGCCGACGGAACGCAATAAAATTTCATTCATGCGCTTGACGGACAACGCCACTTTATCGGCATAAAATTCATTTTTTCGCTCGCTGATATAATGCAGTTCCACCAATTCCAGCAGTTTGTGAATGCGCGCGTCTATGGTCACATGTCGTTGTTGTAATACGGGTAAATCCTGCAAGTGAAGGATTAATAATTCCAAGTATTTCTCCAAAACATTAGCGCGTCGTTGATCGTGAAACTCCTGTTCTATCAATAGCGATAAATGCTCAAATAGAGGACGCATACTAGCGGTGACTTCAAACTTTAAAGGGGCATTTTCAGTAAAACCTTGCTGTTTGGCCTCTTGAAACAAAATGCGGTGGAAATAATCTTTATCAATGGCAAGGTAATAGCCCGACACCGCGGTGGGGTCAAAATAATGTACTTGTCCGGGATAGATAATCCATATTTGTTGTGCTTCGAGCGGATAGGCGATAAAGTCAATTTCTTGTTGTTGATCGCTAACTTCTATAAACCAGAAAATCTGATAAAAATCAAATTGATAATGCTGACTAAAGTCGAACAAGTCAAAATTGTCCTCAATTCGAAAAAATTCTATCGGAATGTTTTTGTCCAACTGCTGTACTTGAACGACTTGCTTTTTTGATTTCATCCATAGCGGTGTTTAAAGTTGACTGGATTGAAGTGGGGATAGTTGCAGATCAAAAGTATTAAAAATATAGGTAGTAAGTGTACTGGATTTATTCAAATAGGGAAGTCTGATAAAAAAAATCTCAAAATTTTTTTAGAAATAAATTTATTATCGTAATATTGCGATATATAAATGCAGCTATGGGAATTACGAAATCAGAAATGTATACAGACGGCCACAATCATCTGGCTGGGTTATTCAAGGTACTAGGGCATCCGGCGCGAATTGCGATTTTGCAATACATCATCAACCAAAAGACTTGTATTTGCAATGATTTGGTCGAAGAGTTGGGATTGGCACAAGCAACGATTTCGCAGCATCTCAAAGAACTAAAAAGCAGTGGCATCATTCAAGGCAGCATTGAGGGAAAATCGATTTGTTACTGTATTGACCCAGCCGTTTGGAAGGAATTTCAATCGAATTTCAATCGATTTTTTAGTCAGGATATCAACGACAACAGCTGCTGTTAGCATAATAGCCTTTTTTTAGATTTTAATATCGCAATATTACGATGTTTGAATAAAAAACGGTAAAATAATTATAAAACAAAACCTATAAAACAAATTATGATGTATTTATCAGAAATTAAAAAAATCCTACCCGCGTTGGAAAACGTGGCATTTCAATTGGAAAATGGACAATGGGTACCCGAACATTTTCATGTTACTGAAGTGGGGCAAATCACCAAAACTTTTATTGATTGTGGGGGTGTGGTTAGGAGTGAAACGGCGGTTAACTTTCAATTGTGGAATGCCGACGATTTTGAGCACCGCTTAAAACCGACGAAACTGTTGCATATCATCGACCTATCCGAAGAAAAGCTCGGTATGCAAGATGCGGTGATTGAGGTCGAATACCAAAGTGAGACCATTGGCAAATATGATTTGGAGTTTAATGGGACGCATTTTATCCTAAAAAACAAAACTACAGCTTGTTTGGCTGCAGATGCCTGTGGCATTCCCGCCCCTAAGCAACCGATGAAATTAACCGATTTGTCGAGTAGTACAGCCAATTCTTGTGATCCAAACTCGGGTTGTTGTTAGTATATAGGATTTTATGCATCTCACTTTAATCGATTTTATAGAGGAATTGCAAGCCAATTCGGTTGTTTCAGTTCAACGCAAGAAAACCTTGCAACCCTTGATTGATGTTGTACAACTCAATCAGTATGATGTTGCGGGTATCAACCTGCATTTTATCTGTACGCACAATTCGCGTCGAAGTATTTTGGCGCAGGTTTGGGCACAGTTAGCCGCACATTATTTTGGAATTGCTCAGCTCACTTGTTATTCTGGAGGTACCGAACAAACTAGCATAGCGCCAACAATATTGACTACCTTATCGGATCAGGGGTTGTGTATAGATGCGTTGACCGATGGAACGAATCCTGTTTATGCGATAAAATACGCGGAAAATGCGCTACCTATAATTGGATTTTCTAAGAAATACGATCATGCTTTTAATCCGGTTTCGGCTTTTATCGCGGTTTTGACTTGTTCGCATGCTGATGATGGTTGTCCAATTGTTGCAGGGGCGAAAAGCCGTATTCCGATTACGTATGAAGATCCCAAAATAGCGGATTCAACGGAAAATGAAGCGGCAGTGTACGCCGATTGTAGTGTGCAAATTGCCAGCGAAATGTTTTATGTTTTCTCACAGATAAAAAAATAGAGTTATGTCCGTACGAATGAGGTTTTTGGACCGCTATTTAACCCTCTGGATTTTTTTAGCGATGGGATTTGGGGTATTGTTGGGCAAAGGATTTCCGCAAATTTCGACATTTATGGAAAAATGGTCGATCGGAGCCACCAATATACCGTTGGCAATAGGTTTGATTATCATGATGTATCCGCCTTTGGCCAAGGTTAACTATAAACTCTTACCGGGGGCTTTAAAAGACAAAAAAGTACTCGGACTCTCTTTGATATTGAACTGGTTGGTAGGGCCGGTGTTGATGTTTGTTTTAGCGATTCTCTTTTTACGCGATCAACCGGACTATATGGTAGGACTGATATTGATCGGTCTCGCTCGTTGTATAGCGATGGTAATTGTTTGGAACGATTTAGCTCAGGGTAACAGAGAATATGCAGCCTTGCTGATAGCATTGAACAGCGTATTTCAGCTGTTGTTTTACAGTGCGTTTGTATGGTTGTTTATAAATGTATTACCTGCTTATTTTGGGTTTGCAGCCTACAATGTTTCTATAGAAATGGGTGCGGTATTTCAAAGTGTATTGATTTATTTGGGCATTCCGTTTTTAGCCGGTTTTTTGTCTCAACATTACTTGCCGAAGATTAAGGGCGCAAAGTGGTATCAACAAAAATTTATTCCATTGATCTCGCCGTTTACGCTTTATGCGTTACTGTTTACCATTGTATTGATGTTTAGCTTAAAAGGGGAACAGCTGTTACTACTGCCGTGGCAAGTATTAAAAGTGGCTATTCCGCTAATTATTTACTTTGTCGTGATGTTTTGCATTAGTTTTTTTATCAACAAATCGATGAAAATCCCTTACGACAAAAATGCAGCCATATCCTTTACAGCAACCGGAAACAATTTTGAATTGGCTATCGCCGTCGCCATAGCTGTATTTGGCATACATTCACCTCAAGCTTTTGTCGGTGTGATTGGTCCTTTAGTGGAAGTACCGGTATTGATTGGCTTGGTTCGCGTTAGTTTGTGGTTGAAGGGAAGGTTTTACAAGTAAAAAAAATTCTAAGTTTTCTATATATCAAATAAAAATAATGACGTTTACAACTATGTATGTTTAAATTTATCTGTAATATCAGATATATTTTGTCACAAATATTCATTAAATTTGTGACAATTAAGTGACTAATTTGTTTTGGATATGGTTAGTAATCAAATAGAAGGGAGGATTTTAAAGTCAAATAGAGGGTCGTTTTTTTTTGCTGAGGACTTTGTGAATTTAGGCACGTCTGAAAATATTCGACAAATATTATCTCGTTTAGTGAAAGAAGGTGTTTTAGATAGAGTTGCACCAGGAATTTATTTAAAATCTAAAAAAGACCCGATTTTAGGAATAATCCATCCTAATCTCGATGAGATCGCGCGCGAGATTGCTAAGCGTGACAAGGCTCGGATAACCCCTACAGGAGTTATGGCTTTATATCTTTTGGGACTTACAACCCAGATACCTCTTAAAGTAGTGTATTTGACAGACGGATCACCCCGAGAAATAAAGATTGGCAACCGTGCCATTAAGTTTAAAAATGCAGCTCCCAAAAACTTTGCGATTAAAGACAATATGTTGCAATTAGTCGTACAAGCTTTTAAAGAAGTGGGACATAAGGAGCTTAATGCTGTTTTTCTAGAAAGAATTAAACCTACCGTCGCAAAAATTGATAAGAACGTTTTTGATAATCAACTGAGATACACTGCTGTTTGGATTCAAAAAGAAGTTTATAAACTATATAAATGAAAATAATTACTTGGAATTGTAATATGGCTTTCCGTAAGAAGGCAGATTTTATTTTGGTTCACAATCCGGATATTCTAATAGTGCCAGAATGTGAACATCCGGATAAATTGAAATTCGCAAAAGACACATTGTTGCCTACAGATATTTTTTGGTTTGGTACTAATATGAATAAAGGACTAGCCATATTTTCTTACAGTAAGTACCGATTTAAGTTACTCGATATTCATAATCAAGAATTTAAAAATATACTGCCAATAGAAGTTACAGGAGGAGCTTTTAATTTTACATTATTTGCAATTTGGGCTAATAATCCAGAAGATAAAGATTATATAACACAAATTTGGAAAGCACTTCATTATTATGAACATTTTATAGGGGATACTAAAACAATCTTAGCGGGTGATTTTAATAGTAATAGTATTTGGGACAAATCTTGGAGGAAAGATAATCATTCAAATGTTGTTGAAAAACTTAAAACGAAAGGTATTTTAAGTGTTTACCATAAATTTTATAATCAAGCTCAAGGACCGGAAGAACATCCCACTTTATTCATGTATCGTCATATAAATAGGCCTTATCACATTGATTATTGCTTTGCATCCTTGGATTTTATTGAAAAGCTACTCCATGTTGAAGTCGGAAATTACGAAGATTGGAAAAACTATAGTGATCATAATCCTTTACTGGTTAAATTTGACATAGACTAATAATGTCACGGTGTTTTACTTTTCTAAACCCCTTTCCCTTCAATCAACTTCGCTAATCGATCCATCATCAGATCCTTTTCTGCAAGCATACGTTCGTATAAGGCAATTTTTTCTTCGTGTAAGCTTACTAATTTATCGATAGGATGAAAATTAGGATTTTCGTTTCTTTGATATCCAATACAATTGTCTCCGAATGTATTTGAAATAACGTTTACGGCCAATTCCTCGTCAAAATTTTCAAAAGCTTCAACCGGTATTTTTAAGATAGCGGAAACTTGTTTTAGAATATGGCTTTCAATGCTTTCTTTTTGTTCGAGCAGTGATATTTTTTTCTGATTCCAATCTTCACCAAGATCAAAAGCGAGTACTTCTTGTTTGATACCGAGCATTTCACGGAATCTTTTTATATTTCGTCCCTGATGTATTTTTTTCTCTGACATAGTGATGCATATTGTGATACCAAATATAGTATATTTAATAAAAATACAGCTTTAATTTGATAAAATAAAGGATGGCATTGCTGTTTTAACAAATGGAATGGGTTAGTTTTGCAGATGCTTTTTTTAACGATCACGAGCGCTATTGATTTTTGCGATTTCTTGATAAAGCACTATAGCTAATAAGACGATAGTGCATTTGCACCTCAGTTTGTTATTGATTTTAAAACCAAATATTTAACAACAGTAAAATGAAACAATTCCTAACCGCATTATTGTTATTGACAACTTTAGTAGTAACAGCGCAGAGAATGGAACGCTTAGAAGAAGTTTTTAGCGATGTAGTAGTCAAGAAAGGACATGCTATTATTTACGGCAATTTTATCCAAAGATTAGGAGTGAATGGTTTTGGCTTTAGTCAGGAAGTACGACTGCTTAATACGGATACGGATCAGGTGATGAAATTTGTGGTAAAACAAACTTTTAAAAGTAGAAAAGAGCAACCGTTTACCTATTTTATAAAACCGGGTAATTATGTCATACTTAACTATCTTTGGACGCAAAGTAAGTGGTATGGTGGATATATAACCGCGGAACCCATTTTTAAAGGTATCGACGCTTCAGATCATATAAATGAAAAAATGAATTCGGGTCAATTAAAACAAATAGATTTAGAAGTATATGGTTTTACGATAACCGAAAATTCTTTAAATTATTTGGGTACTTGGCATTTCGATACCGGATTGGTTTCCTTTACCGATGATAAAGAGACCTTGGACAAATGGATAATTCCCAAATATAAAAAATTGGATTTTACAATCTCTAAGGCAGTACTGCCCAATTGATATTTTGTAGTATGCCCGATGGTTTAAGGTTTTTAAAAGAGTTATGTTCACAAAACAAATAACCGCAAAACAAGCTATTCAATTTTACCCTTTAAACAAGTGTAGATGGCATGGCACTCTCGTAGCCAATTCATATTCATCTTTTAACCTTTGAGTCACCTGAATGGCTTTGAGCGATATTTGTAAAGACCTTTTTACGACAATCCCTTGATAAAATCCTCCGTTTTATGTTCGGTCAATATTGCTGTGCTTTTTAGATATTCTTAATAGGACATCGTGATTACGGCTTTAAAATATGATTGACTACGGCTTTATTTCTAAAATACAAACCCAACCAAAGCAGTGCTCCGATATAAACAGGAAATAGGGTGTGACTGTATAAAGGATGATGTGCGTGCATATGTATAGCAACAGCCCCACCTAGATAGCCGGTTAACAAAATCGCACCGATAACCGAATATTTCGGAATCATATACAATAGCGAACAAGCTAATAAAAGCACACCTATAGTGGTAATTTGATTGGAATCAAAACCCAAGGCTTCACTGGCTGTCATAACTTCTTGCAACTGAAACAACTTTCCCAAACTATCGGTAAGTAAGAACAGAAAAATCAAGGTGCTCAACAACCATTTTAAAAATAGTTTACTCCTTATTTGAGGGGACTCTGTTTCCATAATCGTTTTTTTAGGGTTAGCGTTTATTCTCTAATAAAATTACAAAAAAAGTACAATACAGAGTGTTTTAAAAGCTGATATTTAACAGTATTATATTAATTTTCACAGAGTAACCTCGTTTGTGACTTTATTGGTAAATAGCTGAAGTTACCCTTTCGTACTAAACTTGACCTTAGCCGGATATTTCTGAGCATAGCTATACAGCAATCGCATAATATATTGATTGCTTTTATAAGGGGTTATATAATCTTTGAGTTCTTCAATATCGTTAAGTGTGCTGTCGATGGGAAGATATCCCATACCGTAAAAGTGGCCGTTTTCGACCCAAATACAACTGCGTTCATCGGCGGTTCTACCTTTGTCGATAAGGGCAAAACTCGGTCGGTTGTTTTGTATTTGATCGAGGGCGTTTTGAACTTTTTCGTTGTGGACTTGTACTTCAGGCAAATCGGTCATATTGTATTGTTGCGGAGCTTCACCATCGGCAGGCAGTCCGTATTTGCAGAATCGCGGATCAATTTCAAATTGTTGTGATAGTCCCAATAGTAAATTAATACCGGCATATTCGGAGTCAAACGATTCGATGCATTCTTGGAACTTACTGAGCTTTCCTACGGCCAGATATCGGTAACCGTTACGCGCTTCATAGTGATACAATCCGAATTTGGCATCAAATCGCTTTAAAGCGCGATTATAGGTAGGCCATAGCTTTTTGATTTCGGTACATTCCAACACTAATGCCAAAAGTTCCGTCCCGCAAACTTCATAGGAAATAGCGTGTATATCGCGTAAAAAGTGCTGTCGTTGTGGATTGATATTGTGACCGCTAAAATGGGAAGCCACGCGTTTTTTGAGGTTGACTGCCTTACCGACATAGATCACCTTTTTATATTGATCGTAAAAATAATATACTCCTGCTTTTTCGGGTAATTGCTCAAAATCTTCAGGCGGTAGGTTGGGAGGCAAGCGCTGATCGGGTGCTGATTTTTTTATCATTTTATCGATTTCTCCGTTTTCATCCCACAACAGCAACCGCGAGAACAAGATAGCGGTAGCATCGGCATCGCCGCCGGCTCGGTGTCGGTGTTCCAGATTGATGTCTAGTGTATTGCAGAGATTGCCCAGACTATAGGAACCCAATCCCGGTCTGATTTTTCGCGTGGCCCGAACCGTACACAGTTTTTTGGGGGTCCACGAAAATCCGGCTTGTGCCAGTTCGTGACGGATAAAAGAATAGTCAAAATTAACATTGTGTGCGACAAAAATCCGACCTTCTAACCATTGCAATACTTCTTCGGCTATCTCCTCAAATATCGGCGCATTGCGTACCATATCGTCGTTAATACCCGTTAGCGCAAAAATCGGAAGCGGTATCTCTTTTTGCGGATTAACCAGCGTTTCCCAACGGTCAATAACCTCCGTTCCGTTGTGGATGATGATGGCTATTTCCGTGATGCGACTACCACCGGCATTACCGCCGGTGGTCTCGATATCTACTATGGCATATTCTGTTTTTTTCATAATTCGTAATTCGTAATTCGATTCTCGGGTTACATTCGATGTCTAGGCAATCCACTTTCCTGCGGATACGGCGCGCGGTGGGTCATCGATACATCTTCTTTGATGTTTTGTTGTACGTCATAAGGGCGTTTTTGTGCCTGGTCGTAACGCGGATCGGCGACAAAAGGCATTTTGGCCATTTTGCTGATGGTAATGGTAGGGAAGTGGTAGTCCACTTCTACGGTTCCCAACAGCAAATAGCATCCGCCGCCTTGAAACGGATATTTTTCAAGGCTATCGGTAAAATGTGCAGTATCGAAATAACTTCCTTCGGCATCGATCCAGGTTCCGAAAAACATCGCTCCTCTTTTGGTGGGTACGTGTTTTCTCGAAATCAGATAAGCCAGCATTTTGACGGTTTTTTTATGTTGGTAGATCAAATCCTTTGCCATAATGGTTCCTCTGTATGGAGTTTGCAACAAATCAAAGGGCGTACAAGATACGGGAAAGCTCAACAGTTCAATCTCATCAAAGGCATCTTCAAAAACCGAGCGTTCCAATACGGGCAATTGGTATTCCTTAATCGGTTCTTGCATCAGTGTGGGATGGGTATTTTCGGGTTTAAAATTGACCAAAATCAAACGGGCAATCACGAGTAATTGGTTTTTGCTTTTTCCGGTAAATCGAAAGGCTCCGATAAAAATCAAAATTTGTATCCCTTCGATACCGATGGGAATGCGGTTAATGAAATCTTCCAGAGATCGAAAAATGCCGTTTTGTATCCGTTCTTTGACGATTAATTGGGCGATTTTGGTTTCGAGTCCTTCGAGGTGCATCAGTCCTAAATAAACCTCAATACCGTATACGGTAGTTTCGTATTCGCTTAGATTGACACAGGGATTTTGAATGGTAGCACCAGACATACGCGCTTCGTGTACATAGACTTCTGTACGGTAAAATCCGCCTTGATTATTGATAACGGCTACCATAAATTCAACGGGATAATGCACTTTGAGGTAGAGGCTTTGATAGCTCTCTACGGCATAGGATGCGGAGTGAGCCTTGCAAAACGAATAACCGGCAAAGGACTCGATTTGACGGTATATTTCCTCACTGAGTTGTTGTGGATGACCTTTTTCGGCACAGCAGGCAAAGAAATTGTCTTTGACCTTTTGCAAGGCGGCTTTAGAGCGTCCTTTACCGCTCATGGCGCGTCGCAGTATATCGCCATCGGCGGCGGGTAGCCCACCATAGTGTAGGGCAATTTTGATCACATCTTCCTGATACACCATAATGCCATAGGTTTCTCCGAGCTGTTCTTCAAACACCTCGTGGAAATACTCAAAGCGATCGGGATGATTGTGGCGGAAGATATATTCCTTCATCATACCGGATTGGGCTACTCCGGGGCGAATAATCGACGAGGCGGCCACCAGTGTTTTGTAATTATCACAATTCAAACGGCGCAGTAATCCACGCATGGCGGGACTCTCTATATAAAAACAACCGATGGTTTGTCCGCGAGCCAAAAACGTATTGCAAACCGCCTCGTCTTTGGACAAAGCAGTATTTCTAATATCGACTTGAATGCCGCGGTTTTTCGCAATCAGTTTCACGCTGTCGTCTATATGTCCGATACCGCGTTGACTGAGGATATCGAATTTCTCAAAACCAATATCTTCGGCCAGGTGCATATCGAATAAAACAATCGGAAACCCTTTGGGCGGCATTTCCAAAACCGTATAATTGGTTAAAGGTTCTTCTGAAATCAAGATACCACAGGCGTGCATACTGCGTTGATTGGGGTATTTTTCGAGCAGCATACCGTATTCCTGTACATACTTAACCACAGAATTGGAATCGTGCATTGCCATCGGATTTTTGGCCAGTAGATCGAGTTCTTCTTTCGGCAATCCGAAAACCTTACCGACTTCTCGAAAGATCGAACGGTATTTAAATTCGACATTAGTGCCGCAAAAAGCGACGTGTTCGGCACCATAACGGTCAAAAATATAGTGCAATATGGTGTCGCGTTCTTTCCATGACCAGTCGATGTCAAAATCGGGTGGTGTTTTTCTATTGAGGTTTAAAAAACGCTCAAAATATAAGTCCAGTTCAATCGGGCAGATATCGGTAATGCCCAAGCAGTAACTGACAATGCTATTGGCACCACTACCGCGACCAATGTGCAAAAAACCACAACTGTTGCTATAGCGAATAATATCCCAGGTGATTAAAAAATAACCGCTGAATTGCAGTTCATCAATCACCTTTAATTCCTTTTCTACACGTGCCTTAGCCTGCGGATGGTTTGCTCCGTATCGCTTAATCAGTCCTTGCTGTGCTAAACGAGTCAGTAGTGCCATATCACTTTGGCGGTTGTTGGTATAAAACTTTTTGTTTTTGGGTGTTTTAAACTCAAATTCAAAATGACAACTATCGATAAGGTACTGTGTATTGGTCAATAAGCAGGGAAATGCGGCGTATTGAAGTTGTAATTCTGCTAGGGGTTTCATCCATTCGGTAGGGCTACAATAATCGGTTTCCCCCAGTTTAGACAGCAGTACATTGGTATCGATAGCACGTAAAATCTTATGCAGATTAAACTCTTTTTTGGTGCGAAAAGTTACGGGTTGCAATACGGCCATTTTATGTTGTAGGGCCTGCCATTTCTTATCGACTAAGAGCGACAATTGTTCGGGGCGTATGCCGATGTATTCGTGTGCTTTTAAATCTGTAGGTACATTTTCTAATGGATAGATAAAGTATACGTCTTCCAAATCAGGGGCGACAAAGGGCAGGGGCGTAGCGTCAAAATTATGTGCGGTCAAAAAGCGGTTCATCGCTGCGATACCTTGTGCATTTTTGGCTAATCCGATATAACGCAGTTGATGTTGGCTGCGAAATTCCATACCTACAAGGGGTTTGATACCAACTTGTTTACAGGCTTTGACAAAGTCATAAATACCCGTAACGGTATTGATATCCGTTAACGCTAGAGCCTTGACCTGGCAAGCAACAGCCTGTTGTACCAAGTCGGCAAGCGGAATGGTTCCGTATCGCAACGAGTGAAAAGAATGACAATTGAGATACATCGGGTTTAGTATTTGCGTTTTAAGATTTCGGCTTTGTTATTCGGTTTAAAGGATGCTCCTGCACAGCGCATCACGGCATCAAACCCATAGCGGCTTTTCATTCTATCCATGGCTTGATATAACGATAGGAGTTCTTCGGTATCCTCAAATAAATTGATTTGATAGGTACCTCGGACCAAGCCGCTAAAGCGGATCCCAATCAGGCGTAAACGCATACGACGGTGGTAGAGTTTATCGAACAAATCAGTTACACATCGCGTTAGGGTATGATCGGCGGAGGTATAGGGTATTTTACACTGTTTGGTTTCGGTATCAAAATTGGCATAGCGTATTTTAATCACAACAGTGGAAGTAAGCCATTCTTCGGAGCGCAATTGAAAAGCCAATTTTTCGACCATACCGATTAATAGTGCTTTGAGCAACGCGATATCGATGGTATCTTGAGTAAAGGTGTGTTCGGTTGATATCGATTTGCGCTCGGTATAGGGTTCCACGGGATTGTTGTCAATACCGTTGGCTTTTTTCCACAATTCGATACCGTTTTTACCGATCATCTGTTGCAGCACTTCTGCCGGCATTTCCGAAAGGGTTTGTATGGTTCGAATACCGATACGCGATAACAATTGAAAGGTCACTTGACCCACCATCGGGATTTTCTGAATCGATAGGGGATTGAGAAAGGACTGTACCTTGTTTTCGGGGATCTCAAGATTGCCCAAGGGCTTTCCCTCGCCAGTAGCAATTTTGGAAACGGTTTTGTTGATGGATAAGGCAAAACTGATCGGTAGCCCCGTTTCACGAGTCACGGACTGTGCCAGTTCATCGGTCCATTTATAACTGCCGTAAAACTTGTCCATGCCCGTAATATCCAAGTAAAACTCATCGATACTGGCTTTTTCCATCACCGGAGCTTTTTCTTCGATGACTTCCGTCACGGTATGCGATAATTTCGAGTACAACTCCATGTCTCCTTTGACTACTTTGGCTTGTGGACAAAGCCGTAATGCCATCTTGATAGGCATGGCAGAGCGAACTCCAAATGTACGAGCTTCATAAGAACAAGATGCTACCACACCACGGTCGCCACCCCCGATGATTAAAGGAATCCCGTTTAATTCCGAATTGGTTAATCGCTCGCAGGACACAAAAAACGTATCCAAATCCATGTGTACAATAGCTCGTCCCATAATCTTCTCATTTTATTAACGACAAAATTAGCACAGACTGTAACAATAATAACTATATTTGCTGTTACAAATTGTAACAATATCGCTATGTCTTTATTTTCCGATAATATTCGAAATCTGCGGATTAAAAAGAAGGTTTCTCAAGAAAAACTTGCCGAAAGCCTTTTGATTACTAGGGGGAGGTATGTCAAATACGAAGACGGAACCTCGGAAGCACCTTATGAAATCTTAAAAAAAATCGCACATTATTATCATATTAGCATTGATTTATTGCTTTCTGTGGATATTCGGAAAATCCCTATGGACGATTTATTACAACTCGAAGGCAATCGTTTGGTATTGCCGATAACGGTAGATCGAGAGGGGGAGAATTTTATTGAGGTTGTTACTCAAAAGGTCAAAGCCGGTTATTTAAACGGTTATTCCGATCCCGAGTATATCGAAAACCTACAGCAAATCTCCTTGCCTTTTTTAGGACCGGGAAAACACCGGGGTTTTCCGGTTGAAGGCGATTCGATGCCGCCTCATGAAGACGGTTCCATTATCATCGGGCGTTATGTAGAGCGCTTGGGCGATGTGCTTGACGGTAAAACCTATATTTTGATTACCAAAAGCGAAGGTATGGTTTACAAACGCCTCAACAGAAATAAAAAGAACAGTTTGGTCTTGGAATCGGACAACCATTTTTATCCAGCCTATGAAGTCAAGGCTTCAGACATTCTGGAGGTGTGGGAATACACTTGTAGTATCGCCACTAGAGAATTTGTTCCCGATCGTAGTGGGGAGGATACGATGACGGAAATGCTCAGAGAAATCAGAAAGGATATTTCAGACTTAAAAGCGCGTTTTTAGAAATTAAGACTTGGCATTGGTTTGTATCCACTTTTCAAAAGCGACCATAAATTTTTGCATAAATCCCTTGGTCGACTCGTTGTTCAGTTTGCCTTGTTCATCAAATAAATTCGCGGCACCTCCGAGATAAGCTTCGGGTTGTGCCAAGGTTGGAATGTTGACAAACACCAACGACTGACGCAAGTGATGATTGGCGCCAAAACCGCTGATACCTCCTATAGATACACTAATCACCGCACCGGGTTTACCATCCCAGGCATTTTTACCATAAGGGCGAGAACCGACATCAATCGCATTTTTCAATACGGCAGGTACCGATCGGTTGTACTCCGGAGTCACAAAAAGTACAGCATCGGCCTTGATGATCTGCTCCCTGAAAATCGTCCATGATTGTGGAGGAGTTGCTTCTACATCTTCGTTGTAAAACGGTAAATCACCAATATTGATGATTTCAAGACTCAAAGATTTCGGAGCCAGGTCGATTAAGTTTTTGGCCAACTTCAGGTTATAAGATTCCTTGCGAAGACTCCCTACAACAACAGCTACTTTATAATTTTTCATAGTTTTTTATTTTTAAGTGAAATAAAACAAATGCAGTTCCTTATCAGGAGGATGCCTTTAGTAAAGTTACACATATTTTTGGTTTCTACACAGCGTTTAGAATCATTTCACCCCTACGTTTTTTTTTGCCTATATGCGGATGTGCCCATCTGCGTATAAGCCCATCTGCGAATGTGCCCATATGCGGATGTGCCCATACGCTTTATAATCATTTCACCCCTACGGGGTTTTCTATGCGTATAAGCGGATGAGCCCATCTGCGTATAAGCCCATCTGCGGATAAGCCCATCTGCGTATCCGCTTTTAGAATCATTTCACCCCTACGGGG
>DCKE01000019.1:0-141612 GCA_002320285.1 Flavobacteriaceae bacterium UBA1682 | reverse complement strand
CATCTGCGTATAAGCCCATCTGCGGATGAGCCCATATGCGGATGAGCCCATCTGCGTATCCGCTTTATAATCATTTCACCCCTACCAGGTTTTCTAAAATCAATCAGATAAGTGATGATGAAATAAAAACTGGGCATAAAATACGATTTCGAGTTAAGTACAGCCTCTTCAAAATTGTAGCTTAAAGTGCTGTTTTTATGTAAAACAGTCATGCTTAGTAAGAGGGATTTTTTTTACCTTTTATCTTAAAATTTATAGTATGAAAAGAGAAAATAAAAACCGATTTTCGGCACTTCACCGAATGTTACATTGGATCATTGCTCTAGCGATGTTGGTCTTATTTATGACGGGTTTTTTACGGATGTATTGGATGAACAAGAGAACTATTATCAGTGCGATTGATCTCTACATTTCCAGCGATTTTAATATAGAAAAAGATCAAAAGTTGGGGATCGCCAAAACGATTTTGAGCCCGATGTGGGAATGGCATATCTATGCGGCCTATGCCTTGTTTTTTGCCTTTATAATTCGGGTGATTTATATGTTGTTTCAAGGGATTAGTTTTCCCAATCCGCTGTTGAAAGGTCAGGCGCTAAAACGGCGATTACAAGGTTTTCTATATATAGCGCTTTACCTTTTATTATTGGTTGGCATAGTTACGGGTATGTATTTAAAGTGGGGTGATGGGCAATTTAAAGCGCCGATGGAGATGGTACATAAATGGGCGATTTATTGGTTTCCCATATTTGTAGTAATGCATTTTGTAGGTATCGTTATTGGAGAATGTACCGATAAAAAAGGAATCGTGTCCAAGATGATCGGGGGAGACTAGATTCAGTGTTGAGCTCATGTGGGAAGTAAAACTCGATGCATCAAATCTTTTGTGGGCGTATACTAGCACTGATTGGTGTTAAGGGGTACCGCATATACGCATTTCTCGCAGTTGTAATCGATTACTAAAAATGGAGTTATATATTAAATTAAGAAAAAAGAGAAATAAATAATCGCTAAGTGTACCGTATTGTATGCGATCTGTGGGTGTTTTAATCTTTCTTTAGGGGAGTCTATTTTAATGATTTTTTTACATTTTTTTTAAAAAATAAGTTGAATAAATAGATACATTTGCGCTACTTTAATTAAATCTAAATAAGCGTATAATGATTGCCAAATCACTAGAGTTAGTCGCTCACAAAACCGGTATTCACAGCAAATTGCGAGCTTTTATTTTGATCTGTTGTGCTGTTTTTTCGCATCAAATTTTTGCTCAAGAGATCAGCCTTCAGCTTAAAAACGCTTCTAATCAACCGGTTTCTTATGCAACTGTAATCGGAAATTCGGGCATTTTAGCAACCTCAGACAATGCGGGAGTAGTGCTGTTGGATAAGGGGGTATTGCAAAACACTAACATAACGATTTCCGCGGTTGGGTATTTGGATTTTAAACAAAATTTCCCTGCTGAGATCACGCAATTAACCTATGTTTTGGTATTAAAAACGGATGATACCCAGATGGACGAAGTGGTCATTACAGCGGGTAGAAAAGCCGAAAATATACGTACTGTACCTTCATCGGTTACCATTCTAAATCAAAAAGAGATAGAAACGCAAAGTAGCATCACTACGAATCTGGCTTCGATATTGGGAAATACTGTTCCGGGTTTGGGAACTTCAACCAATAAGGCAACCAATTCGGGTCAAACCTTGCGCGGGCGTCAGGTATTGGTGCTAATCGACGGTATTCCCCAATCGACACCACTGATGAATGGAGCTCGTGATTTACGTACTATAGATCCCAATGTCATTGAACGTATAGAGGTAATCAAAGGTGCTACTTCGATTTATGGAAACGGTTCAGGCGGTGGAATCATCAATTATATCACCAAAAAAAACCGCGGCAATAAAGTTTTAGAAGGAGCAACTACTATCGGTACATCGTTTAATCCCTATAACAGCGCTGGTACCTTGGGATACCGCGTGGCTCAATATTTTTCGGGAAGAAAAGACAAATGGACCTATACTTTTGGTGGAACTTTGGACTACACAGGACTGCAACGCGACGGCGAAGGGCTGCCTGTCGGACAAACCGACGGCCTATCAAATACCTATTCCAATAATGCATTTGTAAAGATCGGATACGATGTCAATGATAATTCTTCGATTACCGCGCTCTATAATTATTATGGAAGCACCCAACACGCCAAATACATCAGTAAAAATGGGGTTTATGGGCAGAGTCCTACTATAGGTGTGCGTGGAGAAGAACCGGGAAAACCGGCCGGAACACCGTATAACCACAATGCGATGTTGACCTATACCAACAGCAATTTATGGTTGGATACCCAATTGGATGCAACGGTATATATGAATACTTTTAGTTCGATGAATCGTTATGTCACTACGGGATCGGCTTGGTATGGACCGGGACAAACGATGATTAACTCCGACAAAAAAGGGGTGCGTATCAATCTAAATACGCCTTTTACGATCGGAAACCTCCCCGCTGAAATTACTTATGGTTTGGATCTTTTAAACGATGTCACTTACCAAGATTTGGTCGATGGACGGGTTTATATCCCCAAAATGAATATGGTAAACATAGCGCCGTATGCGCAATTAAAAATAGACTTTTTTGAAAATTTGATTTTTAAAGGAGGCGTTCGTTATGAGAATGCGCAGGTTAAAGTAGATGATTTTAATACCATCGCTACCGGACCGGGAAATGAGGGCAGTATTTTTGTTAGTGGAGGTAGTATACCTTATAAAGCCACGGTATTTAATGCGGGTTTACGATATAATAAATACGAATTATTCAATCCCTTTGTCAGTTTCTCTCAGGGGTTTGCGATCAATGAATTGGGACGTATCTTAAGAAGAGCCAAGGAAAATACCTTGGGCAATTTAGAAACCGATCCGATTATTACCAACAACTACGAAATCGGTTTTTCAAGCCGTTACAGCATTTTTAATTTCTCGGCTGCATATTATATCAGTACTTCTGATTTGGGGGTTAATCTGGTAGATGTTGGTGGGTTTTTAATGGCACAACGCGAACCTGAGGAAGTCAAGGGATTTGAGTTGACACTAGACGCCAAACTGCGATCCAATTTGACCATCGGTGGTAGTTATGCCTATGTAGAGGGAAAGGCTAAATTGGATGACGGTAGTAAAGTATATCTAAACGGCTCGCGCATTGCTCCTCCTAAGGCTACGGGATTTGTCAATTATCAACCCACAGACAAGTGGAACCTGCAATTGTTTTGGGTTTATACGGGCAGTCGCGATCGATTTGAACCTAATGCTAAGGGAATTTACAAAAATAGTGAGGGTCCGATTAGTGATGTTAATCTCTTTAATTTCGCGGGTAGTTATACCATCAACAGTCAGTGGAATATCAGCTTGGGAATCGAAAACCTGTTTAATAAAACCTACTATCCAACGGTGAGTCAATACCGTGCTTTGGATGCGGAATATGTTCGTGGAAGTGGAAGCCTTGTAAATGTAAACCTACACTTTAAATTTTAAGCATGCTTAAAAAGCAAATTCTCTGGTTTCACAAATGGTTGGGACTGCTCAGTGGAATCATCGTTTTTATAGTGAGTATTACGGGCTGTATTTACGTGTTTCACGACGAGTTAAAACTGCAGGTTTATCCCGATAAATATTTTACCAACACCGACAGCACACTTAATGGAACGCCGCTTCCATTAAGTGTGCTGCAAGCAGACGCACAACGAGCCCTGCCTAAGGGTGAAAAAATATCTCGGGTAGATCTGTTTCCTGCCAAAGATAGAACCTGGGTTTTTAGAGCGTCGAAAACCAATGAAAACGCTGTTGGACATTGGGCGTATTATACCTACTACAAAAGGGTTTTTGTCAATCCATATACCGGAGAAGTACAAGCGGTTGAAGACAGTAAAAACGAGTTCTTTCAGTTGGTATTGCAACTACACATGAATTTGCTGTTGGGAAAGAAGGTAGGGAGTCTTGTTGTCGGTACAGCCACGGCCTTATTTGCGGTCATTCTCCTTACGGGCTTGGTCCTGTGGTGGCCCAAAAAATGGAAAGGCAAAACCTTAAAGCGCAGTTTTCGTTTTGATTTTAAAGTCAATAAAAAACGTTTGAACTACGATCTACACAATATTTTGGGAATCTATGCCTTGTGTTTTGCGCTTTTATTCGCTTTAACGGGTTTGGTATTTGCATTTCCTGCCGTAAAAAAGATTTATGTCAACGGCTTTAATTCGTTGAGCACTGTGTCATCAACCACACCAAATTTCGGAAAAATACCCTTTACTCCAAAGCGCGATAATTTGTTGGATACTGCTTTAAATTACGCCCTGTCTCAACATCCCACGGCAGATATGATGGCCATTCGCCTCAAACCTAAAGAAGCCCTTCAGGATATACAAGTTCGCTTAAACAAAGACAGAAGCGGCGTGTTTGTATGGTATTATTTTGACAAAGAAACGGGCGGTATACAAAACATTAAAAGGTCGCATTCACAACCGCTAGGCGACCGCCTGTCTGCTATGAATTACGATTTACACGTGGGCAGTTATGGCGGTGTTTATACCAAAATAATTACTTTTATAATGGCTTTGGTCTGCGCTTCACTGCCGTTAACCGGATTTATTATCTGGTTAAACAAAGGTAAAAAGAAGGGAAAAAAGAAGAAATTCTGCTAATTCTATCAATTTAAGAGCACTTAAAAACAATTCGGTGCCCCTTAAAAATAAAACTATTTTAAAAACCAATAAACAATTTGATTATCAATGGCTTATTGGTTTTTATCTAAACAATTACCTGCGGTTTTTTGTGCGTTTTACCTTACAAAAATCACTTCTTAATTCCCTGATTTAGAGCGATGATAGGATTGTAAACAAAGTGGGCATCGATTTGTAAACAATTGTAAACAACGATTGATTTTTATCGTTGCGGTTCGAAAATCATTAGGGTAGCTTCATCTTTAGCCACGGGTTTATTTTCAATGCCTTTGGGTACTACGATGCATTCATTTTTATGCAGTTCAATGATTTGATCGCGAAAATGCAACTCTAAAATGCCGTCTACAACAAAGAATAATTTATCTTCTTCTTCATGTGTATGCCATTCGTATGCACCTTGTAATTTGATCAACTGCACTTCGTGATTATTGATTTTACCCAGTGATTTTAATTGCCAAAAGGCTTTTAAGTTTGATGATTCTTGTTGTAAGTTTATTTTTTCAATTTTCATAATACAGTGAATTTGGACTAATCGGATTGCGATTATAGCTGCAATCGGATAGTTGTTAGTACGTTTGTTTAAAAATCTTATTTGGATTCGATATAAATAATGACGCAAAGTTACCTATCTTTGTATATGATAAAAGCAGGAAGTTATACGGTAACTGCATTCTTTTGAAGTGGTGAATTGTCGGACAAATAACCTGAGAATTTAACAACCTGAAATGACAATCGAAATCACAAATGAACGATACCCATCGGGTAATCGGGTACTGCAGCGATCGACGGGATATTCATTGCCTTTGGGACAAGATCTTTTAGAATCGGAAGACTTGATCTCCGAGTGTGGCTTTGTACAACACCAAAAGCAGTTGCAGGTTGATGGCTTACACCTCAGTTTTTTCAAACGATCTCAAGACCAGGCCCTGGAAACTACGGTTAAATCCGACGGTTCCTATATGCAAATGCACTTTGAAATTTCTGGTGGTACAGCCTCTTATCAGCCTCGCGATAAAAAGGGAAATTCCTTGCATACAGTAGCGGGGCAATTTACTTTTTTTTATGTGCCGCAACTCGACGGTCGTTTGGCAGATCCAGCGTGCAAACCCGCGCTGAGTTTGGAAATCGAAGTGGCCGAAAGTTGGCTGACTCGAAACCTTACTGCGGATTGCAAAACCTCAGAGCAGTTTTTAAAAGCGATTGACCGTCAGCAGGCAGTTGTATTGGGTGGGCAGAGCCATCGCATTAACCCTCAGATGCAGCGTGTGATTCACGAGATTTATCATTGTCCCTATATTGGGCAAGTCAAGCGACTCCATATCGAGGGTAAAATATTGATGTTGTTGGGGCTGCAGCTTCAGCAGGCCAATGCTGTTGTAAAGCGGTCCAAATCGGTTTCCATAACAGCGGGTGATCGCGAGCGCTTGTATGCACTCTACGAGATTTTGAGTAGAAACTTTTCCACCAATTATGCCTTGGAAGAATTGGCTCAGCTCACGGCTATGAATCGAACCAAGTTACAGGCGGGATTTAAACACTTATTTGGAACGACCATTCATGAATTTGTAGTAGAGGGGCGGATGATGGAAGCCTATCGACTGTTGACTACAACCGCTGCTGATACGCTGACGATTGAAGCTTTGGCTCATCAGGTAGGATATAAACATTATAACCACTTTTCAGTTGCCTTTAAAAAACGCTTTGGTTATAGTCCAAGTTATTTTTTGCGAACTAATTAAATAAAATAATGAAAAGATAGTGTATAAAAAGCTGTGATTCTTATACCTATAAGAACCATTTTTATTACATTTCTTTTGTGTAAAAACAAGATTTTTATTATATTTACTTAAGAGGGATTTAGGGTTGTAAAGCCTCCAAAAAATGAACGAGCATCAAAATTTTTTTCTGCGTCAGCAAGAACCCAACAGCAGTTGTCTGTTGGCCCTACGCAGTATTATTCTAAATCAGCATGTGCAAATTTCCGAGACACTAAAATACGGTATGCCTTGTTTTGTGTATGCTAAAAAGGCGGTCTGTTATTTGTGGATCGATAAAAAAACCACAGAACCCTATATCTTGTTTGTTGAGGGACGCTTATTAAACAATCCTGAATTGGAAATAGGTACGCGATCGCGTATGAAAATTTTAAGAATAAATCCACATATAGACATTCCCTTTGCATTAATAGAAAATATAATAGCACAGCTCTTGGCGTATTATAATTCAGAGTTGGCGAAGCTTAAAAAAAAATAATCAAATCGATTTATGAAGTGTCCTATAAAAGAAGTCTTGATAATTTGCTGTTTGTTGGTGGTTCAAGGGGTATATGCTCAGCATAAAAAGCTTCATGACATCCGAGAATCCGACTATTCAATCCGCTATTCCGAAACTTTTGTACGGGATGAAACCCCCAGTAAAGGGGCTTCTTTTGTTTTAAAGATACCCAGAGAAAGCGCTTTTGAGAATTTCTCCGCTAATATCAATCTATTGATTCAGGATTTAGATACCTTGAATTACAACCTCGATCAATATGCAGAGTTAACCGAACAGCAAATTAAGTCTCATGTGGAACTGTTTGACAGTCAAAGGATCAAAAAGGGAAATAGGGAATATCATTCCTTTACTTTTGGCGGTATGCTGATGGGGTATAACGTAAAATTTTTGCAGTATGATTTTGTGCAAAACAACAAGGCTTATATATTGACTTATACAGCGAAAAAGGACCAGTTTGATGTTTATTTTGTCGAAGCCAAGGGGGTGATGGACAGTTTTGTTTTAAAATAATAGTGATGTTTTTATCGACAGTTATCCTTGTAGAATTCCCTGTGGATTGGTTGTTAGCCTCTTACAAGATAAGCTAGAAGTCGCTAGCATTAAAAAATCAGTTCTTTGATATAGGCAACTTTAAGTGGATAATTTACTAATTAGATTTCGGGATGGTCTCATATTCTGTACCGAATTATTTTATTAATTTTATAGTTAATAATGATGTTTGAAAGCAGCGAAGAAGTAGAAGATTCCAAATCAGTAGCCGTTGCCGAAGTATTAGAAGTACCGGTACAAGCCTTAAAAGAATATTCAGAAGAAAAGGTTTTAAGTATTATTACAAGTACTTTTAATGATAGTGCTACACTTAATAATATGGAAAAACTATCACCCCGACATTCAACCCACTAGACAAAGTTGTGGAACTCTACGAACGTTTACTTGCTGCCGAAAAAGAAAAAATAGCGATGCTGGAGGAGAAGATGGGGAAGTAAGCCTTGTTTTTTAAACAAATTAGAGTATTTACCTTTAATATGTAAGCGAAGGGGAATACACCAACTTACATAAAATTTGACAAAAACCAATTAGATAAATCGGTAATACGGCTGTATATTTATGTGATCGTATAAAAACCTTTCCAAAGAGAGACTGTTGCAGTTGTTTTATATATTGGATGAGCGTTCTATTTGCAAAAGCGGTATTTCCTTTTTAGATCTACCTTAAACAGTGTGGCAATCGGGGCTTAATTCGACAGCCTTGTTCGTAGACTTAGCCTCGAATTCTTTTTTTTATTTAGGAGATTATATCGAAGAAAAGTACAGTGAGGATTTGGATTACATCATGCCACTTCAAGAGTGTCATGACGACGAGTTTACCGAAAACGATATCGCTTTACTGGATCAGATGATTGTGGTACTCGCACATAAAAGCCAGCCAGACTTAGAGGAACAGATTGCCAATAAAAATGCGCTGTGGTACCAAAGCGCTAATGATCATGCAGTTTTCCGAAATTTAGAATTGCAACCAAATAGTCCTACGGGGCTCGAGATTGATATGAGTTTATTAATCGCTGATGCCCCGCGAAAAATTTGTATATACAATGGTCTAAGATATTAGTAGTAAAGGGAGATAATAGATTGCATTTGATTCGCGTTTCTCAGCTTTGTATCTTTAAGAGGAAAGCAATATGCCAATTAGAAACTTAATCGAGTAAAAAAATGAGCCGATTAAATCACTTAATCGGCTCATTTTTTATGTATATTTGATTTGTTTAAGAAATTTAACCGGCTTATGCAATACAATTGGCAACATAAAGAATGGGCGAAATTTGATTATAATGCAGCTGTTATAGATCAGATAATCTTGGAGTTTGCCTTAGAAATTGGCGAAATTAAAGGGATGATTGAAAACTTATCAGAGGATATTCGCCAGGAAACCATACTTCAATTTATGATTGATGAGGCCCTTAAAACTTCTGAAATTGAGGGGGAATATTACAGCCGTCAAGATATCATATCGTCGATTAAGAACCGAATCGATGTCACATCAGCTTTAAGTATCAAAGATAAAAATGCCCGAGGAATTGGGGAATTGATGGTATTGGTACACAACGATTATAAAGCAGTGTTGTCTGAACAGCTTATCAAAGATTGGCACCAGACCTTGTTTGGCAATTCGAAGCGCATTCAATCGGGACACTATAGACAAGGAGAGGAACCCATGGTCATTGTTAGTGGTCGTTATGGCAAGGAGCAAATTCATTTTGAGGCACCTCCTTCCAATCGATTGGCTGAAGAGATGAGACAATTTGTAGAGTGGTACCAACAATTTGATGTAACTGTATTGGATATAAAAGGTATTTTAATTAAAACAGCCGTTACACATTTGTATTTTGAATCCATACATCCTTTTGAAGACGGTAACGGTAGAATAGGTAGAGCCTTAGCTGAAAAATGTTTGGGAGAATCTTTTCAACGTCCTTTGATTATGAGTTTGTCGAGTATGATTGAAAAAGATAAAAAAAAATATTATAACGCCTTAAAAACAGCTCAAAAGTCATTGGAGATTACGGATTGGATATGGTATTTTTCACAAACCATTTTAGAGTCTCAAAAGTTAACGAAGAAAATAATAGGCTTTACGATTAAAAAAGCGCATTTTTTGGATCAAAAGAAGTCGTTTCTCAATGAAAGGCAATATAAAGTAGTACTAAAGATATTTGATCAAGGTATAGCGGGTTTTGATGGTGGTATGACAGCCAGAAAGTATATATCCATTACTAAGATTTCAAAAGCTACTGCAACCAGAGATTTAATAGATTTAGTAGAAAAACAAATTTTTACTTCTATTGGAGCCGGACGATCCGTACGTTATGAATTGAATTTTAGTTCTTGATTTTTACCTTACAATTGGTTATTTTACCATTAACAAATCACCGATTACTAACCACAGCTTTCTGTTGACTTTTCAACCCCGTTTCCTTCAACAAAAAACTAATTCCTATAGCTATGGCTATACCGACAATCCAAAAGAATCCGGCTTGTTGAAAGTGCAGAATTTTATCGCTTGTATCTTCTAAACTTCGTCCAAAAAGTCGACTAAATACCGGACTTACCAAGGTGGTTACTCCAAAAGTAATAAAGTTGATAGCACCGGTGGCGCTGCCTTTGACGAAATCGGGATTGGCTTCTTTGATGATGGAGTATGGAATCATGGCAGCACCGGAACCGATACCCATCATAAACATACTGACTTTGGCGGGTATCAAATCGGGGAAGTAGAGCAGCAATATTAAACTCGCAATCATGATAAGGGCGCCGAGGCGCAGTATCGGTTTTCTACGTCCGATTTTATCGGTAAAATAACCCAATATTGGACAACCGAATACCCATCCCAACGCGACCATAGCACTGGCAATCGTAGCGGTATGGAAGTCAAAGGCGAGGTCTTTCTGAAAAAAGGCCACGGCCCAGGTCATGGCGAATATGGTTGTTGGTGCAAATAGCAGTCCCGATATGATACCGCAGTACCACGATTGTGGATTGCTAAAAACAATTTTATAGGGCTCGAGCAAGCTCGGTCTTTTTTCGTTATTAGCGATTTCTTTGGCGTCATTGGCGGGAATCACAAACCACAGTCCCACCGCAACGAGGATGGTAAACAGTCCCGACCACAACCAAAACGTATGGATTTCCATGCCGTTCTCCATCCAGGGTCCTACGATAAACTGTCCTGCTGAACCGCCGAGCATTCCAAAACACTGCGTAAAACCGATGGCGGTAGCCAATGATTTGGCAGAAAACCCCTTACTGGCGAGATACACACAACCGGGAAAGGCAAATGCACAACCCGCACCTTGTAGCAAACGACCTGCCGTACCTGCAAACTGACTCGATATCAAAAACAGCAAACACCCAAGTCCTAAGATAAAAGCTCCCGCAAACAGCGAGTATTTTGCTCCAAAGCGGTCTAAGGCCATACCGGCTATTAAACTGCAAATCGAATAGGTATAGTAATAAGTACCAACTATAGTGACCAAACCGATCGAACTGACGTGAAAATTGGCTGAGAGCTCCGGTATCATCACGGCAGGGGCCGAACGGATTACATAATCCAAAAAATAAAACAATAATCCAAACACCCACGCAATCACGTAGTATTTGGTATGCGACTTAGTAAGAGTGTGATCCATCAGTGGAGGGATTAGGTTAAAATTGATTCAAAGTAAATGACACAAGCGGATTCGGTTAAATCTTATAATAGCATAGTAGATACAGTGATTAAAATTTCTAAATAAGTACTACACAAAGCGATCAAAACTCATCAAAACTAGTAGAAAAAGTGAGTAATATTTCTAAATAAGTATTAGACAAAGTGTTTAAAACTGATAAAAAAGTATTAGATCTAGCTATTAATATCTCTAAAAACGTATTACTCAAAGTCACTAAAAGTTCAAAAAATTAAAAACCTTCTTTGAGGTGTTTGTAGTTGGTTTTTATGGTATCTAAAACCTCGTCCATTTTACCGCCGAGCATCAATCGCGTCATGGATTTGGCCATACCGGTAACCTGTGCCCATTCCATTTTTGGAGGCATGGCTAGAGCGTTCGGATTGGTAAACACATTGAGTAAGATGGGGCCGTCGTGCATAAAAGCTCTTTTAACGGCATCGAGTACGTCTTCGGGTTTGTGTACATTGATACCGGGGAATCCCATCGCTAGGGCTACCATACCAAAATCGGGATTGACCATATCGGTTTCATTATCGGGTAGTCCATTGACTTCCATTTCGAGTTTAACCATGCCCAGTGCGCGGTTGTTGAATACGATAATTTTGATGGGTAGGTTATATTGTTTTATAGTAGCTAGATCGCCGAGTAACATCGAAAGTCCACCGTCGCCACACATGGCGATGACCTGTTGTTCCGGGTGGGAGAGTGCTGCTCCAATTGCCATCGGCATGGCATTAGCCATAGAACCGTGGTTAAAGGATCCGAGCATTTTTCGCTGTCCAGTTCCGGTTATAAAGCGTGCCCCCCACACGCAGGTCATTCCAGTATCTACGGTGAAAATCGCGTCTTGATTGGCTAGTCTATCGATAATATGAGCGAGGTATTCGGGTTGAATAGCGTCTTCAGATCCGTTGTCGTTGATATAAATGTTTTTGTGTTCTTTTACTTTGTCATAGAATTGCAGTTGGGCTTGTAAAAAGCTGTCGTCGGTTTTTTCTGCCAACAGCGGTAAGAGGGCGTCGATGGTATGAGCTACGTCCCCACAAAGTCCCAAATGCAATTGGGCACGTCTGCCGAGGCGTTCGGTACTGGTATCGATTTGAACGATTTTGTTGTTGGTAGGCATAAATTTATCATACGGAAAATCCGTACCTAAAAGAATCACCAAATCCGACTCGTGCATGCTGTGGTAGGCCGAAGGTTGTCCTAGTAGGCCTGTCATCCCAATCTCATAGGGATTGTTGGGCTGTATGCTCATTTTACCGCGAAACGAATATCCAACAGGAGCTTTGAGGTGTTGTGCGAGTCGCACCACCTGATCGTGCGCTTTTTCCGAACCGATGCCGCAAAATAAGGTGATTTTAGAACTGCTTTCAATGGCACTAACCAACTGTTGTAACTCGAAGTCTGATGGTCGAATCACGGGATTGCAGTTAAAGTATTGCGTAGATGTCGTGCTTTCAACAGCTTTCAACTGCGACACATCACCGGGTAAGCCAATCACAGCTACGCCCTTTTTTCCCAAGGCGTGTTGGATAGCGGTTTGTATAATGCGGGGAGCCTGCTCGGCGGTCATGATCATTTGATTGTAATAACTACAATCGTCAAACAATTTAATGGTATTGGTTTCCTGAAAATAATCCATACCCATTTCATCGGTATTGATGGTAGAGGCAATGGCGAGTAGGGGCACATGTGAGCGATGTGCGTCATATAAACCGTTGATCAAATGCACATGTCCGGGACCGCAACTACCGGCACAGACGGCAAAACCATCGAGTTCTGCTTCGGCTGCCGCGGCATAGGCCCCCACTTCTTCGTGGCGCACGTGTATCCACTTGATTTTTCCGCTTCGGCGGATGGCATCGTTAAAGTGGTTTAAACTATCACCAGTCACGGCATACACCCGTTTTACTCCGGCTTCTATCAACATATCAACTAATTGTTCTGCGACTATTTTACTCATAATGGGGGCTATTTTATAAAATTCGTAATGAAGTGGAAGTTTTTGTTTTCTATGGTTGATCCACGATCAGGGTGTGGAATTCGATCTGATGAGTTAGGATTTTATGTACCGGACAGGAGTTGGCTACAAAGAGCAAACGCTTTTTTTGAGCCTCGTCTAAATTGCCGATTAACTCGATTTTACGGGTAAAAAGCGTTGACTCGTCGGCTTCTGACAATTCCACGTTCATGCGTACTTCTTGCAGGTCCCAACCTTTGCGATCGGCATACATCCGTATCGTTGCCGAGGTACAAGCACTTAAAGCGGCAGTTAATAATTCTTTGGGTGAAAAACCGCTGTCCTTTCCGCCTTTATCAAGCGGTTCATCGGCGTGAATGGTGTTGCCTGTCGGGGTTTTGATTTCAATCTGGTACAAATCCTTTTTAATACTTGAGTTTACTTGAGCCATTTTCAATCCTTTTTGAGTTAATACAAAACGAGGGTGTTGGAGTACAATGGGGAGGTAGGAATCGAGCTCTTCTAAAATTCCGGATACTCGTATTGATGATGCTTATTCAAATTATTAAAACTATTCTAAACTACCTGTTAGAGGTTAAATATTATATTCCGTTATTATCAAGGGTATTACCCTTATAAATTTAATAAAAAAAGAGATAGTTTTTACTTTTTTAAGAGAAATATATTTATTGAATCGATTTTCTTTCGATAAATCGTATCAGCCTAGTCAGGCTCACGAGTTAGATGATTTTGGTTATAATAAAGTTTAAACCGATTTGCTGAAATAGGCGGTAATTCAAAATTTGATTCCGGTTTTCTACGGCACTTTTCAATCTTTTTTAGTATTTTCGAAAGGCCAATTAGTTTTGTTCTTACCTTGGATTTTTAGCCGTTTAAATGGCTTGTTATGCTTAAATAAACACCGATGATTTTACCTTTTGAAAAATATACTGTTGATTGGAAAAAGCAGTTTGAAACCGTTGAGCTCGAACTGCTTGATGCCTTATCTGAATTAGCGGTATCGGTAGAACATATCGGTAGTACTGCTGTAGTAGGTTTGTCGGCTAAGCCGGTAATTGATGTATTGGTGGGGGTAGCTGTTGAATCGGATTTAGACAAAGTGGCGTCTTTACTATCGGCAGGAAATTACGTATACTATGAAAAGTATAACGTGCAAATGCCGTATCGGCGGTTTTTTCTATTGCTGAATCAAAGCCCGGAACAATTGGGAATACCGAAGCGTTTCACCCAGTCCGATGAAATTCCCGAAACGGTTCACGACCATCAGTACCGTAGAGCGCATATACATGTGATTCCGATAAACTCTGAACATTGGCTGCGACACATTGCCTTTCGCGATTATTTAAGCGCCCATCAGCAGGTGAAAGCTCATTATCAAGCTTTAAAAGAGCATTTAATTGAAAGAGAATGGAAGGACGGTAATGATTACAATACGTACAAAGATGCCTTTTTAAAGGAGCACGAACAAAAGGCAGTGACTTGGTATCGAAAGTTGCACAATCTATAATAATCAGCAATTAAAACAAAATGCTCTTGGTTCATAAACCTGTAGGCAGTGCTTGCAAGGGAATGCGAAGAGCTGACCAATAAGCAGTGGCTGCTGTTACTGCTGGCACTACATTAAAATAATAATTTGGAGAACATTAAGTAAAAACATGGAAATAATCACTTTAGAAAATACAGATTTACAAAGCATTCTTAATATATTAAACGAAGTATTTGCCGATTATGTTATACCCTTACAGTTAACAGTCGAGCAATTAGAGCAAAAAATAGCTGCGGAAAATATTCAATTGAATTTGTCTATTGGCGTGGTTTCAGCAGGTAAATTAGTGGGGCTGATGTTGCATGCTATTAACCTTATCGATGGTGAGATTTCCGTCTATAATGCGGGAACAGGTGTCGTTCCGGAGTATAGAGGCAAAGGTATTGTAGCGAATATGTATCGTTTTTTATTGCCAAAACTACAGGAGCTCGGAGTAAAAGCCATGTTGTTGGAGGTGATATTGGGTAATGATTCGGCGATTCGGGCTTATGAAAAAATGGGTTATCGTGTCAATCGTACTTTAGACTCTTTTAAAGGTGTTGTTGAGGCTGCTGCGGACAATAAAAACCTTGAAGTTCGCGAGTTACTTAACTTGGATTGGGATTATTTAAAAGCGCTTTGGACAGCTTTACCATCGTGGCAAGCCAGTGCGCAGGCCTTAGACAACAGCAGAGAGCGTTTAAGCGTATTAGGAGCTTATGAAGGCGGAGAATTGGTCGGTTATGTGGCTTTTTATGCGAATATAGCTCGAATACAACAATTAGCTGTGGGACCGAATCAGCGTCGTAAAGGTGTGGCTACAAAATTGATTGAGGCTATGAAAACGGTGGTAGGTACTTCAGAATTGGCGATTAACAATGTCGACCAGCAGGCGCAGGATGTAGTGGCGTTTTTGCAAAAGATGGGATTGAGTTATCGCTTATCGCAATTCGAAATGATCAAACACTTATAAAAGCATAGGATATTTTTAACCCATATACATCGTTTTTAAAGCGAAACAAAATTATATTTCAATGGATCCCATACAAAAATTTAAGGAGTGGCAACAGGCAGAATTGGCTGCTTCTTCGGTTACTATACCCAAAGCGGCTTGTTTGTCGACTGTGGGCTTAGACGGTTTTCCCAACGCGCGTTTTGTCGAACTCAAAGAAGTGCTGGACGGTAATTTTATAGTTACTGGACCGATATCTTCGAGAAAGGGGCTTGAAATCGAACAATGTAATAAAGTGGCACTGACATGTTGGTGGACCGCTACAGAAAAGCAGGTACGCATTCAAGGATCGGCTATAAAAATATCGGATGAACGGGCAGATACCTATTTTAGTGAACGACATTTGGGCAGTAGAATCGTTTCTAACATCAGCAATCAAGGTCAGGAATTGGAAGATATCGAGGCTTTACTAGCCGCGATAGAACACGGTAAGCAAACCCTTAAGGATGCAGATGTGACCCGTCCAGATACATGGAGTGGTTATGCAATTATACCGCATCGCATTGAGTTTTTTGAGTTTACGGATACGCGTTTTCACCAGCGTATCTTGTTTGAGTTTGGCGAGGGCATGTGGAAAAAAAAACATTTACAGCCCTAAAAGGATCATCATTAAGTGATTTACTATACTGCTATGGTAAACACATAATGAGATGAGGATTACTATATTTATCTTAAAGATTTGGTGGTCGACTTCTTTTTCGTAAAATATTTTTGGTAGAAGCAGAAATGTAGTCTACACAATGAGAATGCCGCTAATCGACAGCTTTTAAAAATTAATTTTTATTTAGCGATAATTGTCTAATCATTTAAAAAAATCACTTGATGTCAGCAGTTATGACAGAATTAAAACATTGGTCAAAAGTAGAATATTTACATCAGACGGTTACCAATTCCAACATACACATTAAAGGAACAACGAGTTACTACAGTAATGCGTGGTCTGGAAATTTTGAGCAAAGTGTAGTTCGTTATCTCTATGGAGATGCGTACAGTTTGGAAAATTGGAAATCGGCTTGGCCGATCGACCAATTATTTATCGGTTCCCATGTCTGTATCGCGGCAGAGGCGGTGATTTTGATGGGCGGAAATAATACCCATAGAACGGATTGGTTTAGCTTATATCCCTTTGCGGAGGTCATAACTGATGCCTATATGGGCAAAGGGGATACGGTTATTGGCGATGGCGCCTGGATTGGTATGCGAGCGATGATTATGCCGGGTATTACTATAGGCGAGGGAGCTATTATTGCTTCGGGAGCTGTCGTTACAAAAAATGTAGCGCCTTATACTATTGTAGCTGGCAATCCGGCCCAATTGGTCAAAAGCAGGTTTTCGCAGCAAGTAATTGACGACTTATTGGCATTACAGCTATACGAATGGCCTACTGCTAAATTCGCCAAACTCCAAGCTTTTATATGTGGAGATGATATCGAAAATTTAGTAGCCCAGTCTTTAAAATACGATCTCGAGCAAAATCAAATAGTCGAACGCGAGATCAATAAATAAACAGTCCGATTACAGCGGCCAATCCGAGTATTAAGATCGGGTGTAAGCGGTATTTGATTGCCAGAAGAAGCGTCCCAGCAAAAATAAGTGGACTTATTAGGTCGGTAAAATTCTCTTCATTCATCAGGGAGATGGCAGCTATTGCAATTAGAGCCACACTTAATGGGCGTATACCTTGTAGCGCTGCGGCGAAGTAAAAATTGGTTTTAAAGCGAACAAAATAGTAGGAGATGAAAAGAATCATGATAAACGACGGCAAACAAAGCGATAACGTAGCGATTATAGAACCGAGTACGCAAAAGTAAGGATTGTATCCCAGGTTTTCGAGTGCTTTATATCCGGTATAGGTGGCGCTATTGATACCGATAGGGCCGGGGGTGGTTTGAGAGATCGCTACCAGATCGACAAACTCTTTGTTGGTCATCCATTGGTTTTGAACCACCACTTCATCTTGAATAAGCGATAACATCGCATAACCACCGCCAAAACCAAAGGTACCAATTTTTAGAAAAGTCCAAAACAATTTTACAAATACCATCATATGCTTAGTACGTTCGTGCTTTAATGATGTTATAGGTGATACCTCCAGTAGCGCCTAGGATAATAACCCATATTGGTGATAGACCAAATTGCCACATCAGCAATAGGGCTACTAAAGGAATCCCTATTGTAAAGCCATTTAATTTATTGGCTTTAAAGGCAGCGTAACAGGGCGCAACGATTAAAGCGACCGCTGCGGGCCGAATGGCTTTAAAGGCTTTAACTACCCAGATGTTATCTGCAAAACGATTGAAAAATACAGCAATCAGTACAATGATTAAAAAAGGGGCTATAACAGTACCCAAAGCAGCGACTATCCCGCCTTTGATGCCCGACATTTTATATCCGACCATGGCGGCTAAATTGGTAGCGAAAACTCCAGGAAGCGATTCGGTTATCGGCAAAATTTCGTAAAACTCATCGGTGGTTAACCAACCTTTCGCAATGATTTCGCGTTCAATTAATGGAATTACCGCATAACCGCCGCCTATGGTGAAAAGTCCGATTTTGGTGAAAGTGAAAAAGAATTTTAAAAGCATTTTGTTGCCGTTTTACCGCCTTGAAGGCCTATATCTTGGAGGTAATTAAAGAAGTTGAAAGATACGTTTAATTCAATTTTTATCCAAGTAAGTGCACTGATTACTTGTGTGAAAAGTTGTTTTTTTTGTTTTTTAAAGCAATTCAAAGTAAGGATATATACCAATTTGATAAATCAGAACGAATATAACTAGTGCTGTAAAAAATCTAATTTAGAACAGTGTTTTAAAAAGAATTATATAGGTTTACTAAGCTTGATGACTGCGGTTACTGGCAGCGATCCATTCGGATTTTTGACATCTCGGGCAAGTAGGAGAGGTCTGGTTTTGAAAAGCGATGGTCTCTCCGCAAAACAGGCAAGAATATCGGGTACCTATTTCAAAGTCGGTTACTATTTGATCGATATAATGAGGCAGGATGGGAAGTCCATATTGCAATTCTGCCTTGTCGAAGAAATACACACTTACTTCACCTGAAGTCTCTAGAATGGCATACTCCACTTGTCCTAAATGAAAAACACCCTGAAGGCGTAATTCCATAAAAAACTCATCCTTACTAAGCGTTTCTTTTTTAAAGTCATTTAGGGCAAAAGTTCCTTTTTTAATGATATAAACCGGCTTTCCTTCGAAGAAATTTTCTAAACGTTGGTATTTAAAAATCAATAATGTAAATATTTTATAACAGATCACAAGTACAGCAAAGGCAATCAAGGCGTTGATGATTCCGATTTCCATATACAACATCGGATCGCCTGCGGCTGATCCCAAACCTAGAATCACGACCAGTTCAAAGACAGATAATTGTTTGACTCCGCGTTTTCCCAGTATTCGCAAAAAGATTAAAATAATGAAAAACATAACAACCGTACGTAACGCAACGTTGATAAGTAAATTGTTTTCCAATTCTCCGAATAAAAAATTACTGGCTTCCATATGTAGACCTTAGGGGTGAATTAAATATACGTTTTTTTTATAGTGGTTAGCATTACAGAGTTCGATCATTTATAGAAAATAATTACAATACTATATCCGGGGTATATTTAAAAAAACAGTACACCAAATACTTGAATATGCTTATGGTGTACTGTTTTGTTGTGCTAGTTAATAGCAATCTATTCTCTTATAATGTGTCAAGCGAAATTAAATTCTAAAGCTTCCAATACTTGTCAAATAACGCCAATTGATTGGACATCGATTGGTTCCAATAGTTGGCGTTGTGAGCACCAAGTGACTCGATATAAAGATGTTGTACTTTGTTCGTAATCAGTTGCTGATGAAATTCCCGATTCATCTCAATCATTTGAGTATCTTCTGTGCCACAGTCTAGTATATACAATTGTTGTGCTTGTTGCATTTGCGTTATTTTATTAATAGTAAAATAGGTTTTATGCAAGTTTTTAAAGGGACCTAACACTTTGTCTACTTGGTAATTACTGTAGTTTTCGCCAAATCGATTAAAGTCCAAAGCACCGCAGGAACTGCCTACAAAAGCAAAATTATTGGGATGATTAATACCGATATGTAGTGCGCCATAACCACCCATACTCCAACCGCATATTCCACGGTATTGGCTACTAGCTATCGTAGGGTACTTGCTATCTATGTATTGTACCAATTCTTCTCCTATAAAGGTTTCGTATTGAGAGCTTTTATCTATGGGACTGTCTACATACCAACTGTTGTATCTACCGTTGGGAATCACGTAGATGGTTTGAAATTGCTGTGATAGCGCTATCAAATTAGGAATGTCTTTCTGCAGCGTTCTTTCAGGGTTTCCGCTATATCCGTGTAATATATAGACCGTTTTATACGTATTACTACTTTCTAATTTGGGTGTGATAATGATGGTTTCAATTTTGGTATTCATCTTGGTACTGTAGATCAGTTCACGATGAATTTGTTGGGCATAACCAACAACGGTTAAAAGGAATAGTACAAAAGTGTAGCGTATGGTTTTCATGTTTTAAATTTTAATTACCCTACAAAATTCCGAAGTAAAAAAAATGAAATACTATACATATGTTGATGATTTATAAGTTTAAATCTTTGCGGATACGACTCAATTGAGTAGGTGTAATACCGAGATAGGAGGCAATCTGATGTTGTTTAATTCTCGAAATTAAAGAGGGGTTATCTAACATTTTAAGGTAGCGTTGTTTCGCGGATTCTCGTTTTAGATTGATTTCTAAGGGTTCCTTTTTAACCACCCAATTTTTTTCGAGATAGTGAAGGTGAAAAAGTGCTAGATCGTGATGTTTATTGATCAATTGACGAAACTTGTCGGCACGATAGCTAATAACCTGAACATCCTCCAAAGCAACGATATTAAAGGTGCTCGGTTGCTCTTCAATGATGGCGGCTGTGCTAGCGACAAAACTATTTTCTTCAAAAAACATTTTGTAAATGGTATCCCCTTTTTCATCCAACAAATAATAGCCCAATAGTCCCTTTCGAATAAAATAATAGTGCTGTGCCCGATCACCAGCTTGTAAAAGTAAATCATTTTTTGCGAAGTATTCAATATGGCAAATGGCTTTTAGCTCATTTTTCGTTTGTTGCGAAAGGGGATAATACTGATCAATTTGTATAAAAAAATCGTCGAAAGTACTCATTTGTTGTTAGGAGTAAGGGGTTTGTAAAACTAAAATTATACTGGTTGAGCATGGAGTCAAAAAAGCGGTTTATTAGAGTTTTTTATGTTTTATATTTTGCGGAGACCAGATCGCAATTTATATGAGAGCCTTAGAAAAACGCAACAGGAGTTCAACTTAAGCTACGAATGATGATTTTAAGGGAATAAGATTGTCATTAAATGCATACATAAAAAAAAAGAGACCGTTCCTAAAATGATTTGGGAAGGGTCTCTTTTTTTTGGTCAATGGATTAAAGGTTATTTTTTGGGCGCATGGTCCAAAAACATCTGTTTAACTTTTTGAGTGTCATAACTTTTTCCAGATTCTAAATCACCTGATCCAAAGATGTTGGTAACCACGCCTTCACCATTTATAACAAAAAAGAATGGATATCCCAATCCTTTGGCATCGGGTGCATATTTAGCAAACACCTCTTTATTTTTATTTTTTGTAGAGTAGTTTAGATGGTAGTACAGATAGTTGGCATCAACTACCGATTTTAACTCACTATTTTTCTGAACAAAGTCATTAAAACGCAGACACCAAATACACCAATTTCCACCGGCTTGTACAAATACATTTTTACCTTCCAGCTTGGCTTTAGCTATTAATTCGTTCAATTTAGCTTGAGCATCTTCTTGTTCGTTATAGGGTTTCGATAAGGTTTCTTTTTCGGCCTCAATCGCTTTTTTCGCTGCTACGGTATCTACTTGTACGGTCGCATCCACAGGAGTTGTTGTTGCTGGTTCTGCAGGAGTTTCTTTTTTACAGCTGTTAAAAGCAACTAGCGAAGCAATTAGTAAAGCGGTTATAATCGTCTTTTGCATATTTTTTGAATTAGGGGATTAGATGTAAGTCGCATTTTAAAAAAAAGCCCCGCTCTCGATAAGGGTATTTCAGATAGTAGCGATGAATATCAGTACAAAATTAAGGTTTTTCTGTTTATCATGATACTGTAATTGTAGAGAAGATTTTATTAAATAAATGAGGGCGTCTAATTAGACGCCCTCGGTATAAAATGTTGATCGATAGGATTTATTTATCTTTTGTTTTTAAGGTTTTTAGCTGCATCAAAAGCCTTTCCTTTTCCGTATGATTTTTTAGTTGCTGTAGCGGATTTAGCTTTAGCAGCCGGTTTTTTAGCGCTATTGTGAAACGTTAATGCTCCTGAATATTCTGCGGTAATTTTGTTCGATCTATCATCTACAGCATTTAACTGTATAGAATAATTATTTCCTGTTTTAGCGATAGTAACCGTTCCTGTTCTAGTTGGAGCAGAATGGGCATAATCGTCGTTTTTCATTTCAAAAAACCAGGTTCCGAAATCCAAACCAACTTCAGTACCACCACCAATTCCAGCATTTCCAGCACTTTCTTGACCAATAGGATAAACTCCAGCAGGAATATCAGTAGTAGCGTTGACATCGGTATAAATCGCTAAACGTAAAAATTCGCCAGTTCCTTCAGTAGCCCAAAAGTACTCTGGGTAAGTAGTAACTCCTTTGTTGTATAAATAGATATTCCAACGGTTGTTTTCTTTACCTGCAATCGGTGATTTTCCATCATACTCAATATATCCATAATCTAAAGCTCCAACAGTACGATCTGTTTTTAAAGAAGAGATCGTATATTCATCACCTTGTCTTACTTTTCCAGTGTATTTACCAACGTGTCTTGATCCATCTTGCAATTCAATGTTAAAACGCACTTGTTGTCCTTTAGCGTCATCCATGGTTTTGATCGTACCATCAGTGATGTATACGGCTTTTTTTAAACCTTCTGAGCTTTTGTTTTGAAGAAAAACAGCATAAGTTAAGTCGATTTTTCCGGTATTTAATTTATCTTCAGATTGAACAAGGAAAGTACCTTCCTTATACTCTGTAGATGCTTTGTACGTTTTATTCGGGATTTTTGCTTCCCATGCTTTTGCTGGCATAGCATCAAAGAAAGATAATGAGATGTGGTAGCCATCTCCTTCTAGTTCACCGTATTTATTAGCTTCTCCTTGAGTGAAAAAAGTCATATACTCTCCGATGTTTGGATAGTCATATTGATCATCTCCCCAGAACCAACCGTTTTGGATTTCATATTCGGTTTCGTATATCGGCTCAATATCCAATAATCCCGTGTAATTGATATCAAACGCGATGTTTTGCGCATCTATTAATTGCCCTTTGATCGTGTAAGTGTCTTCCGTATGCGTAATATTCAGATTCCCACCGGTGATGTTTCCTTTAACATCGCCTTTCTTTAAATAACTATCAGGTGAAATCGTATAAAGTTCACCCGATGGATTTACACCGTAGTTGGTCGCTTTTAGTTCTGCATCCAATAAATCTTTGTCAGCGATGATGTCAGAAATCAGAATCAATTCTAAATCCGTGTCGTTCGATTTAAGGTGAATAGCAAATTTACCTTTGTTGTTGTCCTTACCCAAGTAAGTTCCTTTAGATGATTCAATGGTGATTTCATTGTTTTTTTCATCTTCCTTTTTGTTGTTATCGTCATTGCTACATGATGATAATGCTCCATTTGTAAGCACAAATAGGCCTAATAATCCAATTAATTTTTTCATAGAGTTGAAATTAAGGGTGTTTAATTTTGCTGCTAATAGCTGTTGTTTAAGGTTTTTTTGTTTTTGTAAAGATTGTAGTTTTTGATAAAGAATTTTATCTGTCGTCGTTTAAATGAATAAATAATAATTTCCTTGAATAATACACATTCTGTGTATGAATTTATTTTTATGGAGGATAAATGTAAACAAAATTTTTTGATAATATTGTTTTTTCTTGGAGTAATTTTTCTCAATTTGGTAGATGTTGTGCTTTTTAATGCAGTAAATAATCAGAATTTAGGTCTGTAAGCCCTGTGAATTCTCAATTTTTAATGGCGACGATTAAATGTGATTTTCGCGAGAAAACCTAAGCTTTGTAGCGATTTGATCATTGAAAAATGACATAATGATTTGTATTATCTCTGTGTTTCAAAGTCAGTAAAACCAATGAGCTGGCAGTTGTGGATTGCTGCATTGATGACCACTGTAGTTTGGGATTTGAAGTCTTAGTTTTGCTATTGTCGCATTTTATTTGTACCTTATACTAAGGAGTAGGGATTGCGAATCGCGTGCTCTATGTTGGTGGTTGGTGGAGTAAATGCTGATGGCGCCGGTTTATTCCAACTCTTATCAAAAGCTGTTCAAAAAGCGAATAGATAAAATAAACCTATGAATTCGGTCCAAATACGCTAATTTTGTAAAAAACAAGGAGATGAAAGCTAGTAGCCCTAATAAAAAGAAATTACACCCGAGAAACAAACACAATAAACTATATGATTTCGACCGATTAAAAGCCGTTGTCCCAGAATTAACACCGTTTATTATTAAAAATCCTTCAGGAGTTGATACAATCGATTTCTCTAAACCTGAAGCGGTAGTATTGCTTAATAAAGCCTTGTTGATGAGTGACTATAAATTGACCTTTTGGGAATTGCCCCAAGACAATTTATGTCCACCCATACCGGGTAGAGCAGACTATATTCATTATATAGCCGATTTGTTGGCCACCTATAATGCTGGTGTGGTTCCGACTGGAAATTCGGTGAAAATATTGGACTTAGGCGTTGGGGCAAATGCGATTTATCCGATCATTGGTGTTGCTGAATACGGTTGGCGTTTTGTGGCTTCGGACATCAATAAAGAATCGTTGGCTTCGGCAGAAAACATCGTATCAAATAATCCGCATTTAAAGACGATGGTAAGTTTGCGTTTGCAACCGAGTTCGCGAAATATATTGGATAATATTATTGGAGAGCAAGAGCAGTTTACAGCGGTTATTTGTAATCCACCATTTTTTAAATCTCAGGAAGATGCGGCCAAACAAAGTGCGCGAAAAGTTAAAAACCTCGCAAAGAAATCCGTTGTTGCACCAACACCTAATTTTGGAGGCCAGAGCAATGAGCTTTGGTGTGAAGGTGGCGAGTTAACTTTTATTACGAACTATATCTATGAGAGTAGACGTTTCGGTGCTCAAGTTAAATGGTTTACCACTTTGGTTTCCGATCAAAATCACTTAAAATCCATACAGCGATTATTGCACAAAGTAGGCGCTACAGAAATGCAAATTATCGAAATGGAGCAAGGAAATAAAATCAGTAGAATTGTAGCTTGGAAGTTTTAAACTGGGTTTACTATCTAAAAAATATTTTATAAATTTATAGAAATAGAAACACTTCATCAACTATATTATGACCAAGGTGAATTTCGAGATTGAAAAATATCAGGATAAGTACAAACCTCAAATTCTCGCAGTTTGGGAGCGTGCCGTTTTAGCGACTCATGACTTTCTGACTGCTCAAGATTTTCAGGAGATCAAAACTTTTTTGCAGCAATTTGACTTTACTACTTTAGAGGTTTATTGCTTGATCCGGCAAGAAAAAATCAGCGGATTTATGGCTATCCACGACCGTAAATTGGAAATGTTGTTTATTGATTCCGATTATTTTGGAATTGGTTTGGGACGCAGTTTATTGGACTATGCTGTTCAGGTATTGGACGTGGATCGCGTTGATGTCAATGAGCAAAACATCCAAGCTGTTGGTTTTTATAAAAAGATGGGATTTCAGGTAGTTGACCGATCAGAAACCGACGATCAGGGTAGAAATTATCCGCTTTTGCATATGAAATTATGAACCTCCGCACTGTAGGGACAAGTCTTGACCTATCTAACTACGGTATCCCTCATGGTTACCTTGATGGTTTTTCATTACTTTGTAGCTTACATCCAATTGTATAATAAATTACATGAAATATTATTTATTAGTAAGTTTATCCGTAGTGACTTTAGCTGTAGCGGCCAGCTTTTATTATAATTCTAGTGCTGCAACTTGTACGGGATCATCAAGTTGTAAGGCTTGTAAAAACTGCAAATATTGTAAACATTGTTCTGTAAAAGGGAATAGTTGTGGGATTTGTAGATAAAGGCGTATAAGAAATCGCGGAATTCTACTTTAAGTTTTTCAATTCTTTAACTTCCTTCATTAAATCTTCGAGATAATCGGTTTGTATCTCTTGAATCTCCAACAATTTTTTATTCTGATGCACGAGTAGATGGTCTATTTTTTCGCTTAGAAGTTTAATTTCCAATTCCGCTTTGAGGTTGATTTTATAATCGTGTTCCCCTCGGATTCGGTCCTTTTGTTCCTGTCTGTTTTGACTCATCATGATGATGGGGGCTTGGATAGCAGCCAAACAAGATAAGATTAAATTAAGGAGTATGAACGGAAAGGGATCGAAGGGTTTGGTGGCCAAAAACCAGATATTAATCAACATCCAAACCAAAATAAACAGGAAGAAAGTAATGATGAAGGTCCAGCTCCCTCCAAAAGCTGCCACGTGATCGGCTAGTTTCTGTCCGAGTGTTAATTCTGCTTCGATTTCATCTTGGATGTTTTCAGATAATATAGCGTTGTTTTGTATGGCAGTCATCACATCGATATCGATCATGGCGAGTTCCCCCTTCTCTTGAGTGATTAGTGAGGTCAAATAAAGGCGACGATACTGATTGAGTTCGATCAAGCTGATATAGTGATCTTTTTGAATAGCCGGGAAATCGACTTTTATTAAATTAAAAATTCCTTCACGGATATCTGAAACTTGTATTTCCTCTCCGGTTTTGATCTCTTTTTTACTGATAGCGCTGATTTCCATTTGCTGAGTTTGTTTTTACAAAATGAACGTACGATATTTTAGAATGGAAATCATTTACTTTCCAACAAATGTCGTATTGCTGTTGTTAATTGATGGGAATAACTATTTTAAGATTGAATTCTACTATCGGTATGCGATTGATTTGAGTACACCAAACAGCTTTCAAACATTTAAAGATATAATAATTTTCTACTACCAGAATTATTTAAGAGCAATTTTATGTATTTTTTGTAGTACAATTTGTGAATGATTTTTCGTTATTTAGTAGAAGATAAAAATTATTGTCCAGTTTTTATCTAAAGCTATGCGTAAATGCCATTTCAGAATTACCATTGATTAGTACTAATCAATGCTCCTCAGCGTCAAGAAATTTCTATAATTGGGATATAAGAAGTGGATATGACAATTTGTGCGTTAAATATAAATAATCCTAATAATGATTGGTTTTTTTAAAATTTAACTGCGGCAAATATGTGAAATTGTTTGTTTTTTACCTGTTTTGTTGACAGGTTAGATTAGTAAAATACTGCTTTATCTATTATGTAATCATGTTATCTGCAATATTTATGTGATTTTTTATATAAAATTAATATAATTCTATTTTATTTCTCATTTTATACTATATTTGGTCTGCTTTTGAGAAAGTACTCAATATGCGATTTTATATTAAATTCTAAGACCTCCTTACTAACGAATCGAGTATTTTTAATTTAATAAAAACCAATAAAGTGAATATAACTCTTCTGTCGTTATTTAGGAGTGTTTTTGCAATGGATGAAGTATTCGTTGTCAAACATTCTATAGAGTACAAGATGTGTTACGAATAAGTGATTACCCCATTTCTGTAAGAGGTGGGGGTATCGTTGTTATAAATAAAATAGACATATACATTATGTAATAAAGAGAACGATCGTCTTAGGTGTTGGGAAACCGAAGGCGGTTAAGATTAGTAAACTAAATAAATAGGTATGAGCAAAAAGAAGACTCTCGCCGCGACTATTAGAAATTTAATAGTTGCAGCGGGAATTAGTATGTTGCTACCCCTGACAGGGTATGCACAGGTGAGTCATGTTTTTCCAAATAAAGCAACGGGAAAACATCTTGACGATGCGTCTAACGCATTAGACAACAGCGATTCGTTCGCAAAGGTTAATTCTTATGGCGGTCTCGCCATAGGTTTAGGTAGTTATAGCGGGAATTTGGATTTAGCATTCGATACCGCAATTCCTGCCAATCAAACTTCCTACATTCGTATGGGGTTTAATCCTGATATTTTAAATGCAATTCTAGGCGGTGGTCTGGGTGGAGTATTGGCTGATATTTTGGGGACAGTGGTTTTGGGAAATCACAGTTTTGAAGTGATTGCTTCCAACGGATCAAAGGAGGTTCTAAAGGTAAACAGTAAGATAAACAGTAGTTTTTCTTCTCGAGCACGTATGGTTCAAAATCAGTTTGGCCATTATATGCTCGCTTTAAAACCGGATCAATCCTACAATAAGTTATCGGTTATTGATCGTACTAACGCATTACTGCTCGGTACTTTGAATCACACTAAGGTTTACAGTGCATTTACTACTTCAGGCTCAGATATTTGTAATCAGGAGTTGCTGACTTACTACGATGCCAATGGCGGATTATTAACACTAGATGCTTTAGGTTTGGCTCGTGGTGGAGTTACTAATGCCTATAAGGCCATAGATAAGGACGCCGATAGTTTTTCAGAAATCAGTTTGGGGCTACTTGCGGTTGCAGGAGAAATTAGTCAGACCATTCAATTGGAAACTCCAATGGGAGCTGAAAAGCAATTTCACGTAGTGATGCAAATCGGCAATCCTGCACTGTTGCAGTTGGGACTTGCTTCCGATGCGATTCGAATTCAAGCTTTGAGTAACGGAGTAGTCGTTTTTGAGAAACCGGTGAATAAAGACTTTTTAAGTCTGGATTTATTAGGGCTTTTAAGCAGCAATAAAAAAGCGCGTATTCCCTTTCACCCAAATACTAATTTTGATGCTGTACGCATTGTATTGCGGTCATTTTTGGATTTGAATTTAGCAAAAACCACGAAAATATATGATGTAGAATTTACTTCTTTTCAATCGCAATTAACTTTGCAAGGCTGTGGAACCGTTGATTTGACACAAGCCATTCCCAATTTCGATCCGTTGAACACTTACGAGTTCTTTGATCAAAATGGAAATGCGGTTGACGGAAATGCAGCAAAAAAATTAACTACTTCCGGAGTTTATCAAATCCGTGGAATAAGCGGAAATGGTTTTTGTCCAAACGATCGCGTGACTGTTGATGTTACCGTATTGGCTTTACCAACTTTAGTTGTGACTACCCCAAATAGCGCATTAAATATCGGTGAGCGTATTGAATTAAAAGCTACTTCAAACAGTGTTATGAAATGGTATGATCAGCAAGGTGTGGAAGTGACTAATCTTAAGGTTGGTCCTTTTACAGAAGCGGGATCTTATTCCTTTACGGCTATAGCAAATGACGGACAATGCGAAAGCAGTCACACGGTATATATCAATGTGATTGATCCGGCAACTTGTCCTCCTTTGGTAAAACGCGTATATGCTACGAAAACCAGTGTGGGTTCTATAATTACTGGTGGAGTATCTAATAAGGGAAATGCCGTAGATGGCGATTCAAAAACCTATTCCACAATTACTACAGGTTTAGGATTATTGGGGATCGGTACTACATGGCAGAACTTGCAATGGGACCATACGATTCCTGCAGGAACGCCAGTTACAATCAAATTGGGAAGTGAATATAGCGGATTAGCTTTGGCTGGTGCTATTTCAGTTGTGGGTACTAAGAAAAATAGTCTTGGTGATCCAATAGATATCGGAACGATTAAAGCGGTAGATGGAGCACTGTTAACTCTGCTTCCAGGACAGAATACTTTTGAATATACTTTTGTACCGTCAACGTTAAGTGGGGTAAAAGCTTATGATGGTATTCGCGTTTCCATGGGCGCTTTGTTAAGTGTGGCTCAGAATGCCCGATTATATGGAGCATATCACGAAGCTACTGCAACTCAGGTTGCGTGTACGGGTCAAGATATTCAAGACGTTTTAAGTGGTGTGGTAGACCTGGGAATCGGGGCTTTAACAGCAACAGTAGGGGTTTCTGATCCATGGAATATTGCAGATCGCAATCCGAATACGTATGCTACGATGTTTGCTGGTGTCAACGTGCTGGCTGCAACGGAATTAACGGCTGTTTTTCACAGTCCGTCACAAGTAGGAGATAGTTTGCGTATTGATATTTCTAAGCCCAATGCACTTTTATCTTTAGGCTTGATTAAAGGAATGGAAATCCAACGTTTTTTAGGTAAAACCAAAGTTGGACAACCGATCTATACCGATTATTCTTTATTGGATTTAAGACTGTTGAGCAACGGAACCTCTCGGATTTTGATTGCTCCGCAAGATGGGATTTATGATCGCGTTCGCATCCGCTTAGGAGGTGTAGCAAACGTTTTAGACTTCTTACGTGTACATCAAATTACGAGAACGGCCAATACCAAAATTATTGGCAGTGATCCTTCTAATCGTATCGAAGCCTGTCAGGGAGAAACCATTTCTTTTGATATTAACGATCTGTGTACCACTTATAAATGGTATGATCAAGAAACCGGCGGAAAAGTTATCCAAACCGGTAATAGTTTTACTATTCCTGCAGATATGGCACCGGGTACTTATAAATTCTACATTCAAGCGGTTCGTTACGGATGTGAAAATTATGACCGTACTCAAGTTATAGCAGTAGTAAAAGAAGGAGTTCCTGCTAATGCGGTATTAAATGTAAGTCTAAACGGAGGTCAAGACTTGGATCTTTGTACGGAAAAGGGAACTGTTACCTTACAAGCTACAGTAGCTTCGGGCTATGATAATGTGGGGTATGTATGGTATCACAACAATAACGGGACTGTTGAATTGGTTTCTAATGCTACTACGGCAACACTTACTCTAAACAATTTAGCGGTAGGGACTCATACCTATTATTTGGCTTTAACCGCTAATGGATATTGTGAGACCAGTGCTGCTGATCGTAAAAAGATCGAGTTTAACGTTCGAGAAAACAGTACGGCTGCTGGAATTTCAGTATCCAATACCACTTTCTGTTTGACGGATGTTATTGAAGTAGTGCCAACAGCAACCATCACTAATCCAACGTTTAATTGGTATTTCACCAATGCAAAACTACAACCCATTTTAGACGGAGCCGTAGTGAATGGAATTACTTACAGCATTAATGCACAAGGGAAGCTTTCAGTTTCTGGATTGACTGCAGGTACCTATACCTATTTTGTTGCCGCCTCAAATACGACGGTTTGTCAAAATAATGATGGCGATTTAAAAGAAGTAATCCTATCATTAAGTGATGCTTCGACACCAACAACAACGAATACAACCCAGGCATTCTGTATTACAGCAGCACCAAAGGTTGCTGATTTGCAAGCAAACGGTACTAATGTACAATGGTATAGTTCAGAAAAAGGTGGTACAGCTTTAGATCCAACCACAGCACTTCTAGATGGTGTTTATTACGCGGCTTCTAAAGTTGGAAATTGTGAAAGTGCAGTTCGTCTAAAAGTAACCGTTAACTTAGCCGATGGTGAATTGGCTACGGGGAATGCTACCCAAAGTTTCTGTAAAGTAGACCAACCTAAGGTTTCTGATATTGTTACCAACCAAATTGGTGTTAAATGGTATACCACTTTAGTTGGCGGTACACTTTTGTCAGACCAAACTCTTTTGGAAGATCAAAAAACGTATTACGGAGTATTAGGAGGAGGCACATCATGTGAATCATCTGTTCGTTTGGCGGTTACGGTAACGGTTTCTGATGTTGCTACTCCGACTACTACACAGAAAACACAAGAATTTTGTAAGTTAAGTCTTCCAAAAGTAAGTGATTTAAAAGCTACTGCAGCGAATATAAAATGGTATTTAGCTCCTCAAGGCGGTGTTGCATTGAATGCTACAGCGGCTTTGGTTTCAGGAAATACTTATTATGCAGTAGATACTCTTAACGGATGTGAAAGCTCAGCTCGTTTAGCGGTTACTGTGATCATTCACGATACGGTAAGTCCAAGCACGACTCAAACGGTTCAAACCTTTTGTAGTTTGGCTGCACCAACAGTTGCCGATTTAAAAACCAATGAAACCAATGTGCTTTGGTATACTGCGGCGGCAGGAGGTAGCTTATTACCTCAAAACACGCCTTTAGCATCAGAGATGACTTATTATGGAGTGTTATCGATAAATGGATGCGAAAGTACGACTCCTTTAGCGATTAAAGTATTGTTGAAAGATGCGGCTATACCAACAACAACTTCTACACAACAATCATTTTGTAAGGTGAATCAACCTAAAGTAAGCGATATTCAAACCAACGAAGTGGGGGTAAAATGGTATACACTTCCACAGGGAGGAACAGTCATAGCACCACAAACTTTATTGGTTACGGGGACTTATTATGGGGCTCTTGTTCAAAATGGATGTGAGAGCAGTAGTCGTTTGGAAATTGCTGTTACCATAGATGACGCGGCAACACCAACCACAACACAAGTAGCTCAATCGTTCTGTAAAGTAAACAACCCTACTATTGCGAATCTACAAACGGTAGAATCCAATGTTATTTGGTATACTAGTCCAAAGGGAGGTACACCATTAGCTGGAACTACTTTATTGGTGAGTGGATCAACCTATTTTGGAGCATTAGAAGTTGCTGGATGTCAAAGTTCTGTTCGTTTAGCGATCGACGTGATGATTAACGACGAAGCTACTCCTACAACATCTCAAATGGTTCAGAAATTTTGTATCGTTGCTCAACCTAAAGTTAGCGATTTACAGACCGTAGAAAAAAATGTTGTTTGGTATAACAAAGCTGTTGGCGGAACCCTTTTGCCATCAAATACGGATTTGCTAAATAATACGGTGTATTATGCAGCTATTCAAGGTGTAAATTGTGAGAGTTCTATTCGTTTAGAAGTTACAGTACTTTTAAATGATGCCCCAAGTCCAACAACCAAATTCACTTCACAGACTTTTTGTAAAGTGAATCAGCCAAAAGTTCAAGATATCGAAACTAACGAAAGTGGTGTGATCTGGTATCAAGATGCTGTTGGCGGCGCTGCTTTAAGTGGATCGGATGTATTGATCACAGGTGTTTATTATGGTGTTTTAATCCAAAACGGCTGTGAGAGCAGTGTTCGATTAAAAGTGGATGTTAAAGTACAAGATGTTGCAACTCCTACAACGGAAAATGCAAAACAAACATTTTGTAAAGTGACGCAACCTACAATTGCAGATCTAAAAGCAAATCAAACCGGTGTAAGCTGGTATGTTGAAGAAGCAGGTGGTGAGGTATTGCCACAAGACCAACCTTTGGTAGACGGTGTTACTTATTATGGTTCTTTAGTTGCAAACGGTTGTGAAAGTACGACTCGTTTAGCTGTTGAAGTAACTGTTGAAGACGAGGCTACGCCGACTACAACTCAGACTGTTCAGCAGTTCTGTGCGACGAGTAAACCAACAGTTGCCGATTTAAAAGCTAATGAAAGCGATGTTATTTGGTATGCTACCGCAACTGCTGGTACACCATTAACTGCAAAAACTGCTTTGACAGACGGTGGTATTTATTATGCCGCTCTTAAAGGAGCGCTTTGTGAAAGTTCAACGCGTTTAGAAGTTACTGTACGTTTCTTCGCAGCAACTTTTGCAACACTTGAAGGGGATTTCGAAGTGTGTTTCGGTGAAACCGCGACGTATACAACTGCGGCAGGAATGAGTAATTATTTATGGACTGTAAAAGGCGGATCAATCGTTCAAAGAGGAACAACTTCGGATGATTCGATTACGATTTTGTGGAATGAGCAAGGAAAACAATCGTTGCGTATTACCTATACAGACTTAAACGGTTGTACCAATGAAAGTGTTTTCGAAGCTGCTGTTAACGTGGTGATTTGTTCAGATTTAGCAATCACTAAATCAGTAGATGAATCTAGACCGATTGTAGATGAAAACGTAGTGTTTACCGTTACCGTTAAAAATGAAGGCAAAAGTGATTTTAACGATATCGTTATTGCAGATCAGTTGCCAAACGGGTATCAATTTGTTTCTTATGAAGCTACTTCGGGAATTTATAAATCAACTACAGGGGAATGGATGATTCCAAGCTTGCTTTCAAATTTAGAAGCGACTTTGAAAATCACGGCTAAAGTGAAATTTGAAGGCGATTATCTAAACATTGCAAGTATCATATCTTCAGTGCCTGCAGATTTAAATACAGCTAATAATAGAGCAGAAGCAAGTGTAGAACCTCATTGTTTAACTATTTATAACGAATTCTCTCCAAATCAAGACGGTTCTAATGATTATTTTAGAATCGATTGTATTGAGTATTTCCAAAATAATTCTATTGAGATCTATAACCGATTGGGCAGTTTAGTATTTAGTGCAACTAATTACAAAAACAATTGGGATGGAAAATCAAATGTCAGTGGAACGCTTGGAGGAAAAGATCTTTCAGATGGAACGTATTACTACGTTTTGGATTTAGGAAATGGAGTGGTTAAAAAAGGTTGGGTGTATATCATTCGATAACATTCCCCCTGATTTTAAGAGGGGAGGAAACTTCCCTCTTTTATAAAAACACAAATAATTAAAAGATGAAAATTAAAGATAAATTACAGCAATTACTCCTTGTTGCAACTTGTATTGGGACCACAACTGCTTTTGCACAACAAGATCCGCAGTATACACAATATATGTACAACATGATGACCATTAACCCTGCATATACGGGGTCAACGGGAGCTCTAGAAGGAATTCTATCGCACCGTTCCCAATGGGTAGGAATGGATGGTGCACCGAGCACTCAAACCTTATCGATTCACAGCCCCTTGGGCAATGAACGTTTGGGATTGGGATTTAATGTGATCAACGATAAAGCCGGACCGGCAACGGAAACTTACTTTGAAGGTAATTTCTCGTATAGTATACCTACAGGTGTAAGTTCTAAGTTGGCATTTGGTTTAAAAGCCGGTGCACATTTGATGAGCACCGATTGGAGTAAAGGGAAGTATTACGATAAAACCGATATCAAATTTCAAGAGAATATTGACGGTAAATTCTCTCCGCGATTGGGAGCGGGATTTTTGCTTTACGATGACAATTGGTATGTTGGAGGATCGGTTCCAAATTTTTTGAAATCCGATCATTATCAAGATGACAAGGAGATTATGGTTACTAACGAATACCATTATTATTTGATGGGGGGATATGTCTTTGATTTAAGTCAAAGCTTAAAGCTTAAGCCGGCTTTCCTGGCTCGAGCTGTAAAAGGAGCACCGTTAACGGTTGACGTGTCTGCAAACTTATTGATTCAGGAAATTTTTACGATAGGAGCTTCTTACCGTTGGGATGATTCTGTCAGTGCATTGGCTGCGTTTCAGATCTTACCACAGTTGATGGTAGGATATTCTTACGACTATACGACTACGGATTTCCAGAAATACAACAAGGGAAGTCACGAGTTGGTTTTAAGATATCAAATGGGTAAAAAATATGTAAAAACCAAATCGCCTAGATTCTTCTAAAAATAAAAAACATGAGAAAAATTTATACCTTAATTTTTGTTTTGGTTGCGGCTTTTGGGTGGGCACAAAACAAGAATTTGAATAAAGCCAAAGAGCTTTTCGAAGCAATGCGTTATAAGGAAGCCGCCGTGATGTATAATACCCATCTCGAAAACTATTCCGAGCCAACAGCGGCTTTGCTAAAAAATGCTGCCGATGCTAACTTTTATGTTCAAGACAGCAAACATGCCTTGAAATGGTACGAAAGACTGTATGCCCTAAAAGGAGAACAAGTGTCTGAAGTTGAATTTTTGAGATACCAACAAAGTTTACGCGGAACAGAAAATTATACTAAGGCAGACGAATTAGTGAAAACTCATTTGCGTCAGAAAGGTCAATCAAAACAGATTGATGCGTATAACGCACAGCGTAAATACAACGACAGTCTGTCAAAAACGGCATCGCTATATACCATAAAAAACTTAGTGATCAATTCGAGTAAATCGGATTTTGGAGCTGCATTTTATGCGGATAAGGTCATGTATGCGTCTTCTAAAGATACAACTCAAGTAAATTCCAAATTGTATTCGTGGAATCAACAACCGTTTTTATCTCTGTATGTTGCTGATCGCAATGCTGCAGACGGTTCATTATTTCGTGAGCAGCTTGTTTTTCCGGAGATTCGCTCGCCTTTTCACGAAGCAACGGTAGCTTTTAGCCCGGATTATAAAACGATTTATTATACTACGAATCTGACCAATGCCAAGAATAAACCCCTAAAAGACAACAAGGGATTTACCAATTTGCAATTGATAAAGGGAACGATAGAAAACGGAAAAATTGTCAAGACACAAAAGCTTTCTATCAACAATATTGACTATTCAGTCGGACACCCTGCTGTTAGTCCTGATGGTAAGTGGTTGTTTTTTGTTTCTGATATGCCTGGAGGTTATGGTGAAACCGATATCTATGTTGCGGAAATAAAAGCCGATGGTGATGTTCAAAATCCCGTAAACTTAGGTGCAAACATCAATACGGTTGGTCGGGATATGTTTCCGTATTTTGTAGGTGATCGTTTGTTTTTTGCCTCAGAAGGACATTATGGATTTGGTGGTCTAGATATTTATATGGCTATGGATTTGGGAAAATTGAATTTTGGTACAGCTAAAAATTTAGGGGCTCCGATCAATTCCAATGCCGATGATTTTGGATTTATTATGGATTCCAAATTGGCTTATGGTTACTTTTCGTCTAATCGTATGGGAGGACAGGGTGATGATGATATTTACAGTTTTACTAAGGCTCCTGATGTTTGTCTAGAGATCATTAGTGGTGTCGTTACTACAGCTAAAAGCGGTTTACCGCTTGAAGGGGCTACCATTAAAGCGTATGATGAATTTGACGATTATATCGGAACGGTACAAAGCGATGCTCAGGGTAAATATGCCATAACGGTTCCATGTGGTTCTAAAGTTCGTATTGAAGCTTCAAAAGCCAATCATTCGACAGAACAACAAATGGTGCCTTTAACAGCCAAACACGGTAAGGAAACGCCGAATATTAATTTTGCCCTAGTCAACTATGCTGACTTGATTAAGATTGAGGACAAACAAGAAAAAATTGATATCAATCCAATCTTTTTTGATTTTGATAAAGCAGATATTACCCCACAAGGTAGTGTGGAATTAGATCGTGTGGTTTATGCGGTGACTAAATTTCCAAACCTGAAAATCAAAATTGAATCGCATACCGATTCTAGAGGTAAAGATGCTTATAATTTGCGCTTGTCTGATGCGCGTGCCAAGTCAACGCAACAGTATATCATTTCGAAAGGAATCGATTCCAGTCGTATTTTAAGTGCGATAGGATATGGTGAGACCCGTTTGAGAAACAAATGTAAAAACGGTGTAAAATGTACGGAAGAAGAACATTTTGCCAACCGTAGATCAGACTTTATTATTATCGAGAAATAAAAAAATAGTGCTTTGTTATATGTTAGAGGCCTTTCCAGTTTTATATTGGAAGGGCCTCTTTTTTTGCGATCTATACGTTGGTATCGGCCATCGCCGGCATATTGATTTCTTTGACACAAGTCGCTTTAGAAGTCGAAATTATAAAACGAATGGCATTTAAAACATCTGGAATGGGTATCAATTGCCCTTGTGTTGCTTTAATAATCAAATCGACATCGGTGATATCTTCAAATTCAGTGGCTAAATATCCCAGGTTTAATACACTAACGCCAATGTGGTCTGCTCTAAGATTTTCCCTTAAGGCATGAGCAATTCCTCTGAGTGCAAACTTTGATGCAGAAAAGGTCACTTCGCGACCGTTGTGATTGTCCAGACCCCAAGTCGAGCCGATTAGTATGATTTTAGCGTTAGGCGATCTTTTTAAGTTATCGATTAAAGCTTGTATTGCCAATATACACGAGGTAATGTTGGTGTTGATCATCGCAGTGATTTCTAAGGCACTATTGTCCGCAAATCGATAGTTTTCATCAAAGGCATTATGTTCCCAGATTCCGACATTGTAGATCAATACATCAATGGGATCTTCGTTTATACTGTTTTTGATGGTAGAAATGGCTTCAGTAGGATGGGCTAAATCTGCAGCGATCCAATGAAGATTAGGCTGTGTTTTTATGTAATCTGGTTTACTTCTGGAAACTCCATACACCTTATCGGTTGAATTGGGTAGTTGTTGGACAATAGCCTTACCCAACCCTTTGCTTACACCATAGATAATATAGTTTTTTGAACTCATGTTGCCAAGATTTTTTAGGGATGTGTTTTAACTTACATCCGCAAAGATAAACAGTAATGCATCACAAAAAGTTCTCGATACCATAGTATTAGACCAGATAGTGCTTAGTAGTGATTTTTATTAAGTTATGAGCGTATCGTTAGTTGTTGTAATATGAGCTTTTTTTCTCGCAGCACTTGCGATTCCTTTCTCCATAGAATGTTGTAGGATGGTATTGATTTTATTGAAATCAATTTCCTTATCTTTTTCAGGATAGAGTTCTGTTTTGAGCAGTGCGATAATGGAAAAGTACTCTTCGGTTAAGATGGCATAATATTGTTTAAAAGCTGGTGTATCATCATTGGATTGATTTTGTAAATGTTTGTTTGCTTCCAGTAGTCGAGCGGTATGTTCGAGGATTTTATCGAATACATCTACAGAGGTATGCATCTGAAGGTATCCAAATTCGAAGACGAAGTCCTGAAGATTGATGGAACCGGGCGAAGTTGTTTTTTTGGTGTCCAGATGAATTCTAAAATCTTGATCTTGTAGAATATGGTTGAACTTGGAAAGAAAGTCGAAGTATACCTCCTGTTTTTTTTCAAAAACGCGTAAGTGAATTTCCCGCTTTTCTTCGCTTTTTGTTTGTCCTTGTAAGAGTAAAACCGTGATAATTGCGGTTATAACCACCCCAAGTAAAGCCCCGAAAACTTGAGTAGGAAGCGTTCCGAGTTCAAAGATTTCAAAAAATACCGCACTACCGATAAATAATAGCGTAAAAACCAAAGTACCCAAACGTACCCAATCAATTTTTTTAAACATGTTTAATCATTTACAAGTTATATTCCGTTAATAGGGAATGTTGCGCAATAAAGAAATTCAAGTTTAATAACCTGCAAAACATACAATTAACGAATTATAATTGACAATTGCAAAGGCTGAAGTTGAAATGATACAAAATCCTTCCACTGCTCATATTAGTCGTGAACTTATAGTTGAAATCAATAAAAAAGGTTACCTCACTGTGGAGGTAACCTTGAAATTTTTTATGCAATCATTAAGTTGTAGTTCTTATTTGTCTACTTTTTTAAATCTCATCATAGGAATGTCTTTCATTTTCAAATTTAATTTACCATCCTGATCAATAGAATACGAGTCTATTTGTATAATGGTTTTTAAAAATGTTTGCTCGCCACCACCTTCACAATGCATCATGGTGCTTATTCCATGTTCTCCAAAAGTAAGGGATTGATCTTTTAAGGTGTAAGAAGTGCTATAACCATTACAACCTGAATTTCCAGAAATTCTGTTGGAATCTTTGTCAAACTTGATTACCGGTTTTTTGTCGGGAAATAACCCTTCAAATGCAATACGTGGACCAGAAATATATTCTAGTTCCCAAGTGGCGTCATAAAGATCGGCTGATTTTTTAGTGTTTTTCATAGACGAACAAGATGTAATGAATAAGGCTAAAACTGAAACGAATAATAATAAGTGGTTTTTCATAAAAAAAGTATTTAAGCCACTAATTTATAATTTTTTTAGTAAAATACATAGAAACTAGCCTTTTATTTTATTAATCGAGCTGTGGTATTATTAGTAAGTTGTTAAGGGGTTTGCTACTAAAGTATTCATTTCGATAGGAATAACGAATGCAAATAGCCACTAAACTACTTATTTTGTAGTTTAGTGGCTATATTATAGTTAAAACCGAACAACTTATAAAACGGTGTTTATTTATTCAAGGAAACCGAATTTACCCATATTGACATCGTTAAAGGCTTGAATAATCTCTTCCTGTGTATTCATAACAAAGGGACCATGAGATACGATGGGTTCGTCTATAGGTTCTCCACTTAAGATTAATACAACGGCATCTTCTAATGCTTGTATACTAAACTCTTCTCCTTCATTGGCAAATAATAGAAAATTATCTCCGGCCACATTCTCAGAATCGTTTACTCGGATACTGCCTTCGATGACTAATAGTGCCGTATTAAAATGTGCGGGAAAACGAAATCGAGCCGAAGCATCTTTGTTTAGTTTTGCATTCAACAGGTTTACTGCTGTAAAGGTCGAAGCTGTTCCGGCTGTCCCATCATATTCTCCGGCAATTACTTCTATGACACCGGCATCGTTCGGAAGTGGATGTTTTGCGATCTCGCTATGGAGTATACCTTGGTATTTTGGTTTTGACATTTTGTCCTTTGCAGGTAGATTGACCCACAGCTGTACCATTTGAAAATCACCGCCAGCCTTACTAAATTCTTGCTCGTGGTATTCTTTATGCAAAATACCCGATGCTGCGGTCATCCATTGTACATCGCCTTCTCCAATAACACCGCTATTTCCCGAACTGTCGTGGTGAGCAACTTTTCCTTTATAAGCAATGGTCACCGTTTCAAAACCTCGATGCGGATGTACTCCAACTCCTCTTAATTCGTTAGTTGGTGGAAAATAGTATTTCGAATTGTAATCCATCATGATAAACGGACTCATACGCTCCATACTCATGCCTCGTCCATAAGGAATAAAGTTATGTACTCTAAATCCATCTCCAACCATATGTGGTGAAGGTGGGGCTAATACGGCTTCTATTTTTTTAGTTTTCATAATCGTATTTTTGTTGTGAAATAAAGAATTGCTTTGATATTCCGGATGTTTGTCAATATATGCTTTGATGTATGGACAATAGGGTTTTACCTTTAGTTGATGTTCCTGTGCATAATCCAACACGTATTTGGCAATATAGGCAGCAAGGCCTTTTCCTGCGAATTCCTCCGGTACTTCGGTATGAGTATACGCGATTCCGCCATCAAACAATTCGTATTGTTCAAATGCCACTTTTCCATCTAAGTGAATTTCAAAGCGCTTGTCTGTTTTATTGTGTATTACAGTATATTCCATGTTGTTGTTTTTTAGTATAGTAAAATTAGGGACTATACAAGCCAAAACACTTGATCTATGGTAAGAAATACCGAGTTAGAAACAGCGATCTACATCGTATATTATTTACACGATGGCAGAAGAAAGAAAAATAGTTGGTTTTGTTTTCGTAAGCGGTCTATCAAGGAAACACTTGGGATTCCACGAGATTAGAAATAGACTTAGTTATTAAAATTTTTAAGTGCTAATTGTTTTCTTACTCTACTGAGACTTTCGGGAGTCATACCAAGGTAAGAAGCAATCATGTGTAACGGAAGTCGCAAAGTCAGTAAACGATGAGATTCAATAAAATCTAAGTATTTTTCTTCGGCAGTAGCACTGAGTAGATAATTTATTCTCTTCTGCATTTGCCGGATATTTTTTTGTAAGGCAAGCGTATTAAACCGGCTGTAGTTTGTTGAAATTTGTTCCAACTTCGATAAGAATGCCTTTTCGATATAGACGAGTTCCGTGTCTTCGATGGCATCGATAAATAACGCGGAAGGTTCATCAAAGTAGAAACTACTGCGATCAGCGATCCACCAGTTCTCAGAAGCAAATTGAATAATGTGTTCTTTGCCCATTTCATCCACGGTATACGAACGCAGTAACCCCTTACAAACAAAAAATGATCTGTGGCACACTTGGTTTTGTTCGAGCAATATCTGACCTTTCTTTACGTGTAGGGAATATGTTAAAGGTTCTAACTCCTTATACTGTTCCTCTGTCACATCGGTATTGGCCAATATATATGTTTTTAAATTTTCAAGCATGGTCATTAGTGGTCTTGTTAGCGGGTGATTCTTACAAATATAGTCAATTTAATTTTTTGATAAAATAGAACTACAGTCTAGGTTGTTGTGCTATTTTTACTAAAAATAATTTAGGATTAATAATTTGACAATTCCTTGCGATATTATATACATTATCTTTATTTTACAGTAGCGTAAGTAACATTTTTAAATGGCAGACAAAATACGTCAGCGTTTGCGAACAAATATTGACCAACGACATCATTAAGTATGGAAAGCAATTCGGATTGGACCGAAGCTCTGGAGCGTATTTCGACAATACTGCAACAATCCCCTTTGGTTAAAACGATTAAATGGGGCTCAGAAGTTTTTACCTATAAGGGTAGGAATATAGTCAGTTACGGTGGCTTTAAAAATTACTTTGCCCTGTGGTTTTACAACGGCGTTTTTCTTCAAGATCCCTATGGGGTATTGATCAATGCCCAAGAAGGCAAAACCAAGTCATTGCGACAATGGCGCATGGTCCAAATTGACGAAATTGACGCGCTTAAGATTTTAGAATATATCAATGAAGCCGTAACCATCGAAGATCGCGGACTTCGGATCAAAGCCGATACGAAACAAACTGTATCACAGTCAGAATTGCTTAAACATGCGTTAGATCGAGATCAGCAATTGCGTTTGGCATTTGGAAAGCTAAGTCCTGGCAAGCAGAAAGACTATATTTTATATATCGAAGAAGCGAAACAACAAAAAACAAAATTGGCGCGGATTGAGAAAATCATACCGATGATATTAGCAGCGGAGGGTTTAAATGATCGCTACCAAAAAAAGGTATGAAAGATGGCTAAAAATAAAACAACGACAACGGATCAAGATGTCAATCAATTTGTCGACTCTTTTGCTCAAACACCACATAGGCGAGAAGATGGTTTGGAGTTGATAAAATTGATGCAACGGATAACAGGAAAAGAACCTAAAATGTGGGGACCAACGATTATCGGATTTGGTAGCTATCACTATAAATACGATAGTGGGCATCAGGGAGAAGCTCCATTAGTTGGATTTTCACCCCGTAAAGCGGCGATTTCTCTATATGTTTTTACAGGCTTGGACGAGCATCGGCATTTGCTCGAAAATCTCGGCAAATTTAAAATGGGGAAAGCTTGCATTTACATCAATAAACTCGCCGATATCGATATGCATCAACTAGAGTTATTAATACGTGAAACCTTAGGTTTTTTAGCAGCAAAATACACCGTTAACTAGGACTATTCTCTATTTCTTTTACAGAAATCAATTATTAATTTTTAAACAATCAATGGTATTCCATTCCTAACATGAAAAATATATTTAATAAGGAGGTTACCGATGAGGTAATCCATCGAATTAACCGCTTAGAAAACGATACCTTGCCGTTATGGGGTAAAATGACCGTTGCCCAAATGTTAGCCCATTGCAACGTCAGTTATGAATTGGTTTATGAAGACGGTTTTCCCAAACCCGGCACTTTTAAAAAATTGCTGTTAACGTGGTTTGTGAAACAGGCTGTGGTCAGTGAAAAACCGTACAAAAAAAACGGACCTACTGCTCCTGAGTTTATCATCAAGGGGACTAAGGATTTTTATATTGAAAAGCAACGGTTAATCAATTATATCGTCAAGACTCAAGAATTGGGAGAAAACTATTTTGAAGGAAAACAGTCCCATTCTTTTGGGCGACTAAAAGCTGTAGAATGGAACAATATGTTTTACAAACACCTAGATCATCATTTAACACAATTTGGAATTGACTAATCAGACCATAGCAGTATAAAGCGTGCTTTGTTTTTGTGTTAAAATACTGATTATCACATTTGTCATGTCTCATTTAAAAAATAAATACCTATGAAAGGAATCGCCACTGAAATTAAATGGGCTTTAATTTTTACAGCTATGGGTTTAGCTTGGATGGTTTTGGAAAAGCTATGTGGTTTGCACAGCACCTATATAGATTATCATATTTACCTGACCAATCTTTTTGCCATTCCAGCTATTTGGGTTATGGTTTTGGCGCTTAAAGACAAAAGAAAGACCTGTTATGGAGGAAAATTCACTTATAAACAAGGATTGATTTTTGGAGTTATATTGTCGTTTTTTATCGCAGTTTTAAGTCCAATAGCCCAGTGGATCACATCCTATATAATTACACCAGAATATTTTCCCAATGTCATTAAGCGTTCTGTAGAATTGGGATATTACAAAAACACGGACTTGGCAGAGGCTCAATTTAATTTCCGAAATTACGCAATACAAGGCGCTGTTGGAGCGTTTATTATGGGAATAGTTACCTCGGCCGTTGCCATGCTATTCTTAAAGAGTAAAAAAACGATTTAAACAGCACAGAAAATATGGTAACATCAACGATTACTATCAAGGCTCCGGTGTCAACAATCTGGCAGGCGCTGACCGATCAACAACAAATGAAGCAATGGTATTTTGATATCGCTGATTTTGAACTGGGGCTGGGAAAAACTTTTAACTTCTATGAACCGGGTACAGCAAAGCAATATCATCATCAATGTGTTATTAAGGCGATTGAGGTAGACAAGTTGTTCTCGCATACTTGGACACATCCCAGTCACAGTAAGGGAGAGAGTTTGTTGACTTGGATATTAGAAGACCTTGGTGATGCGACTAAGGTCACTTTGCAACATCGGGGATTGGAAAACTTTGCAGATGCCGGACCGGGATTTGAACCGGAAAATTATCAAATGGGTTGGGACGGTTATCTGGCGATTTTGAAAAATTATATTTACGGTATTCGCAAACAAATTTTTACAATTGAAATCAATGCGACTGCGGAAAAGGTGTGGCAGGTGCTCTTTGACGATCAAACCTACAAGGTCTGGACAGCCGCTTTTTGTGAGGGTTCTTATTTTACTGGGGATTTAAAAGCGGGAAGTCGGATACACTTTTTAACGAATCAGGGTGGAGGAATGTATTCGGATATTATATTTTGTACGCCCAATCAAAGTGTGTATTTCCAGCATTTGGGAGAGATTAAAGATTTTAAAGAACTACCGATAGATGAGCTTACTGAAAAATGGTCCGGTTCTTTTGAAAATTATATTTTAACAGAGCAAGCGGACAAGACGACTTTAACGGTGGAAATTGATTTAACTGCCGATCATATAGCTTATTTTGAAGAGGCCTTCCCGAAAGGCTTACTTATCGTAAAACAATTAGCAGAAAAACAATAGAAACATTTTAATATAAAACGATATGGCAACAACAAATACTTATTTAAACTTCGACGGAGATTGCGAGCAGGCATTTAACTTTTATAAAGCTGTTTTTGGCGGTGAATTTAACTATATCGGCAGATTTGGGGAAATGCCAGCAAGTGATGATTACCAAGTGGCTGACGGGGATAAAAATAAAATCATGCATGTATCATTACCAATAGGTACCTCTATTTTAATGGGTAGTGATTGTGGCGGTGATTGGGCTCCTTCGTTTGTGCGGGGAAATAATTTTTCCGTTTCCGTTTCCGCTGAGTCCAAAGGAGAAGCAGATCAAATTTTTAAGGCACTCGCCGAAGGTGGGAAAGTAACCATGCCTTTGGAAAACACTTTCTGGGGCGATTACTTCGGTATGCTGACCGATAAATTTAACATCAATTGGATGATGAGTTACGACGAAAAAGCGAAACCGTAACGACAGATTGTAGACCGGTTCTTTGACGGTCTAAAACACCAAGTATTTATAGTAAAAAAGCCCGTACGAGTCCTGTCGCGCGGGTTTTTAGCTTTTAAAGCCTCCCCATGGCGTGGTTTTTTAACTGTAAAATTCCATAATGCCGTATAACCAATCTAAACAAGATCGGTTTCTTAATATTTGCCAACACTACATAAAGGTTTTGTAACAGTAAGTTAAAGTTGTTGTGATTTAAGGCAGCTAAGTTTGTCTAAAATAAACTACAAAAATGAAAATGAACTACAAACTATCTTTATGGGTTATGGGACTCATAGTTTCGACTACAGCAATCAGTTGTAATGACGACGCCAATGCGGTAAAACCAAAGGACCCGGGTATCGTGGTACCAGAACCCGGTAAAAACCCGGTGGTATTACAAAACCATTCTATAACACCTGCTTTTGTATTTGCAATGCCTGGTTTTTCCAATCTGGAAATATTTTCTTTGATCTCCAGTGAAGACAAACTAAAGGACTCGCCAGATTTTGTATTTGGTGGACAACCCGATGGTGCTGGTTTTATGAAAGATCCGAGCGGTGAAGGATTCATGATGATTACCAATCACGAAATCATGCAATCGGTATCCCGAGTGTATTTTGATAAATCATTTAAACCCGTTAAAGGAGAGTATATTGTAGATGGTATCGGCGGAATCACTCGATTGTGTTCTGCAACTTTAGCCAAACCGGAAATTCATGGTTTTGGACCTGTTTTTTTAACAGCAGGTGAGTCGGGAGAAGAAAGTATGGTACACGCTATAGATCCGCTTGGATCCACTGGTTTAAAATCCAATACGGACCGGGTGCTACCAGCTTTGGGTAAAGCGAGTATGGAGAATGCCGTTCCACTACCCGTTGATGTATCCAATGGTAAAACTATGATATTAATCGGAGAAGACCAGGGGTATGCATCCAACCATCAAAGTGCTGGTCAATTGTTGATGTATGTTGGAAGTAGAGGTGATCTACAAAACGGCAAGTTGTATGCGTTAAAACGCAAATCCGGTGGATATACTGAGATGGATATTAACAAAGGAAACGAATATGATGTAGAGTTTGTCGAGATTCCGAATGCTAAAAACCTGACAGGCGCTCAAATCAATCAAAAGAATATGGAATTGGGCGTACTGCGTTTTTCTCGTGTTGAGGATGTAGATTATAGAAAGGGTGCCAATAAAGGAAATGAAATTTATTTTACAGCGACAGGTCAGGCTAGTGGTGGTAACCCTGTAAGCGGCTATACCATGTGGGGACGCGTCTATAAACTGGTATTGGACAAATCTAATATGTTGACGGGTAAACTGTCTTTAGCAGCTGAAGGCGATAGTAATCCTGGAAACAACCTAATTAATCCAGATAATCTATGTGTTACAGAAAACTATGTTTACATTCAAGAAGACGGAGATTCTTATTATGCTGATGCCAAACACGATTCATATATCTGGCAATACAAAATAGCCGACGGTACTTATAAGCCTTGGTTAAACATGAAGCACAATAGAGGCGATGCAGCTTGGAATGAAAAGTATAACCAATCGGGTAATCTAAATAAATTTGGTTCATGGGAATTTGGAGCTATGGAAGATGTATCTGATTTAATTGGAATTCCAAATACCTTTTCCGTAAACATTCACTCGCACACTTGGCAAAAAGCCGAGTTCTCCAACGCAGATAAAGCTGGAGTAAACACCAACAAAGAAGGTGGGCAAGTAGTGCTAATTCGCAATGTAGAGAAATAGTATAATCAATAATTTTTAATGACCTCTATTGGTTTAGTTTCTATACCTCTAGAGGTCTTTTTTATAAAAGATGGAGAGTTTTAAATACATTATATTCAGCGTTTTTTTCTTGTTGTTGACCGCTTGTAAAAAAGACTCGACGACTTATCAGGATGTTTCTTTTAATACGTACTTGATTAAAAAAGTCGATACATTAGATTTAAAAATTGATCGATTGATCGAAAGTGTTCGTGAAAATAAAGACAGTACCGTCGTTAGACAAGCCTTTATAGATAGTCGTTTGGCCTATAAAGAAGTGGAGTGGGCCATCGCTTATTTCTTACCACATACCAATAAATCTCTCAATGGTCCGGCACTAGATCAATTGGATTTGGATGAAAATAAATTTATTCCAGCCGAAGGATTTCAGGTAGTTGAGGAATTATTATTTCCTGTTTATCCATCAGCAGAGCAGCAAAAATTGATTTTAGAATCGAAGAAAGTTAAAAACTTTGCTTATAGTGCGCGGAAGAATTTCGAAGTGATATCGATGAATGAAACCTCGGTGTTGGAAGCTTTGAAGATGGAGGTATTTCAAATCACCGCTTTGGGCATTACGGGCTTTGATACACCGGAAAGTCAATTTCAATTTATTGAAGCAGCAGCTAGTTTAAAAGGGGTTAAAGAAGTTTTAGAATTATCGGGTAAATGGCGAGAAGCCAATAGTTATAGTAAGTTACAAGAGTTATTGGATAACAGCATTCTTATATGTAACGCCAATCCGTCCAAAGAAAGTTTTAATTATTTAGATTTTATAACGGATAATCTCGAGCCTATAGCACAGGGCATAGTCACTTTACAACAGGAATTAAAAATTCCTTTTCACGAGGGGAATCAGGTTGTTCCCGGTCGTGTAGCCTCCCTTTTTGCCAAGGACCTGATCAATTTAAACGCCTTTTTACCCGATTCGACCTATTACTTAAGTCCGGCAAAGATCGCCTTGGGCAAAGAGCTTTTTTTTGATAAAAACTTATCAAAAAACAATCATCGCAGTTGTGCGGATTGTCATCATGCCGACAAAGCTTTTTCGGATGGATTGAAAACAGCCTTGGATTTAGAGGGGAAACCACTTCAGCGCAACACCCCTTCGCTAAACTATGCGGCTTATTATCACGGACAGTTTTGGGATATGAGAAGTGTCACTTTGGAGAGTCAGTCCTCTGATGTAATCACCAACAAGGACGAAATGCATGGAAATTTGGAGGAAATTGCCATCTTCTTAAATCAATCCGACAAGTACAAAAAGGCCTTTAATACGGTTTACAGGAATAATAAACCCATTGAGTCTTGGCAATTAGAAAATGCATTGGCATCCTATGTGCGTTCTTTAGCGGTTTTTGAATCGCGCTTTGACAGTTATATGCGGGGGGATAATTCGGCTTTAAATGATCAAGAAAAGCGCGGTTTTAATTTGTTTGTAGGTAAAGCCAAATGCGCTACTTGCCATTTTATGCCGGTGTTTAATGGAACCTTACCGCCGTTTTTTACCAATTCTGAGCAAGAAGTTTTGGGAGTTCCCAAGGACAAGGCAGGCACAGAGCTTGACGATGACTTAGGAAGGTATGTGTTTAATACGGATTTAAAACAATTAAAACACGCTTTTAAAACTCCAACAGTCAGAAATATTGAAAAAAGTGCTCCCTATATGCATAATGGTGTTTATCAGACCCTAGAAGAAGTAATGGATTTTTATAACAAAGGCGGAGGAATAGGATTGGGATTAGATGTCGAAAGTCAAACATTGCCAGATGCGCCTTTGGAATTAACAGACCAAGAAATAAAAGATATCATCGTTTTTATGAAAACATTAAATGATACTTCGCCATAGAAACATGGCTTAACATTATAAATACCGCGATAGTATATTCGTCAGAATGGACTGTTGCGGTATTTTAGTAAAAGATAACCGCTAAAATATGCGGATTACAACGAAGAAAAAGTGATATAGTTCCATGAATAGCTTAAAAAGAACGTTTTTACGAGAAATTTAACAAGGCTAAATTCATTTTTAAAGTATATTTGCTGACATGACAAAAAAGATCTTCATATTGCTAATCGTTGTTTTAGGGCTTATTACAGGTCCTACGCAATCGTACGCGGCTGGAATGGATTCCGTTATGTCATGTTGTACCAAAGAATCTGCAACTAAAGATTGCTGTAAAGAAGAAGGAACTAAACATCAAGAACACCATTGCGACAGCAGTTGCGCGGGTACTTCTTGCGGATGTCCTACGGTTTACACCAGCTCTACACCGATTTTTTTAACTCAAACAACAAACAACGCTCTTTTTGATAGTTCAGAAAAAGCACAGAAATTTTATTTTTCAGAAATCTTTATTTCTTCTGATTTCCGATCTATTTGGCTTCCTCCTAAAATAGGCTAAATTTCTTTATTGACAGCCCATGGTCTGTCTAATCTCAAGTCTTTACGACTTAATCATTCAAACATTTAAATCCCTTTATCTGCAATTGTAGCTATTACGGCTTACAGTATTGTGGTGTTTTAGGGTATCGTAATTCAAAAAAGCAAAAAAAATGAATTCAATAAAAAAACTATTGATGGCAATAACACTATTGCTATCAGTCACTATAGCCAACGCGCAAATCAAAAATAAAACTACAGAAACGGTAACTATAAACGGCAATTGTAGTATGTGTAAAAAAACCATCGAGACCGCTGCCTATGCAAAAAATGTAGCGCAGTTAACGTGGAATGAAAATACTCAAATCGCTACTATAATTTACGATAAAGACAAGACTACTACAAGCGAAATTCTAAAGCGCGTAGCCAAAGTAGGTTATGACAATGAAAAGTTTATCGCTGCTGACAACGTATATAATAAGTTGCACGGATGTTGTCAATATGATCGTAAAATAAAGGAAAAAAACGAATCCAATAATAAGATTTAAAGACCTGTAATATGTTTAATATCAAAAATATAGGGGCGATTTTGTTGGTTTTTTTTTCAATTTCGCTTGGCAATGCACAAATCAAAATTGGCGATGCGCTACCTAATATAACCCTTCAGGATACTAAAAACAACACCGTTAAATTAAATGCTTTTAAAGGCAAAACGGTATTAGTGGATTTTTGGGCATCTTGGTGTGGACCTTGTAGATTAGCCAATCGAAAGTTGGTGAAAATGCATGATAAGTACAAGGCAAAGAATTTTGAAATTGTTGGAATATCTATCGATACAGACAAATCCAAGTGGATGAAAGCCATCGAGAAAGATAAAATACAATACGTTCAATTGATCGATTCAAAAGGATTCGATGCCAAGTCGGCAGTAAGTTTTGGAGTTGATGCCTTACCGGCGACTTTCCTTTTCGATGCAACGGGTAAACTGATTGCAATCAACCCGACAGAAGCACAAATAATTTCTCAAATCAACAAAAAATAAAAATGAAAAGTACCTATATAAAATTTATCGCCCTAAGCCTTTTAGTAACACTAACAGGTATGAAGTCTTACGCTCAAATTTCTAAAGTAGATATCATTGCTACTGGATTAACCTGTTCTATGTGTTCCAATGCGATCAACAAGCAGTTAAAAGCGTTGGTTGAGGTAGACAGTATTGGAACGGATTTAAATACCAATACCTTTACCGTCTACTTTAAGGAAAACAAAGAATTGCAACCTAAAGTTTTAAAAAATGCTGTTGAAAAAGCAGGGTTTTTCGTTGGATCGATGGTAATAACTGCGAAATTTGATACCGCTAAATCACCGGATAATCCAGTCGTATCACACGATGGTGCCAATTATGTTTTTATCGAAAGCAAAAATACAGCAGTAGGCAAAGCAGCGCAATACAGGGTTCTGGACAAGGGATTTGTTACGCAAAAGGAATATAAAAAACTCGTAAAAACCTATGCTAAATTCCCTAGCTACAGTACAGCAGTTGATAATAATTATCATTTAAAGGCCATCTAAGAAATGAAGTATTTATCAATTTTGGGTTTGTGTCTATTTTCGTTTGGAGTTCAGGCGCAGGAATTATTTGTGATGACCGAACCTGCCAGTAATGCTCCAGCGGGTTCTATAGGCGTACGAGTAGGGCAGTCTCTGATGAAAAACCAATTTAGTGACGGTAATATGTATAATTTGTCGCCCGAAGTTACTTGGGGAATCAATAAGAATCTGATGGTTCGCGCATCGGCCTTGATGTCTAATGAAAAAAATGGTCTGGGTTTTAACGGTGGTGGTGCTTATGCAAAATACCGTTTCTTTTCTGTAGATGATATGCAAAGCCATTTTAGAATGGCGGCATTTGGGCGCTATAGCTTTAACAATGCGATGATTCATCAGGAAGCCATCGATTTAAATAGCGGAAACTCCGGATATGAAGTCGGGTTTGTGGCGACTCAACTTATCAAAAAAGTGGCCTTGAGCAGCTCGGTCAGTTATTCGAAAGCTTTAAATAACGACGGTTTTAACTTTCCCGAGCATTTGGGAAGTGATGCGGTAAATTATACTTTTTCAATAGGAAGGTTAATGCACCCTAAAAAGTATACGAGTTTTAAGCAAACCAATATTAATGCGATGTTAGAGTTCGTTGGGCAAACGATAACCGAAAACGGAAAATCGTATATGGATATCGTTCCTTCTATTCAATTTATCATCAACAGCCAGGCGCGAATTGACTTGGCATATAAGAAGGAATTGTACAGCTCGATGCATCGCGCTACTAGTGATGGAGTATTTTTAAAATTGGAATATACTTTTTTCAATGTAACGCAATAATTGATTTTTTTTCATTCTTAATTACTTTACTGTTCAGAGATAATCCTTTCAAGATTTTCTTTGGACAGTTTTTTTTGATGTATCGATCGTAACTGCGTGACGAACTTAGAAAACAGCTCACAATGATTCGACAGCTAAGATCGTCAATGTATATGTCTTTTAAAATCCCATGCATAGACTGTGTTGGCGATAAAAATTATTGGTCATTAAAGATCTCGGAGTAATTTTCTTCATAACGTTTTTTCAAACGTTGTTTAGACTTTTTAACTGCTTCAATGGTAATACCGAGTATCTGTGCTGTTTCCAAATTTTTCAATCCCAATTTCTGCAATAAAATGATCCGTAAATTGGCTTCTGTTAATCCCGGGAAATTTTCCATCAGGTAATCGTAATAATCTGTTTGTTCTGCTATAAATAGCTTTTTAAATTCCAACCAATTTTCTTTAGTCATTAGATGAGAGTCCAACAGCTGCTGCAGATTGTTAGCTTTTATTTTAGCGTTGATTCTAGGCAGGCTTTTCAGTTTTTTAAATTCCCTTTCTAATTTGGTTAGTTGCTGATTTTTTTCTGATAAATAGACTTGATAGGAACTCAAGGTGGTTTGGGTTTCATGGAGTTTGTTGTCAGATTGAATTTTTTCCAACTGCAACAACAATATATTTCGTTCAAATGCCAGACCTTGAGCTTTGAGTTTTCTGTGGTATATTAGAAGTAACAGTAAGGCTATTATAAAGAGTAAAACACTGATACTGATCCACGTATTTTGTACTAAGGATGCTTTCTCTAGTTTATTTTGTTCAGATTCAAGCTGTGATTTAATCTTCTCTTTCTGCGCTTGTATATTTAATTGATCAACAACAACTTGTCCGTCGGTTTTTGCGATAATATCTCTCAAAGAGTCTGCAGATCTTCGAAAATGTAATTCTGCTTTTACGTTTTTCTTTAGTACAGCCCAATCAATTAATAATTGGGTAATTTCAAATTGAGTGCTGGCTAAATAAGGTTTCGCGAAGACATAATCTTTAGCTGCTCGTAAGACCAAATTAGCACTGTCTAACTGGGCTTCTTTAAGGTGAATTTTCCCCAATTGGATTTGGGCATACATGGTGTTTCTGTCGCTTTTATTTTTTTTTGAAATCGCAATATCCTCTATGTATAAAGCCTTGGCTTTCGCATAATCGTTTCGCGCAATACAAATTTGGGCCAGTTCACCTAAGGTTTTGGCATATAATACTTCTTGGCCATTTTTTAGTGCTAGCTCACGGGCTTTTAAAAAATAATCTTCGGCCTGTACTAATTGTTGTTGTTTGAGGTGATTCATCCCCAAATTGTTGAGTATTTCTATATACTGTTTGGATTCGTTATTGCAGTGTTTTAATGCTTCAGTAAGATAGTGCTCTGCTTTTTTATAGTCTTCGATATAACCAAAGAAAAAAGCGTTTTTCTTTAAGACCTCTATTGGTTCGATAAGGTTTTTTGTGACATTCTGATCTATGTACTTCGATGAATTTAAGAAGAAAGGTAGCGCTTTAGGAAGCTGTCCATTCCGATAATAATAAAATCCAAAATGGCTTTGTACCCAAATACTTAGCTCTAACTTATTGAGAATTGTTGCGGCTTGATACGCTTTGTTATATAGAATTTCACTTTGGTTATTTTTTTGATCAAGGGTTGTAGAATATTTCTCTGCAAGTAAAACTTGGTGAATAATTTTTAATATCTGAGGGCTTTCTGACGGATGCCTAGCGCTAAAATCAGAAAACGGAATTTCCAAACAATGTAGATTACAGTTGCGGTAGCTTTCAATACTCTTATTAAGGGACTCCCGCGATGTATTGGCTTCTATGGGATAAGTGAAGAGTATATAAAAGATTGGAATAAAAAATACCCGTAAAAAACTAGATAATGCTTGCATTTAGTCGACGATTAAATCAAAAAGTAATTGATTTTGTCGTCGCAAGGTACTAAAAATAGCATGTTTGTAAAACTGTTTTTATCATAAAAATTGATAAGTAAAAAGCAATTAAATGAATTAAATTACAACATTTTAGTTTTTTCATGCTAAATATTTAGAATTATTTGTATCATATAGTGTTTTTTTTTATTAAAATTTGGTTTTTTGTTCTGTGTAAAAAGAATTTTATTAAGGACTATTGAAATTATTTACACTTTAAATATTGATTGTTAAACCTTGTTAATATTGTAAATGTCCACTTAAATGTCTCCCTTTTAGTTTGACTTATTTCAGTTTTTGGACAATATATTTGCACATTGTGAAAAATAATTCATGAGTTTAAAGAAACACTTCGTAAAATTTTAGATTACTATGGCAAAAAAACATTTTATAATTTGGATATTACTATGTAGCTTCAGCACTGCTGTTGCACAAAATTACGTGCCGATTAAAATCGTTTCTGGTTTTAATGCAGACGTTATTGCTAATGGAGTTGGGCCTGTATCAAGTTCCACAACCCATACATTTGATATCAATGGCTTCACTCTGGTTAGCCGCGATTTTGTTGCTCAACCAGGTAATGCAGTTTTGACAGTAGGCTTGCCTAAAGATGGGAGAATCACGGCAGTTAATGATCCCAATCTTATGTTTCAATTAAATCCGTATTCACAAAACAATTCAATGCGTTTAGTCGGTTCGGGAACTAGTGGTAATTTGGTTTTTCAAACACCGGAAAACGCCACTCAAATCGTGTTATTGACAGCGGCAGGAAATGCCATAGGTTCACCGGCTAAATTTTCAGGAGAGATCCGTTTTACAGACAATACCATACAACACTTTAGCGGATTATATTCAGAAGATTGGTATTCGAACGGGGTATTAGCTCCTACAATTACTTATGGAATAGGGCGAGCTAGTGTTCTGGATAATTTAGTGCACGAATTAAAAGATTTTCCTCGCCTATTTGGTGCATATATTGAGCTGTCGGTCAGTAACTATTACAAGAAAATCAGTAGTATTCACGTATTCAAAACAAGTACTACTACGGAGGTTTTGAATATTATGGCGGTTAGCGTTAAAAAGACACCAGACTGTTTTCAGCCAACTAATATCAAAATCGATAATATCAGTTCCAATCAAGCAACGATACGTTGGGATGCTGCGATAGTAGCTCCCGATTTGGGTTATGAATATGAGATTCGTACCTCGGGTGTTGCAGGTAGTGGGGTATTGGGATTAGTAGCGTCAGGTGCTGTTTCTAATAGCACCGTTTTTAAAGACATTACCAATCTAAGTCCAAGTACGGAATATTCTGTATATGTACGCTCAAAATGTACGGCAACCTCATTCTCGGATTGGAGTTTGTCTAAGAATTTCGAAACCAGATGTTTACCGCCTACCGTAATAGCAACTGGGAGTGCAACTTGTCAGCCAGCGGCTCTTAATCTTACAGCTGCAACGACTGATGGAGTCATTAAGTGGTATGACGGCCCAACAACTAGTACCGTTTTGCATACAGGTCAGACTTATACGACCCCTTTTCTTAATGCAACGAAATCCTATTGGGTCGATGCAATCTTGTCAAATTTTGTTACTGTTGAGAGTGGAAAAAAAGCTGTAAAGACCAATGCTAGTCATAAAAAAAGTTATCAAAATCGGGGTATTTCCTTCGATTTAGCTTATGATGTGATTTTAAAGAGTACCGATATTTTTGTCGGCACAGCTGGAACACTTGATGTGGCTATTTATGACTCTTCAGGAGCCGAGCTGTTTTCAACCGGTGATTTATCAATAAGTGCATCAGGGATAGGTAGTCCGGTAATCATTCCGTTAAACGTTCACTTAACAGCGGGTAAAGGTTATCGATTGGTGATAAAGTCCTTTACTGGAATTGAGATATATAGTGATGATACTGCAGTCTCTTTTCCTTATAGCGATAGTTCCAAAATCTTGACGGTCACCTCAGCTGTGATCAATGGTAGCCATACTCCTTACGTTTATTATTATTTTTACAATCTCACCTTTGAAAAGGGCTGTAAATCGCCTCGACAAGAAGTGCTTGCTACCGTTTATAATACGCTCGCACCTACGACATCAGCGGCTATACAGACTTTTTGTTTCGATGCGGGAACTCAATTGAAAGACCTCAGTATTAACGGATCCCATATCAAATGGTATACTGCAGCAACAGCAGGTAATCCATGGAGTGAGACGGCTCTGGTTACTGATGGTGCAACCTATTATGGTTCTCAAACGCTTAATGGATGTGAAAGTTTGGATAGACTTGCTATTACTACTAAATTAGAAAGAATCAATGTTTTTTCTGTCAATCAAAACATTGATTATAATTATAAAGATGTTGCTGTGGCTTTATCAGCCACGCCTGCACCAGGAAATAAGATTTTTTGGTATTTAACCGCTGCAGCCGTTGACGGAGATGAAACAGCACCCGTTCCAGATACGAGTACAGTGGGAGCTCAAAAATATTGGGTGCGCGAAATATCAGCGTTGGGCTGTATCAGTGATGCTGTAGAAATAACCGTTACAGTAAATCCTGTAGAATTGACGGTTACTGCCGATTCCGATCTACGCAAGGTTTATGGAGCTTCAGATCCCGTGTTAACTTACACCGCGACGGGTTTTGTCGGTCTTGATGACAACGGTTTGCTTACCGGACTGCTGGATAGAATGTCTGGCGAAGTTGCGGGAAGTTATGCGATAACCGAAGGAACTCTAAATGCAGGACCAAACTATACGATTCGTTTCATTTCCAATCTCTTTACCATTGAAAAAGCACCGCTGACTGCTATAGTGTTCGACGGAAAAACAATGACTTACGACGGTACAGCGAAATCTTTAGTCTTGACAGGATTGCCAACGGGGGCAACGGTGAGCTATACCAATAACGATCAAATTGATGCGGGTACTCATTCGGTTACCGCTACCATTAATGGTGGTGCTAATTATGAAGATACTGTTCTAACAGCTGTTTTAACTATTGAAAAGGCCTTGGTCGATGGACTTACTTTTAATGATCAAACCTTTACGTATGACGGTAGTAGTAAATCTTTAGCAGTTGACGGAGCATGGCCAGCAGCTGTTACTGTAAGTTATAGTAATAACGACAAAATAGTAGCAGGTACTTATACGGTAACAGCTAATATCCATGGTGGGTTGAACTATCACGATAACACGTTAACAGCGTTACTAACTATTGAAAAGGCGGATATTCCTACAATGGTGTTTGACAATGCGATTTTTGTTTATGACGGTTTTTCAAAATCGATATTGATAGAAAATACTTTACCGATAGGTGTGACAGTGAATTACACGAATAACGGCCAAAAAGCAGCGGGTACCTATACGGTTACAGCTAACATCAATGGTGGTACCAACTATCAGAATACGACTATAAGTGCTACTATGATTATCCAAAAGGCTTCGATACCGGGTATCAGTTTCTCCAATGTTACAATTCCTTACGACGGCACGGCAAAATCGATTTACATTTCGGGTACTTTACTCACAGCAGCTGTGGTCACTTATCAAAATAACGGTCAAATCAATTTGGGAACTTATCCAATTGTTGCTACCATTGTTGGAGGTAATAATTATGAGGATTTGGTTCTAAATGCAACCTTGACAATTGAAAAGGGCGTGCTGTCAAATGTTTATTTGCCGAGCGCTACGTATACTTACGACGGACAACAAAAATCACTTCAAATTGGAGGAGGCGCGTTACCACCAGGTGTTACGGTGAGTTATTTAAATAACGGACATACAGATGCGGGGATATATACGGTTAAAGCGGAAATTAATGGAGGAGCGAACTATCACGATCGGGTACTGCAATCTGTGCTAACCATCAAAAGAGCGCCAATTGAAAATGTTACATTTAGCAATGCTACGTTTACCTACGATAAAACGATTAAGGCTTTAGCAGTGAGCGGTAGTTTAGGTGCGGGTGTTACCGTGAGTTATAAAAATAACGGGCATATTAATGCAGGGGTTTATACGGTTATCGCTGATATTGATGGGGGTAAGAATTACAATTATCTTCAGTTAACGGCTCAAATGATTATTGAAAAAGCGAGCCAGTTAATCGACTTTAAAGCGTTGGATGTACTTACTTTGGAAGATGGTGTTGATTTTCAATTAGCTGCGAATGCTGATTCTGGTTTAGCTATTTCGTATACCTATACTTTTACTACAGCAACCGCTGCAGCTACTGTTAGCGAATCGGGATGGGTGATGCCAAAGCATCCGGGAATCCTACTTATTACTGCACATCAGGGCGGTGATAACAATTATCTATCAGCGCCTTCAGTAACTAGAGAATTGCGAATTGTTAGTCGTGATGCCAGCATTCACGAGCTGTGGATCGGTTCGCAACATTATATAGCTCCACCCGAGCAAATTCATTATATTATGGATTGCGATGATTTGAAAGCTAAAGTCAAAGTAATCATTCAAGCCCAATCAGGCGCGACTATAGATCCGGGGCAAGAATTTGTGATAGATATTATAAAACCGGGGATGCATACTCAAACGATTCGTATTACTTCGGAGAATGGTGCGGTAACTAAGGAATATCAAATCATTATTGAAAAACCCTTTCCCTTTCACGCTATTGTACAACAAAAATACAATCATGTATTACTGATAAATAACAATCCCAATACCAATGGCGGTTTTAAATTTGTCAAGTTCGAATGGTATAAAAACGACCAATTGATCGGTGAAGAGCAGGTGTATTCATCGGGAAATAAAGAGGTAGATGTATTGGATACTAAAGCGCTATACAGAGCTGTACTCACCTCAAGTACCGGGCAAGTATTTACTGTTTGCCCATCCTATATCGAACTTAAAAACAGCGTGGTATTTAGACTACATCCAAATCCGGTTGAGGTTGGTGCTCGAATTGTACTGACGATTAGCGATGCCGAATTTATCACTATAGGAGATCCGTTGCGAATTTACGATATGAAAGGGCGATTAGTTCAGCAGGGAATCATAGCGGGGTATAATACGGAAGTTCAACTGTCTAGTTCCGTTCCAAGCGGTGTTTATTTGGCCGTATTTAGAGCGAAAGGGCAGGACAAGGTTATTAAATTTATAGTGAAATAAGATGAGAAATTTAAAAATAGGAAGTTTAAGTCTATTGGTTTGTATACTGATGGCAACGGTAAATGTTCAAGCGCAACAAAATGAAATCGGTTTAGCTTTTTACGGAGGACTGGGAACGATAAAATTTGACGGATCGGATGTTTTAGACGGTGGGAATGGCGGTGTTTCCGTGGATTATCTACTGCGTTTGGACGAAAATTGGGGTATTCAAGTTGGTATGAGCTACGGTTACTATCAAATTAAATTGGAAGAGAACAATGTTAAAGGATCTTATTTTACACGGGATAATGAAGCAGAGGAATTTGAATTTCGTTATAACATCGATCGTTTTACAGAAACCTTGAAGGGCAGTTATTTTGCCATTCCCCTTAGTCTGCGTTACGAAACGAGCTTTAGAAGTAATACCAATTTTTATTTGCAAGGCGGCCTTAAATACAGCTTTTATTCTAAAGTGTCTTCGGATATAGAAGCCAATCAGTTGCACACTAGTGGCTATTTTGCCTATTCGGATACTGAATTATTTGGACCGACTTATATGGGATTTGGTGAATTTGATCGACTTGTAGAAGATAAAAAAATGAAATTAAAGCAAGGGGTATCTATCCTAGGTGAAATTGGAATTATTCAAACTTTAGCCAATGACCAACCTTTGTATTTGGGAATTTATATCGATTATGACATGGCAAATCCCCTAAAAAATCCCAGCCGCATAGTGAACTATAATACCGAAGGATTACAGCGACTAAATCTCCAAAGTATAATTGAACAGGAGCAACATGAGAAGTATCGTCTACGGATGTTTGCTATTGGTTTAAAGATCCGTTATGCTTTTGGGCTTTAAAATAGAAAAGTATATAGCGTTTTGATTTCACAACTCAGGTTGATCGATTTCTAACTCTTTAAATAACTCTTTATAAGTAGCCCGAAGATTTTTGATCTTCGGGCTACTTTTTTTTTGCGTGCATTTATAAAATAGCATTTTTCGAAAACCGAATTCAATTTAGTAACATTTGCTGAAATTGAATCTTAAGTATTTTATTTTTCTATAATTTTTAGTTAAATTTTTTGATATATTTATGTTTTTGTTTTAAAATTAATTTATGAAAAAATTAAAATACACCGCATTATCCTTGGTTTTTTTTGTTAGTTATGCTTTTTATAGTGTAAAGGGCAACGATTGGGCAGCGTTTTTGAACGAATTTTCGACTGACCAAGTATCTCATAAAATTACGGACCGATTTCAGCCAACCAATATTCCGGTTGTTTTAGCATCAAAGGGCGTTGAGCAGAGATCCGGTTGTTGGGAACCCGCTAATTATGAAATCATAGAACTAGATCCTACTAAGGCGGTGGTTTTGCTGGACGATGTGGTAAATACTAATTGGGAATATTATGTTCAACTTCAAGGAGGAGGACAGCCAACGACCGCTGGTTTTATGAGTAATTCCAAAAGAATCACGATAACCAGAATGGTAGGAGGGGTCAACTTACAGCCCGATACAGCCTATGAATTTTATGTAAGAACTGTTTGCTCGCCAGGAGTGACAAGTTTCTGGGAAGGTCCTATAGTTTTCAAAACACCTTGCTTGCCTATGGCGGCTCCATTTTGGGAGCGTTTTAGTGATATTTCGAAAACGGTCCATTGTTGGCGTACTACATTAAAAGGCCATCGAACGACTGTCAATGCGATCTCAATATACAATAGAAATGTTTATATAGGAAATAGAAGTATTGAATTGAGTAATAAAGAAGGTGACCAAGTATGGCTAGTAACTCCTACATTTACTACGGATCCTAAAAAGGCTTACCGCTTAAAATTTCATTACTTGTCAGATTTACCAAACAATAAAAATTTTGATTTGATGATATCTGATGGAGGTATTGCACCGGCTGAATTTGTTTCGATAAAGAATATTGCGCTGACTAAAGATTGGACGGAATTCAAGGTCTTTTTAACGGATTTAAAACCTAAGACAACTTTTGCAATTCTCTATGGAGGGGTTAATAGCGTGATGACAGTAGATAATTTTTACTTTGAAGAAGTTGTAGGCTGTAAAGAGCCAATGACTGCGAATAGTAAAAATATTCAAATGAATAAGGTCGACTTAGAATGGACGGATGATCAGGGCAAAGAATGGGAATATTTAATTAGACAAAAGGGCACAGGTACTGGAATTCCTGTTGCACACGGTGTGAAAACGAAATTAAAACAGCAGACCGTACTACAAGAAATAAATGGAAAAAAGATTAAGCCAAATACGCAGTACGAATATTTTATCCGTACGGTTTGTGGTAATGGAGAATATAGTGTTTGGTTAGGACCGCAAGAATTTGTGACTCCATGCAATAGTGTAGAAATCCCTTTTTGGGAAGGATTTAATGTGGGGTCTAAAAGCTTCAATTGTTGGACAGTTAAGAGTGCTAACATCAATACAGTAAATTTATGGACGCCTCAAGCTGATTTTTTTCAAGAGGGAAATCAATCCATTGGATCGCTTAACACCAGATTTGTCGAATCAAATTCTAATGGAGAAACTTGGTTGATTAGTCCGATGATCAATTTTGATAAAAACAAAAAATATAAATTGAGTTTTTATTATAAAACTTCTGATGATATTGGCGCTCAGTTTGAGATATTAACTTCAGAAAACGGAAGTGAAATCAAGGATTTCACCAAGGTTTTGGCTGCGAAAAAACATTACAAAGCAGCGGAATTTCAAAAATTAGAATATTTTATCTCAGAATTATCATCAAATACCCATCTGGCCTGGCGTGCTTTTGAAAAAGACAGCAGACTTTTACTTATTGATAATGTTTTAATAGAAGAGGTAAAGAGTTGTGAAGTGCCCTTTGGCTTAAATGTGAAGGATGTTGATGTAGACAAAGTAACCTTGACGTGGGACGCTTTAGTGAATAATTTAGGTTGGGAATATACCGTTCAATTGCAAGGTAGTGGAATTCCCAAGGGAAAATTTAAATCTACTGTGACAAAAGACAATGTGATCACCAAAGACCATAAGGGAAATTTACTTAAAGCGAACACTGCATATGAGTTTTACGTCCGTTCTAAATGTATGAATGATCAGATTAGCCAATGGTCAGAACCATATTCTTTTTCAACGAATTGTGCCGTAATTACCCCTCCATTCTGGGAGGGATTCAATTCTGATTCCGAAACTGTAAATTGCTGGTCGGTTATTGATTTAAAAAATGTACAATCTGTTTTGAATACTGACATTTGGAGTAGTAGCGGTAAGTGGAACCTGCCAAAAAACAATTCCATTGATTATTTTGAAGGTAATGGGATAGCACAGATTATAGACAAAAACCCCAAAAATGCGATTCAATGGTTGATCTCTCCATCTTTGAAATTAGATGGTGGGGTGTATGTCTTAAAATACCACTATAAAACGACAGACGCAGAACTTACAGGAGTAGGATTAGAGGTTTATGTTTCACAAGAAGGTGTCTCGAGTGATAAATTCACAACTAAAGTGGTGTCAAAAAAAGTTGGATCTAAAGATCACGTCTGGCAAGAAGAAGTCGTGTTTATCAACGGTATAACTGGAATTGTCAATTTGGGTTGGAAATATACTAGAGATTTTTCCACGGGCTATTCCCCAGTTATTGATTTAGATAACGTCAGCTTAAGAAAGGTAGTTAGCTGTCCGGAACCTTATGGAATTAAAAAAACAAAGTATTCCTCTAATGGATTTGAGATTGAATGGCAACAAGACGGAGGTATAATAGATTGGGAAGTAGCTGTATTAGAATATGGCGTGGATGTTTTAACTGCTAATCCCACTTGGATTAGCGTAACGGGAAAACCCACTTTATCTGTGTCAAATCTTGTATCAGGTAAGGTTTATCAAGTATACGTACGCTCGAAATGTAAAAACGGAAGTACCACTAGTTATTGGTCAACACCGCTAGAAGTACAAATGCCTAATCCCTTAAGTAACAATTGCAAAGGTGCTATTAAAATACCAGTGAATAAAGGGACTGACTGCGTGGAGTCGGTAACAACTTCTATGTTCGAAACTGGGGTTTCGACGCTTTATCGAACATCTTGTTCTAATGCAAATTTCGATTCTGAAATAAAATCGGAACTGTGGCTTGAATTTGTCGCAACTGCTAGACAACATGCTATTTCGTTGGTCAACAATCTTGATAGTAAGTCTAAACAAAGCTCTTTTATTAGCTACGCCGTTTACGATGAAAACTGTTCAACATTGGATGATGATACAGAGAATATTGGTTGTTATCATTTAGGAAACACCCAATTATTAGACAATTTAGTGGTTGGGAAAACTTATCTTATCCGAGTTCTTAGGGTTATGAAGAGAGATGTAAAAGAGGCTCCCAATACTGATTTAACATTGAATATTTGCATTACGAGTTATAGTGGGCCGTATATATACGTAAAACCAATAGATGATCTGTATACTCCTTTAAATTTAGTTAAAGAAGTCTTAGCCAACACAACTTGTGATTTAATTTCAAATGTAACACATAAACCCAGTGACAATGGTGTCGTATCCATGGGGTATTTTAATAAGAATTTTACCGATTTTCCATTTGAAGAAGGTTTGGTTTTGTCAACCACTTCGATGAATGAAATTCCAGGTCCTGCCAAAAACACTGTATCTACATATCAAGGACTTAATGATTTGTATTGGAATACAATTAAAAAAGATAAAATTTCGCCAGGTAGCGTTGATAGTGATGTAGAAATCGTTTATAGCAATAATTTAAAAACAAATTACAATACCTCTTGGGGTGGTGAAAAATATATTAATGTAATTGAATTTGACTTTGTACCGCTTTCCGAAAACTTTCAGTTAGAGTATATATATGCAAGTGATTATTGGGGGCATTTTTATGGGGGCGATCTCAATTCATACTTGACTAATCTAGGAGCTATTTGGCTGACAGAAGTCGGTACTGGTGAAGGAAGAAATATCGCAACCATAACTAAAGATGAATTGACTATATCTACAGCGACAATAAATAGTGGCAACTCATTTTTGTATAACAATAACATTCCGTGGCGAAATAAGGAATACTTTAGCAAGATTTTCGCAGAAAATAGAAATCAATCTTTCGAAAATATGCTAAATACCAATCCACTAGAAGCACCTATTAATTTTGGAGGTATGACTCTACCGATTAAGACCCAATCGGTTTCGGTGAAACCGGGTGTTAAATACCGCATAAAAGTCGCCGTAATGGATGTTTATTATGCTTATGGATTAGATGATTATTTATGGAATGGATTGGATGATTATTTATGGAATGGATTTGGAAGTGCTCTATTTATAAATGGAGGTAGTCTTAATTTAGATCGATTGGATCTTGGAGAAGATCTGTTGATTGAAAATCTGGAGGCCTTGTGTGCGGGAGAAAAAATAATTGTGAAGTCAGGTCTCCCCAAAGATAAAACAACCATACAATGGTATAAGGATGGCAAAAAATTACCCGGTCAAATTCTACCAGACCTTGAAGTAAGCGAAGCTGGGATCTATAAAATAGTAGCGAGATATGATACCGTGGACTGTGATATAACGGGTGAAATTAAAGTGGAGATGTATCCGTTAATATCAGAAGTTTTAGGAAAACCCAATCCAATCTCAATTTGTATGAACAATGTCAATTTACATAATGTAGACTTGACCATCGTAGAAAAGCAATTATTTGGTGCTGTAGATAGAAGTCGTTATCATGTTCGTTATTTTGAAGATAAAGTCAAGGCTGAAAATAATGTAGATTTTATTGAAAATCCAGAACAATTGGATACTACTACGATCAAGGAAAATAAAAATATTTACTTGCGCATTGAAGATGAGCTAACAGCTTGTGTGGAAATTATAGTAATAGTGATTGAAGTGAGTAAGGGAGCTGCTCCTAAGAAACGCGAAGATGTCGTGGCTTGTATGTCTTATGTGTTTCCTGAATTGAATGCTAAAAATCAATTTTATTATAGTAGTTCAGCCGGAAAAGGCAAATCTTATGTAGCTGGTGATCGATTAGATGTTCTTGGTCAACATACTATTTACGTATTGCAGTTAAATGGTGAAGAGGGCTGTTATGAAGAAATTTCTTATCAAGTAACCATTACTCCAAATGTGGTTGCAAAGGTTTTTGAAGATGAAGTGTTAGAATGTAAGTACTATCAATTAAACCCTTTGACAGCAAACAATAAGTATTTTACAAAGAGTGGAGGACAAGGAACTGAGTTAAAAGCAGGTGATTTGCTAACGACGTCGCAGACTATTTATGTTTTTGCACAATCTTTAGATCAGCAATGTACAGACGAAAGCAGTTTTACTATTTCATACAACGATTGCCCGATTCCGAAAGGTATTTCACCAAACGGAGATGGAATCAATGATCGATTTGATTTGAGTCAACACGGAGTCAATAATATAGTCATTTACAACCGTTGGGGTGCAGAAGTCTATAATTACGGATCGGGATATCAGTCTCAGTGGCATGGTCAAGATAAAAAAGGAAACACCTTAGCAGACGGTACCTATTACTATATTATCGATGCTCACGGAAAAACCCGTACAGGATGGGTTCAAATCAATAAATAGGGCAGTCTAAAAAAATAGGGTTCACTGAAAAAGTGAACCCTATTTAATTAAGATATAAAATAATTGGGAATATTACAAATGTTTAAAAATCAAAAATATCGCTTAAGAATGATTTTTTCTTGGATTGGTAGTTTTCTTTATAGTGCTCTTTATGTGATCTGTTGTAATCGTTATTGCTGTTGTAGTTGTTATTGGTCGGAGCATCTTGTGCCATAGATCGTTCAATGATTTTATCGAGTTCACCACGATCTAACCAAATGCCTCTACAGCTCGGACAATAATCAATTTCAATTCCATTCTTTTCACTCATTAAAAGCGTTTCATTACAGGTTGGGCATTTCATAATTTTTTTGTTTTCTGATTAATATTCACCGAATGTAGAGATTTGGATTTAAAGTATATATATGCTGTACTAACATTTAGGAAATACTTAAGAATTTTAGGCATATCGTACTGTTTTAGGCTATTGGCTCTGCGAAATTAGCAACCGACTATAGGCTTAAACCCGGAAAAAAGGGTAGTACTTCTGTTGCCAGTTCATCGATGACATCTGCTACAGGTCTTTTGCTAAAGTGTATCCCTATAGCAGCGTGATTGACTCCGGCCTGTTGCCATTCATACAACAATTCAATCAGTCCCAATCTTCCCGTTTTTAAAATAAATCCACCTCTTAATGGAGTTCTCGGAAAATGAGGGTCTTCCGAGAGTTCGATCCATTCATTGGTCATATGAGGCTTAAAAGTACCGTTGGGAATTAGATTTCTCCAGGCGTTGATCTTTTGGTTAATCAGTGCACTGTCTGCGGCTGTGGTAGTTGGGCCTGGATAGGTAATCCAACCGTCGGCATTTTGAGCATTCCATGCCAAGGTTTGCTGACTACCACCGGTTAGCAATAACGGAATTTTGCCGCTAATGGGTTTGGGTACTACATCCATTCCTTTACAATCACTAATCGACGAGTAGATTTGCGGAAATGAATTTTCAGTATGTTGTTTAAATTGTTCAAAAACTTCTCTAAATCGAGCACCTCTTTCATCAAAATCCAAACCAAATGCGGGAAATTCACCGGAGCGATCTCCAGAACCCACTCCTAAAAGGACCCTATTGCCAGACAGTTGATCCAGCGTTGCCACACTCTTGGCTAAAGCAATTGGATGCCATAGCGGCATCACTATGCTGGCCGTTCCCAATGCGATTTGTTTGGTTTGTCCCGCAATAAAAGACAGATAATTTAAGGCGTCGAAAACCTGTCCCACATCGCCAAAACTGGGATCATAAATAGGAATATCTCGTACCCATAGTGCAGGAAATCCCCAATTGTCAATCCGTTTGATCATTTCGATATGTGTTGCGTAGCTAGTTTGGTTCGGTTGATTTACTTCAAGTGGAAGAAAAATTCCCAAACTGAGGCGTTTGGGCGAAAATACGCGATTAAAAACTCGATGTTTTTCCATGTTTGGTTTTTGTTTCTATATAATTAAATATCTATAATTGTCGATATGTTTAGTTTAAAAAAAATTATAATTGCTGTTTAATATAGGAAGCGAGTTCTTGGATTCGCTGTTCATTTCTTTTATAATAGGTCCATTTTCCTTCGCGCACAGATAGTAATAAACCACTATTGACCAAGCTACTAAGGTAAGAAGAGGTGGTTGATTGAGAAAGCCCGATTTTTTTTTGAATAATACTCATACATACCCCAAAGTCATCTACTTCGGGCTCTATATCAACCGCTTCGAAATGATTTCGAGGCTCTTTTAGCCAAAAGAGAATTTGTAATCGGTGTTCGTTAGAAAGCATTTTAAAGATCTCAATCATTTTTATATATCGCGATTTATCGATACAAATAAAGCTGTTTTTTTTCAGACAAGCAAATTTATTTACACCCTTGCTGTTGTTGCGCCATAAAGGCTGGGATTGTCTGTAAAATGGGCTGTAGAGGACTGATTGGGCTCGCAGTGAACACATACCAATTTATAGCGCTCTTTTAAATAATGTGAAAAAAAAAGCACTATTAGTGAATGTAAATGCATCGTTTTTCGATATCGCTTAGTCATCTGATATAAATAGTGGGTTGGAAATGAGTTTTTAATGATTTAAATGCCCGTAACTGTTGAAAAAAAACAGATATTTGATAGCGAAATTGTTGCATCTGATGCTTAAACTGCTAATTTTGTAATCTTAATTAAATAAAAAATTTATCATGGAAGATTTAATCCAAAAAATCCATTCAGAAATCGAAACTTTCAAAAACGAATCTGAATCATTAATTGACAAAGGAGTTAAAGCTGCTGGAGCAAGAGCACGTAAATCAACTTTAGAACTTGAAAAACTTTTGAAAGAGTTTAGAAAAGTTTCTATTGAAGAGTCAAAAAAATAATAATATTACTTTGATAACAAACCTCAACTAAAATTTTTTAGTAGAGGTTTGTTTCAATTTCCACTCAGTAGCCTAACTGCAGGAGAATTCAGCATAAAATACCTTTAATCGATAGTCTTCGATTTTCTCTTTTCTTTACTTTAAGTCGATTTCTTTTTCGCAATCACCACATTTTTTTTTTTTACTACCAAGATCACTTTTTAATTTTAACTTACATTGTAGTAACCAAATCTTAATGATACGGTTCACATTCTCCATGTTTGATGTTTTACATTTAGTGCGCTCTAAATGTAAATACGACTAATGCGCTACTTCTTTTTTTTATTTTTTGTAAGTTTATTTTCTTACGGTCAAAACATTCATTTTAATAACGTTACTACCAAGGATGGGCTTTCCAATAACTCGGTTAATACGATGTTCAATCATAAAGATGGATCTTTATGGATAGGTACTTGGGATGGATTAAACTTATACGATGGCAAAAAAATTACAGTTTATAAACACAGTCCTCAGAACGCTTCAAGTATTGCCGGTAACAATATCTATAAAATCACATCAGATCATCGCGGAGAATTATGGATTTGGTCTGCTGAGCAGAAAGTGAGTTTATATCGAGGAAAAGATCAATTTGTCAATTACAGCTTTCCAGCATCTATCGTTGACCTGGGTTTAACTGCAAAAGGAGAATTGCTCGTGGCTTTAAACGATGGTAGTAAGCGCCTATGGGTTGGGGAGAGATTTGTTAAAGATCAACGGCACAATATCGTAGTAGAACCCAAAGAAGCATGGATTAAAGAATTGCAACATTTGTTTAACCATACGGTAATAAATGATGTAATAAAAGAGGGCGATCAGCATTTTTGGGTAGCAACAAAAGATGAGGGATTATATTATATAAGTATCGTTGATGGAAAATATCAGATTCAAAAGAGATATAGTACAGATCCATACAATACCCTTGGTTTAAGGAGTAATGAAATTGTTGTTTTACATACAGATCAATTGGGGAATATATGGTTGGGTACAAAGGATGGAGGGATAGCTATGATGGTGAATCGCAGCGAAGATATTGAAACCATCTATTCGCATTATAAAGAGCAACCGTTTTTACCTTCAGAAACCGTGAGGGCTATTACTGAAGATCAGCAGGGTAAGTTGTGGTTGGGATATTATACTCAAGGCTTATACACCCAAGATCAGCGTACCGGTGTTTTCTTTCCGTATAAGTTAGAACGCGCAAAAGCGAATACAGATTGGTTGCGGATACGCAGTTTACATACGGATCGTTATGGCAATGTATGGATTGGAACTTATGCGGGAGTGGTACAAATCAGCGGGCGCGAACAGATTTATTATGAGCAGGCTACTACGCCGTATTTCACCAACAATCGCAACTATCATTTTCAAGAAACTGGGCAGTTTTTATGGATTGCCTGTTGGGGTGGAATTGCCAAGTTTGATCTAATCAAGCAACAATTTGTGCCTTTTCTGAACCAAAAAACCTTAATGAACTATCATATTAGACATATTTCAGTAGATGGAAAGCAATTATTATTAGCTACGGAAAAGGAAGGAGTACTTTTTTATAATATAGATTCAGGTGAAATAAATCATCTAAGCCTAGAGGAGGGGGTTTTGGGAAATAGTATTTATGCCACTTATGTCGATCCGTATTCAAAAGACATCTGGGTTGGAGCCTTGGGGGGTATATCGGTATTTACACCTGATAAAAAGCTAAAACACCAGTTGACAGAGGAAAAGGGTTTACCAAGTCATTTGGTATACCGTTTTCTACCCTATAAAAACAAAATATGGATTAGTACTACTAAAGGTATTGCTTCTATAGATAAAAAAAGCATGGAAATTTTAAATTTCAGTAACTATAAAGGCTGGCAAGGACTAGAGTTTTCCGAAGGAGCGGCCTATCAGAATGCTCGGGGTAAATTGATGTTTGCAGGAAATAGAGGTGTCAATCTATTTGAGGCAGAGAAATTACAAATACCCAAAGAGGTTCCTCATTTTAAAATTGTCTTTAACGGAGAACCAATCGCATTCAATGAACTAATAGAGCGAGCATTTAACGAAAATGATATAAAAATGGAACTGTATCCAATCGGTTTTGATACTTATCTAAAAAATCAATTTGAATATCGTATTGAAGGATTATTTGACGATTGGCGCGTGTTACCACAAAGTGATATCGTACTAGATAAATTAGCGGCAAATACATACCACATACAAGTTAGGAACACCTTAGGAACAAAAAAAGAAATAGTGTTTTCCAAATCGTTTGTCATACGTAAACCCTTTTACGCCAACCCCTTTTTTATACTAATAGTCATTGCGACTCTGATCTCTTTGTTTGTATGGAGGTATAAAAGAAAGCAACAAATCGTTATACAACGCGAAAAAGCCTTAAAGAAAGAAGTGGCATTGCGCACCGCGGAAGTATTATTTCAGAAGGAGAGTATCAGACAACAGTATATACAGCTCGACAATCTAAATGGTGAAATTTTAAAGCAGCAAAAAGAAGTTTTAGAACTGCATAGTCGTTTTAAAAATGCAGATATAGAAATTGAAAAATTTCGAGTTTTTGTGCTGTCAAAGATCAAAAAATCCTTGGTTGAGATCCTTGGAAGTCTAGATCAAGTCACTATTCACAATAATACGAAGAGTAAAGTAATCGGTTTGTATGATACGGTTAGAGAATGGGATTATCTCGAGCAAATTAAAGATTTTGACTCTCCGCAGAAAATCAGTATTCGACTACAAGATTTGATTCATAGGTTGGACGACGAATGGAAGTATATTGAAAAGAAAACTCTGGTAAGCATTGATGTGAAAAGCAGTATCGATAGACAAATAGTGGAAATTGATTTAATGCGTTTAAAATTCTTGTTTAAATACTTTATCAATGATTGCTGTAAGTATATGAAACAGGAAGAGAAAATTGAAATTTCCTTTGATATCGTCGAAGGTCATCTGGAAGTTTCGATTGTTTCGGAAAGTAAGTTACTTCAAACTTACTGGAAAGACAACAGCCTTTTTAGTCCATATTATAGAGCTTTTTTTGTTTTGCTTCAAGATTTAAGTGGTAGTCTGACAGAGCAGTCGCAACGTGATTTTCGAGTATTGATCCGTTTGCCATTGGATTTGACCAGCGAAACACCGCAAGAAAACACCGCAAAAGATTGGAACATCTATTTACAAGAGTTACAAATCTTACCAAAAGATAAAAATAATCTTTTGGTATATGCCGAAGACCAAGACCATTTACTTGTTCTACAGTTGTTAGGAAGTGAAGAGCGTTATCATTTGATTTACAACAACCAGATCAATGAAGTGGTTAGCAATGTAGAACACTATAAGTTTGATGCTTTAATTCTATACAATATTCCAATATCAGATGCTTTACTGTCTTTGTTTAATAGGATTCAGAAAACAGTAAATAAACAGCGGTTGTTGATTTTTTATATTGCCGAGGAGGTTGATTATTTTTTACAAGAACAATTGGTACAATTGGGGGTGACTGATTTTATTCACTTACCGCTCAATAAAAGTATAATTGAAAACAAGATTCAAAAGCGAATCAGCTACGATAAGCAAAACAAAGAGGCTACGGCGTATATGTGGAATAGTGAAGTGGTAGCAGAAGAAAAAAGAATGGAATCCCCCAATGAAAGACTTTTGCGAAAAGCGATGGAAGTGATGAGTAATCAGTTGGGGCATGCTGATTTTGGTATCGAGCAATTAACGCAACAGTTGGGGATTTCTAAGATGAAGTGTTATCGGATATTTAAAGAAATTTTACAAGTATCACCTTCGGAGGTTTTAATACAACTCCGTTTAAAAAAAGCAGAAAGTTTGTTACAATATGGGAATCTTACTATATCAGAAATCAGTTTTGAATGCGGTTTTAATGATCCTAAATATTTTAGTAAAACTTTTAAAAAACATTACGAAGTAAGTCCCTCATCGTATAAAAAAGAAGAAACCATTGTTGCAGTGGGATTAAGTGAATATTAAGTCATTGTTATTGCAAAAAAAACACTCTAAAGCGAGTCGTTTTTCGGTCTATTACGTCATATAAAACCACCTTTTCGAAAGATTTCTACCCTATTGCTATCGCTCGCTACTATAGTTTTGAAGCAAATCAAAAATAGTAAAACTTATGAAACGTCACTTTTTATTTACGCTACTCTTTTACTTGTGTGGGGTTACTTTGTTACAAGCACAGGTTGTTGTGAAAGGTAGGGTTACTGCAAAATCAGATGGGCAAGCGGTATCCTTTGCTACCATAGTCGCAAACAAGGACAACAGCACTTGGACTACTACGGATATCGATGGTAATTATAGCATTAGATTAAAACAAGACAAAGGTGTTTTATCGATAGAATATCTAGGATATAAGAAACATTCGACGAATTATGCAGGTAATCAAACGATTGATCTGGTATTGGAAGATGATAATAACCTATTAGAAGAAGTGGTGTTAATCGGATATGGAGCCGCGAAAAAAAAGAACATAACGACTTCTATTGCAACGGTGGATGAAATCGGGAAATTAAGTTCGAGACCGGTTTCAAATTTAAGTGATTTTTTGCAAGGACAGGTCGCCGGTGTTAGTGTAATGCAACAGGGAGGAGATCCGTCTGAGAACAGTAAAATTGTGATTAGAGGTACGGGATCGTTGGCAAACGAAGAACCTTTAACGGTAGTTGATGGAGTGCCGTACTACGGACCTCCAATTAGTCCTAGTGATATCGAGTCAGTTTCTATTTTAAAAGACGCAGCTGCTGCTGCGATCTATGGAGCACAAGCGTCTTCAGGGGTTATTGTTATCACTACTAAAAAAGGAAAACCAGGGGCAACACGAGTATCTTTAAATATGTATACCGGTATGCAAACGGCAACAAATTTGCCAACGCCATTAGATGCAAAAGGTCAGTCGGTTATTTATAATCAAGCCGCAGATAATGCCGGTGCACCCAGACAAAGTGCTCATGATCCTAAGGCAAATCCCTGGGGGCAAACCACGCGAACCAATTGGATGGATGAAATTTTTAGAACAGCTGCGATCTATAACGTCGATGCTAACATTTCAGGAGGATCGGAAAAGGGTAACTATATGACTTCCTTTGGATACAATAAAAAAGAGGGAACATTGATAGGTACTTTTTCGGAACGTTATAATTTTAGAGTGAAGTCAGATATGAATCTAAGCGATAAGCTTACTATAGGGCAAAATATCTATTATTCCAATACGGAAGCCGTTGGAACCAATACCACAAATTCCTATTCGGGTAGTATTGTTAATGCACTTTATATGCCCGCAGCAGCAGCAGTTTATGACGAAAAGGGAGATTTCAGTGGAGTCGTGCCTCAGGATTTAGCTGCTTTTGCGGGTGCTTACGGAGATGTTTACAATCCCGTAGCTTTATTAATGCGCCCTACTATTGAGAGTCCCACCAATTTTATTAATGCGAATGTATACTTGAACTATAACATCTTAGAAGGGCTAAATTTCAAAACGACATACAGTTACGACTATACCACTAATAAATATAAGAAATTTACACCAAAAGTACCAGAATTAGGGCGAAGTAATTTAAACAACTACTTGTTTGAGAGTAATTATAACAAAAGGCATTGGATTTGGGACAATCAGTTGACGTATCAAAAAACTTTTGGAAAACACGATCTAAATTTGACTGCAATTCACTCTGCTCAAAAGACAACTTATGATTTTTACTCCCAACAGGGAGAGGGATTCAGTAGTGAAGAGCCCTTTAACCATTATATGAGTAATGCTTCAGTGATCCGCAAACCCGAAACAGAGATTTATGACGATGCCTTGACATCAGTAATTGGACGAGCGATGTATAATTTTGACGATAAATACTTTTTATCAGCCAGTTTACGTCGGGATAGAACTTCGCGTTTAGCTCAGAACAATCAATCCGAAACCTTTCCTTCAGCTTCTGTAGGATGGCGTATATCACAAGAAAACTTCTTCGATATAAAAGCTATTAATGAATTTAAACTTCGCGCTTCCTGGGGACAAATTGGAAACATCAATTCCGTAGCCTATTATTCTTTCGATGTTCCGTTGAGCAGTACCAATATCATTATGGGAGAGGATGCTGCTTTGGACAGTAAAGGAACTTACATCAATCGACAATCCAATCCCGAGTTAAAATGGGAAACCTCAGAATCTTGGGATTTGGGACTAGATGCCGCTTTCTTTAATGGAAAATTAAACCTAGTAGCAGATTATTTTTCAAAGCGCACAAAGGGAATGATTATTCCTGGTTTGGAAGATGCACACCACGGTACTGCAGCGGCAGATGTCAATGGAGGGGAAGTGCTCAACAAAGGTTTAGAGCTTTCTTTGAGTTTTAACCATAAAATAGGTAATGTAAATTACAAGATTTTTGGGAATACTAGTTTTCTTGAAAATGAGCTGGTCAATCTGGACGGATATAACCAAAGTGGTATTGATTATATCGCTCATAATGATAATGTACGCAGTACTTTAAATCCCTATCGCTCTGTAGTGGGAAGATCACTGTATGGAACCTATCTTGTTCCGTACTTAGGAATATTCCAATCGCAAGAAGAAATTAACAATCACAGAGGTGCTAACGGTAGTTTAATTCAACCCAATGCAAAACCGGGTGACCTGATCTTCAAAGACAGTAATAACGATGGTAAGATTGATAATGCGGATAAGGAATTTATGGATGCCTATATACCGAAGATTACGTATAGTTTTGGTTTGAATTTAGATTATAAAAACTTTGATTTAAGTATGTTTTTCCAAGGAGTTGGTGATGTAAAGGTTTTTAATGGATACAAATTTACAGCTTATAACGCTTCACAACAAGGATATAATTTAGATAGCCGAGTGCAGGGAGCATGGACAACAGAGCACACCAATACAAGTATTCCTAGGGTTTCTACCAAAGATGATAATCAAAATTATGGTACTACTTCAAGTTGGTACTTGGAAGATGCTTCATACCTGCGATTAAAAAACATCACGCTAGGTTATACCCTACCGGAGTCTTTGATGAAAAACCTTTCGGCTAATACGAGTTTAAGACTGTATATTTCTGGCGAGAACCTATTAACTATAACGGGATATCAAGGTATTGATCCTGAAGTGGGAGGTGTCGGTTTGGATGTAGCTAAGTATCCAGTTGCGCGTACCATATCAGGAGGATTTTTATTTACATTTTAACAAGAGCTAGAATTTAGAAATGACTTTAACAACGGATTTGCCCTGGTGAAGTGCCGTTGAAAATAGGGGATAACTGCTGATTTTAATTTAAAGATATATACTACAAATGAAAAAATATAATTTATCAAAATATTGCCTTGCAATGGGACTAATGCTGGTGATGACTTTCGGTTCATGCAGTTCTGATTTTACGGAATTGGATCCAAAGGGAAATGCCTCTTACGAGAATTTTTGGAAAAGTGAACAAGATGCTATTGAGGCGTCAAACAGTTTGTATCAGATGATGAATCATGACGAAATGTTTGGTCGCGGGTTTTTCTGGTACATCAATGCTTCTGATGATATGGTTACAGGACGGTTAAATGCCACTGCTGATAATATCAAAAATTTTAATATGAATGGCGATGAAAACTACGTCAGTGATATTTATTTGAATTCGTATAAAATTATTCGTAGAGCGAATGATATTATTGCTCACGTTCCAGCTATGAATATCAATGAAGAGTTAAAAAGAAGAATCTTAGGAGAGGCTTATTTTATGAGAGCATTTCACTATTTCTGGCTGGCACATACTTATGGCGATGATGGGCAAAATGGAGGAGTTCCCATAATTACAGAACGGAATATGGAGCAAGCTGCCGGCGGTTTTGAAAGGCCTAAAAGTGTGATCGAGAATTATCGCTTTATAGTGGAAGATTTTACAAAATCTGCCGAGTTATTGACGCTTTTTACCGAGTTCTCCGGTGCAAATTACGGACGTGCTCATAAAGACGCAGCCTTGGCCTATATCGCTAAAACGTATTTATATTGGAGTCAATACGATTCGAGTAAGTATCAGGAGGTGATTAAATATTGTGATGAAGTAACTAATTCCGGGTCGGGCAGGGCCTTGATCTATACAGCAAAACCCGATCAGGATTTCAGACTACTACACAGTCATTTGAACAACTGGACCTCAGAGTATATCTGGTCCGTCAATTCAGGTATCGAAGGTGGTAGTATATTACCGGGCTGTATGCTCGAAAATAAAGGCTGGGGAACCTACAACGGTTGGGGATATTTTACACCAACAGAAAGTTTGTATCAAGAGTTTGAAGAGGGAGATGCTAGAAAAAAAGTTACCATATTGAGTTTTGGGGATGAATTGACCTACTTTGGAAAATCAAAGCGGTACAGTTCAGAAAATTCACTTTCGGGTTTTCAATTCAATAAGTATATGTATGAATACCAATTCGAAAATGCGTTAGGTACTTTTATCAATACCAATGGAAACAAGCCTACTACGGTTTATAACGTGCCTTTAATGCGTTATGCTGAGGTGTTGCTGATGAAATCTGAAGCTCAGATCATGTCTGGTCAAAATGGAGATGAATCACTAAATTTAGTAAGACAACGTGCTGGCCTAAAGCCCAAGTCAGCCGCGACTATGAGTGATTTAAAACACGAACGCAGAGTAGAACTTGCAGGAGAATTTGCCAATAGACACTTTGATCTGGTTCGATGGGGAGATGCGGAACAAACCTATAACAAACCTTTGTATGGGAGGATTTACAAGGATCGCTCAAATCCAGATTCCAGTTTTGAAGTTGGAGTGATTTGGAAAACAAGAAATTTTGATAAAAGCTATATGCAGGTATGGCCGATCCCTAATAAAGCAGTGCTTTCATCGGGCATTCGCCAAAATCACGGTTGGTAATTTTATTTTTCAAACAAGGGCCGCCGTTTACTGGCGGCTCTTTTATGAAGCAGTTTTAAAAACAATTCACGATAAAGCTAAAATCGATACACTGATTTTAGAGCAATAATTATTTATATGAAAAAAATCATTTTATCAGTAGCATTACTCTTTGTAGTATGGGCCACTAACGGTCAAGACAAAACAGTCAAAATACATTCTCACAACGACTATCAACAACAAACACCTTTTTGGAATGCCTACTCCAATGGTTTACAATCGATAGAAGTGGACTTGATTTTGGATAAGGGAACTCTATTTGTGGCTCATGATAAAGAAGACATTGATGGAACTCGAACTTTGGAAAGTTTATATTTAAAACCTTTGGTTTCCGCATTAGATTTGAAAATTGGCTCAGCAAAAAACCTTCATTTTTTAATTGATTTTAAAGGAAACCCTGACGCATCGATGAAGTTGTTATTGCCTATTTTAAAAAAGTATGAAACGACCATCTTCGAACAAAACTTAGTGTTTATTATTTCGGGGCAAAAACCGGCTTTAGAAGATTTTATTACGGTACCGAATTATGTACAAATTGATTACCAAAGTTTAGAACCATTAGCTAATAAAGCGATTTGGGATAAAGTTGCGATGGTCAGTTTAAACTTTAGAGATTATTCGGTTTGGAATGGTAAAGGACGCATGGTCGAAGGAGAAAGGTTACAGGTACAAGAGGTGATCAATACGGTTCATCAAATGGGTAAATCGATACGGTTTTGGGGAACTCCTGATGGGAAAACAGCATGGAAAGCCTTTGTAGATATGGGTGTTGATATCATAAACACCGATCAACCGTATCAAGCTAGAACGTATTTAGATCGCCTCGATAAAAATGTTTATCACAATCAATTTTTTGCAGAAGTTTATAGACCTACTTTTAAGAGTGACAATAAAACTACGGCGATAAAAAATGTGATTTTATTGATTGGCGATGGAAATGGATTAACACAAATATCCGCTGCTGCCTTAGCCAATCGCGGTGATCTATCCTTATTACAATTACGGAGTATGGGATTGATTAAAACTCAAGCTGCGGACGACTTCACTACTGATTCCGCTGCGGGAGGTACTGCGCTAGCCACAGGGCAAAAAACCTATAATCGTTCTATTGGCATGGGAATTAATCGATTACCGATTCAAAATATAACAGAACTATTAGCTCCAAATGGATTCAATACAGCATGTATAACCACCGATGAAATTACCGGAGCTACACCAGCTTCATTTTATGCTCATCAATTGGATAGAGATCAGGAGAGTCTGATAGCAAAAGATCTATTGACCAGTAAACTCGCTCTTTTTATCGGTGCGGGTAAAAATAAATTTAAGGATGTCGACCTAGCAAGTGGTTTCACCATGATGGATGAGGTTTCGACATTATCTCAAACAACAGCTGATAAAGCAGGTATTTTTTTAAGTTCGGGTTCTTTACCCGGGATTATTGATGGTAGAGGTGATCTCTTAGCACAGGCTACAAAACATGGTATAAATTTTTTATCGGCGAAGAAAAAACCTTTTTTCCTGATGGTGGAAGGCGCAAAAATTGATTCGTATGGGCATTTTAATAATACGGGTGGTATAGTCACAGAAGGTATTGATTTCGATAAAGCAGTCGCGGAGGCTCTAAAATTTGCAGATCAAGATGGAGAAACCTTGGTGATCATTACCGCCGATCATGAAACTTCGGGTTTTGCTATACCTCAAGGAGATGTGGTTAAAAGTTATATAGAAGGAGATTTTATTTCTAACGATCATACTGGGGTAATGGTTCCAATCTTTGCATACGGTCCACATTCAAGTCAATTTAGTGGAGTATATGAAAACAATGAAGTACATCAAAAAATCGTCAAATTGCTAAAGCTAAAAAAGAAATAAATGAACTATTTAGGAACTGTTTTATGTTGTGTATTTGGATTGCTTCATGCTGATGCTCAAAGTGTTTCAGTTCGCGGTAAAGTGTTTGAAGATAGTAATAGAAATAAGGTGTACGATCTTGGTGAACCCCTATTGTCTGGAGTTTTAGTGAGTAATGGACGGGATTTAGTAAGCACCAATGTTCAGGGCGAATATCAAATAGAAGGGCTTGCAGATCTTTCCGTTTTTATCATCAAACCCTCCGGTTTTCAGTCGCCGTTAAATAAACATAATAGGGTGGAGTTTTTTATTCCAATTGATAGTATAGGTGTTCAATCGGTTTACGATTTTCCGCTCTATAAACAGGACGAAAGCAAACGCAGTGATTTCGTATTATTAGGTGATTTACAAGTTGATGTCATGGACGACATACATCATGTAGAAAAATTAGTGGTAGAAGAACTTGCCAAAGATCCTCCTAATTTGATTTTCCCACTCGGAGATTTGGTTTTTGACAATCTTGAAGTTTTTGAACCCTTAGCCCAATCATTAGGATTAATTGGTGCTCCGATTTATTATGTAGCCGGAAATCACGACTTAAACTTCGGTAAGGAAAAGCTCGAGCAACGCGATGACAGTTTTAAAAGAGTATTTGGACCATCCTATTATGCATTGGAATATGGCGAACAGTTGATCGTAGTTTTAAACAATATCATTCCAGTTAGCGATAAGGAGTACGTAGGAGGAATAGACGCCAGGCAAAAAGTGTTTTTAGAAAAGCTATTGCAGGAGTTTAAAGATCGGAAAATTACGGTAATGATGCATATTCCTGTCGAATTTATGGAGGATAAAAACGATTTTCTGGAAATATTTGCTGAGCATCCCCAAGTATTTATAGCAGCAGGTCATACCCACACTCAATATCACAACTATTTTGAACGCAAAAACAATCCAGCGATACATCAATTGGTGGCGGGAGCCGTATGTGGAGCGTGGTGGCAGGGACCGCATGATATAGAGGGAATTCCGTTTGCTATGATGTATGATGGTACATGGAAAGGTTATTGGCATGTATATAATGAAGGAGGAAATCAGCAATTGCGATATAAAGTGTCGGGGCGGAGTGAATCCAAACAAATGTCGATTTGGTCCCCAGAATATAAAGACTGGGATCAGTCGCTACATCATTTAAATGATAACTACATCTATGTCAATGTATTTGCGGCGGATCAAAATACTCAGGTAGAAATCAGTTTTGATGACGGTCCTTGGTCAGCCATGCAATATTTTGAAGGCGTGGATCCGGCATACCAGCGATTAATAGCTTTACAGGATCAGGGGCGTTATAAAAATGCAAATACTTCCCCTATGGTAGATGCTAAACGCAACAGTACACATCTGTGGAGAAGTCCCCTGCCAGTTGGTAATCATAAGGGGCCTGGTATCGCAAAAATCAGAGCAATTTCGCCAAATTTGGGTTTAAATCACATAGAGACCCGGGTGTTTCGAGCCTTATAAAACGCTGATATCAGCAAAGTTTTATAAGAACTTTTTTGGAAAAAATTATTAAATCATTGGTTATTTAAGGTTATATTTTTTGATTTATGTAATATCAAGGTTTATTTGTTGTAAATTAAACATTCTTTAACCAAAATCAAATAGTATGAATGAAAAAGGAAATTTATCCGGCGATTCGAAAAAGAATCAATTGAGTCAATTTGAAGTGGATGCATCCAATAGAGTAATGACTACCAATGATGGCGTTGCGATCAACGACAATAACAATTCTTTAAAAGTGGGAGAGCGTGGGCCGAGTCTAACCGAGGATTTTATTTTTAGGGAAAAACTGGCACATTTTGATCGCGAGCGCATCCCTGAGCGTGTGGTTCACGCACGTGGCACGGGTGCTCACGGAGTATTTGAATGTTATGAGGACTTATCTCAGTACAGTTGTGCGAGTTTTTTGTCTAAAAAGGGAAAAAAGACCCCGTTGTTTTTGCGTTTTTCGACGGTTGCTGGTTTTCGGGGATCAACTGATTTGGCGCGTGATGCACGTGGATTTTCGGTAAAATTCTACACTGATGAGGGCAATTTTGATTTGATTGGAAATAATATTCCGGTATTTTTTATTCAGGACGCGATGAATTTTCCAGATTTGATTCATGCCGTTAAGCCCGAACCCCATAATGAGATTCCACAGGCTGCATCGGCTCACGATACCTTTTGGGATTTTGTATCCCTAATGCCCGAAGCGGCACATATGGTGATGTGGGTGATGTCTGACAGAGGAATTCCGCGTAGTTTGCGTATGATGGAAGGATTTGGCGTTCATACCTTTAAATTGGTTAATGAAGCCGGAAAGGCTCATTTTGTCAAGTTTCACTGGAAGCCCTTATTGGGTGTCCACAGTGTGGCATGGAACGAAGCTCAGAAAATTTCGGGATTCAATTCCGATTTCCATAGACAAGATTTATTTGATGCGATCGATGGTGGAGATTTTCCGGAATGGGAACTCGGGGTTCAAATCGTACCCGAAGAGGATGAACACCGTTACTCCTTTGACCTTTTAGACCCTACAAAACTAATTCCAGAAGAGTTGGTACCGGTTAAGATTATTGGAAAAATGACCTTAAATAGAAATCCAGAGAATTTCTTTGCAGAAACAGAGCAGGCGGCATTTCATCCTGGGCGTGTAGTACGCGGTATTGATTTCTCGAACGATCCGCTTTTACAAGGCAGACTTTTCTCGTATTCCGATACACAGATTTATAGATTGGGCGGCGCTAACCATCAGGAACTGCCGATCAACAAACCGATCAACCCGGTACATAATAACCAGCGTGATGGGTTTATGCGTACCACTATTGCCAAGGGAGAAACGGCGTATTTCCCTAATAGCATAGGCAACGGTTGTCCGTATCAAGCGATGATGAAAGGAGAAAAGGCGTTTGTATCGCATGCCGAACCCGTAGATGGAAAGAAAATACGCGGTCGAAGCGAGAGTTTTGCCGATCATTTTACGCAAGCCAGTTTGTTTTTCAACAGTCAAACTCCAGAAGAACAGCAACATATAGTTAATGCTTATAGTTTTGAATTGAGTAAGGTTAATCGGATTGATATCCGCAAGCGGTATTTGGGAATTCTATCTCAAATCAATGGTGATTTAACGGCCAAAGTAGCGGCGAATTTGGGTTTAGCTATACCTAAGGGATTGGATGAATTGACCATTAAATTCGCCAAACAAAATCATCCGAATTATCCTATAGTACCTCCGAAGCCAGAAATTCTTAAATCTGCGGCTTTAAGTATGCGAACCGATCCCGATAAAGCGACGATTGCCACGCGAAAAGTGGCGTTTTTAGTAGCTGATGGCGTTTCTAAAGCTTCGATAGATTTGTTGAAGAAAGCTTTGGAAAGTCAGGGAGCACAGGCTTGCTTAATCTCTAATAAGGTTGGTGATTTAAAATTTATGGAAGGCGGTACGGAAAATATTCAGCACAGTTACTTAACCGAAGCCTCGGTATTATACGATGCGGTTTATGTTCCAGCTGGCAAACACTTGGATAAATTAGCGGATGAACCCGACTTCTTCCAGTTTCTTAATGAGGCATACCGCCATTGTAAGCTTATTGGATTCGCAAAAAGCATGGAAAAATTGATCGAAGAAACCTATTTTCACAATAAAAAAGCAGATAAAGGTTTACTGATTCAAAACGGTACAGACTTCGACCAACAATTTATTCAAGCCTTAAAAGCACATCGAATTTGGGAACGGGAAACCGCTAGAAAGGTTCCTTCATAAGACCCAGCAAGTATAGGTAGGTATGGAAATCGGGAACCGTGATGTACGATCCCGATTTCCAAAACCTATTTTTGTGATTCGTTGTTCGTTGTTCGTGATTCGTTGTTCGTTGTTCGTGATTCGTTGTTCGTGATTTGTGACTCGTGATTTGTGACTCGTGATTTGTGAAGCGAAATTCGAATTTCGAAATTCGAATTTCGACAACTGATTACTAAAAAACCATCTTTACAATTTGATCCAATTCCTTGGTCTCTCCAAGTTTAAAAACCATACCTTCACCGTAGTTTATGGGGATTTTAAAGATGTTTTGCAACGGAATATCCAATAAATAGGCCCAGATGCAACGTACCACACCAGCGTGAGTAACTATTGCGACTTTTTTATGGGGTTGATTTCGCAGTTGTTCGACAAAGGCGCTTACCCGTATATAGAGTAACTCGAGACTTTCTCCTTCGGGGGTTTTGGTGTAGACAAAATCTTCCATCCACGCTTTGCTTAAAAGGGGGTCCATACTTTCCCAGGGGGTATTTTCCCAAATACCGAAATTCATTTCCATCAATGCATCGTCACAGATCACTGAATTTGTAGACAATTGCTCTGCCAGTAGGCGGCATCGATTTAGTGGACTACTGTAAACCTGATCAAAATCTTCGGCTATTCGCGTTTGTACATCGTGGATGTGACTGACATAGTCGGGACTCAACGCTACATCAGTTTGTCCGTAACAAATTCCTTTATCAACGGCAACTGCGGTATGTCGGACTACATAAACTTCCATAGCACTAAATAACTTAAGAGAATAATGATTTCCGATAGCTGTTCTACTGCACCGAGGCAGTCACCGGTATAACCGTCAATCCACTTGTTGAAGTAGCGTTGACAAAAATAATAAACCGCAAAGAGCGGCAGTAAAATTAGCACAAAAGGCCAGTGATAAAAACTCAATGCAAACAGAGGAAGTAACCCCAATATATATACACCGAGTACTTCCTTATACGAATACGCTTTTGCGATGGGTTTGGACTTGCTGCTTTCATCCTCTCGCGAATAACTAGAGGTGAAGGTGATATTGATAGCTGTAAATCGGGCAAGCGTATGATAGTTGATAAATAGTAGGGCTATCAGCAGTGGATTAAAAGTTGTGATGACGAGTATTTCGCTAAGTGCAAAAAATTTTAAGGCAAACAAAAAGATCAAGGCTACGGAACCGTAAGTCCCGATCCGGCTGTCCTTCATAATATCTAAAATGCGCGATTTGTTCCAACCGCCGCCGAATCCATCAAATCCATCGGCGAATCCATCTTCGTGAAAGGCTCCTGTGATAAACACCCCGGCTGCTAATGAAAGTAGTACAGCGATTTCGATGCTAAATACAAAGCTACATAAATAGTATACGACAAACGACAGCCCTCCGACAATCCACCCCACCATAGGGAAATACCGCGTTGATTTGTTCAGTAGCTCGGGACTATAACCCACCCATTTCGGGCAGGGAATTCTCGTGTAAAACATCAATGCCGTAAAAAATATTCTCAATTCGGTTTTCATCAGTTGTTTTTAGTAGATACACCAGCGCTTTCAAAACTAGCCATTTCATTTAAAAAATGGACGGCACTTTTAATTAGGGGATAGGCAACAGCACATCCCGTACCCTCGCCAAGGCGCATTCGCAAACTCACCAACGGATCAGCCTCCAAATATGCCAACAGCTGTTGGTGTCCGGATTCGTCCGATAAATGACAAAATATCGCGTTATTTTTTATTTCGGGAATGAGGTGTACCGCAATTAAATAGGCTGCTGTAGTAATAAAACCGTCTACCATAATCAACATATTCTTTTTATACGCACTGAGCATAGCACCGCATATTTGAGCCACTTCAAATCCGCCATATGTTTCGAGTACCTCCATAGGGTCACTAACGATTCCGTGAAAGCTTTGACATTCTTTGAGAATACGAAGTTTGTTGGCCAATTGATCGTTATTGCTGGCTGTTCCTTTTCCGGTACAGATCTCCAGGGGGAGATGGCAAATGCTGCTCATGATCATCGCAGCGGAAGAGGTATTTCCAATTCCCATTTCTCCAAATCCGATGATATTACAGCCTGACTCAAAAATCGCTGTAACGATTTGATCTGCTTTACTAAAACACATTTGTACTTGATCTGCCGTCAGGGCTTTTTCGATTGAGAAATTGCCTGTGCCCTTTGCGATCTTAGCATCAATTAAATCGGGATGGGATTCGAAGTCATATTTAACTCCGGCATCGACAATTTTGATGGCCAGATCGTTTTGACGGCCAAAAACGTTGATGGCGGCTCCTTTATTTAAAAAATTCAGCACCATTTGATAAGTCACCTCTTGCGGGTAAGCGCTAACTCCTTCTGCTGCGATTCCGTGGTCACCAGCAAAAATAACTACCGTAGGTTTGTTTAAAACCGGAGTCAGGCTCTGTTGAACCAATCCGATCTGTAAAGCGATGTTTTCAAGTATCCCTAAAGAACCTAGGGGCTTTGTTTTCATATCAATTTTGTGCTGTAAATCTTGTATCATGAAAAAATCAATTATTTGTAAAGTCAGTTAGTGCTTCGTAAAAGCAATAGAACGCCTCCTATATGGAGATTGAAAGTTAAAACTAAAGTTAGAATCCCTTATATTAAGGGATAATCTAAAACTGCGGTAAATATAAGTGGAATTTTTGTTTCGACTATTTTATAAATCACAAAATACCGTCGAGTTTTCGAATACTGCCTCCAGATTCTCAGTCAAGTTTTTTACAAAAACTGCCGCTACTCGACGTTTTAAACGGGAAGTAGAGGCAGTTTTGTAGGGCTTTTTGGATCGGATTATCAATTTTAGGGGAGAATTCAAAAATAACTTAGATTTTTTTGAATGGTAAAATACTGATAACTCTGTGTTTAGCTGTTTTGATCGTTGCCGTAAAAATAAATAAATAAAAACTTTAAAAAACCGCCCTAAAACCAAATCAAAGTCATAATATTGCAGTGTTGATTAAGTTTGTTATTTGATCAACGTTACTCCCTATGTCAGGCTTCCAATTCTGCTTAGGGAGATTTTTTTTGGGGTAAATCGAACAGACGTGAGAATAATCTTTGATCGCGTTGATTTACTCGACTTTACGGCCTTCCAACTATCGCTTAAAGCTTTTATAAGAAGGTAGAAAGTGCAAAAAATGTCTCGTTTGTCTTCTGTTTTTCCTAAACTTTTTGAGTCAGATATAGTTGAACCGGCTCTTGTAGTTTCGACGGCGCAAAACGGCCAAATTCTTTGATATATTCCTGCTGATTGTGGTGATCTAAGCCGGATTGATCGCTCCATAATTCATGGAACACAAAAATATTTGGATCGCTGATGCTCTGGTGGAGATCGTATTGCAAACAGGCTTTCTCCCTCTTGGTTTTATCAACCATATTGTTTAAAAGTTGACTAATGGCAGCACGGTATTCTGGTTTTACTTTGATAATTGCGGTTAAATGGATACTCATACCAATTGTTTTTGATTGATGATTTGTTTCGAAAGGTGTTCTATATAACTAACCCGATAATTTTCGATGCGCACTGCGGTGGCGTTCTTTTCCAAATCGTGAAAGTGAAACCCATCGATTCGCGTTAATCCAGCGAATTGGTTCATTTTATGAAAACCAAATAACACCCCTTCGTCAACACTGTGCTGATCAAAAAACTCTCCAGCTAAGGTAAAAGCGGTTTGGGGAGCATTCCAAGAGGAGGTGACCATATACCTCTTGCCCTGCATCAAACCACCAGTTCCGTAATTGATGTCGGGATTGCTTCTGCTTCGCCCATCACTAGCGTAAATACCGTTATTATGGCCTGCTGTAAAGACTTCATCAATGTATTTTTTTAATCGATTCGGTACTTGAAACCACCAGATCGGTGTGTGATAAATAATGATGTCGGCCCATTTAAAATTTTCCACTTCGATATTGGCATCATAATCCGCATTGATGTTGGTTATTCGTACGTTAAAACCGTTTTCAATTAAGGTTTCTTGGCTCCATTGCGTCAGGCTATTATTAAATAATCCACCGGAGTGTGCAAAGGTTTGTCCGCCATTTATAATAAATATATTCTCCATTTTCATTATTTTAATTATTGATACTGCAAAGATCTATTATATTTATGTCTTATAAAAATAACTTAAATAATACACTTGTATCATAATGATGATATTAAAAAAAATTGCATTTCAAAAAGATACGGTTGATTTTGCCATTGACTGGAGCCGTAGAAATAAAATCGCTTTTTGCTTGCTTCTTATATTAACTATTTGTATATTAAAGGTGTATGGGATACGTATTTAATTATCAAGCATTTTCTCAGTAAATTTAAATCTTGTTTTCTATGAATAAAATAATTTAAACCATACATTTGTATCATATAAATTATGGTTATGAGATGGAATTTGGAATGGCTTCGTACTTTTAAAGCGATCTATGAGACGGGTACCTTATCGGCTGCGGCTCAGCAGTTGTTTATTTCACAGCCGGGGGTCAGTTTGCATTTAAATTCGTTGGAATCCTATACGGGCAATAAGTTATTTGATCGTTCGGCTCGAAAAATGGTTCCGACCGAAAAGGGCAAAATCTTGTATAATTGGGTATTTGAGCCGTTGAAAAAGATGGAAAATGCGGAGCAGCACTTTCATAAGCGTTCTAAGGAGGAGCGAGTGACGATTAGTGTGGGTATGTGTTTTGAAACATTTCAATATACCTTAGAGGAGCATATCGCGAGTTTGCCCTTTAATCTGATCATCAAGTTTGGCGATTATCCTCAGATGCAGCAAGATCTGGATAACGGGCTGTTGGATCTGATTATAACCCCGCAAATCGGAACTCAGTTAAACTTAGCCTATCGACCTTTTTCCAAGGAAAGAATCGTTTTGGTTGCCGGTAATAATACGTCCACCGCTGAAATAGAGCAGTTGCTAGCGGTAGACAAAATAAAGGAGGTAGCGACTTTACTAAAGCAGCAGCTTTGGTATAGCACGGCAGCCGATATGGATCACTTAAAAAACTTTTGGTTAACGCATTTTGGCGAACATCCGGATTTTAGCCCCAATTATATTGTTCCCAATATCAGCTCGATTATTCGATGTTTAAGCGATAATACGGGATTTTCCGTAGTTCCTGATTTTTTATGTCGCGAAGCCATTGCGGCGGGAAAGATTAAACTGATATGGGAGGGCACTATCCCCTTGGAAAACACCCTCTATTTTGGAACGAGAAAGAAGACTATTTACCACAAAGAGATTGAGCAACTCGAAAAGTTGCTGATGAATAAATGGCAAAATCATGCAGTTGTCGAACCTTCAGTTATAGCATAGTTGGGCTTTAGGACAAACTAGGGTTTGTTTTTAAGCTGTTCGATCCATTGTTTAATTTGACTTAAATCGCTCTCGAGTTGGTCAATACGCTCTTTTTGCGCGCTATTTGCCTGTTGAAGTTCTAGCTTGCTTTGAGTCAGTTCTTGAATAGACTTGATCAGCGGTGCTATGAGATCATTATATCGCAGTGTCAGCATCTGCTTTTGATCGGCACCAACACTAAGCAGTCCCGCGTCGCTATACTGCATTGTTTGAAGGGTTTGTTGCAAATCTTGTGCGATAAGTCCCCATTCTTTGGTTTTAGAGTCATTGTTTTTACGGATATACTCAACAGGCTGAAGTTTATTGATAAAATCGAGTCCCAAAGGCAGCGGTTTGATGGCGTCTTTATAACGGCGATCAGAAGTTGTTGTGAATGCCACTTGCCCAGCGATAGTGGTGACAGCGTCATTGCCCAACTGTATGCTGTTGGAATTTTGCACGGTTGCTTCGTTACCGATGGCAGTGGTATTGGTCAGATTGTATACCGTGGGTCCAGATTGGTATCCGATGGCGGTATTGCCGCTTCCCGTAGTGTTGATCAGCATACTTTGATATCCGACAGCAGTATTGTTATTACCGTCTTTGTTTTTGTGCATTACTTCAAACCCCATCGCCGTATTGTTGTTGCCTTGGGTATTGGTTTGCATGGCTCGGCTTCCGATCACAGCATTGTACGAACCGGTCTCATTTGACGACATACTCGAAGTACCTACCGCAGCATTTTCATCGCCATTATTTCGATTTAAGCTAAATGCTCCATTGGCGACGTTATTATTGCCAGTGGAATTTGTAACGAGGGCTTCGTGACCGCTGGCCGTGTTATTGCTCCCGTTGGTGTTGCCTTTCATAGCCGCTGAGCCCAAGGCGGTATTTGCTGCGCCATTGTAGTTATTAGACAAACTATTGGCTCCTAAAGCAACATTGTCATGACCGACTACCAAACCCTGCGAATTTCCGTGAAGGCTGTTGTAGCCTATAGCCGTATTATAACGACCGTTAAAACTACCCGCCATGCTACCCTTGTACGAATTGACTCCATAAGAGGTGTTGAACGTGGCTTGCGTCAGTAATCCCGCATGAATGGTGTTTCTCTTGAAAACCACATCAGTGTCGTCGGTAGTACCGATAAAATGCTCGCCAGCAACGGTACCACTATTTCCGCTTAAACGCCATCCGTCCGTTGGAGATACCGCATCAAGTAATCGAACCCATTTTCCTGTTGTTTCATTCCAATAGTAATATCCCGGTGTAACATCCAATGTTGTCGCCGTATTGTATATGATTAAAGAATGAGTGGGGTTTGCTATAGTGGTAATGTCATCGATGCTTTTAAGGGCAACACGGGATAACAGCACCCCTTTGTCGCTGAATTTAATTTCTAAAGCCGATGATTTATCCGGCTGTAAAGTTCCGATTCCTATTTGAGCATAAGCACTATAACTAAGAATACTACATATACAGATCAAAAACTTATTTTTCATATGACTACCATTTGAGAAGCGCTTTCAAAGATGAAGATTATAGCTCCGTGTGAAAAAATTATAAAATATGAGCCAATCAAATTTATATAATATTATTGTATTTTAATAACTATTAATCAAATTTTATCAAGTATTTGTAGGTGTTTTTCGATAACTAACCGATAATATCTCAGTTTTTGTGATTCCCTGATGCGCGTGCATCATCTTATTTTTTAATTTGGAGTTAACAGCGGTTAGATGCAACATTATTTGGTCTTGTAAGTATCAGCGATACTCAATCAACTCTGTATGTCGAATTGATCGATTTGGAAGGTGATGCTTCATTTGGACACAAAGGCTATGGTCTGTGGAGAAGTGTACGCTTGGGGTGTCGGATTCGATGCAGGGACTACCCGTGGAGTGTTTCGTTATAGGTCGACTTCTTTTAATACCAAAGGCTATCCGAACCGGATAGCCTTTGGTATTAACTATTTGTAAAGCCTAGACGGTATACCGCACTGCGATCAGGAATCCAATAGTTTGATAGGGTAGTATTAGCGCAGATTAGACACATAATTCATCAACTGTTTTTTACCGCTGTCAAAGGTAAAGCTATCGTAAACGATATAAAAATTGACTTTATCATTGCATCTTGGATATAGTAACTTACCGGCTTCTACTTTTTGATCGTCAAAACTAAAGGTTTTCAACAGGGTTTTGATCTGCTGTGCTGTAAACAAATTTACGGTTGCTTGTTGCTGTAATAGGGCAAGCTTTTCTTTGTCAAAGGCGGTGGTTTTATTGAGGTACTTTACGAAATTGTCAAATGATAATTTATCCATAATCTGGGTATTGGAATTTCCAACTTCCCAATTTTCGGGACTATAAGGATTATTCCAAACATCATCCCATTGATTAAAACCGTATTGTTGACCTTTTATAGTATAACTATCGAGTAAGTACAGTCCGTAGTTGGTAAAATAATCCAGTACCAATCGGCTGTCGTTGCGCACTTGAATTTGACTGCGATACTGCAGGTATCCGTCTTCATAAATCGAAATGGACATTGTCCCAGAATTCAAATCAAAAAAACGGAATTTACCCGATTCATTGGTCATCGATTGGTTACCGATTTCAACGGTAAATTGTCCGCCTTCCGGGATTCTGACAAAAACTTCGGCATAACCGTAGTTTTGATTCCATCGGTAGCGCGGTGTTGTTTCGCGCTTGCCCTTGTTGGAACGGGAAGACTGTCGATTCGATGAATTGTCAAATTGATCACCGCGGCTGGAGGTGTTGCTGTTGGTGTTTGATCGGGTTGAGGATTCTTGATATCGGGCTGTGCTTTTGCTGTTGATTTCATTTTTAAGCAGTTCACCGGTTTTTCCGGCTTCTTGTGCAAACAGCATAGTCGCTGTAAAAAGGGCTATAAGGGTAATGCTCGTTTTCATATTTTTTGGGTTTCGTTCTAAAGGGCATATTTCAGTAACCGTGCCAAAAACAATCTATGGATCGGAATTTAGTAACCGGTATTTTAGGTGGACAACCTAACTTTTTTAGAATGAACGGGATACTGTTTTTTAAAACAGTAAAATTAACAGCTGCAGATAAAAAATAGCCAAGTTGATAATTGAAAAGAGGTTTGTCTGGCTTTTAAGGGGTACTGTTATCTTAATAACGAATCGAATTTTTGAGTTTATGGTTTTTTACAGTTATAAGTTCGACATCTAAAAAAACCTTAATTTTGTAGCGTACATTTTATGCTATCGCCATGTTTTCGGAAAACCTATTAAAACAGTTAGACTTTATCAGAGAAATTGATAAAGTCAAATACATCCAACGTAAAACCAAATTGTTCCACAGCGACAGAAACGAGAACGATGCTGAACACAGCTGGCATCTGGCACTGATGGCGTTGGTATTGGCGGAACATGCGAATGAGCCGGTGGACCTTTTTAAAGTGGTAAAAATGGTCTTGATTCACGATATTGTTGAAATAGATGCAGGAGATATTTTTATCTATGATACCGCAAAGAATCACAGCAATACGGATGCGGAACGAGTGGCTGCACAGCGAATTTTTGGGTTATTGCCCAAAGTACAAGCTGATGAGATGTTAGCCATTTGGGAAGAATTTGAAGCGGGTAAAACCGCCGAAGCTCAATTTGCCAGAACGATGGATCGATTGGAGCCCTTATTGCAGAATACTTCTAACAATGGCGGAACCTGGAAAGAATTTGATGTCAGTTATGACAAGGTCATCGAAAAAAAGAAAGTCATGGCCGAGGGATCTGAAGTGATTTGGGACTATGCCGAGCAATTGATTAACGAAAGCGTTGACAAGGGTATACTTAAGAAAAAGTAATTTTTGGGGATTGCAGTTTACATAAAATAAAGTAAGGATGAAAAACGAAGAAAGCGACGCATCGAGTTGGGTGATGTGCGAGGATTGTTTGGGTCGTGGAAAAAAAAGTCGAAAGCTCAGTACTCGAGCTCGGCGCGACTATGCGTTATTGCTCGCTGAATTTGAACGATCCAATAAACAGGGAATAACACCTATCCGACCGACAGGGCACCAATATCCCTGTGAAAGTTGTGGCGGATCGGGATTGCTTTATTCTTTACATTATCCGATACCTGATGTAGAGAACCAACCGCATGTTGCGATTATTGGCGGGGGAATAGGTGGCGTAGCTTTGGCGGTTGCGTGTTTGCATCGCGGTATTCCGTTTACACTTTATGAGCGTGATTGCGATTTTGAGTCGCGATCGCAGGGTTATGGATTAACCTTGCAACAAGCGAGTAAGGCCATTGAAGGCTTGGGACTTTTTTATTTAAAAGACGGGGTCGTTTCGACCCGTCATTTGGTACATACAACAGCTGGAAAAGTCCTTGGAGAGTGGGGCGTTAGAAAGTGGATGCAGTCTGAAAGCATAACTTCTGCGAAGCGAAGTAATGTTCACATTGCTCGACAATCTTTGCGGTTGGCACTACTGGAACAGCTTGGTGGACAGCAGAGGGTCAAGTGGGGGCATCAATTAATCGATGTAAAACAAACGGACGGAGCCGGAGTAGACTTGTCTTTTTACGTAAATGGAGCCTTGCATAAAGCCAAAGCTGATTTGGTGGTAGGTGCCGATGGTATCCGCAGTTCGGTGCGTCGATTGTTGATCGACGAGCAAATTAACCCCTTGCGTTATTTGGGATGTATAGTAATATTGGGTATTTGCCCGCTTTCGGCTTTAGAAGGATTGTCAAGTACTTTACTCGATTCGGCTACGGTATTTCAAACTGCCAACGGTCAGGAACGCATTTATATGATGCCGTATACTGAAGATACGATCATGTGGCAATTGAGTTTTCCGATGGATGAAACAGCGGCGAAAGTCCTTAGTGCACAGGGGCCGCAAGCCTTAAAGGAAGAAGCTTGTCGCAGGACGCCTTGGCACGATCCTATTCCGCAAATTTTAGCTGCAACGGATGAAACGCATGTTTCGGGTTATCCGGTATACGATCGCGAACTGTTGGAGCCACAGCGCTTAGCAAGTGCAGGGGCGGTTACACTGATTGGCGATGCGGCACATCCGATGAGTCCGTTTAAAGGGCAGGGTGCCAATCAAGCTTTACTCGATGCCTTGTTACTGGCCCGAACTATTTCGAAGGGTTGCGGATTTTATAACTCGTGGCGACAAGACGGCATTAGGAAAAGTGTGTTGAACGAGTTTGAATCTATCATGTTAGAGCGCAGTGCTGTTAAAGTACAAGACTCTGCTGCCGCCGCCGAATTTCTACATTCTGAAACCGTGCTCTTCGAAGGCGATGAACCCAGAGGACGCTGTTTAAAGTCAACCGATGTATAAAGATTAAAACTTTAATTAATAAAGATTAAACTTACTAATTTAAATACATATGTCATGAAGATAAAACCGATTTTGAGCATTTTGTATAGATTTAACGGTTAATAATTTCAGTTAAAAACAAGGTTTTCTTTTGCGTATAAACCAATAGGTAAATCATATAAAGAAAAGGAAAAACCATGAGGAGTAAAGCGTATGGAAAGTGGAGTGTTTCCCTTAAAATAAAATCGAGAATTAAAATAAAAAAACCGCTGTAGAAAAAGTAGGACCAACTTTTAGCCGTGTCCTTATGTAAGTCTACAAGTAGTTGTTGATGGCTATTGGCTGATAATTCCATAGGGAAATTTGGGCTGCTACACCAATCTATTTTTGCCTGTAGCGTTTGCTTTCCAATCATTTCGGTAGTAAAAACTTTGGTTTCGTTATTAGCGATGGTACCGAGTAGTGTGCCATCTATAAATATCTTGTATTTTCTAAACCTGTTGATAGCTCTATGCGGTCGTTTGATGGTAATTGTAGTCATGTATAGATTATTTATTTCACAAAATTAGGGTGAAATAAAGGGCTAAAATTGTAAAACTGGGACATTTTAATTAGACTTCTAAAAAACGCCAATATAAATCTTCGTTGCCTATTTGAACTATTTTAGGCAGCAATGTTTTGGGTGATTCTTCGGTAATACTCTTAAAGTGTTTGATAAAATGCGATTGGTCATAATACATACTATATAAAGCTACATCGGTTAAATTGACTAATTCTTTGTTTTGAAGCGCGTAATTAAGTGAATTTCGAAACATCACGATTCTTTTGTATTCCTCTATCGTTGTACAGGTGTGTTTTTTAAACAAACGCAGTAGGGTTTTTCGACTTACCAATAACAACTTTTCTAATTCTTCCACCCTAATAGCTCCATTAGAAAGTACGATTTCTTTGATGGCTTTTTGCAGGGTGTTTTGGTTAAACGGTTTAATAATGGCTAATAAGGCATTTTCCAAGATTTCCAACTGTTCTTCAATCGGTTGTTCTTGAGAGATAGCAGCTAATCTTTCAGTGAAAACCGCGTTTAAATTTATTTTCTGAAAGGACTGCGCCATCATCAGATCTAAGGTTTGCTCGATAAAATGATTAAACCCCAACGGATAAAAAACTACTCCGATTTTGTAAAACGCACCTTCAATCTCCACGCGCATCTTCGTATCTAGGTTAATGGTATATAGCGTGGTTAATTGATCGTGATCTGACGCGGGTTTTACGCTAGAGTTGTTGCTTTTTTGATCTATCAGTACATCGCTGCCTTTATAAATGGTTAAAGCGTGTAGGTAATTGGGATAAAAATAAAAAGCGTCACTGTGTGCTTCATTTGTTGATGCATGGAAATAATAGTATGCAATCTGTTTTTTTAACAGCTTGTGTGTGGGCTTGCGAGTGATTAAATAACTGCTTTTTTCCATTTGCGGAAGATAAGTATTTTTAAGCACATTCTTTAAAAACCGATTGCAGCGTCTAAATACCTCAGCTCGTTAAATATGACTGTTTAGACAGTTTATAGGGATTATACTCGGTGATTCTCCCTGTAATTCGGACTCTTTCTACTCGTTTTTGCAGTTCAAGGAATACGTTTTAATACATTTTTTAGATACATAAATTGATATAACCGTATTTTTTTAAATAATTTAGGCTTTATAAGTTTATTTTTTAGCTATAAATAGGATTCATAAAAAGTATTTAAAGTTAATATTAACAACTGTATCTGCATATAATAAGTATTGAAAATTATATTTTATCAAATAAAAAGCTGTTTTTCAATATTTTTAACAAAAATAGCTATGGTAATATTGATGTATTAATTTAATTTATAAGTTTGCCGTGTTATAAATTAATAATTAACTGTTGCCTTATTAATAATTAATAAATTATGAAAAAATTAGTAAAAATTTTATTTGCTGTTGCAATTGTTTTTGCGAGCAGTTGTAAAAGCGATGAAGTGTTTGACGGGGGTGATTCATCTGGTCAGAACAAGAGTTCATCGAATTTTGGAGTGAAGGTCAATTACAATAAAAACACGAAGATGTTTGTTGTAAGTGGGAACTCTGCGGATTTTAAAGATTTTGTATATTCTGAGAAGATCGACGAAAAATCTAAAATGTTTTTAGAGGCTTATGGTCAAGGATTTGAGCCTTTATCGGTTTATGGAGAATTGTCAGAGGATTATTTCGATAAATATTCCGATGTGTTTGAAGATGTCAAAGAAAAGAATTCGATGAAAATAATGGACTTTTCGGAGGCTCTAGATGAAAAGGAAATATTAGAGGATGGGATCGATATACATACGCGGACTTTTATCGGTGACAATGAATTTGCATCCCTTTTAAATTACAACGGCCAAATACAGTTCAACGACTCGGTTTATATGTACACCCCTAAGGGATTGTTTGTAGTGCAGCAACAAAAAAAAGAGCACTTGATTAAATTCTTAAACGATCAGGATAAAATTGTTATTAAAGAAGGTTTTAATAAAATTAATGCTGATATTTTAGGTTACTTACCTCCAGCAGCGAAGTTTGATCAAATGGAATTTAATACAGAGGAATATGATTTTGACATACAGTCGATGTTGCAAAATAAATTGGCTTTTACCCTTCCGACCAATACGAGTAATTACAGTAAGTGCCCCAATATGCACAGGCCAAAATTCCCTAATCTTTTTGGACGATCGTACACGTGCTATAATAAAATCACCGCTACTACAAGGATGAAAACGGTCTTTAGAGTGCAGGATTTCTTATTGTTTAATCATACAATCTTAAAAACCTCGCATCAAAGAGAAAAAGTACAGTCGATTAAAGTGAAAATCTGGCCTTTTAAGATCAAAATTAAGCTGTTTAAATACTGGGAAAATGCGAGTGCTAGTAAACTGTATCACAAGATCAATCTAGCATTTTTTGAAATTAAGAGAAAAAACAATACCATAACGGTTAGTGACAGTCAAATCAAAGCGATATTCCAGAAGATTTCTGCGCTACTTAATCCGAATCCAGGTACTTCGCAGCACAAAGCGATGTATGTGTTGAGTGAAGAGTACAAATTAAATTCGACTGGTAAATACGATAAAAAGCTTTATGAATTATCGGATTATGAGGTTAACAGTCACAATAACTACAATACTTCGATTCTTTATCCGTCCAATTATACGCCGGTTTCGAATGTTAGCTTAGGCGATTTAAACTTGGTGGGAAGTAATAAAAAGAAAATCCTTTTAAATATTAATATACTTAATAAGGATTTGACTTTAACTTCTGACGATGTGATCAAACAAGCTAAAAAAGTTTTTGAAAAATACGTTCAACAGGGGTATACCAAAGATGATATCGTACTTATTATGAACGAGATGAATTTAAAAAACTTGACTAGCGATCAGTTGGAAGTTAAATCGACAAAAATCATTTTTACCGACGAAATTGTTCAAAAGGAAAACTCTCACAAAGTGGAGCGTAAATTCAAATTCAAAAAAGAATTTAATTTTGAAGGAGCAGAATTTGGAATGGTTAAAACAGATAACAATACTAAATTTAAAATCAAAATTACTTTTAGTTCGAAAAAGGTTACTGATTTCTATGTTGATTTCGAAACTGGAGTACTCTCTAACGGCGTTTGGGGAGGTATAAAATACACCATCAAAAAATAAAAATATATTTATTAGAATATAAAAAGCTGTCTCGAAAGGACAGCTTTTTTTGTGTCTTGTACCGTCTAATTTGACTGGCGAATTTGACTTCTGATTACTGTTTAATTCTGGGAAAGTTAGGTCTTACTATTTTATCCATGAAATATATAATATTTTACAAATACGCTATTAAATAGCGTTTAATTGAAGAGACAACATAATTATACCGTGTTTGTTGCTCGTTTTATAAAAGCTGTATTTTAGGTTTGAAAATTAAAATATTTGCATATTTAAATGCATTTATTGTGTATTTTTGAAAAAAAAATCAATGAATATTATCTATTTTGTTTTTGGAAATAACATCACGTATTATCAGCAAGTGTTTTTTTCGATATACACCGCCTTAGCCTATAAGGATCAGGCAGATCATATCATTGTAATAGCTGAAGATCCCTCTTTGTTTAAACAGTTAGCAGATCGTATAACAATTATTCCCATCGATAAAAAAATGATTGCGGAATGGCAAGGCGATTACAATTATTTTTTTAGAGTCAAGATCAAAGCACTAGAATATATAAGCCAGCAATATCCCGACAAACACATCTTATATTTAGATGGAGATACCTTTGTCTACCAGCCGTTGAGTCTCTTAAAGGCGGGATTGAATAGAGGGCATAATTTTCTACATCTCAATGAAGGAACCCTACCTAATTTGAAAACAAAAACCGAAAAAAAGTTGTGGGAGCAAATCAAACATAAAAAATTTGCAGATATCCGGATCGATGAAAACACAACGATGTGGAATTCGGGTGTTATCGGTATATCATCTGAGAATTTCGGAACGATTCCTCTGGCTTTGCAAATCACTGATGAAATGTGTGCGGCCCAGGTGACTTGTTTTACCATGGAACAATTGTCGTTTGGAATAGCGAGTAACCATTTGTCTACTGTAAAAGCTGCCGATCATATCGTAGGGCACTATTGGGGAAATAAGGACCAATGGAATACTATTATTTCAGTTTGGATCAGTAAATCGTTGATGACAAATTTAACGGTAGAGGAAATGATAACATCGGCCAGGCTGTTTCCGTTTGTAGAAACGCCATTTTATGTAAAAACCTCCAATACCTACAAGCGATTATCTAAAAAACTACAAAGTGTTTTTAAACCGAAAAACGCCTGTTATATCAATAGTTAGTATTTATAAAATATTGAATTTTCACACGGGCAGCTTGTAAAAAGCTATTGAGTTTATAAAAAAACGAGCAACTCCAATGAAGTTGCTCGTTTTTTTGCTTTATAGTGTTTTTATGCGTTTTGTATTATTTGTACGGAACACCCGACAATTGACGATCGCTTGAACAGGTAAATAATCAACCGAATAAATTGCGCGTTTTCTCAATTCACTACTATAGGTTCTAAAATAATCTTTAAAGTCCGACAGTTGTAAGATTACTTTTATTGTGGGATGCCTACGTATTTGGAAGGAGGCATACACTATTTGGAGTGAGATGATTTCTTTAACGGCCTTTGGAAAAATCTTTTGCAATTACGACTTTACAGAATTGAAAATTCGGATGTTTTAGGCTATTAGTGATTTTGATAAATCTTCATATTCTGATCAGTAAAAAGCAATTTCATCTTTTGTTCTGATTCTCGAATTAAAACGCAGGGTCTTGCGGTAGGTTTCTACAGAAATACGACCGTTTTCCATTTCGATTTGCAATAGGTTTTCGAGATATAGGTATAACGTTAGATCTAAGCTCATATCAAACTGTTTTTGTTCGAGGAAATCGAGCAGTATCAGGATCAACTCATCGTTATAATAGGCTTTGGATTGTGGGGTGGTACACTCGGCATCTCGAATCAAAACCGCTACGGACAGCAAATGACGATTATCCACAAAAAAATAAGTGAGTTGGTTTATGTCTTGTTCGTTGAGGTTCTTTAGATAGCTCTTAATACAGCGGAGTAGGTGTTTGTTGAAAGAGGTAGGAATTGAATCCGTTAGCGAAATTATAAAAGCCTTTGACAGTCGAATGGGACTTTGTTTAGCATCGACAAACGGCTTGCCGGTGAGTATGCAGTTGATCAGCGGTAGCAATACAGTGTAAAATTCTTTCGTTTTCATAAGCTGGGGAGTTTAAAAAGTGAAAGTATACCGCTGTTTTTCGTTGGTTTAAAGCCTAAAAAGGAGATGGGCTCATAAGTTGCCGCTGTAGCAAATAGGGTCTTTAAAATCGCATTAAAAAGGGGAGTGGTGTTGGTTGAGTTTTTCATCGTGCCAGTTTTTTAAGATTAAAAAAGGCGTGAAGCTAAAGTCAATCGGTTGCAGAGGCACTCGGTTGCCCAAAACCCAGAAAGACTTAGCCCACGCCAATAGTTGGCACGAGCGTAAGTCCATCGAAGTTTGGGTTTTTAGAAGATTCCGAGTTTTCTGCAACCAAATTCGACAGCTTACGCTTAATCGTAATATTTTCTAAACCAAATATAAATATTTTGGGCTCCATACCCAAAAAGAGGTAAGAATAATTGTGTTAAAGTTTTGGAAGTGAGGGGGTTGTTTGGAAGTGTCTTGGTGATACCCCACTAGCGCACGAATACTGTAACTAATCAACTAAGCTACCGCGCGAGTCCGCTCGCGTGGTCTATATTAAGAACAAGAATTCTTAATCGTGTTGGACGTTTTGATATGCTTGAAAGATTTGTTTTTTCGATTTTATATTATTTTAATTCAGATGAATAAAATGAGTCGTAATTATAGTTTTTTATAATCCCCGCAGGTCCCACATCTTACTTGTGGTTATTAAGTTTTTTTCTATTTTAAAAAAGGTATATTTAGTGAGGAAGTAATATGTTATTAGTATAGTTTAAAGTAAGTAGCTATTTTAGCTGTAGTAAAGAAGAGTATTTACAACGCGAGAAGACTCGCGCGGCAGCGGGGTTTTGATAAGGCTGCCTGATATTTAAAGAATTACATTCAGCAATTCAATAACAGAATAGGGGTTTTAGTCCCTCACTAGGCATTCGTTAAATAAATTTTAAGCTGTTGAGCGTTTTTATTTTAGCCATTGTTCAACGGTATTGATAAACTCAATTTGTTGATCAACAAAGGGGTAATGCGAACAATTGTCAATGCTTTTAAAGTTGTCGTCTGTGACGATATTCTTGATGTCCTTAAATTGCTTGGGCGAAAATATCTGGTCTTGTGCGCCGTAAATAGCATACAATTTGACCTGTTTTTTAAGGTTTATTAGAATAGGAGAGGTGTCCATATTATTTTTGACTTCGTTTTTATAGAATAGAAGTGGGGCATTGTCGTTGCGAATATTGTTTTTAGCAAAGTCACTATTTTGATAGTTTTCTTGTAGTAGCATGGATTCTTTTGTCGGGAACGGCATTTTGAAATAATTGTTTTTAGCGGCCACTTCATAACATTTCTTTCGATATTCCGCGGAGTTTTTTGGCAGTTTTTCAATCTCCAAAATTTTTGAAACCATCAAGGAATCCTTTTTCTCGAGGTAATTTTTTTTCGCAGTCGCCAAAATATGGTTATATGTTTGCTGTTGAGAAAACAATGCCCCTACCAGTATTAATGACTGCACTTTCTCAGGGTACTGCTGTGTGAAAAGTGTTCCTACCAATCCGCCAAAACTATGAGCGATAATATGCGCACTTCTAAGCTGGTAATTTTTATAGATAGCGTCTAAATCTTCTAGGGCTTCTTGGAATGTAAAGGTCGCTGTAGTGTCGACAGAGCGGCCTTCACCTCTTCTGTCGTAAATGATCACATAAAATCCTCGATTAGCTAAGCTTTCGGCAGTTGTTCCTTCAAAAAGTGTCGAATTGCCTCGCGGACCTCCGTGAATGTAAATAACAGCAGGGTTATTGCTTTCACCATAAGCTTTGGAATATATAGTCGATTGGGCCTTTAGAATCGGGCTTGCTAAAATCACGAGTAGCACTAAAATAAATCGGGTCATTTCTATATATCTTTGATGCTCAAATACAGCTGTTAGTTGTTTTAAAAAATCTACTTGTTCGATGACTAAAGGGCATACAATGCTTTTATGAAGTTGTATGTACAAATTGTCGGTTTGTAGATTACTTACATGTTTTGTATTGATTTCTCCAAGTGTTTGATCAATGGAAACCGCTAGGTTCAGGTTATCGAAATCATATAAAGCTAATTTTACCCCCTTTTAGTTGGGCTCAAAAGTAAGGAATTGCTTTTTTGTATAAAACCGAATTAAGCTTTTTTATCAAGCCATTCCTCTTTACTTATTTCAAACCAGTTGTGTTCGGTGCCCTCAAAATCAAAGGTTTCTATCAGGTTTAAACCGCTTTTTAGTAAAACGTTTTTTGAACCTAGATTCTCTATATGACAGATGGCGTAGACTTTAGTTGTTTTTAAGTGCTCAAAAGCATATGCTAACAAGGCAGTAGTTGTTTCAGTAGCAAATCCCTTTCCCCAATGTTTTTCTATGAATCGATAACCAATTTCATAAAAATTAAGGTGATTGTTCATCGGTTCTTTGATCAGTTTAATTCCTGACCAACCCATAAATTCCCCGCTAACTTTATCGATTACCGCCCAACGTCCAACGCCGTTTTCTTTGTATTGCTGCTGTACGAACTCAATATATTGTGCGGCTTCGTCTATTTTTGTTATTGGATTATTACCTAAATAGGTGTGAACGGCGGGATTGCTATCGAGTTCAAATAATCCATCTTCATCGCTTGCCAGCATTTCTCTTAAGTATAGTCGCTCGGTTTCAATTTTAATATTCATGTTTTTTACGATTTTAATTCTGGTTTATTGGATTCGAAAAAGAGTTACAAGTTTTTGGAGCTATGTAATTTTGAGCAATTTAAAATCGAAACTTTAAATTTAGCAACCAACTTGTATGGAAACCGGTTTATGGGATAAATTTAAGCAAAAAAGTCAATCTAATTTGTATCACGCTAACATACTGCGTTTACTTTTTGTAAAGTCTAAAATCGTAGTTTGTAGGTTGATTGGTATGCATTGTCGACATAAAATCATCAAGGAATGCATGCCGGAAATGGACACTAATATAAGCAGTAGAATTCTCAATCATGTTGGATATTTAGGTATTCATGAAAGATTTGTTTTTTCGATTTTTTACTATTTTAATTCAAGTGAATAAAAACGACTAAATGGACTGAAATATAAATTTTACAATGTCCGCAGGCATCTGCACCTTGCAGGTGTAAATTAAATGTTTTTTTATTTTATGAAAGGTATATATAGTATGTGATATGTTCTTTGCGTAGTTTAAAGTAAGTGTTTTAGCTGTAGTATTGAAGAGCAGTTGCGATGCGAGAGGACTCGCGGGACAGCGGGTTTTTTAATAAATTCTCACCTAATGTTTAGTAAAAAGCAATTTCATCTTTTGTTCTGATTCTCGAATTAAAACGCAGGGTCTTGCAGTAGGTTTCTATAGAAATATAACCTTTTTCCATTTCTATTTGCAATAGGTTTTCGAGATAAAGGTAAAGCGTTAAATGCAGGCTCAAATCGAACTGTTTTTGTTCGAGGAAATCGAGTAGTATCAGGATCAACTCATCGTTATAATAGGCTTTGGATTGTAGGGTAGTACACTCGGCATCCCGAATCAAAACCGCTACCGAAAGTAAATGACGATTATCTACAAAAAAATAAGTGAGCTGGTTTATGTCTTGTTCGTTAAGGTTCTGTAAGTAGCTCTTAATACAATGAAGTAGGTGTTTGTTGAAGGAGGAAGGAAGTGAATCCGTTAGTGAACTTATAAAAGCCTTGGACAATCGAATGGGACTTTGTTTAGCATCGACAAACGGCTTGCCGGTGAGTATGCAGTTGATTAGCGGTAGCAGCACGCTGTAAAATTCTTTCGTTTTCATAAGCTGGGGAGTTTGAAGATTGAAAGCATGCCGTTGTTTTCCGTTGGTTTAAAGCCTAAAGTGGAGATGGGGGTATTAGTAGCTGATTTAATAGACAAGGTCGTTAAAATCGCATTAAAAAGGGGAGTGGTGTTGGTTGGGGTTTTCATCGTGCCGGTTTTTTTAAGGTTAAAAAAGGCGTGAAGCTAAAGTCAATCGGTTATCGAGGTACCGCGAAGAACCCTTAACCCAGAAAGACTTAGCCCACGCCAATAGTTGGCACGAGCGTAAGTCCATCGAAGATTGGGTTAGTTGGAAAAATTCGCGGTTTTTCGATAACCAAATTCGACAGCTTACGCTTGATCGTAATATTTTCTAAATCAAATATAAATATTTCTGGCTCAATACCATAAATGAGCTAAAAATAATTGTGTTAAAGTTTTGGAAGTGAGTGGGTTGTTTGAAAGTGTCTTGGGGATTCCCCGTTAGCGCGCCAATAGTATAACTATTCAACTATGCTACCGTACGAGTCAGCTCGTGTGGTTTCTAGTAAATACAAGAATTCTCAATCATGTTGGTCGTTTTGTTATTCATGAAAGATTTGTCTTTTCGATTTTATATTATTTTAATTGATAAGAATAAAACGACTCATTGGAGTAGGATTTATATTTTATTATTCCCGTTGGCATCTGCATTTTATTGGTGTATATTATATGTTTTTCTATTTTATAAAAGGTATATTTAATGTGTGATATGCTTTTTGCGTAGTTTAAAGTAACTGTTTTGGCTGTAGTATTGAAGAGCATTTGCAACGCGAGAGGACTCGCGCGGCAGCTGGTGTAATCATCAACTAATGTTTTGACTTTTGAATAAAGTGTAAATGTTCTATATATTTCTAAATTGAATTTTAGTGTTTCTACATCACTCCATTCTTTAATTAATTCGAATAAGATAATTTCTTCTTCAAGTGTATACTCTTGAAATTTATAGAAAAAATTTTCTTGAGCAACGTTAATTAAATTTATACCATTTAATGTTTTACGCTCATCAAGTTTCAACGCATTTATTTTATCATTTTTAGACCAATTTCTTAAATATTCTCTCCAAACATAATGATGTTTTTTTTTTTGATTTCGTTGCTCAGAAAATTGTGTATAACGTGCCTAGGTTTTGTAAAGTGACAGAAATTGAAAGTAAAAGTTTCAAGTCATTGCTACTTAGAGTAAAAGCCAATTAATTGACTAAATTTAAAAAAAAGTCAATACAATGGACTTTTACAGGAAATATAATTAAACTCTAAACTTAGCAGAAACCAACTATTGCTTTTAGCCTATGGTAGCTTCAGATTACGTTATTCTTCTTTAATCAGAACAGTTAATGTATTAGTATAAAAGTTTAGATTTTTAATAATTAGCTTGTAGTTTTTCTGTCCAAATGTATAATTAAATGATTTGCCTGCTTTAACTTTTAGCGTTTTTTCAGATTGATTTGGAAGTTTTAAATTAATAGATGCATTTCTATCTAAATCTATATCGTTTAAGCCAATGATAGCCTCAGTTTCTTTACTATAATATGCTTCTCCTCGTCTAATATCTATGTTTTCATCAAATTTATCATGTTGCTTTGAACTGATTTTATCAGTATTACTTGTAGTTGAATTTTTATTTTTTAAACTAATGTTTTCATTTGTTAAATCACCTAATTTCTTTTGTAAAAATACTATTGAATTTGGGTCCTTACTTATTTGTTCAAAATAAATTTTATTAGTCTCAATAATTTTATCATTTTCTTTTTGGAGAAAATCAATTCTTGCTTTATAAGAAGAGTTTTCCGCATTTATACTTTCAACCTGTGCTTTGTAAAAATTTATCTTATTATCTTCTAAAACAAATGTTAGAAGAGCCCAAGTTGCAGTCATTACACTTAATGCAACGACTAGTAAAGTGTAACCGGGATGTTTTTCTATCGTATTAATCATATGGTTTGTATTTACTTGAAGCTAACATTTCGGGGCTTGGCGTCAGTGGCGGAAATTGAAGTGAAAAGTTTTAATTTAGCGATATTGTAAGCAAAATCAAATTTATTGATTAAATTTAAGAAAAAAGGCAATAATATTGGCTTTTACGACTTAAAAAGAATAATTTCAATATACTAACCATTTTGCAAAATTCATGTTGAGTGAAGTTGTTTATACTTCCACAGAATTATCCGTATTTTCTATATTTAATTCTAATAACAATAATGTTAATTCAAAAATTGCCTCGTGCATTTCATTTTCAGTTAAGTTTCTGCTATTGTGTAATATTTCACTTCTAACTGATCGAAGTTTTCTAATGTTATGATAATTTTGAGATGAAATAATTCCAAATTCTCTCAGTTTATGTAAATCATTAAAAAAAGTTCTTCTAGAAATTTCTTCTTCTAATGTAAATTTATCAGATTTACTTCGAACAAACATTTCTAAATTTCTCCATTTTGAAAGAAAATCTCCGTATAAAATATTGAAATTATTAGCAATTTCTTCTTTTAACAAATCTCTAGTATCCTTATCAATTTGAATGTTTGAAAGTTTATTGATAGCTTGTTCTAATTGCGGTTTTAGTTCATCGCATAAGGAAATAACTTTCTTATAATCTGTAATCTTAAAAGACTTGTTGTGTGCAATTTTACATCTTAAATCATATAATTCATCCCAATTTTTAATTAATTTTTCTTTAGGAATTGAAACATCACTTGAAAAATATCTTTCCCAATTTGAGTTTGGAATTAATATTTTTATATCCTCAAGATCTATCTCTGTTATATCTTTAGCTTCTTTCAATTTTTTTACTAAATTTTCCTTGTGAACAGGATAGTTTTCACTAAATAGAAAGTTTTTTAATTGTATGAAATCGACATTGTGTAAGTAAGTTAAATCTTTGTTATTAGAGTTTATAGAACTTTTGACATCATCAGGTGTTCTATCTTTAATCCAATCAATTCCAACTTTTGTTAACATAAATTTTGTTATGAGTTTTCTCATAATATTTTCTATATCTGAAATTATTGGATAAGCCAAATTTGAATAATATATACTTACTCCATCATATAAAGTTTGTGGAGTTTTTGTAATAATGTGAATTACTGACTTAATAGTTTTTAATAACTGTACGTATATGTCGATCTTATCAATTTCTTTATAATTGAATACTAAATGAAAATATGTTCTTTCCGTATCAGCTATTTGTCCAAATGATAATTCGTAATCAACAACAATTTCTTTGAAATTTATTTTTTTATTCTTTATAGAAATTTCTGGATTTGATTGTAACAAATGATTGAATGTCTTTTCATCGTTACATTTTATTCCTTCATTGTCAATAAATATAAGATATTCAGCTGAGAGCATAGTTAGGTTCTAAATTTTACACAACGGAAAAAGGCTTTGTGAAGCAGCGGAAAAGGAAGCACAGATGTTGAATTTAGCACTTAAACCGCTCTTTTGCAAAACCTATGTTATGCGATGTACTTTATATTTTCAATGTTTTATTATCCGTATTATAGTATTCTCCTACGCAAAATTTAGTGCCATTTAATTTGTCTGATACCATAGAAGTTGTGAATATAATTTGATGATATTTTCCTTTTTCTAAATATTCATTTGACAAATCGGTAATAATTTCTTGAAAGTTTTGAGTTCTTTCTTTTTCCATTCCTTTGTCTTCTATGTTATCGCAAAGTATAAATCTAGGGTGTCGCATAAAATCAAATTCAAGGCTAGAAAAGAAAATTGAAAATAAAACAGCATTCTTAAAGTATGTTTTTGAACTCGCAGAAAAGTTATTTCCTCCATCCAATGAAAAAGTGTCTTTTAGAAAGTCAACTTCAATTATTTGTCCAGTTTTAAATTCATCTTGTCTAGGTAAATCCTTTCTAAGTATATTTAAAGTTATTTGTTTGATTTTATTCATTACTGAGGTTATTTTTACCTTTTGGTCTTGCTCTTTTTCAGAAATGTTTAATTTTAATGATTTTACTTTGGAAGTTAGTTCACTAATCTCAGACTTCAATTTTTCAACTAGCTCTACCATTTTCATTTGATTTGATAGGCTTTCAATTTTACTCTCTATAAATCCTTTTGAAACTAAAAAATTATCTATTTTTTCATCTCGAGTTGATTGAGGGTTTTCAATTGATAAATCTAATTCCTTTTGAAGGAAACGCATTCGTTCAGTAAGACTGGGAATTTCGCCTTGAAGCTCTGTATATACTCTTTCCTTTTGTTCTAATAATTTATAAGACTCTTTTACTTGAAGTTGCATTTCTTGTAAAAGTCTTCTAGCATTAGCCTTTTCTATTTCTTCTTCGGTAGGTTGTTTACATAATTTGCAATGGTTTTCTCCAATATCATTTTTTAATTCGCTAAGACATTGAGGGCAATGAGTTAATGTTAAGTCTCCAATAAACTGACGAGTTTGAATTGAATTGTTTAATTCATTAATTCTTTTCTCTAAAGTTGCTATGAATTGTTTAGAATCGGCAATCTCTAAATCATACTGGTTAATCTTTGAAATTGTAAAGTTTACTTTTCCTTTTTGTTCCGACAATTCTGTCTTTATTTTTTCGGTATTAGTTTCTGTTCTTTTGGTTGTTTTTATTGTTTGAGCTTCTCTAAGATTTTGTATTTCTTGATTAGCATTTTGTAAACGTTCTTTTGTAGATGTTAATTCTTTTTCAATTGAACCTCTATTTGCCGAAAGCCCAGAATGTGTGATTATGTTTATGAGATTTTTATGTTCTCTTTCTTTAAGGTCTAATTCTTTTTCACTGTCTCTCAATAATATTCTGTCTGAGTATAATGAATCATCATAAATTCCTAATAAAATTTCTGAAACAGTTTTTCTAGTTAACGGAGGATCGAAATTTTCAAATCTGAAAAGACTTTGAGGATGAGTTTCTTGGTCAATATATAATAGCCTAAGAATTTGATGCATTGTTATATTGCTATCTAAGTCTCCTTTAACTTGAGGGAAATCTAATGCATTAAATAGGGCGTTTGAAAAGCTAACCAAATTTTCAGTTTGTTTATATGGAAATACTTTCCAACCAAAACTATCCGATTTAGAGTTTTCATAGTTTCCCCAGTAAATTTGTAAAGGAGTTAAAGGTGATGTGCCGATTTCTCTTTTTAACGTATAAACAGCTTCATTTATTAGAATTTCTGCGGTGATATCTTTACATTTCTTTGCTTCAGATGTCCAGTTATTGAACGCCCCACCAAGTATATAAAATATAAAGTTAGAGATTGTGGATTTACCAGAACTGTTTTTCCCTCTGATAATATTTACACCTTGATGAAATGATTCATTATATACAACTTTGTTGTCGTAATCTCTAACGACAAGTTGACTAATAAATAAACTGGGACTATTTTTTATCATATCTAAATTCTAATAAACCTGTTCTTTCTTTAATTCCCCACAACGCTAAGTGATTGAAACCTTGAACTAATTTCATTATGTTTTCTTTCTCGGTTGTTATTTTCTTTATTTTTTCTTCTAATTCTGGTGGGATATTTTTATCGGTTCTTTTTATTATGTTTTTTAAAAATAAGGTATTGTCAATTAATCCATAAGAGGCTAAATATCTTAATGCAGAAATTTGAAATGGTTTCATCCTTTCAGCAATTCTTCTAGGGTCAATCAAATCTTCGTATGGATTATTAACCTTGTCTTTAAATATCCTTTTTAGTTCTATTAAATCTTGTGGAAATGTAATTTTTCTGGATTCATTAGGAAATGTTAAATAAAAATCCCAAATCCTAAGACGATCTACTTCTATTTCTGATTGTTTTACGTAATTCAATAATTGTAGCATTCTAAATGCACAATTATAAATATCAAATGCTGGATGATAGACTAACATAACATTAATTCCATTTTATGTGACAATTACCAGTGAGAAAAAAAATCATCCCCATAATATCATCTTCGTTATATCTAAAAAGATTTATTCCCAAATCTTCTTGAACGGGCTTAATTATACGTTCAGTAATAAGTAAGTTGATTTTGTCTTCAGGTTCATTATCACAAATTAAATTATGAATATCCATTAGAAATCCTCTCCGAACTTTAGTTAATAGATATACATTTATATCTTGAGCTATTTCTGAATATTGAGAAGTTTTCATTAATTTTTTATGAAAACGTTCTTTAACTTCCAAAGCGTAAGAAATTAATTTTTCTCTTCCACCCTGTCGCAATTTTTCCTCTAAACCGATAACATCTTCGTCAATAATTGAGTTAAAGTAGTCCAATTCTTCGCATAGTTCTTTGAAGTCAGGATTCTCATTTTTTTCTTTTTGATAGCGGTTATATAAGTCTTGAAGATATGTTGAACGATTAGAACTATTGTAAGTAATATTGACACTTTTGTCATCTCTTCCAACAAACTTATCTCCAACATCAGAATTTTCAAGATTGATTTTGTTATTGTTGCTAATCATTACTATTTTTTATCACGACCAACAAAATCTCCACTAACATTTCCTTTAACACTTACCTGATTGTTGTTGTTTCCATTTACTTTTTGTTTCAGTTTGAATATTTGTGATACAGCGAACAGGCTAATGAAAAATGCCAGTATTCCACATATGTCAGAGATTGTTGAAATTATTTCACTCATAGGTCATTTTGATTTATAACGGTTGTTTTTTAGTATATCGCCTAACATTGTTATTTTACGAAACAAAATACACTGTAGTTTCGTAAAACCATACCTATATCTCTTATAATGCGCTATTACAATAATTAAACTTTTGTAAATTAAATATTTAGCAAAATAATTTGTTAGGGATAGCGAAACTATCCAAATTAAAATTGTCTTTTTAAAATATGGATAACGAAACAATATTATTTTAGCGCCAAACATAACATCTATATCTATATTATAAATACGGAAAACCGTAAACCCCTCAATATTTTGAGTTAATTTACTATTTCACGAATAAACTAAAGACTTCGGAGTAATTTTCCACGTCCCCGCTAGCTAGTAAGTCCTCGAATCTGGTCGATGTCGCTGGAATTCGCAGCTCGTCTTATTTTATTTTTTTTATTCACTTTGTTAATATTAGGGTCTTTTTGTAAATAAAAAAACCATAATTTTATTGGCTAAACAAATAGAGTAATGACTTCGGTTGATTTTATCATAAAAACATACGAACTTTTAAATAGTCAAGATTATAGAATAACATTTTCCCCTGCCAAAAATAAAAACTGGATGATGCTCTGTAACAACCATTTTATAGGCGGATTATTTGATGAAGCGTTATACTTTGTTTATACAGAAGCAGTAAACCAATTGCTAGAGAGTCCCCCAGTAGTATACAAGGGCTATTCAACGCAAGCGCAACATAAAATGCTTTTAATACCTCTCGAAAAGGCGGTGGATTTACTCGTTCTTACCTATGTGGAAAAATTTGATTGGGCCAATTTTGTTTGTGATATCTCCAGTCATTTTACGGCCAATAGAAAATATCCAGAACACATCATCAATACCTACGAAATGTTTGTTGTTTTTCTTCGTTTTTGTTATGAGAAGGAATTATTGGTGCTAAATCCATTGGATAAAAACCATCGTATTCTGTATATGAACTACAAAAACCAAGATCTTACTGATAGTGGAAAACTGGTTTTTACTGATCTTATGATAGATTGGTTTACGTACACAGATAGAACCAATAAAATTGATAACACTAAAATGTTAGAGAAATATTACTTGAAAATTCTTCAAAAAAATCAAATACTAGACTAAAAGATGGAATCAACCACAAGGTCAAATCAAGCTTTTTGCACAAAGCATAAACAGTTTTTTGTGTGTAATGTACCCAACACCTGATAACGTTCGCCTAGGTCTTGTCTCAGAAATTTTAATCGTTGTAGATGACTATGCAGAAGAACCCATTTTTTATAAATCAAGTTAGCATGAAATTTACCAATGACCACAAAATAGCTTTCAATAATTGCAAAACACAGGCAGCGTTTAAGCTGTTTTTAGATGATTTTGAAATAAATTCGATAGATGAAAGTGCTAAAAACATATTGTATTATTACATCGGTAGCTTAATTTATGATAGCAATTTGGAGCAATTTGCAATAAATCGTCCATACCTGTTAGACCCAATTCCAGTTATAGACGAGCTGCTAAAAAGAGGTATTGACATTAATGCACAACCACAGCGAGGTCCTAGAATGTATACCGCATTATGTCTTAGTGTTGGTTTTACCTACAAATCAAAAGAAATATTTGATCACCTTATTAAAAATGGAGCAGATGTAAATAGGCGCATCGGACATGGAGGTACTGTCTTGACAAAAGCCATGTCGAGTACCGGAGTAAAAGCAAATGACGATGTATACTTTGTAGAAAAACTCTTAGAGCATGGAGCCGATATTTATGCAGAAAACAATTTTGGTATATCGGCATTTAGCTTAGTTCAAGGATTTGCGGATGATGCCTTAACGCTTAAAAACTTGATCCTGAAATATCATCATCAGGATCAATAATTTGTTGCTACCTTAGATTTTAGATGTACAATTAAAACGGTAAATAAAGATGGAAACATGGTTATTAAAGCAAAATTTGAACATGTAGAACGTTTTGAAAATGGGATAGCAAAAGTTACCATTGGCAAAGACCACGCTGTTTATAAAGAGGGTTATATCAATAAAGACGGGGATTACATTTGGAAACCGACACGCTAAAATTAGTGGGGAGAAACTATAAAGTTTAACCATAGTTTTTCGACTAAATATTTATACGATATAGAAGATTTGTAATAAAACAGATTCTCTATATTTGTCACGGATTCGCTCGCTTGTAGCGTCTCTACATCCAATTATAGGCAGATTGTCGTTACTTTAAAGCGGTATATACAAGTTAGCGGAAACCTTACAAAAAATGTGTAATGACAAAATTAAATCAACTAATTGACAACTATCAATCCGAAGTGGACGATGACGAAAAGGCTGAAATCATTATCACAGACTTCCAATTCTTGAATGACCATACTAAATGGAATTTTTTATTGGATTTAATTGAGCAAAGTGAAACTGACGACCTTGTAAAAGTGAATATTTACAAGATTATTGAAATAGCAGACTTTAGCGATCTTAATCGTATAGCCATAAAAAACAGGATTTTAAAAGCTTTAGAAATTGAAACTGACGAAATGATTAGGCAATATGGGTTTATGTCTTTGTCTTGGAGTTTTAGCAGTTTTCCCGACGTTATAGACTTTTCTATAAACGCTATGGAGAACCAAAAAGAAGATTTAGATGTTAGACATGCTGCTTTTGGGGTGTTGACAAAATCAAAAGATTTCATAAAAATAGAGACGCTAAGAGAAAGGCTTTTACTAATAAAGGATTTTGAAAAATATGTAAAAACATTTTTTGAACAACGAGCGAAAGGCGACCATTAACAAGGGGGTAATTTCGGGATGGACTTCACCGTCTTCAATAGTGAGGCGAAAGGTTTAACTTAGAAGATAGTACTTCGACTGAATTTTACAACCACATGGAAGATGAGTGCTTCGAGTGCCGTAGCATCCCAAGGCCTAGAAGCGTTAGCAGTAAATATCCATCGACACGTACAAATAATATATAAAGACCCAAAAATGAACTTTGATTTTGCAGAACAAATAAATTCCGACCTTGAAAATCTTGACTTTCAGAAAGCCATTACTACTGCGGAAAAAGAACTTAGCAATATTGCTACAACAGCATTCCACGAAATCATAGGTAAAACCTTTACAAATCCTACCGACGATTTAGTCAATTGGATGGACAGTTTTTATAAAGAAATTTCAAAGAAAATGGATGTTAAAGCCCTGTACTTTGAAATGAACGAATTTGATATAAACACCGATGTTTGGTACATAGATGGTATTGCCTACAAAGAAGACGGCGGACTTGATCTGGAGGACATGGAATGGCTATCGGACTGCAAAAGCGATGTCATGACGACTAAGGAATTTGTCTTGACAGGTTACGAAAAAATTCAAAATCTCTTTGAAACGATTGAAGAAAAGGAAGAAAATGACGAATGGACCGATGAAATGCAAGATGCAAGAGATTGGTGTGAACAAATTATTATTTCCAGATTTATGGAAATCATGAAAAAAGCACACGAAGCGGCAAAAGAAAGAAAATTGGAATGGGGAAACATTCCTGTTTACTTTACCGAACATGCTTATGATTTTATCGTGAAATCCTAAATTTTAAAGAAAACCACCGCTAAAATGAGGCTGCTGAAGGCTTTATTCAATTAGCTGCTTCGGTTATAGAAAATACCGGAAAAGAATTGGATATGCTGATCAAGCTGACCTCAGTACAAAATAAACGAAGTGAACGTACCATGATAAAATATTATAAAACTGCCGACAAAGAACAACTACTTTACAAAGAAACCTGGTTTGACGAAAAGAGAAAAGTAGCCGTTGTTCACTATGGAAAAGTGGGTTTTAAAGGAAAAGTAGAAGAGATTCCGATTGAAACAAAAGATGCTAATGACGATTTTGTCCTTAATTTCTGTAAAGAATGTGAAAGTCAGGGCTATGCTCAAATCGATGAAGACCATCATCATTGGGTTGTTGTTCAGTTTCCTTTAAAGAGTGAACTGGGAAATAAAAGGGATTTATGGCTTAAAGACAAGGTGCAAGAATATCTAAAAGACCATCTAGGTTGGAATGGGGTAGGTGATGTGGATGGTTTTGATATGGGGCAAAAGAAATTAAATATTTTTTGTAAGGTTGTAGACAGTGAAAAAGCGGTTAGCAGTATCAAAACTTGTTTAAAAGAATATCGACTTGACCTTAACCAGGCCCGAATTGCCACAAAAAAAGTAGGCGAATTAAATTATACGCTGCAATTTTCTCACAAAAAAGTAGCTGATTTTGAATTATGAAAAAGTTAGAATTACAAGAGATTGATTTCAAACAATCGCTTCCAATAGTTTATGAAGATTTAGAACCCATTTTAATGTTGGAGCTCAATGCACTACGCGACAAACTAATGGCACTTCCTGAAAACACAGAAAGTAGCGAAATACTTAATTTGTTTGAAAACTGTGTTTTATCACTAAACAAAATCGACGACAATGATGCTATTGAAAGTACCATCGATACAGAAGAAAGAGAAGGATTATGTGATGCCTTATATAAAATGGGAACGATTGTGGGACTTGATGAAACAACTGAATATATCGATAATTGGCGAGCGTGGTAACTAAAATAAAAAAAATATGTTTATAGAAAAATGGAAAGACACCGCATTTGGAAGTGATTATGGTGGAGACTTTCAACAATTTTTAGAGAAAATTCCAACTGAAAAATTAACCTTGACGGAAATTTACAAACGGTGCGATTTAAAAAAATATTTTGATCAACCCGAACTGCTCGATGAACGCACGGATAACAACGTCCGACTTGATAATCCAGATTTTGAACAGTTTGTACATTATGAAGATGCGGTGATTGCACTAACGGCAATTGTTGCTGAAAGTGAACTAAATGGAAGTGCTGATTTGACAACTGCCTACGGTTCAAAAATGCTAACTTTTGACATATCAAAAGAGGAATTGCTAACATTAAAAAATGCCCTGACTGCTATTCACAATAATACAGAGAAGTTTGTTTTATTTGAAATGCTGGGAGACTATAAAGAGGATACATTTCTTGATATTTTAGAAATTATCGAGTGTATAAAAGAAAGTATTAATAAAAAGTAAAACACTTTTGGTTGCATTCGACAAAAAGCGACACAAATAAGGATTTTGCGATAGCGAGATTTGGTTAGAAAACTTTCTTCTTACTTTTTACCAATAATTTTACAAAACACAACCAAATATATAAGACACAATGAACATTGACGAAGTTTTTAACCATATAAAAAACAATCCCAAACTCGCCTATATTATTGTTGGTCTTGTTTTTATAGTAATTTTAATAGGATATATAAAGCGATGGAAATGGGCAACAGACCCAACGGGAAACAGAAAAAGCGTGGTACTCGTTGATTGGTTTGGTTATGAAAACTATCGCAAAATAATGATTGTCATCCTTATCCTTGGCATAGTAGCCATCAGTTCTCTATATCTATTAAGTACCTAACACATGAAGACACTAAAAGAATTAATAAACTTAGACGAACCGGGTTGGAAGTTAGTCTCCGAATGGCTGAGCGAAGCCGAAAACGATGTTGAGATATTGCCAAGGGCTAGCGCACGCGCAGAGAGAGAACTGCTAAATGCACAAGTGACAACCCGTTCGCCCATGGGTGCTGTAATCTACGAAACGGGCGGCATATTAATTGACCACGGATGGTTGCGGATTTTAGGCTCTGGCAGTGAAAAACTCGACAGAGGGTTGACAAGCTGGAACAAAGGCAAAACCTTTGAGAACTATGGCGATCAACCTTCTCATTTTTTAATTGCCGACGATATCATTGGTGGCTATTTTGCCTTAAATGCTGGCGGAATTGGAACGGAGATAGGGAAAGTGTACTATTTAGCTCAAGACACTTTAGCCTGGGAATGTTTAGATACCAGCTACTCTGAATTTCTTTACTGGGCCTTTACTGGTGATATCCATAAATTCTATAAACTTTTTAGATGGGAAAACTGGCAAAATGATATAAAAACAGCCAACGGAAATCAAGTGTTTTCCTTTATACCGTTTTTGTGGACCGAAGAAGGAAAAGACATCGAGAAAACAACGAGAGCCTTAGTGCCAATTGAAGAGAATTATCGTTTAACACTAGATTTTCAAAAAGAATTTAACGACAAATAACACAGTTTTACGCATAGTGTCCTTCTTTATGAAATAGGAATCTTCACTTTTTAAATTGTAGGGAGGGCCTAATTTGCAAAGTTTTAAACTGTGATTGGATTTTTTAATTATTACTATAGTAGTGAAAAATTCTTTAATGCTATTAAATGCGAAGTTATACGCTGTCTTTTTGATTACTATAGATTAAGATTTGGAGGTGAAATTTCTTTTACAAAGATTAGCCCGTCATAGGTCTCGTAATAGATCTTATTAATTAAAATTCTATGCAAAGGTTTAGGTTGATAGCCACCGCCACCAATCATTAAATGTCTTGATTTTTTGGAGAAAAAATTAGAAGGCTCATTTAAATATGAATCTTCCATATCTATAAAAAATATATTTTTATTTATTGACATTAACATATCGGCATATGTCTTTGGAAAAGGTTTTGTTATATGGAAAGTTTTCCAATAATTTCCTTTTTTCTTATCATTTACAGAACCATTTATTTTACCTGTACCGAAGTCGAATCCTATACTATAATAATCATCTTTATAATAATCCTTTAGATGTTTCCCTAAAGTAAGTATTCCGCTACCAGTATAGTACATTTCCTTTTTGTTGATATGTTCATTATGTGCCCAAATAAAAACTTTTTCACCTTTCGATTGTTGATCGACAATGTACTTTACATTTTCAAACATTTTTAAATCTCGGAATTCAACGTTAGCCGGGTACTTCTCTTTATTGGAAGACGCAAATTCGGCATAACTGATTAAATAATTTAAAGATCTTTCAATGGTTTGATATTTTTCGTTATCTAAATTTGAATGTAATATTTGTTGCTTTAGCTGATTTAATTTAGGAACTTGAAGCTGCCACCAATCAGTAGGGTTTTCATAATCAATCTTCTTATTTGAACAACTGTCTGCGACAATTAAAAGATTTTCATCGATTTTAATCTTATTCAACAAAACAAAATCTCGTATTTCAAGATTAATTTTATGACCTAACTGAATGTCCATGCCATAAAATTTTATTTGTTCCTTTTCTGGTTTTCCAATATTATAATTGCGCATCCATTGCAAAAGATCTATGATTTCTTTGGTATACCAAAATCCATTATTAAAGTTATTCGCTATTGTTTTTTTATCACCTTGGCCTCCTTTTATCCATTCGTTTATTCCTTCTTCGGCTTGATAACTTTCTTCCATTATAAAAACTTTAAGGCCTTTATTTTTGACTAAATACTTAAAAAACTTGGCTTTTATATCAAAAAATTCTTTTGTATTATGCGAAGCTTCTCCAAATCCATATATTTTAGCATTTTCAAATTTAATAGGCGTATTGCTGTTGAAGATACCTAGTTCAGAATCTGGATTTGCATCTTCAATGGTAATGGAGTTATCACTTATCCAATTTATAGTTTCTTTATTTTGTGAATAGAAAAGAACTGGAATAAGGAGTGCTATAATTGAAATGATCTTTTGCATATTATTTAAAAGTAGGTGTAAAATTGTTTTTTGCATAAAATAAAAACACAGCTTAGTTTTGTTCAATCATTTCTAGATCTGCATTTCGTATAGCACATGGCTAATATAGTTAAATCTTTATGTAAATGATACTTGAAAAACTTATACAACCTGCCTAATTTAGTTTTTATGACAAAATGGGAGTTGAGCAAGGATTACCTCCGCTTCGCTGCGGTGTTGCCTTGTGAGGGAGGCAGTTCATAAACGAAACATTTATAATACAACAACAGTAAAAGAAATCGCTTACACTAAACTAGCACATTGGTATAATAAAATTGAAAACAGCGATCTCAAAACATTTAATACGGTAGTGAATACCATACAGATAAATTATCAATCTATATTAAACTATTTTGACAACAGAAGTACCAATGCTTCTGCAGAATCCTTTAATGCGAAAATTAAAGCTTTTAGAACTCAGTTTAGAGGAGTAAGAGATATAGAATTCTTCTTGTATAGATTGGTCAATATTTTTGTGTAAACACAACATTTAGGATTGATCCGTTTTTTGTTTTTCAAAAATGTTGTTTCGAGCGAGCTCGACAACACTTTTATAAAACAAAAAACCCGACCAAGGTCGGGTTTCATTTTTATGGCGGGCTAACCGAGATTACTGTCGAACACTTGATACCGTTTTTGACATTTTTAGATACACTAAAGTTATAGTTTTTGAAGCTCATAAGAAGCTCTTCAAAAAAAGTGCTACGGAGAAACTATCTTTACTGCAAAAGCGAGAGAGAGTTAGATTTGTTAAAGCAATCTATAAATTAAAGTAAATATCGTTATAAACTACCAATCTATTCATTTTCAATAACTTTTAAAATACTATCAGCAGTAAAACACTCTTTATTTGTAAGTTGTTTATTTGTTTCAATCTTTCGAATGATTTTCCATATAGTGTTTGAAGCCAGTAAATTGAGTCGTCCGGTTGCTTTTCCCCACTGATCAATTTTAATCCATCCATCCACACCCATTTCTTTTACCTTATTTTCAATAAGACCCTTTTGTACTGAATCCATTGAAGCTCCCTCATATCTATCCTTTATTTCTGAATCGTTATATAATTCCGTATTGATGGTAGTAACATCTATATCAATATCGTAATCCTTAAGTGTTTTCCAGCAATCTTCTTTTTTTGCCCACTCTCCGATCAGGCCTCCCGGTGCAGTATCTCTCATGAATTTATCTATTTTAAAAAGTAGATTAGAAATCAAACTTTCCAGTTCTGGTGATAGACCTTGATTTTTCCAAATTTTGTAAAGATTGATTTTATTATCAGTGATAAGCCTCAGAAATGATATTGTATATGGAACAACCATATATCTTAAATCTCCTATTGCTTTTGCACCTGTCCCGTACAAACGCTCTGCACTTCTGAAAAGAACAGACTTCGCAATGAGATCTTCATAAAAAATCTGATTGGTATCAATGGAGTCTACATTCTCCATAAATTCACTAAAATTTTTCTGTCTGCCACGCACTACCCACCAAGGCGTCATTTCCCAGCTTACAAAAAATCTTGAAAGATCTTCTTTTGCAAATTTCTGGTCTTTAGGATTTCTACTAACCCATTTCTTTTGCTGAGCAGCGGAATCTATCTGGGACAATTCATCGTTATATTGCCCTCTGGCTCTTTCGTAAAACCACCTTGTCTGATTCTTTCCTGTACTTGGAGGGGTCCATATTTTTCTTGATAAATGCTCTACTTCAATGTGAAAAGAATGATTAGAAGAAAGATCTGCATCGGATACTTTGTTCTGAGTATTGGCATACTTCGATATCAGAGATACTATTTCACCTTTTTTAAGGGGGTCGTTAATTACTGTAAGCTTTATTTGTACACATACTGCACTGATATCTGCTGTTTTATATTTTCTCCTCGTCTGAAATATAGAAGCTGTAGTTTGTCCTCCGTTAACTATCTGAAAATCTTTTATAGCAATAATTTCTTTGCCATCAGGTGTAAGTGTTATGGACTCGGCTGTTGCAGAAATACCATTATTATATGCCAGAAACATATGTGGTTCTTTAAGAATAGTATCTCTTATTTTTTTATTAATATTACCTCTGAACTGTAAAAATGTACGGACGTTTTGCTCTAACAATCTGGCTCCATGATCTCTGTATATGTCGGCCAACATACAAGCAGGCATTATAGAAAGATAGGAGTCATAATCGGCATTTTTTTCAGGCATTGGCAAACAAGAGAGTGATGTGCCAAACGATTTGTCAAAATCAATCAGTATGGATTGTTTTCCTGACCCTGAAGTATGTATACGATAAAGGTATTCAATGTCTCTTATGTGATACAGCAGAATTATTTCTCCTATTTCTGCCTGATCTGGTGGTTCAATCGGGACAAGCATATCTGTCAGGATATAAACATTTATCCTGACAATTTCATTAATGATCTTGCGAATTGTATTTACAAAATCAAATACGGGTGCAGTTTCTTCTATGCCTTCTATTTTTCCGGTTAGGAGATTTTGTAAAAAACGTGTAGAAAGACTAATTGCTGTTCTTACATCATCTGAATAAAGGCGACCAATATCAGTATTACCTTTAAATACAGTGATAAAAACATCTATAGTTTCATAACCTTCACTAATAGCATAAGCATTAATTTTGTGTATACGATTACCTATGCTGTTTTCTCTGATTTCGCGACAAGGTACAGCACCTTCAGTATCTCCGGATTCCTCCAGATATTCTAAAACAAATTCTGTAAATTTTTCCTCTCTTATACCTCCTGTATTATCTTTGTCTATAGCATCGGTAATATCCTGCAGTAATTGTGTCCGGAAATGAGATAGTTCATTTTGTTCCATAATCAAGTGAATAATTGATTCATTGGGGTTCCGTTTTTTAATTCAAAATCGTCGAATGGATTTTCTGATGTTGCAACTTTAAGAGAATGACAGAACATGCCATAGATATCTTCAAACTTACCTCCAAAGCTTATTTTCTTTTTTTGTTCTTCTCCTTCTTTTTGAGTTAAGGGCAGAATATGAAAAGTAGATATTCGGGTCTCATGACCATGTTCAATTCTACGGACCGGTGTGGTTAATTGACAGACATATTCCCTTATCAATCCCGTTTTAGGGTTTACTTTTTTCATTATTATTTCTTTCCCTGCATCCAAAAGTATTGTGTTTTTTAATTTTCTAAGTTCATCAATGATGTCAAAAACTAACAGAAGCTCTCTTCTATAAACGGGACTATCAAAATCATCGTGAGACAAAGGGTTCATAACAACTTTTAAGCAGTTTTTCAACTTAATAAAAGGAGTAAAGCTTAAATCATTTTCCTTTAAATAAACCCTTAGTTTTGTTATGAATGTATCTAACTTATTTATAGGAATAATATCTCCATTAGTTAAAGCATCGTATTTCCTGTTATCTGGTAAAAACTGTTTTATAAGGGTTTCACAAATTTTTCTCTGATAATTGGCACAAGCAGGATATTGTTTCATACGAAAGTAATACAGAGCTTTCGCAAAATCATCTTCTACAGGCAATATAGCAGGATGATCAAATCCTTTTGAATGTCTGTCAATATACATTTCCTGGAAACTCCATTTACTATTACCCAGATGATTTTTCGCCAGTTCATACCATTGTCTGTCATAGGTAGTCAGTATTATCTGGTGGTTGGTGAAAGTATCTTCTTGGGTTCCCTCAATTATTTCATCCGTCAGAATATCAAGTAACGGGATTCTGTTTGAGGTATCCAATCCTGTGAATATATCATCAAGGAAAAGAATTTCATAGGCTGCAGAAGGAACGGAAAGATGTGCAGCGAGGAAAATACAGATTGCCAGGGCCGATAAACGGGCCTCATTCAAGAAATGATGATACTGTTCAGCTTCTTTACTAAGATCTACTCCAAAATAAATTACTTCTGCTTTTACAACAGGATCTCCTTCTTTCACCAATTCTTCTTTCAATACTGAAAATGTTACCGAAAGGGATTTATCAAAGTATTTAAGCAGGCAATTTAAAGGTTTATTCAGATCTGTAAGTATCTGATTCACTCCATTTGTAAAGTCGCTGATATTAATTTCATCCGGATTGTCTTTTACTGCTTGAAAAAGTGCACCTATTTTCAGATTAGTTTCCGGACGGGAAAAAGCAGGATTAGGCAATTCCGCAAGTAATCCTTCCTTTCCAAATAAGAAATCAAAGAGATTTATATGAGGATGATCTACAAAATGAACACGTAACAAGTCCCTATAAGTCATAAAGCTACGGGAGCGAATCACAGACTTGATAATCTCATCGTTTGTATTTGTCTGATGCGGATCTGATGAAAATCGGAAGACCTGATTTTCCTGACCTTCTGCAGAAAAAGTGACTTCAACAAAAGGCTGTTCATCCAATTCAAGTGCTCTGGAAAAGACATTCTGAAGCACCGGATAATCCGGCTCAACAGCGGACCTGAAAAAATCTCTCAGGCCTTTGTAAAAAGAGCTTTTACCACTTCCATTTTCTCCATATACAAGCAGATTTTTCCCATGTCCCAGATTGATTCTGTATTTAGTAGCTTCTTCACCTTTTTCATTATAGAATGCCCGGTAGTTGCTAATTACAATTTCGGAAATTTTCATAACAAAAGGTTTATCTGGTAAATACTGATTTAATTCTTGCTACTTTACTCTGGTTATCCAGATAATAAAGAACCTCACGTACAGGATGCCTGCGGTCATAGATTACAGAAAATAATTCTTCAGCCAAGGTATTCTTTTTAATCCCGGAAGGCAATTCCTTAGGAATGAGCAATGCAAGACTATTATATAATTTTTCTGCTTCGTTCTTCATGGATAAAGGAAAATACGTACAGAAAATCAAGGCATCCAATATATTTGCGTAATAGGATTTCATCGTACCTGTACCGTCATACTGTTCCTTTTTCCCTGCTGCCACCAGTAATTCATAGATATTATTATACAGCCACAATTTATCTTCTTCGGGCAAAACAACAGGAAAGTCATAAAGCACCTCATTTTTAATAAAGTAGGTTTCTTTTTTTTGTTCTCCTTTTATTCGTACCCAGGCTCCGAAAAGAGTAGAATTGAACAGTGCAGCCAGATATTGCATATTAAATCTGCCTGAGCGGATAATCCAGCAGCTATCGGCAAATACTGCAGGCTTATCATGTAAACTGAATGTTATATATTTTGATCGTTTTAGCCCGGCAATATATTTCCCGGTTATTACAGATTCTTCATCCGGAGACAATATAACATGTGAGGAAAGATCATCCAAATAGAACTGCCGGATCTCCTTTTCTGAATAAAAGGGCAAACTGCGTAATGTTTCATCAGCTCTTTCTGATGAAATCACCACATTATTAAACGGTTCATCTGCTGAAAAATCATCAGTTTTAGCATAGTGAGGTACTATGCCACTGAAAAATTCTGTTTCATCCAGTGTGGTCTGATAATGATTCTCGATAAAGGAGATAAATGTTTCTTTACTAAATGTATCCTGTCTGACCGAAGGCATTTTATTTTCATCTGTATCTTCCGGTTCCAGTTCTTCTGTATCATATTCATCCGGATAATCATATAATTCTTTCTGGAAGATATCATTGACTGCATAAAGAATCTTTTCTTCATTTATGATCTCAGGAAAACTTATAGCAAGTCCGATAACAGGTACATCGCTGTATGCAGACTTATCTTTATCCGGCTTCGGATTTAGCGGATATATCAGCAACAGACCATTTGTATCCGGCCTGCTGGTCCGGATCCGAAGCGGACTCGGATGTTCTGTATTAGGATCTTTTCCTTCTCCGATTCTGTCTCTTTCTGTAGCTTCAAATGCTGCTTCAAGCTGTGCATCATTAAGATCTATATATTCATGAAAGTTACCAATAATATGCGCCTTGGCCAGTTCATAATACCGTGAACTTGCTTCAGCATCATCTTTTCTATACGACAATCCTACTATATCCTTATCAGTATAAAAATCTACCTGGTTTTCTTCTGTTGCTCTGCTATTATTTATCAGCGCAATAGTCCAGTTGACAAGCTTTCCGTTTGCAGCTTGTTTTTCTATATACTCTTTCATCAAACCAATATGAAAAGATGGTTGGGAAGAAGAATACTCTCCGATATAATTCAATACTTCCCGGTAATTATTTTCACCATACCATACATAAGGCTGAGACCTAAGATGTTTACTGGTATTTGCAGGTCCTTGAGGATTGCCCAGCGATTTTATAAATCTCCGAGTAATATTATGATTCTTTTCAAAAAATTCGCTGTTACTTTTATCAAACTGCCAGGTTTCCTCCAGTTCTTTAGAGAAACTAAAAGACATCATTTTCTTATAACGGAATTTATTGGTGGCAGTAATCGTCAGCACTCCTGTATGCGCCCTTACTTTCAATCCATAATCAATAGGTCTTCTTCGCAGAAGCCACATCTGATCAAACTCGGCACGCATTTCTTCAGTGGCGGCTGTAATATGTTTATAATGACTAACGAGTTCATTCGTTGTGAACAGACGACACATATCCAGGTAGCCTGGTCTATAACCAAACCATCGCCCCATCTGCATCAGTGTATCGTACATTTTGGTCGCACGAAGGTAATAACTTATTGTGAGTCCTTCCAGAGTAAGCCCACGGGAAAGCTTGTTACCACCTACTGCTATTACAGATAAACCTTTTTTACGATTTTCATAATAATCGAGTGCCTGAATATTTTCTGGTTCCAGTCCTCCTAGCAGCGAAGATCCGTGAACTGCACGTACTCTGATCTTCGTTACAGCCGGAAGCAATTCTAGTTCCAGCTCATCCCAGCCTACAGGAGTCATTTCCGCTCCTCCGACATCCGGCAATGCTGAAACTTCTTTTGTCTTTGGTTCAAAATTGTTTATCCAGATATGTTTCAATTCCTCTAGAAAGCCCGTATTCCCGAATTCTATTCTGTTTCTGTAACGGCTTAATTCTTCTTCAACCAGCAGTGCAATATGATTCTGCCAGTCAATAAACCTTGTGACATGTACCAGCATGGAATTATGTACATTAACCTGTCCGCGGACCCTTCTGGCAGCACAAGCCAGGATAAAGAACTTAACCGCTCTTTTCAGACTTTCAGGAAGATCATCAGGTTTAGTATCATCCTTTTTGTGTCCGTCAGGTATAAAATTCATGTTAATTTCACGAATACTTTCAGTAACAACCGAACTGCTGTAATCAGATGGCTGATAATCATTTACCGGTTCATACAAATGTATAGGTACAACAGATTCTCCGGATTCGTCATCTGTACCCAGCAGGTTCTCGTATATACTGTCCTCACTTACTATCCCAAAGAATTTTTCAGGACCGATATAGTTTGAAGGAGGGGGAATATTTACTATAAAATCTCTCGGAAACAAATCATCGCCTACAGGGTAATCTTTGTTTCCCGCCATGATTTTTATTCCTTTTGTTAATTCTTCATTTTCATCAGCTGATGGTATAAATACATTAGCATAAGGCGTAGCGGTATATCCCACATATGCACTCTTGCGAAACAGTTGCAACAAAGCTCTGATAGAACCATTAATAGATGATACACTGCTTTTACTGATATTAATGGAAGCGTTGTCTGCTTCATCATCAATTAGTAATAATGGCAGGTTGTTTATTACTCTATCTTTAGTTCCATGAATATCTTCGCCAACTTTGGCGGACAGCCACTGAATAAGATTTTTAAGTACTGCATTGTTCTTTTTTATAACTACTATTACAGGATCGGTACCTCGAAGGTTTAAATTGTTTACTTCTAAAACATTTTTCCGGAAATCACCATTCATTGCGCTACTTGTTAGGGAATGTGCCGGTACATTCGGGTCTATAAGTCCCACTCCGATACGATTGGTAGACTCGCTGAAACTTCTGCTAGTTACGGTATCATATCCCAAAAAACCTTCATCAATCCGCAGCTGGGTCTGGCTCCGGAGAGAACTGTGAATACCCGCAAGGACTATGATGAGCTTATAACCTGCATCTGAAGCTTTGGTAACCAAGCCTACATAATTAGACGTTTTACCTGATTGTACATGCCCTACAACAAGACCCCGCCTGTCAAACTGGTCATATTGATCAGGATCACCAAGACGGTCCAATATTTTATCTGTCAGTTCATCAAGCCTGGATATTACCTTCGGTGCAATTTTCTTTTCATCAGAAAGATAATCCCGGTATCTTTTCCAGAATCTGCGGCCAGATGTATTTTCGGACCATTTACTGAGTACCCAGGGTTCAATAGTGTTATTATCCAGAATCCTTGGTGCATCCTGCGTTACTCCGGTTACTTCCATCAATCTGGAAAGCAACTCTTCCCGATCAATATCCTCTAGCGGAAGTATCTGACTCACTTTGCTGATAGCATCTTTTATTTTCTCAACTGTTTCCGGCAGATCCAGATCCAGGAGATTACGGCATATTTTCTGTGCCTGCTCAAGAATAGATTTATCACTCATAGCTTAATGTCTCTATTAATTGTGGATAATCGTTGAATGGTTCCATACTCACCAGTTTCCTTTTAGCAATGTCTTCGCTATCTCCCTGTTTTATCCATCCTTTATATAGTTCTTTCATCAAGGATATTATGTCTTCAGAAGCTGTTTTTTCAAAGGGACGTAACATACTATCCGGATATTCATTTTCTCTGGCTATTATTACAGGACCCGGGACTGTTTCCTCAATGATCTTAATCAATCTCTGTATTTCTTTTTTGTTGTCTGGAAATTTTGCTATCTGTGCAGCAATAACAGGATGCTCCTGGTTGATTCTGAAAAAATACCGGCCATCTTTTACCATTTCTTTCCATACAAAAGAAAACTCTGCAGACAAGGAACGCTGGACCTGTTTGCCGCGATGCCGGAATACCTGTTCTGCCTGGGTCATTGTAGCCAAAGCAACTGTTTTCAAGTTCTGCCTTAATGATAACGGTGGTCTGGCTCTGGATTTTTTTATATCAATCTGCCAGTCCTGATCAAGATGATTGGGAAGATCAATCATGATTCTGGCCAGCTTATAGTGTGATTTTTTACGTGTCAAACCAAGCCAGTCTGCAGCAAGAAGCAATCTCTCGTTCCTGTAAATATAAAATCCCTGTAATGTATCCCAGCCTCCTCTTTTTTCATTTTCAAGCCAGATGTCCTGTTCAAGTTTTGACTTGTGCGGAAGAATATAGGCTTTTACTTTTACTGCGCCGTTTTCAAGTAATTCTTCCGGAAATGGCTGGGTAGCAATCTCTCCCTTTAGAAAAGGATCCCATCCCTCAACTTTTGAACCGTTAAATATTATTTTTAATTTTCCGGTTTCCAGATAACGATGAAAAACCATTTCTATATGCTGTTTGACTTTTTTAGCAATAGCATAGAAATCATCTTCACTTATTTCCTGTTTATGAGTTTCAATAATTCTGTCCAGATTCTGCCATATCACTATTGAGCCTTGTTCCGTATTTTCGGCAAGCTGAATATCCTCTTCGTCTGCAATATTAAGAATATTCCACCCTTCAGTATCAGGAGCTGTAGCATAATCAAGATCCCATCGCCAATAGGTAACCGGATTATTTTTCTTCCTGGAAAGTACTGTAAACACTCTGCATTGTGAAAATGAAGCAGTTTTAAGACCCAACCCGAAACGCCCCAGATCATTGACTTCTCTCTGAACGGAAGGGCTCTGACTTCCCGGACGCATTGCTTGAATCAGTTCATCTTCACTCATACCTGTACCATCATCACGGAAACTAATTTTGGAAAGTTTTCCATTCCATGTAAAATCAATCCAGATGTTTCTGGCTTTTGCAAAGATGGCATTGTCAATTATGTCCGCCACCGCCGTCTCCGGTGAATAACCAAGATCCCGCAAACTCTCCATCATAGAGCCTGCAGGGGGAACTGCTTCGTGCGTTTTTATATTTTCATATTTATGTCGATTCATACTGTGATACAAGTTTTTATTTTTTCCTTCAGCTCTTCAACTGTAAGTGTAATTCCTTTTTTTCTGTGTACCATTCTGTGACAGTTTGCACATAACACAATCAAATTTTTTCCTGCATCTGTGATTCTTTCCCTGATCGTTTCACTTCCCAGGGGTATCAGATGATGTACTTCAATAAATCCTTCTCCCCAGATACCGTAAGTTTTACCAAAATCAAAACCACAAACCATACATGAGGTCCCATGTAACTTAATTGCTTTTCTCCGGAGTTTTATATTTCTTTCTGCCTTGCTGTATATGTATACTTTTCGTCCTCCCTCAGTATGGCTTTCTTCATCATTATCTGTTATTTCAGAATCACTTAACGAAAGATCATCTTGAATAAATCTTAAATAACTCTGAAATGCACTTCGTAAGTCACGCCTTTTTTTACTGTCATTGCCCTCATGAAGAAGTTTTTCTATTCTTGTTAATTCTGTCAGATCAGTGATTTCAAATAAATTCAAATTACCCAGATCAATGTCAAATTCCTTTAGAATGCTCTTTTCGATCTGAGTTGCATATGCAAGAATAGTCCGTTGCTGATATGGAGAGCCATCCGGTTTACCTTTTTCTTCAAGCCATTCTATAAAAAAATCTTTTCTTTCGTTAATTATGTGGCTTTTTATATTACCTGCCATTTTCTGTAATTGCTTTTTATTCTGATAATACTCTTGCCATATACTTTCTTCAAGCCTGCCTCCCCCAATCATTCCTTTCCCCTCAAAATCAGGATCAATTCTTTTGAAATTAGCGAGCTTCAAAGAAACACTACTCGCACTTCGTGAGAATCCACTATCTTCATTCATCAGACTCAACAGATTACTTAGTGCTTTGACTTTCGGATGTGTTCCATGCATCTGCCCATAATCTATTTTGAAATACAGATCAAGAGCAAGTGTGAGTTCTTCACTGTTCCAAGGAGGGTTTTTCATTTATATATCCTGTATTTTACATTTTACAAAAAGATAATGCAGTAATGCATATCCTGTATTTACACTGAGTGCATTTCCCGCCTGTTTATAAAGCTGATGTTCACTCACTTTCGATAAGATTGCATTGTCATAAAATTCTTTATCAAAGCCTTGTAATTTTAATGCTTCCCATGGTGTAAGTTTTCTGACAGGCTTTTTATAAAGAATCTCTTTTTCTGTATCTTTATGGGAATGATTCTTCAGGATGAAATCATCAGAATAGTAATTATCCTGACAAGCTCTATGCATTTTTACCATTGTTGCAGTGAGTGTTCTGGCAATATTCAAATCTATCTGTGATCTGCTTTTAAAGTTTTTAGAACCGTCTGCAAGAATTGTATGCTTAATCTTTTCTGATAAGTAATATTTATTATCTGCTTTTTTGTCCAGTATGTCCAATACATCCTCATAGATATTCAAGGAATGTTCAGTAATGGAACTGAAATTATTTATGATAGCATCTTCACTCAGATCAATATCTAATTCTTTTTTGCTACAAACAAAAAATACTCTTGCTCTTTTTTGAGGTAATCCAAAATTCTGCGTATCCAGAAGAACATAATTAACATATTTATATCCGTGACTTTTGAAAAAGTCAAGTATTTTATTCAAGGTTTTTCCTTTGTCATGCTTAAGAATATTTCTGACGTTTTCCAATACAACAAATTCCGGGTTTTTTCCAGCTAATAATTCATGAATACTGAATAATATCTTTCCTCTTTCATCTTCCAGACCAAGTTGCTTACCTAATAAACTAAACGCCTGGCAAGGAAAACCTCCCAACAGTAGATCAAAGTCATTTAACTGCTCAATTTTATCTTTTTCAGCTGTAAATTCGACAATGTTATTCATTCTGACCTCACCATTCAGCTGATAATTACTTTCATAAGTTTTTAAAGCATAGGTATCTATTTCAGAAAAAGCAATGCAATTCATATTGATGCCGGTATCTTGTGTTATCAACTCTGCTGCTTTTCTAAAGCCTCCGATTCCAGAGAATAGTTCTATATATCTCATTGTATATAATGTTTTATTTCTTTGGCAATAATTTCTGCAAGTTTTACAGGAACCGCATTACCAATCTGTTTATACCAGCTGTTGAGACTTCCTCTGAAAATATAATCATCCGGAAATGTCTGTATTCTGGCAGCTTCTCTTGGACTGAGTCCCCGGGGTTGTTCAGGATGAATATACATATGGCAATCATATTTCATGTGAGAGGTGATGGTTTTTGACACTTCGTTTCTTTTTAGCTTATAATATTTATCTTTAAAAATATGCTCCCTGTTTTTATAGACAAGAATATCCTGAATACTATCATGCAAAGAATTTTCACCCTCAGGAAGGCGCCGGAAAATTTCCAGATCATTTTCATTATTATAACGTGATTTATGATTCCATAGATAACCGATTTCACGGTTTTTATTTATTTCTTTCAAGAACTTATTCTGTTCAAGTATTACTTTACGTAGGTTATATCCATGTTCTTCACTTTCATAGTCAGTATTAAGTTTTAAGGGGTTTGTACTTATTTCCGGTAACCCGAACAGGGCATCTTTAAGCTTATATTCATTTCCTGTTTTCTGCTTTGCCAACAAACCTGTCTTGATTTGTCCAATACTTAAAAAATTTTTCCCTCCAATAAGTATGTATCTTATACGACTTTGTGGAATTTCAAAATCCTGTGCATCAAGAATAAAAGGGTAAAAAGAGTATTCTTCTCCAGTAGCTGCTTTAATGTCTTCCTCAATCTGATTTTCTACTTTCTTCATTCCTCTTACATTTTCGATTATGAAGAATTCAGGTTTTATAAACCCAAGTAATTTTACAAATTGCTTATATAGAATGTTACGCTTATCTTCAATAAATCGTTTCTCTTGACTTTCAGAATCAATTTCAAAATTTTGCCGGTTAGCCGTCGAAAAACCCTGGCATGGAGGTCCTCCGGCGATAAGTTTCACACCTTCGAACAAATGTGAGTATTTTTTAATGTTATCAACAAGTTCCGAGATATCACCATAGAAAAATCTATCCAATGTCAGGTAATGATTGAAATAGTATGTTTCAAGAGCATCCAGATAATTATCATTAACAAAAGCAGGAGTAAAGCCTGCATTTACAAGCCCCTGGCTTAGCCCGCCGGCCCCGCTGAAGAAGTCCGCAAACAGGAGGTCTGAATCAGGTTCCTGTTTTAGCTCCGGGAGATATTTCCTCAGCAACGGGTGTTTTTTTGCTTCATTTTTCCGGAGGGTATAATATAACTCATTGAGATTTTTAAATAATTCTGGTTGAAGAGTATCTTTATACTCTTCCGGAATTTCCAATTGCTCGGTTTGTTCCAGGGAGATGTTCTCTTCCTTAAGAATTTTCAAAATTTCATCCAGCAGTTTCTCTGATTTCTTTTTGAAATTTTTCTTATGATATTTATAGTAAAATTCTAACATTGTAATTTTAGTTTTTTTAAAATGCTGTCAAGAGTAGCATCTCTTACTGACGCTTTTAATTCACATTCCCCGATCTCTATAATACTCCATCCGATATTTGTCAACTTTATTTTGTTTTCTTTGTCTTTTTCAATATTTCTATTAATTTTATCCAGCCACCAGTCTGTTCTTGTTTTAGGTATCACATAATATTTACAATCTTCGTGTCCATGCCAGAAACAACCATTTATAAATATGACAGTTTTATATTTTGGAAGAACTATATCCGGGGTTCCTGGTAATTTTTTATTATGTAACCTGTAGCGCAACCCTTTTGAAAAAAGATACTTTCTGACTAAAATTTCAGGCTTGGTATCTTTACCCTTAATTTTACTCATGTTATAACTTCTTACTGCTGTAGAATGTACATCTGCCATCTCTTATATAAATATGCTTTCAAAAAGTTCTGACAAATTATTTCTGACTTCTTCAAAATCAAGAAGATTCTCTCCTTTGATCTGATGTCCTAAGCTATTCTTCCATGCTAATTTTACTGCTCTCTCATTTTTAGAGTTTATCAGCTGGGCTGTTCCTGTAAATTCAAGTCCTTTATATTCCATCTTTTCGTAAAAAGCTTTGTGATATTATCCCAGTCCAGTTTAGGAATATGAGTTGATAAATACCATATATCGTAATAATCCCTTGGTGCTGTATAGGAACGCTGTACCAAAGCCCTGATCTTCTCTGAAAGTACTTCTTCAATTTTATAGCAAGGTATAGTGCCAACCGGTAGCAGCTCATCTGAATAAGGATGAAATAATTCTTTTTCGACCGGTTCAAATAACATTACTTCATAAAGAATTATCTCGATTTTTATTTTTGACTGCCACCTTTCTGGTACCGGAGGAGCTTCATTTTTAGAGTGATCAGCTCCCCAGTATTTTATAATGGCTTCATAACCTACCTTCTTATTTTTAAAAACTATTGGTTTTAAAGAAACTCTGTGAGTTTTTATATCAGCCTGAAGTAATACTTTGTCGCATATTTCTTTTAAGTGTTGCTCTGTAAATCCAAAATCTTCTGAGACTGATGTAAAATCCAGGTCTTCCGAAAACCTGTAATTAGGGAACCAGCATTTCTTCAGACAAGTACCACCTTTAAATATGAGATTCTGCCTGATTTCCGGTATAGAAAACATAGCAGCAATAAAATGTCCCAATACCCAGTCCTTATCTATTACAGTTTTGGCTACTCCGGTTTGTTCAGCTATGGTGGCTATCTCTTTTTGTAAAATCATTTTAGTACTGTTTATTAAGAATACCTGAAATATCTTCTTCCGAAATATTCAATCTTAACTTCCATTTACTCACAAATTCTCCTTCTTCTATTCCTGAGGCATCAAAAAGATTATATTTTTCATTCACTTGATCTTGTGCGAAGCCTATGAAATCACTCAATTCTTCTTTTTTGCATAATTCCGCCAGGTATCCCATCCGTTTGGTTGCAGCAATGTTATGAATAGCTTTACATGCTTCAATTAATTTATTGCTATCCAGCACAGCTTCATCGAATGCTCTGATTAATTCAGCATATCCTCCTGAATATTGAGGTAAATCAAAACAATCTGCTATTGTTTTTTCCAATGATGTAATATGATAACTGTGATTCCCATAACCTTCTTTTACAAGATATGCCTGTTTGCTTTCACTAATTTTTATGAACTTGTAATAAACTCCAAAAACATTTTTATCCTGTTTTGCCCTCGTGGTCTGCAGAAAAACAGAATTAGGAAATTGTTCAGTAAGTCCATAATGATGTAAGGCTGACCAGTAAGCAATAGCCCCATCGGGAACAAGGAAACTTCCGATTACTTTCTCATCCCTGAAATTGTACCGGCAATATTTTCCTCTTTCAATCCGGGAAAGAATACGTTTGTTTACAAGGTTTTCAACTAACTCATTGATTCGCTCAACTTGATTTCCCAGTAACTGTTTTAGGGTTTCCAGTGTAAATATATTCAGCTCGTAATCATCCAGTAACAGCATAAAATCTATTTGTTTCTGTGTCAGATTTTCAGATATATAAGTACCTTTTGCCATTACCTTTTGTTTATTTATAAACCCAATTTTTTGGGGTTTATAATGATATGAAAGGTAAAATTACAAATGTTTTCGAGATAGGCAAATATTTATGCGTATTTTTGTTATTACCTTTTGTCTATTTATAAACCCAATTTTTTGGGGTTTATACCGACTCAAAAGGTAAAGAATATTTTGTCTTTATGTAATTCATGGAAAATCCTGCTATAAGTTTGGCTGCAACCTAATAGATACTACTTCTAAAAGGAAGAATATTCATTCCAAAAGAAAAAACAGAAAAAAAGAAAGCCATTCTAACAACGGATGCAAGCCAACAAAGCACTATAAGTCCCGAAGGGTGGCAAAGCCATTATGCGTGCGGAGTTGGTGGTATCCGTTAGCTTTGCTGCTCTTTTTGTTTGTTTTATTTGTATTCGTTTACAAATCTTTATCCATATATTCTTCCAGAGAAGATTTTAGCTGGTCTAAAAATGTGGTTCTGGAACCGGCACGATATTTCATTCGGTGGAAAGAATGATGCAAGTCTCCTAAGCTAATCTGAAATAGTTTTTCAAAAGCAAAACTGATTTTTCGAATTCCTATTCTTCCATACGAAACGGAACCACTAGCATGAAGGGCATAAACCAATTCTGTTAAAGCGTTTTTGGTATCTGTCCAAAGAACAGCATCTGAAGAAAGATCTCTTATAGAAAGAGGATCCGTCATTTCATCATTATTGATTTTTTGAAGGAGGTAGGTATAGAGTAATTCATTTGCTATAATCCGAGCTACTTTGTAATCATAGTAGGTTGAAAACAGAGGATCAATTTCAAAGACAAAACTATTCAGACCATCATGAAAATTTATATTACCTAATCTAAAATAGGTCTCATCACGGTCAGTTCTTCCCGAACGGTAATATCTGTAAAAATCTGAATTGTCTATATGTTCCCTGTATTCCTCTTTTAATTCCTGCAATTGCTTTGAGAAATAACTCGTATAAATATTTCCCTTATCAACCGGACAAGCTGTTTCAATACGGAAAATCTTATTGTAATAAATGAGTTTGGATAGGATTTGAGGTTTTATGTTTCGAAAGAAATTGATTTCTTCCCATTGATCTTTAAATCCTTGTTTCGTAATAAGTTCCTTTGTTGACAATAAAGTGTCCTGTAAATAAATAATCATCTCATACGCTTCCTTAATCACATTGGATGTCAGCGAAAAGGTATTTTCTTTTCGTTGTATCTGCGAAATAATATGATTGAATGAAGAGGTCATTTAATGTACTGTTCTTTTAGCTTTTATTTTGTTTCAAACGCTCTATTTCTTTATACAATGTTTGTTGCTCTGCTTTGGATTCAGTTAAGCTGATTGCTTTTGTATAGTGTAAGATTGCAGCATCAATATTAGTGTCGGCATATAGATAGCCTAACAATGCTTGATAGTGACCATTCTCTGTTAGACCAAGTTTTTCTGCTTCTAAAATTGCTTTTTCATTCCCATACACTTTAGCAAAAGCGAATGTTCGGTTTAATGCGGTGATGGGTGAATATTCAATTAGAATAAGCTGATTATACAATTGTAAAATATATTTCCATTTTTCATTATCTGACGGAATTGTATGCCAATAAGCTATTCCGGCTTCCAAATGGTATTTTGAAACTTCATTTCCGTTGGTGGCATTGACCAGATAATAATTTCCTCGTTGAATAAGCGATTGATCCCACAAACTTTTATCCTGTTCTTCAAAAAGTATTGCTTCTCCATTCACATTTGTTCTTGCTTCCAGTCTTGAACTTTGAAAACACATCAATGCTAGTAAAGCTTTTACCTGAGCGGTATTGGTCAATGAATTTTCACTCAATAACAAAGTTAATCTTGTAGCTTCGGAACAAAGCTCAATCCTGATTTGTGTATTATTGGTTTTAGAAAAATACCCCTCGTTGAATAATAAATACAAGGTTTTCAAAACAGTTTCCAATCTTGATTTTATTTCTATTTCGCTTAATGATGTAATCTGAAAATTATCGTTCCGAAGATGGGTTCTTGCTCTTTGTAAACGTTTTTTGATGGTTTCTGTTTTCGTCAGAAAAGCATTAGCAATTTCTTCAACACTAAAACCACAAAGGATTTGCAATGCTAAACTAATTTGACCTTCGTTTGAGTTTGCAGGATTACATACCGCAAAAATAATTGCCAGCTGGCTATCTGCAATAATTTGACTGTTGTATTCGAATTCGTATTCTTTTTGAAGAATATCCGTTTCTATTTGAGCTTTTAATTTAGTTTCAAAAACCGATAAATTTTTCAAATAATCTTTGGTCTTGTTTTTGGCGACTGTATAGAGCCAGGCTGTCGGGTTTTCGGGAATTCCGTTGATTGCCCAATGTTCGGATGCTTTCAAGAATGTATCACTTGCGATATCCTCAGCAATTTCAATATGTTGTAAGCCAAAATGACGGCATAAGACAGCCGTCATTTTAACATATTCCTGTCGGAATAAGTGTGGTAAAACTTCGTTATGTGCGTTCGGTTTATCCAAAACTAATCACGTTTTAAAACTTCTCTTACTTCAATACTGCCACCAATTTTGAAAATCGGATTTTCTTTAGCAATTTCTACCGCTTCTTCAATGGTGTCCGTTTTTACAACAATATAACCGCTTATAAACTCTTTAATTTCGGTGTAAGGTCCGTCTGTTACCACATTATCCGGCTTTACGGTTTTGGCACTTCCGGGAGCAAGTAACAAAGTATTGCCTTTATCCACCAATTTGTTTTGTGCAGCGATGCTTCCTAACCAATTCATTCTTTCCTGCATTTGCTCAGGAGAAGGTTGAAAATCGGAAATGTCTTTTAGTCTGAAGATTAATGCAAATTCTTTCATTGTTTAAATATTTTAATGTTCAACTCTATGACGATTGACTTTTTTATAAGGGGATAGTTTGCACCAAATTTCTTTAATTTATTTTTACCTACCATATTAATAAATCTGGTCATCACTAAATTTTTATCAAGAAAGAAGCATCTACATAGAGATATATACTGTTATTCCGACCAAGGCGAATGCAGAATACAATCGCAAAAATTTTTAGTTTTATAATTGGGTATCATAAAAGCACATACATCGGCTTTAATATTGCCAAAAGTAGTTTCGGTCTTGTGTTCAAATCCTCCAAAAAACGTAGGGATTATTTTCTTTTTAAAATCGTTTCTGGGGAAAGCTTTTACAATTTCTTCCCGATGTTCTACACTTAAATGCTCGTAACCTTCTCCCATAACATCCAAACCAACACCCGAATACATCAGGGCTACCTCATTCTCTTTATGCTCTGCGATACCAATTGTAGTGTGTAAAGCAATGGTATCCCAAACCAATTGTAGTTTTTCTTTTGGTACTCCGTGACTTTTTAGAAAATCACGAGCTGCATTGGCTCCATCTACCTCAAAACGTAAGTCTTCACTACTGTAATGTGACACAAGACCTAAATCGTGAAATACAGAAGCAACATACAATAATTCAGTATCGTGAACTAAATTATTACGTTGTGCATTCAACGATGAAAACAAGAAAACACGCAGAGAATGATTGTAGATGAATTCTGTTCCGTGTTCTAACAAAAGCTCTGTGGCTTCTGTTGCGATTTTACTGTCCGGAATAATTACACCGGCTACTTTCTTTAAACGATTTACTGACATAATGAAAATGATTTTTGACAAAATTATTTCCGTTGTCCGTCTGAAAGAATAGCAATAAATGCGTTTAGGATGTCAAATTTTTTATGTACCTATACTTATAAATTGGGTTCTATAATCAGCCGGAGATATTTCTGCATTTTTTTTAAAGAAATGACTGAACTGTTCAGGCGTATTAAAATTAAGTTCATAGGCAATTTCCTTCACGGTATTAGAACTAAACTGTAAAAGTCGTTTAGCTTCTGCTATAATCTGTCCATTGATGAATTCTTTTGCACTCATACCACTACATCTTTTACAGGTTTCACTCAATTTTCGGGCAGTGATGTTCAACATTTCTGCATAGCTGTTTACTCCATGTTCATTTCGATATTCTGTACTGAGTATTTCCATAAACCTACGGTACATCAGATAATCCTGGCTGTCAAATGTATTTTCTTCTGTTATCTTAATGTTTGCGAGCTTAATCATTATGATTTTCAGATACGAGGCTAATGCGTCCATTTGATTAATATACTGTGGTGCTTGATATTCATTCAAAAGAATATTAAACAAAAACAGAAGCTCGCTCATTTCTGAATTGTTGAGCTGTAATCGTTGATTAGCAGTTGTATTATTAAATAAAACTGCCTTACAATTACTCGCACTCTTTGGCGTTTTTTCCCAGAAACAATCTCCGAAAGAAATAACATAACCAGAGATAATTGAGGATTTTTCAAACTGATAAATCTGCCCTTTAGACATCAGAAAAACTTCATGGCTTTTTATTTCAAAAGTCTTATCATCTATGCTTAATATTCCTGCTCCGCTTTCTATCAATAATATCCGATGATAAGTAAGCCTATTTGAAAATTCTGTATCAATAATAAATTTATCGAAGTGACTGATAGAGAAAGAGTTGGCAATAATAGGTTCTGTAATAATCTCTCGCACTGATTTCATTAGATAGTGTTTTTGTAAAGATAAAAAAAGTAAAAGTGTGGTTGTAAATAACCGAGTGCAATTATCATCAAACAAAACTGAATAAGTAATACCAAAAATTACCAAACGAATGTCAAAATTCACATGGCATTTCAGATCATTAGTTTCTACTTCAAAGTTCCTTTAGTGATATGCTTATCTTCCAAACTATGAATTTTATCCGTAATTTCTTTAGTCAGTATTGCTAATTCAATGGTCTGTTTTTCTAATTTATAGAGGAAAGCAGCAGCTTTTCTTTCGTGAAAATGACGATATAAAATCTTCACAACCTGGTTATAATTCGTTTCTATTGCCCTTAATTGGGAATAGAAATGAGTAAGTTTCATATAAAAATCGTAAACTCTTTTATTGTAATAAATAACCTTTATCTCATTGTCAAAGATGCATCTTTTTGCAAATTCAGCTTTATTTGATAGTCTTGATTGATCAAAAAGTGCCAAAAATTTTGCGTTTTCTACCTTTGATAATCGGAAAGCATATTTATATTTTGCTTTATCAGCTTTTGGCTTTCTACCAACTTTTTTCTTGTTTTTGTCTAATTCATCTTTCATAAAATCCAGTTTCAAAAATTTCAACCATTCGACTTCGGAGAAATGGTTTAGCTCCCTGCGTAAGGGCAAGTTGTTTTAGGCACTATTTCAATTTCGAGTTCCTCAAAACACAACTTGCCGTGTTTTGATGAACACAAAAATCCACTCTTCGAGATGGATTAGAGTTAGCAAAAAAAATACTCATCTCATGTATCAAATTTCGGAAAGTACAATAGATAATTCATAAGCCAATGAACGCCAAATGATGCCTTTGAAAGCCACATTTTTTTAGTTGGTTCGTATCTTCTTTTATTTGTCTCATCGATACAAAAACAGAACAGACAACAAAACGTAAAAACGGTTATACGATGCTCCCAACGATTACAAAAATAATCAGTAGTGCAATGAGTTGACACTTTGATATACATGAGCTATAGATAATAAAAACTTCCGTTTGTATAATAGTATTTGAGAACAGACAACAAGATTTACAACACATAAATATAAAAGTTATGGACACAGAGAATAAAAAAAGAATAACACCTGATATTGACGAAGAGAAAATGATGAACCTCATGGTGGATGGTGTAAGAAAGGAGGGTTTTCAAGTTCCTGATGAAACATCATCTTCCGAACTACCCGAAAAAGAAAAATTCGTAAAGAGGAAGCGAAGCCGTACCAAAGGGATCAGCCCGGCTGAATATGAAGAGATCTTTTTAAAGGAAGTAAAAACTACAGCACGACATGGAAAATCGGTCTATATCGATCCCAATCACCACAAAAAACTTTCCCGAATAGTTCAGGTTATTGGAGATGATAACATTACCATCTATGCGTATTTGTCAAATTTGCTGGATCATCATTTTCAGGAATTTGAACAACAGATAACCGAAAGGTTTATTGAAAAGAATAAGTCGATATTTTAAACGTATCTCGCCAATATACGACAAATAGTGCCTTTGAATACCACTGTAATAGGTTGTGTGTTTAATCTACATAGTTTAAATCAAAAGTTTGATAATCAGGCTAATTGTTGAATTTAAAACTAAGAGGGAAAGAGATGAAAAACGAACATGAGGAAAAGAAAACTCCTGAAATAGAAGAAAGAATTGCATTAATAAATGAGCAAAGAGAACAGGAGAAAGAAGAAAAATTAGTAAATTTAATCATTGAGATTATTGTATCATCTACATTAAGGGAGTATTATGAAAAGAGCGATAAGATACCTGCGATTCAGTCAACTAGGACAAAGTAATGGATCCATCGAAAGACAGGAGCTATATACAGACCAATGGCTAAAGTTCAATAATGTAGAACTAGTAGATACATTCATCGATCGGGGTAAAAGTGCTCGTACATTCGACCGACCTGACTTTATCAAGTTAAAGGATTTTATTACCAAACATCACAGAACCGTAGATTACCTCTTGGTTGATCAACTTGATCGTTTCAGCCGTGATGCTGGAGAAGCTATGAGTATGGTTAAACTTCTGCAACAGAAATATAGCATACAGGTGGTAAGTGTGACTGAAGGTATCACTTTTGATTACGATACGCCTGGAAGTTTTTTCCGTGCAGGTCTGCAACTTTTGCTTGCTGAAGAAGACAACATCAACCGAAGTATAAAGGTTAAAGGTGGTATCTATACTGCAAAAGCAAAAGAAGGTCGGTATGTTTATAAAAATGCTCCGTACGGTTATAGAAAAGAAGGAGAAAGGAAGGATAGAAAATTAATCATAGAAGAAGCTGAAGCTAAAATCGTTCGTTTCATCTATGATGCTTATTTAAGAAATACACCGCTTTATCTCATCAAAGAGCAGGCTCAACAAATAGGTTTCACGATCAAGGGCAATATGGCAATTGAGAGAATACTTAAAAATCCAGTCTATGCAGGTTTACTAAAGGTAGCAGCTTATAAAGAATATGCAGGAGGTTTGTTTGATGGCATCCATGAACCTATTATTGACAAGACCACGTGGATGATGGTACAGGAGAAAATAAAACGCCCTAAAAAAATAAGAACAATTATTGATGATGAAATTCCATTAAGAGGAGTATTGAAGTGTCATTGTGGTACTCCTTTGTCAGGTGCCCCTTCAAGAGGAAAATCAGGAAAATATTTCTATTACTACAAATGCAAACACTCTAAACACAATAACATTAGTGCCATAAAATCCCCCGCTGGTGCGCGAGTATTAAAAATGTCCGGATACGCTACCACGCGAGTCCTCTTGCGTGGTCTATAATAAACACAAAACGCTCAATCATGTTGAGCGTTTTGTGTTTACAAAGGCAGTTTATTGATAAAAGCATGTGTTTTAATTTTGGTAAATTAGAAATAGGTTTCTTTGTATACTAGATGAATTTTAAAAGAGGAATATTAGTATACTAATTTGCCACACGAAAGGATTCGTGCGGCAGCGGGGGTTGGCTCCAAAGTGAGGATACCATCATTAACGGGTACTGCGAAATATAGGATACCTGACCAGTTGACATCTACAACGCTTGGAGAAGTGAAAAATGTTAGTCACCTAAGCCTTACAAGACAGTTGACAGATTTTCATATGTTCTCACAACAAACAGGTCGTCAATTCATCCTATACACAAGGCCAAATACGACTTTTTCAGGGCCATTGCAAAACCTGATAAATAACGGAAGTATTATTACTAAACCAATCCCATTCAAATAGCTATGGAAGTAGTAGAAGCGAACAAAATAAAATCCGAATTGGCAAAGGCTGGGATTAGTGTAAATGATATTTATGATTTAGTAAATATTGATAAGCCATATCCAACCGCAATACCTGTGTTACTTAATTTATTACAAGAAGGAATAGAACATATTGGTATTAAAGAAGGCATTGTAAGAGCATTAGCAGTAAAGGAAGCAATCGGAAAAGCAAGTCCTGTTTTAATAGCAGAATACAACCGAACACCTAAAGATAAAACACTTTTGCGTTGGGCAATTGGAAACACAATCTACACAACGATTACAGAAAATGACGTTCAAAGTATATTGCCGATAGTCCAAGACAAAACAAATGGAATATCAAGGCAGATGTTTGTTGCCGCATTAGGGAAAGTGAAGTCTGAAAAAGCAGAAAATGTTTTAATTAATTTGCTTGATGATGAAGAAGTAACGCCCCACGCTTTAGAAGTATTGGGCAGAATGAAATCAAGCAAGGCAAGGGAGAAAATAACAATGTTGACCAACCACCCTAAAGCCTTAATAAGAAAGGAAGCTCTAAAAGCATTGAAGAAAGTATCATAACATCAAGCCAGGCATTTACATCAAAGAAATTTTGGTTGCTTTGATAAAGTGGTCAACGGTAGTGAGCAGGCATTCCTTTTACTTTTCGGGGAGGGTTGCAATATCCTGAAACCCCTGCTGGTGCGCGAGTATTAAAAATGTCCGGATACGCTACCGCGCGAGTCCTCTCGCGTGGTTTATAATAAACACAAAACGCTCAATCATGTTGAGCGTTTTGTGTTTACAAAGGCAGTTTATTGATAAAAGCATGTGTTTTAATTTTGGTAAATTAGAAATAGATTTCTTTGTATATTAGATGAATTTTAAAAGAGGAATATTAGTATACTAATTTGCCACACGAAAGGATTCGTGCGGCAGCGGGGGGACACTCCAAAACAACTCCTAATAAGAAGTAGGTATTTGTTATGCACGGATAGTGACAAATGGACTGAAAA
>DCKE01000020.1 GCA_002320285.1 Flavobacteriaceae bacterium UBA1682 | reverse complement strand
AAAGCGGATGCAAAACTACAACTTCTTTTTTAACTGGCAAGCTTTTTTGAAAAAATATTTTTTTTCTTTTTTACTTGTCAATCGTTACTGTCACTGACTTCCCTTATATATACAAACCAAATCTAAACCTGGTCTCTATTTCTAATCTCTATCAGTTTATCAAAGAACTTCTGCGGTAATGCGAGTGCAAAAGTAGGTCTTTTTTCTAGCTTTCCTAATCTTTTGTTCTTTTATTTTGGAAGTTTTTTACACGCTTTTCTTAACACGCTGGTAACCGTAACTTTACATTTTTTCGGGAGTCGAGATTCGTGATTCGTGATTCGAGATTCGGGAGTCGAAGGTTATCGTAGATGAAAAGTCGATTGTTTTAGTGATCAGTAATCAGTGATCAGTGACTAGTTCGGGAATCGAAAGTCGAAAGTCGAGATTCGGGAGTCGAGGGTTTGAGTTTATGAAAAGCTGATAATACAAGTAAACAGTAATCAGTAATCAGTGACTAGCTCGGGATTCGAAAGTCGAGATTGGTGATTCGAAGGTTATCGTAGATGAAAACTCGATTATACAAGTGATCAGTGACTAGCTCGAGATTCGAAAGTCGAGATTCGGGATTCGAGGATTGTCGTAGATGAAAAACCACCTATATATAAGGAACGAGAAATTCACAATTAACCGACGAATTACGATTAACGAATTACGATTAACGAATTACTACTCACGAATTACGACTCACGAATTACGACTCACGAATTACGACTCACGAATTACGACTCACGATTCCCAACTACAGCATTTTCTCAATACTTTGAAAAACCTCATCTACTGTCACAACACTTGGAAAATGGCTTTTCTTCTCTTGCAAATTTAATTTTGCATCTTTGAATCCAGAAATCATAACTTCTACCGCTTTTATCGGAACCATATCATCTTTAGGTGAATGCCAAAACTCCATAGGAGTAGAAATAGCATCTAGACCAAATCCCCAAGGAGAGACTTGCATCTTAGCCTCTCGAGCTATACCTACACAATTATTAGACAAAGCAGCTTCAATTCTACGGCTTACTCCCTCACTTTGTACGTATTGCCTTTGAAGTTGCCTAAGCGAATCGTAGTAATCCTGAGCAATTTGTTCAACATTTCGCTCTTTAAAACGCTCGTAACTCAATTTTTCGTCTTCAGGATAGAAATCAAGTATATTCGAATCTGAAACATTTGGCACAGCACTAAGCAACCACAATTTCCTTAAACGACCTTTAAAATACCACGCCTCAGCCCAAGCGTAAGGGGCGCCCGCTGAAACAGCAATCGTACCAAAAGATACTACCTTTAAAAAATCCAGCAAGGGACTTATGAAAGCCCCCCAGTCAGCAATGTCCTTTACACCTGAAGTCACAGTCGTCTCTCCATAACCTGGCCGATCTATAGCAATCAATCGAACTCCAATCTCTTTTGCTTTCTGCGACCACGAATCCGGCAATAATGAACTTCCTAACAATCCATGATGTACTAATATCGAAAAACCACCTTGATCTCCATATACACGATAACTAATCTGTTCGCCTGTAACTGTATTATATTTTTTTAAATCACTCATTTTATATCATCCCTTTTTATCCGTTATCCATCACCATTGCTCCAATAAATAAATTTAACCAATAAAAGCCTCATTTCCAAAATAATAATTATTAAATTTTAAAGACTACACCACTATTCCTTAGGAAAACCATATTACTCCATTGTCTTTACCTCTAATAACACAAGAACCGCATCGATTTTAAGATAATCCCATTAAACTTATTAATAAGCATTATAAAAATCACAATATTTATAAAATAGAAAGAAATTTTGCATTTTAATTTAATTTTCATATATTTATTATGATGTAAAACCAGTTAATCTTTTATTCATTTAAATAATGTATTTATGAAAAATTCTTTTTTCGCAATTAGTCTTCTTAGCTTGATAATTCTAACTGGATGCCAAAACAAGAAAACCCAAACAGATGTTTTAACTACTTCTGAATCCGTACAGGACACGTCCAATACAACTATCCCTAAAGAAAAAGCAGCCGAAGAATTTAAAATTATCGATGATGGTAAAATAAATGAACTAAACGAGTTAATAATCGCCAAGAAATTCTCTTCCGAAGAAGAAATCATGCAAGCCTATAGTCCAAAAGACAAAGAAGCTGAATCCAATTACAAATACACCATTTCTAAATTATCTTCTGGCAATGGAAAAACACTAGTACAACTAGTTGAAGAAAACCTATCGGATGATTCTGTAAAAGACAAAAAAGTCATCATGCGAGTTCTTAAGAATCAAAAAGGTCAATTTGTTGTCGATGAAATTAAAGAAAGTTATAAATGCAGATTAAATCGAGGCCATCAAGATTGGAGCGCCTCCTTCTGCTCGTAAATATCTATAAAAAAAGTCCTAAGAAATTTCTTAGGACTTTTTTTATAAAATCAGCTGGATAGCAATACACTTAGAATACCTTATTGCCTATCATTTACCACTATTTTGTACTCCTCGATTCCGGTTAACTTTTTTCTGCTAACCTCTCTGACTACGATACATTGAGAAACAATATCATGCAAACATTGAGATTTATCGTTGGTAAAAAACAAAAAATAACCCACACAGAAAGTCATCATATTTAAGTAATTTCCAAAATATCTCCCGGTAGCTTGCCCAAAATTAATTTTTTGTCCATCCATGCTTAACACCTTAATGTCCATTGTTCGCTGTCCAACTGTAGCCTGTAATCGCCCACTTTGCTGTAAGGCAAAGTACAACCAGGTTCCAATCAGTGGAATACAAATCGAAGGAATCACAACAATCAAGACATCTAACAGTCGAGCCACAAAACGCTCTCCAAACGTTGCAAAAACATAAGTAATTTCTTCATCGCCCGAAATCACCACAACAGTGTTGTTTTGTAAATAATGTATACTCCCAATCATTTCAAGATCTATTATATTTTATATCGTACAAATTACCGCATTTTTTAATTAAGTCGTTTCGACAAAACCCTAAACTATTTCATTTAAATTTACAGATTCAGGAGTTTAATTTAGTTTAAAGTTTTTATGTCGAAAATAAGCCGAAGATCCGCCACAAATAATGATTTGTCGTTTTTACTACATCTCAGAAAAGACACCATGTCTACCTATTTACGCGAATCGAAACTGGACTATTCCGAGAGCGGTCATTTGGATCGAATCTACTATGCTTTTGAATATGCCGAGATCATCCTACTTCATCAAAAACCAATCGGTTTATTAAAAACCCGATTAGAGGACTCCATATTAGAAATTATCCAAATTCAAATACTACCAGAATTCCAGAAATTAGGAATCGGAAGTCAGCTAATTCTAAATCTAATACGGCAAGCAACCATAAAAAACTGGACAGTTCATTTGAGTGTACTACAAGTGAATCCTGCTGTACAATTGTATCAGCGTTTGGGTTTTCGTCAAAAAGCACAGCATAACGCTATGATAAAGATGGAATGGCTACCACCTCTACTTGAAACCAATCGCTTTTATTTTCGCTATATGACAACTGCAGATGCAAACGATTTTTACCTTCTCAATTCAGATCCTGAAGTCATTCAGTATACCGGAGACAGCCGATTTGAAACAGTCGATCAAGCAAGCGATTTCCTAAGGCAGTATGATCAATACAATTTGTATGGGGTAGGCCGCTGTGCCGTAATTGATAAAGCAACACATCAATTTGTCGGTTGGTGTGGTATTAAATACACGGAGAAAACGGACGAATATGACATTGGTTTTCGGTTTTTTAAAAAATACTGGAATCGTGGATATGCAACAGAAACTGCTCGTTACTGGCTGTATTTAGCTGAACATTTCATGTTGATTCCAAACTTAATTGGCCGCGTTGACTACAACAACAAAGCTTCGCAATATGTACTAGAAAAATTAGGCTTTCAGAAATATCAAGAACTATCAGAAAATAATTCCGTTACTTTATATTTCAAAATCGATTTAATAAACACTTAAGTATGTTATTTGAAACCGTCCATTTAGAATTCCAACCACTTGATGAAAAAGCTATTGGTGAATTATTACAAATCTATAACGACCCGTTAACCATGAAATACATCCCCAATAATCCGCCATCTTGGACTAAAGAACAGTTGGATCAAAATTTTTCACTTCAACTAAAAAATTACCCTTTGGGAATTGGTATCTACGCCGTGTACGAAAAACGAAGTGGCGCTTTCGTTGGACAAGCTGGAATTTACGATTCATTTAATAAAACAGAACGATTGGAAATCGGATATATCTTATCAAGTGCATTTTGGAACCAAGGTTACGGAACAGAAATCTGCACTGGACTGCTCAGCTATTGCTTCAAAAGATTAAAGGCAAAAACGGTCGTTGCACGAATGTATTCCAACAACATCGGGTCAGTAAGAGTTGCTGAAAAATCAGGTATGAGTTTTTTAGAATCAACAGCACTAACCAACGGACTACATCGATCTACTTATATCATAGAACACCCAACTACAAAAAACCTATAAAAAAAAGACTCTCTTAATAGACAGTCTTTTTTTATTTATTCTTCCGTAGGTTCTTCACCTTTTTTTCCAATATTCATGTTTGGAAATTTCTTTTGAATTGATTTCAGCGTAAACTCATTGATTTCAACCATCGCTTCTTGACTAGGTAATTTTAAATGCTCTGCATTGTGCTTCATTAATTCCTCTAATAGAATTTGAGTTCTTAACAATTGAAAATTTAAGTCAATAATTTCACCTACTACGTCAATATCTCCTAGTTTCATACTTCTTTATTTAATTTTAAGGGTGCCCCTCGATTACAAATTGGTTATGTTCAAAAATAGACAACTATTTTTGATTTTTAAAAAGAATAGTCGTTTATCTCCTGGAAAAAACACCTCAAAATTCCCACCAATCAGTAAACAATTATATTTTAAACACTTAGGGTTTTAGAAAAAGCGCCTGTGAAGGGAGCTTTTTATGCTTCGAAAGTCCTTGTTTCATCAATTTTACTTTGAGTTTTTCTCGAAACACGATCATTTATCATTTGGACTTATAAAAATCAGGGTTTTCAAATTCGGGATTGGGATAGGTGTAAAAACCCTGTCCAGAGACTTTCCCCAACTTTCCTTTATCGATAAAATTTTCTTTTAAGTAGTTCATTTTTTTTAACTCATTGGGATTCCTGGTTCGCTCTGCTCCTATTTTATGAATATTGTAGACGGTATTCAATCCGACTAAATCCAATATAGCGCAAGGTCCTAAGGTTGCTCCTGAGCCGATCACCCACGCTTTATCTATAGATTGAGGATCCGCCACTTTATTGACCAACAAATTCATGGTTGCATTCAATAAGGGAATTAATAAACTATCTAATATATATCCCGACTGTTCTTTATGCAGCTCAATGGGCACCATATTTAACGAAACAGCAAATTCCACTATACGGTCAAAAACAGCAGCATCCGTAAGTTCATGTCCCATAATTTCTGCTGTATTGTGTTTCCAAATTTCATTGGCAAAATGCAGGGCAAGAAATTGTTTTGGCCGTTTGGTATCCTCGGCAAAAAGACTGGGCACTAATGTGGATGAATTGGTCACAAAAATTGTTTTTACAGGAGCTACAAGTGCTAGTTGCTGATAAAATTCCCGTTTTATTTTTGGATCTTCAGGTATGGATTCTATTAATAAATCAGCGTCGCGAACGGCTTGTTTTAAATCGGTAAAATATTCAATTCTCAAATAAGCGTCGTCCACTTCTTTTTGTGTAGCCTTAAGTTCCCTTTTATAGATCTCTTTTAAATCCTGAAAGCGTCTTTTTGCTTTCTCCAACACCTCTTCATTTAAGTCATACAAAGACACTTGATAACCTTGAAAGGCAGTGTGAAAAGTGACCTGTGCGCCTAAGACACCACTACCAGCAGTTGTGATTTTTCTGAACTCCATACCTTTATATGCTTCTAATACTTATTTTTTATTTTATTTCTATAATAAAATCTTCCGGAGCGTGGCGAACTTTCTTCATGTTGACCAACCAATCGTTATCCGCATCACGATAGCCCAAAGGCATAATCGTCACAGATTTCAATCCCCTTTCTTTTAAATTCAAGATTTGATCGTATGCTGCGTTATCAAATCCTTCCATCGGTGTAGCATCAATCTTTAATTCAGCAGCAGCAGCTAAAACCATTCCGAAAGCAATATACGTTTGTTTTGATGTATGTACAAAGTTTTCTTCAGCAGATTGATTCAAATATAGTTTTTTTAATCGCGTACCGTATTCAAACATAGCAGATTCTGGCAATCCACGCTCTGAAGTGGTTTTATTAAATATCCCATCAATACGCTCCTCAGTATATCGATCCCATGCAGCAAAAACCAACAGATGTGAACAATCTGCAATCTGTTGTTGATTCATTGAATGAGCTACTAAAGATTCTTTTAATTCTTGATTTGTAATCACCAAAACTTTGAATGGTTGCAGTCCCGATGAAGTGGGAGCTATATGAGCAACCTCTAATAATTGTTTAATCGATTCTTCCGAAACTCTTTGAGTAGGATCGAATTTTTTTGTAGCATAACGCCATTTTAATGCATTTAACAATTCCATATCGTTTATTGTATTATTATTAATCTATCGCTTTTAAAACTATTTCATATTTTCATCAATTGCAGAGAAGGCAGACAATAACATCATAAATGATCTTTATTCGTACATTTTTTACGGGTAATTTCCAAAAGATCTTTTAATTCCACTTTTAAACGATTGGCTTGTTCGTTATCTAATTCAAACAGCTGATTGATCTTTTCGGGAATACGGCTGGCAGACTTCTCCAAATCTATACCCACTTGTGTTAGTGCAATATCGACCCGACGCTCATCTTCTGTAGAACGATTGCGTGTAATTAGTTTTTTTTCCTGCATTCGCTTCAGCAAAGGAGTTAGTGTTCCGCTATCTAACCAAAGTTTTTCACCTAAATCCCGAACACAAATCGAATCTTTCTCCCATAAAACCAGCAATACTAAATACTGAGTATAGGTCAAGTTGAGTTCCTCTAAAAATGGTTTATACAATAAAGTTACCTGCCTTGACAAAGCATATATCGGAAAACACAATTGGTTTTTTAATTTTAAATTATCCATAGTTGTATTATAACAGTATAAAATTACATTGCGCGCAATTGAATAACAAACAATCTAAAGAGATTAACAAAATTTTATCGTCAATACCCCTACATAGTCATCAAAAAAAAGCCTGTTATCCATAGACAACAGGCTTTTTACCATGTGAGTTCATCTCTATTCTTTGTAAACAAAACTTATGTTCTCTCTTAGATTATATCGTAATGCCATCACTTCACCATAGGCACCAGTAGAACGAATTGCTATCAAATCGCCTCTATGGAGTTCTGGCAAAGAAACTTCTTTACCAAAACAATCGCTACTTTCACATATAGGCCCCACAACATCGTAGTGGGTTTGTTGTTTGTTATCAAGATCATTTCCCAGATACTCAATTTTATGATAGGCTTGATATAGTGACGGACGCAATAATTCGGTCATCCCTGCATCTAGTATAGCAAAATTCTTTTTTATACCATTTTTAACATATAGGACTCTGCTGATTAAAGATCCACATTGCCCCACTATGGATCGTCCCAATTCAAAATGCACTTGTTGGTGTGCTTTTCGAATTAGAAACTCATTGAATATGGCAAAAAAGGATTCAAAATCGGGAATAGCAGCTTCATCTGGCTGATGATAGTCGATACCTAAACCGCCACCGACATTTAGAATCGGTACTTCATAACCTCTGTTGATAAACCATTCATTCCATTCATTTACCTTAATACATAAACTCTTAAAAACGTTTAAGTCGGTAATTTGAGAACCGATATGAAAATGAAGGCCTGTCAATTGAAGCAGTTTATTGTCTCTGATTAAGTCGATACACAGCGGTAATTCATGTGTTAAGATTCCGAATTTATTTTCGTCCAGCCCTGTAGTGATATAGTGATGCGTATGTGCATCAACATTAGGATTAATCCGTAAAGCTATACGCGCAACGGTTTTCATTTCTGCCGCTAATTGCGCAATGACCTCCAGCTCCTGAACTGATTCAACATTAAAGGCTAAAATTTGATGTTTCAATGCTGTTCTTATTTCCTTATCGGTTTTCCCGACACCTGCGAATACAATTTGTTTAGAATCAAATCCCGATTCAATCGCGAGATCAATTTCATTGCCACTGACACAGTCCGCACCAAGTCCCATGGACTGCACCAACTGTAATATTCTTGGGTTATTATTAGCCTTTAAAGCGTAATGAACATGAAAGTCATAGGCTTTGGCTGACTGTACCACTTCTATTAAAGTTTCTTTTAATAAAGTTAAATCATAGTAGTACAAAGGAGTTTCTAGATTTTCAGAATCTAAAATCATGGTTGATGTTAACATATCTACTGCATACTTTATATTAAAACAATCTATTTTGAAGCGATCGCAATACTTCTATTTTATTTTCTGTGTGTACCAACAAGGAAATATTGTGTTCGCTTCCTCCGTAAGAGATCATACGCACAGGAATATGCTTTACAGCTTCGACAACTCGTGTTGCATGTCCATGAGTAGCTGGACCGAAATCGCCAACCACACAAACAATACTCTGATTCTCATCGACCTCAACATCACCAAAGTCGGCAAGATCTGCAACTATATTTTCCAAATGTGTACTGTTATCTATAGTTACAGACACCGCAACTTCGGAGGTTGTAATCATGTCAATCGGTGTTTTATAACGTTCAAAAACCTCAAAAACCCTTCTTAAAAACCCGTATGCCAATAACATTCGAGTCGAGTGAATTCGAATAGCAATGATACCGTCTTTTGCTGCAATGGCAATAATCTTACCTTTATTTTCATCACTATCGCTGATCAAAGTACCTTTTGCTTGTGGTAATAAGGTATCCAAAAGTCTTACAGGAACTTTATAGCGCTGCGCTGGAAAAACACTTTGTGGATGTAAAATTTTTGCACCAAAATAGGCGAGCTCTGCGGCCTCTTCAAAACTTAAATTCTCAATAGGTGACGTATTATTTACATATCGAGGATCGTTGTTGTGAAAACCATCTATATCCGTCCAAATCTGAACTTCCTCTGCTCGTAAGGCTCCGCCAATTAAGGATGCCGTATAATCGGATCCACCGCGACGCAAGTTGTCAATCTCCCCGAAAGCGTTGCGACAAATGAATCCCTGAGTAATAAATATTTCAGCAAATGGATGGTTGTCAAGCAAATTACTTAAATCATGATGAATTCGATCCATGATCGGTTCGTGCTCATCATCAACACGCATAAAGCTTAATGCGGGCAATAAAACCGATTGTACACCAATCTCTTTTAGATAAAATTGAAATAAAGTCGTTGAAAGCAACTCTCCTTGTGCCAAGATAATTCGCTCTTCTACCGTTGTAAATAACTCCTGAGCGAATCCCTTTAGCAAGTCAAAATGGTGATTGATCAAATCCGATCCATTTTGTAAGCCCTCAGGAGTAGAAAATAATTCCTGTATAAATACCACATAAGAGTCATACAAATTTGCAATCAACGTTAAAGCCTCCTCTTTTTCGCCTTTATGATAGGCATCACTAATTGCGACTAGATGATTCGTTGTCCCAGCAACAGCTGATAAGACAACTATAGTTTTTTCTGCCTTTTGCAACTGAATAAGAGATAATAAACTTTTCATTCGCTCTGGATTCCCCACTGAGGTTCCTCCGAATTTTAATACTTTCATCGTTTTATTTTGGTTTTTCAATAGTTTTTAAACAAAAAAAAAGGCCTGTCGTGAAGACAGGCCTTTTATATTTTTATGTTGGATTCAACAAATAAGAAAGCAGCTCACGACGTTCGACGTAAGTATTGCTTCTTTCCCTTTTTTATAATCCAAGTGTTCATCTTGTTCTCTTTTTGATGTCGCAAATATATTTAATTATCTAATTAATACAACAAAACTCATAAAATAATTATAAAATATATTTTTTTGCCCTTTTTTAAATCGCCTAGAGAGCAGCAATCTCAATGCCGACAAGGTGCAATTGATTACCCATAAAATCTACTCTTTTAAGATCATTCCTTTTTTAAGAACATCATCAATGTCTTACTTTTTTTACGCGAACGCCACCACAGCTATTCGAAGCGGCCTATACCAAACATAAAAAAACAAAACACAACTCCTTGTTTTAAAGACACTTATAAATCTTAAAAATTTATTAAAAAAAATTGTGCAGCTCTAAATATTTATGCCATATATTTGTTTTTATTTAGACTAAATATTTATAACGTTATTTTTAAGAATTTCAAACATTTAATTCATGGGTTATCTACCCGCTAATATTATGAAAAAACTCGCACTTCTATTATTATTATTGACCCCCATTACCCAAGCCTTTTCCCATTATCTCTGGATTGAAACGGAACAACATGGAAAGCTTAACCAGCTGCAGACTATTAAAGTTAAGTATGGTGAGTTTGCGTATGGCGAGACGGAGCAAGTGAATAATGAAGCTTTTTTAAAGGTAAAGAACTTCGAACTTTGGCTTATTAGTCCTGATGGGAGCAAGAAGGAACTTAAAGCCCAAGCAAATGGCGATCATTATCAAGCTGTTTTCACACCAACTAAAAATGGAGAATACCTGATTTACCTTGATAATAAAGTAATGGATGTTGTCGATAGCTCTCAATATAATTTTGGCATTTATAAACCACAATATCATGCTACAGCCAAAATCAGCATCGGAAATTCCAACGCCAAATCATTTCAAACAAATGCGGATGGATTGGAGATTGTGGAACTAGATAAGAACGAACAACAAATTACACTAAAGGTTCTATTTAAAAATAAACCGCTTAGCAAAAACAAAGTGGTTTTCTTTTTTAAAGACGGCTGGAATAAGGAAGCTGAAACTAATGAATCTGGAGAAATAACCTTAAACCTCCCCTGGTCCACATCCTACACTGTTGAAGTGACCTATATCGATAAAAGTCCTGGAGCATTTAATCAAGTTCCCTATGAATTCATTTGGAACTGTGCTACCTATTATATCAATCGCACACCAAATAATTTAACGGTTAATCAGTAAACTCTTTTAAACACTATGTATACTCTTTCAGCGCTATGTTGTTTTTTGGGATTTTACAGTCTCTACAATACATCGAAAAAAGCCTCTTTACATCGAGATTACCAAATCGAAATTTGGTTGCAAAAAAATAAAAAATCGGCTCAGCTGATTGCTATCTTTTTTCTAATAGCTAGTCTATTAATCTTAATAGCGATCGATAGCTATCAGGCGGGTACTTTTAGCTTTATAGTTTTGTTGACAGCAATCGCCAGTTTAGTGGTTATTTTCAGCCCTCTTAAAATTGTAAAGGGACCTCATCTGGTCTTTATGATCTCTTTTTTAATCGTTTCTGAATTTTTAATTTTTAACTAATGCCAGCCAACACCAAATATTTGTCTACTCCGTTGCAAAAATTTCTAAAACTCACCGCAGGTCTACTTGGCGGTTATTTAGTAACGGCCACTTTGCATCTTTTTTTAGGGCTGTGGGTAGATCGTCAAAATTTATTAATCACGATGGCCTTTAGTGGTTTTATCATTTGGGCATCTTTATTCGTGATTGCTTTTTTGGCTAAAAACGGCTGGAAAATATGGGGTATTTACCTTTTAATTAGCCTGATTTTTTTCACCCCTTTTGCTTATAAAATTTTTTTTTAACCTTCATTCCCCCACATGAACAATAGAAATTACAATATTTTCTTCCATACACACACTATCAGCGGTATTTTTATAAGTGCTTTGTTGTACGTGATATTCTTTGCTGGATCTTTTTCTTTTTTTAAAAGTGAAATCAACAATTGGGAAGCAAATACATTAGAAGTCAAAAATTCAACACAGGACATCCGCTTTCAATCTATTTTAGATTCCTTAAACCGGGAGCAAGATCTATTTTCGCGAGATATCAGTTTTTACTTGCCTGAAAAAAACAACAAAATTGGCGTTCAATTTGGTCCAAAAAAGGATACGATTTCCGCTGCTAATGTCGATCAGCAAAAGAAAGAAAAAAAGGGAAGACGCAGGGGTGACAGCACTTTCTTTATTTTGGATAACCAAACCAATAAAACCTCAACCTATATGGATTCCTATTCCTTGGGAGAGTTTTTATATCGTTTGCATTTTTTTGCACAAATACCTTATCCTTACGGTTATCACTTAGCAGGATTTGTTTCTTTTATCTTTCTATTTGCAATTATCACTGGAGTCCTATTACATTGGAATAAGATTGTTTCTAATTTTTACATTTTTCGCCCCTGGTCAAAGCTTAAAACACTGTGGACAGATGCACATACCGCACTTGGGATCATAGGACTTCCCTATCAATTTATTTTTGCCGTTACTGGTGCTTATTTTATGATTAATATCGTATTTACCGCTCCTGTGACCCAATTTTTATATGAAGGTAATCGCGATGCGATGTTTGCTGATATGGGTTATACCGACCCAAAAGCCTATCCATTTGAGAATATTCCCTTAGCTAATGAATTTAACATCGTAACTTTTTTAGAAACGACAGAGGCAAACTGGAGCAACTCCAAAGTAACTCGCGTATCTCTTCAGAATTACGGTGATCAAAGTATGACGGTAACCGTTGAAGGTCAAATACACAATTCAACTAAACTAACCGGCAACGGCAAGGTTGTTTATCAAGTAAACACCGGAAAAATTCTCGAAGAAAAGAAGCCTATGGACGATGCGACCTATAGCGATGTTGTAAAAAGTTTATTGTATAAACTTCATTTCGGAAATTACGGCGGTTATGCTTTAAAAATCATGTACTTTTTAGTTGGAATAGCCAGTTGCTTTGTCATCATTTCAGGTGTTATGATTTGGTTGATTGCACGAGATCGCAAAAACATACCAGCTAAGAAACGCATTTTTAATGAATGGTTGGTCAATATTTATCTTGCAGTATGTTTGAGTATGTATCCGATGACTGCCTTAATTTTTATAGCTGTAAAAGTTTACCATCCGGCGGGGCAAGATTTTATTTACCGCTTTTACTTTATAGGTTGGTTACTGCTATCACTTTATTTTATCATCAGAAAAAATAATTATATCACCACACGCGATACCTTACTGCTCGGAAGTGTGTTCGGTTTTTTGATTCCGTTTGCCCATGGAATAATGACCAACAATTGGTTGTGGATTAGCTATATCAAAGGATATAACGATTTGTTATTTATAGATTTGTTTTGGCTGGTTATATCTATAATAACCTTTATAAGCTGGTTGCTAATGGTACGAAAACACAAAACCAAGTCCCTGATTAAATAAGTTTACAAAAACAAAAAAGAGGTACTCAAATGAGTACCTCTTTTTTGCTTTTACATTAATCTTTGAGCGATAAAACACCTTAAAAATGTTTGAGTTTACACAAGGATTATTTTTTATAGAAATCCGGCTCCATATAGGCAGGGTTTGGGTATTTATAAAATCCTTGTCCTTCCGCAATACCTAATCTTCCTGTATCAATAAAGTTTTCCTTAATATAGGCAACCACTTTTTCATCCCAAGGATCTTTAGTCTGCTCTGCCTTGATTTTATTGATGTTGTAAACCGTATTGAGTCCAACCGTATCAAATATAGCACCAGGTCCAACCGTGGCTCCAGTACCAATAACCCAAGCTTTATCGATACTTTCGATATCTGCGACGTCTTTTACAAGTAAATCCATTGCGGCATCGAGTAGCGGGACAAGTAGGGAATTCAACAGATAACCCGACTGTTCTTTATGGAGTTCTAGAGTCACCATACCAATGCTCTTCGCAAAGGAAACTACTTCTTTAAAGACTTCAGGATCGGTACCTGGATGTCCCATAATTTCGGCCGTATTGTGTTTCCAAATTTCATTGGCAAAGTGCAGTGCCAAAAACTTTTTAGGCCTGCCCGTTGCTGTCGCAAATGAACTGGGCAGCAAGGTAGAAGTATTGGTAGCAAATATTGTTTTCTCAGGAGCAACAGCCTTTAATTGCTTGTAAAACTCCTTTTTTATTTCAGGATCTTCTGGTACGGATTCAATCACCAAATCAACATCTTCTACAGCATTTTCTAAATCGGTAAAAAAGACAATCCGATTGTAGGCAAGGTCTACTTCTTGCTGTGTCGCATTCAAATCCTGTTTGTAATTTTCTTTTAATTTAGTCAACCGTTCCTTTGCATAAGCAATTGATTTCTGATTGATATCATAAATATGAACGGTATATCCATGAAACGCAATTTGATATGCGATTTGTGACCCCAATACACCGCTTCCAGCGGCTAGAATTTTCTTAAAAACCATATATTAGACTATTAATAATTAACGTACTTAGTGCAGCTTACACTCCAATAATAAGCGCTTTTATCAATATACGAATACAAATCAACGAAAACAAATAATTAACTGTTATTTAAGTGTTTACAAATAAAAAAAGCCTTATTAAATAAGGCTTTTTTAGATTTAATAGATAAAATTATTTTCTTAAAATATAGTGCTCAGCTAAAGCTCCTTCAATCTTATTACCATCTAAGTCCAATTGAGTCAAGGTGTTTTCTCCAACAAAATATTTCATATGAGGTTCACCATTTTTCACTGCGTTTTCTAAAGTCAGTGTATTGACAGCGATAGACCATTTCCCATTTTCAACAAATTCATTATCGCCCTTCTTATCGGTCTGATACAAAGTGGTCAATGTGTAAGTATTGTCATCATTCAGCACTATCGTAGTCTCAATGCCTTCACAATCTGCACAAGGAAGTACTCCCTTATAAACACCTGCAATATCTAACGAATTCTCGGCATTGTGCCCGTCGCTAATGGGCGCTTCCGCCGTGGTGTTTGTTTCTAAATTTTCTGAGTCTTTTTTAGTAGAATTACATGAAACCACCAAAAAGGAAAAAGCGACTAAACCGGTAAAAATTATTTTTTTCATAGCAATTATTTTTATAGTTATACAGTAGCAAAAACAATGCCTAACATCAGATTTCGACTTCAACCACCATATTAATGTCGACGGTTCGCGTTATATTTCTTCGCGTTCTGCCCGGCGATCTGATTCTGAACTGGTTTCCGACTTCCCATATTTCCAATAGGAATACGCATGAAGTTCATCCGATGTCCACTGCAACTCTTTTCTCAATAACGAACGAATTTGTTTTACCGAACTAAACTCCGATGCGATATAAGCAAACTTGGAATCCTCTTGTAAATCACGTACTAATTTCTCCGCTTCTACAGCTAATTGACTATTTTGACCCGGTGTCGGATTAATAAGCCATTTTATTTGTACTTGAGACAAGGTGTTTATCTCCTGTATATCCGCTTCGGTTTCCACTTCTATAAGGGCGAATCCTCGTGCAGTTGCAGGTAAATCTTCTAGGATTGCACCTAATACAGGAATAGCGGTTGCGTCACCCGCTAACAAATACCAAGCGGCCTGTTTATATAACTCATGCGGCTCTTTTCTCATGACCACTCCCAATTCTGACCCCAGCGGAGCATGAATAGCCCAAGCAGAAGCGGGTCCATCATCACCATGAGCAACAAAATCAATGTAAATTTCATTCTTTTCTAAATCAATCCCACGATGTGTATATGTTCTACGATGCGGAGTCAATGCTGCAGGCATAGGCTTCCACTCCATCTTTTCCGGATCCAATTCCGGTAAATAAACCTTAGTTGTACCTTCAGGTGCTACGAATATTTTATTGTTAACACCAATCGTAGAATTTTTGTAATCAGTAACAAAATCGCTTTCTAAGGTAATTCGAATGTAATTGGGTGTAATGTAAGTCCTATCTTTTAAATAAAAAACCCGAGGTGTTAAATCTGTTTTCTTTGCCATAAAGTATGTTTGCCTTTACTTAGGAAATAGCAGCAACTATTCCCTAACATTAAAAACCAAATATAAGTAATTAAAATTATTTAGAATCAATAAAAATAAGCTTTAATAATTTTTAACATATCGATTTACTCTTTTAAAAACGCCTGTACTCCTTTTCCGATAAATTTGACGTCCTTTATTTCAATGAATAAGATTCGCTAAATGCCACCGATTTTATCCCCGCCTATAAAACGTGAAAGGGATACGGCTCAAAGAAAACGCTTACCAAGGTGCTATTGGGGTGTTTTTTAGAAGAAAAATCTTCCGAGCTCTTAGATTAATTCCTATTTTTGCAAAAACAAAACGACGATGTTAATTATAGGAATTGCAGGAGGAACAGGGAGTGGAAAAACAACCGTAGTCCATCAGATAATGAATGAGTTACCTGGAGCAGAAGTGGGCATTATTTCACAAGACTCTTATTATAAGGCGACAGATAATTTAAATTTTGATGAACGTGCTTTAATTAATTTTGATCACCCAAGATCGATTGATTTCAATCTCTTGACCGAACATTTAAAAGAGTTAAAGGCTGGGAATAGCATTAACCAACCCGTTTATTCGTTTGTCAAACACAACAGAACGGATGACTATATACTGACACATCCGAGAAAGGTTATGATTGTTGAAGGAATTCTTATATTGGCTAATCCGGAATTAAGAGATATCTTTGATATCAAGATTTTTGTACATACCGATTCAGACGAACGCTTGATCCGTCGATTAAAACGAGATATTGCTGACCGAGGTCGAGATATGGAGGAAGTCTTAAATCGTTATCAAACAACGCTAAAGCCTATGCACGAGCAGTTTATTGAACCCTCTAAGGCCTTTGCAGACATCATTATTCCCTATGACACTTACAATACTGTTGCCATTGATATGGTTAGAACTGTGATCAACCAAAAAATATCCTAAAAATTATGGATGAGGAAATCGAAAAAAAGAAAAGCAAATTCCAATTCCCAGCATTGCTGCGGAATCGGTTTTTACTCGTCGGCCTTTTTTTTATTATCTGGATGTTATTTATCGATAACTATTCCTTTTTAGAGCATCGGATCCTCAATAAGGTTACTAAGGATCTAGAGGATAACAAAGCTTATTTTCAGGATGAAATCCTACGTGATCAAAAGGCAGTAAAAAGATTAAAAAATGGCGAAGCAACTGAAAAATATGCTCGGGAGCAATATTATATGAAGCGAGATAATGAAGATATTTACATCATAGAGTTTGACAGTTTAACCCCTGTTAATACGCCCTAAATCAACCCTTATGACTAAAAAATTATTTGAAGATTTTGATAAAGTTTCTTCTAAAGAATGGAAAAATCTGATTCAATACGAACTTAAAGGTGCCGATTATAACGACACTTTAGTTTGGGAAAGTTTAGAAGGAATAAAAGTTCGTCCTTTTTATCATGGTGACGACATTCAAATATCACATCCAATACCGACCGCGATATCAAAATTTAATATACTTCAAGACATTTTTGTGTTCGATGTGGAGAAATCGGTAAGTCGCGCTTTAAAAACCTTGGAGCGTGGAGCGGAAGTAATCCGTTTCACGATTGAAGACAAAAATATCGCTCCAGAATTACTGCTCGATTCTCTGCCTTTAGAAACCGTTGAGATCTTTATCGCTTTGCGCTTTTTGGACGAAGAGTATATTAACAAAATCAATCAAATCGCTGTCAAGCGCCAAGCTAATATTTGGGTTCAGGTTGATCCGATAGCGCGTTTGACGCAAGATGGAAACTGGTATACCAATCTGGAAAATGATTTTAAAATTTTAAACCGACTACAAAATGCCGACTTAAGGATAAAGTTTTTAAGCGTAGATAGCAGTCCCTATCAAAATGCAGGCGCTAATATGGTGCAGCAGATTGCTTATACCTTAGCGCATGCCAATGAATATTGGAATCGCGTAGAACCGACCAAGCAACCTTTACTAGTGGAAGTGTCCGTTGGAACAAACTATTTCTTTGAAATCGCAAAGTTAAGAGCTTTGAGGTGGCTTTTGGAATTAGTTGGAAAAGAGTATAGCGACGATTTTAGTTTTAAAATATTGGCTACTCCAACTAAAAGGAATAAGACTATTTATGACTATAATGTCAATATGTTGCGCACAACAACCGAATGTATGAGCGCTATATTAGGGGGAGCGGATATTGTGACCAACTTACCTTATGATGCTCTCTATCACAAAGACAATGAGTTTGGCGATCGTATCGCAAGAAATCAATTGTTGATTTTAAAACAGGAAAGTTACTTTGATATTGTGGACAATCCGGCTGAAGGCTCTTATTATATAGAAAGCCTTACGCATCAATTGGCGGAAAAAGCGTTAGAGTTATTTAAGGATATGGAGTCAAATGGCGGGTTAATCACGCAATTGATAGAAGGTACCATTCAGCGAAAAATAAATGAAAGTGCTCAAAAAGAACAAGAACTTTTTGACAGTGGAAAAGAAGTATTATTGGGCACCAATAAATACCCAAATCCACAAGATAAAATGGCTCATGACTTAGAGCTGTTTCCTTTTGTAAAATCCAATCCTCGTAAAACACTTATAGTTCCTATTATCGAAAGACGATTGGCTGAAAAAGTGGAACAACAACGATTGGAAGCAGAAAAAACAACGCTCAATAAGGACTAGAACTATGAGAAAGAATTTACAACATTTAAAACTGGAAGTTTTAACTCCTGGAGCATCTGTATCTTCAGAATTTACTACTGCAGAAGGCATACAAGTTAAAGAAAAGTATACGCCAGAAGACATTGAAAGTTTGGAGCACATCGGTTTTGCAGCTGGTTTTGCACCCAACTTAAGAGGCCCATACGCTACGATGTATGTACGCCGACCTTGGACCGTTCGTCAGTATGCTGGATTTTCTACTGCAGAAGAGAGCAATGCTTTCTATAGAAGAAATTTAGCTGCAGGACAGAAAGGTTTGTCCGTAGCATTTGACTTAGCAACACACCGTGGTTATGATTCTGATCACGATCGCGTGGTAGGTGACGTCGGTAAAGCCGGAGTAGCCATTGATAGTGTTGAAGACATGAAAATTCTCTTTGATCAAATTCCGCTCGATGAGATGTCGGTTTCTATGACCATGAATGGGGCTGTATTGCCAATTATGGCTTTTTATATAGTAGCGGCTATTGAGCAAGGAGTTGATCCAAAATTGTTATCCGGTACGATTCAAAACGATATATTAAAGGAATTTATGGTACGTAATACGTATATCTATCCGCCAACACCTTCGATGAAGATTATAGCCGATATATTCGAGTATACGAGTAAAAACATGCCAAAATTCAACTCCATTTCCATTTCCGGATACCATATGCAAGAAGCTGGAGCTACGGCAGACATTGAGTTAGCCTATACTTTAGCTGACGGTTTGGACTATATTCGCACGGGCTTGGCCGCAGGAATGAAAATCGATGAATTTGCACCGCGTCTCTCTTTCTTTTGGGCGATTGGGATGAATCATTTTATGGAAATTGCAAAAATGCGTGCAGGTAGAATGTTGTGGTCAAAATTATTGATGCAATTCAAACCTAGCAGCGACAAATCATTGGCCTTGCGAACACACTGTCAAACCTCTGGTTGGAGTTTAACCGAACAAGATCCGTTTAACAATGTAGCTCGTACGTGTATTGAAGCGGCGGCAGCGGCTTTTGGAGGAACCCAATCGCTACACACCAATGCCCTTGATGAGGCCATTGCTCTTCCTACGGACTTCTCAGCACGTATAGCGAGAAATACACAGATCTTTCTACAAGAGGAAACCAAAATAACCAAAACTGTTGACCCTTGGGCGGGGAGTTTTTACGTAGAACACCTGACCCATGAGATTGCGCACAAAGCCTGGGCATTGATCGAAGAGGTTGAAGAGTTAGGAGGCATGACCAAAGCGATCGAAGCGGGAATTCCGAAATTGCGTATCGAAGAGGCAGCAGCTAGAAAACAAGCACGTATTGACAGCGGACAAGATACTATAGTTGGTGTGAACAAATACCGCTTGGAAAAAGAAGATCCACTTCATATCTTAGAAGTAGACAACGAAACGGTACGTAAGCAACAATTAGAGCGTTTGGCTCATATCAAAGCTACTCGTGATAACGACAAAGTAAAAACGTGTTTAGCACAATTAACGGCTAGTGCCCAATCCGGGCAAGGCAATTTACTAGAGCTTGCAGTAGAGGCCGCTACACATCGTGCAACTTTGGGAGAAATTAGTGATGCACTTGAAGAAGTTTTTGGTAGATTTAAGGCTCAAATAAAATCTTTTAGTGGAGTGTACAGTAAAGAAATAAAAAACGATGCCAGTTTTGCCAAAGCTAAAGAACTGGCCGATAAGTTTGCTAAAATTGAAGGTCGACGACCGCGTATCATGATTGCCAAAATGGGTCAGGATGGTCATGACCGCGGTGCCAAGGTGGTAGCTACAGGTTATGCGGATGTAGGATTTGATGTGGATATAGGTCCGCTTTTCCAAACCCCGGCTGAAGCTGCTAAACAAGCTGTAGAAAATGATGTACACATTTTAGGTGTATCATCGCTTGCTGCAGGACATAAAACTTTGGTTCCGCAAGTCATTCAAGAATTAAAAAACTATGGAAGAGATGATATCATGGTAATTGTTGGAGGAGTAATTCCTGCACAAGATTACCAATTTCTCTTTGATACGGGGGCAGTTGCCGTTTTTGGTCCTGGAACCAAAATCAGTGAAGCCGCGATCACCATTCTCGAGATATTAATCGGAGATGTTGAATAAATGATTAAAAAACACCGAACTTCTTCGGTGTTTTTTTTTAAAAACTCGATATAACCGACAGCGCATTCCCTATTTCGTTTCCCGGTTTCCAACTAAAATAGCTATTTTACTTGATTAGACTACTGATGATACCCCAGCTGTAATCTAAATAAACTATCTTTGCAAGATTCAATGATGCTTTTAATAAAAAAGCCTACAATTATATTTATGACATTCGAAGAATTATCTCTAAATAAAAGTTTACAACGCGCCTTGATCGATCAAGGATATAGCACACCTACTCCTATACAAGAAAAAGCTATTCCAATTATTTTAAATGGAGAAGACTTGGTTGGTTGTGCACAAACCGGAACAGGAAAGACGGCTGCATTTGCCATTCCGATTCTAAACCACTTACACCATATGGTGGGTTCGACAAAAAAGGCAAAGAAAATTCGCGCTTTAATCGTAACCCCTACTCGTGAGTTAGCCATTCAAATTGGAGAAAACTTCGATGCCTATGGCAAATACACCAATCTGGTTCAGTTGACTATTTTTGGTGGAGTTTCTCAATTAAACCAAGTCGACCAACTTAAAAAAGGAGTTGACATTCTAATTGCTACACCTGGTCGTCTTTTAGACTTGAACAAACAAGGATTTATCGACTTGGATAATCTGCATTTTTTAGTTTTAGATGAGGCGGATCAAATGTTGGACATGGGCTTTATCAACGATGTTAAGAAAATCGTCAAATTAACGCCTGACAACAGACAAACTTTACTTTTCTCTGCTACCATGCCAATGGCTATCAGAGAATTGGCAGACACGCTTTTAAAGTCACCGAAATACGTTACGGTTTCACCAGTTTCTTCTACGGCAGAAACGGTTAAACAAAAAATATACTTTGTTAGCAAACTAAACAAACGTAAGCTGTTGTATCACTTAATTAGTGAAGAAAAACTATCGGGTGTTTTGGTTTTTAGCAGAACGAAGCACGGTGCGGATAATGTGGTAAAAGCCTTAAAGAAAAATGGTGTAAAAGCAGAAGCAATACACGGTGATAAATCACAATCGGCTAGACAAAGAGTATTGGAAAGCTTTAAAGCAAAAGAAACTACTGTATTGGTAGCAACAGATATTGCGGCACGTGGAATTGATATTGATCAATTACCTTATGTGATCAATTTTGACTTACCCAACGTACCGGAAACTTATGTACACCGAATAGGACGTACTGGTCGCGCTGGACATGAAGGAATCGCTATTTCTTTTTGCAGTGCTGATGAAAAACCCTATTGGAAAGATATTTTAAAACTGACTAACGTTCACGTAAAAACAGTAGACAACCATCCTTTTCCCTATACTGATGAAGAACTAAAAGAAGAGGCACATACTTCTGCGAATGCTAAGAAAAAACCTGCAAATCGCAGTGGAAGCAGAGCTAGCTCAGCACCTACAGAAGCAAAAGTAGAGAAAAAACCGGCAGCTAAAAGCAGTACGAAATCGAGAAAGTCAGCAAGCTCAAAAGAAAATAAAAAACGTTGGTATTAACCAACGTTTTTTTTATATCATTTTGGAAAGACATCCTATTAAATCGATTAAACTTGGGTTGATTATTTTATAGATAATCCTTAAAGTGTATCAGCTATTTCCTCATTCATTGGTTTTAAACGCAACCAGCCATAAATTCTCGAATGATCTATTTGCCATTTTCCATCAAACTGTTTTAAAGCATATTTTTCTCTAGAAGCACCGTTTGGTCCAGGGTTTTGTTGGACTATTTGAATGGAATCTGTAGTGACTTCCGCAATGATCGCCACATGCCCAAATCGGTTCCAAATCGTCGGGCTATAAATTAGTAAATCTTCTGCTTGTGGTTTGGAACTACTGGGATTGGTAAATTGAAGTAAATTTCTTTTTTTATTTACAAGTCCATCTGCTACTCCGTTGTCAAAAAAATCTTTTGCATTGCCATAACTATCCGGCATTTTATGCTGAAAACGCTCGTAGTAATATCTTTTTACAAATTCTACACATTGATATTCTAATCCCAGATTATAATCGTCAACAGTCAGATTTCGTTTTCCAATATGACCTACACCTCCATTATAATAAACAACTACCCCATTTAAGCTATCAACTGCCTGTCCTACTATTTTATCAGGATTGTAAAAATAGGTTTTCCTGATCTGAAGCCCTCCTATAATTAATGCCATAACAACGACGACAAACAACAGTATTTTCTTTAATGACATTTTATTACTTTTACACAAATATACAAAAGTTCCCCCCTTCCTTTGCCCTAAAACAAGCTTCTGTAGAAAACCTTGAGAATCTTAAAAATCGCGTTGTATCTACTATCGATAATTCAATTATGCTCACCAGAAATGCAAAGATTTTTCTATACTCATGCACCAAATGATTCAATAGATCAGTTAGAGCACCGTTAAAAAAAACACCTAACAGTGCACTTCATTCTCGCAATTTATCGTTCAAGCCATCAAAAGCTGTGATAAAATATTATAGAAACTTCCAGATTTGTGTAATGATAAAACACACTATCACTCCATAAACAATAGGAAGAACCGAAGCAACAAAAGTCCATTTGGCGCTTTTTGTTTCTTTGTAAATGGTATAAATAGTGGTACTACACGGGTTGTGCAGTAAACTAAACAGCATCAGATTGATCCCAGTCAGTGTTGTCCAACCGGCATTGTGCAGTATAGTTCCGATTTCCGCATCTGAAACTTCAAACATCACACCTGCACCTGATCCTAGATTGGGATCCCCCAAAGTCATCGCTGTTAACATCAATATGGTGGGAATTACAATCTCATTTGCTGGAATAGCCAATACATAAGCCAAAAGTATGACTCCATTAAGTCCTATAATCATAGCAATTGGATCTAAAGCTTGTATGGTCCATACCGCTACACTTTCCCCTCCTCCTAAATGAATGTTGCTAATAAGCCAGATAATAGCACCTGCAGGAGCTGCAAAAATCACCGCCCTCCATAGGACAATCAGCGTTCTATCAATTAAAGAAGTATAAATGGTTTGCCATACTTTCGGAGGTCGGTATGGGGGTAATTCCAAGGTAAAAAATGATGACGTTCCCTTAAGCATGGTTTTCGATAATAACCACGAGGTAAAAAAGGTAAAACCGATACCTAGTACCACAATACCTACTACCGCTAAAGTGGAAATGGTATGTGATAAATACGGCGGAGCCAAAGCACCTATAAAGATGGTACCTATTAATATTTGTGTTGGCCAACGCCCGTTACACAATGAAAAGTTGTTCGTAATAATCGCTATTAATTTTTCACGCGGACTGTTGATGATTCTCGTTGCGACCACTCCTGCAGCATTACATCCAAATCCCATACTCATCGTCAACGCCTGTTTACCGTGCGCACCTGCTTTTTTAAAAATTCGATCCAAGTTAAATGCTACCCTCGGCAGGTATCCAAAATCTTCTAATAAGGTAAATAACGGAAAAAATATAGCCATTGGTGGCAACATAACCGCAACAACCCAGGCTGTAGCCATATAAACACCATCAATTAAAAACCCACTCAACCACCATGGAAAATGTGCGTAGGCAGCACCCTCTTTTAACAAGGGATAGAGTTTATCCAACAGCAGGTTTGACAACATACTTGAAGGATAATTAGATCCAACGATAGTCAACCAAAGTATAAATCCCAATAACAATAACATTATCGGAAAACCCCATATCCGACTCGTTACTATATCGTCAATAGCCCGATCAATTCTAAAAGAGCGCGGATTATCCACTGTGGTTACGGTGGTCTTAACTGTTTTGGCAACCTGCGAAAAAAGCGCTTCTGCCAAATTATCGGCATATTGCATGCCGAGTTGTTCGTTATACTTTTTTGCCAAAGCAAATGTTTCCAAAATATTATCGGTATCAATTACTTCCGAGAAAGTACCACTCACTAGAGCTTTTTTAATACTGTCATCATTTTGAATCAATCGCATCGCCAACCAAGAAACACTTGGCAAATTTGCATCCAACTGTAATAATTTATCCGAAACGGCTTCGACTGCTTTTCTTGATTCAAGGGGAATACCTGATATAGGATTTTTTTTAGGTTCCAGTTTTCCAGTTGCCACCTGATCTATAGCCAACAGTAAATCTTGAATCCCCTCTTTATTCCTAGCCGATGTAGGAATCACCGGTACACCTAGGTCGCGTGACAATGCCCGTACATCCACATCTACTCCATGGCGAGTTGCCTCGTCCATCAGATTCAGGCAAACAATTACCTTAGTTGTTATTTGCTGTATCTGCAATACTAAACTCAAATGCCGATTGAGTCTTCCCGCATCTACCACAACTACCGTCACATCCGGTCTCCCAAAAAGTATAAAATCGCGTGCGACTTCTTCATCCTCAGAAGTAGATAAAAGCGAATAAGTACCTGGTAAATCAATTAATCTATATTGATGGTCGCGATAAGAAAAACTTCCCTCTGCTCTGGTGACTGTTTTTCCTGGCCAGTTTCCAGTATGCTGTTTTAAGCCGGTCAATGCATTAAAAATAGTGCTCTTTCCCGTATTGGGATTTCCAGCTAAGGCTATAGTATAATCGTGCTTCCCCGATGAATCTCCTAATTTAAGAAGATCGGAAGTCGTATTTAAATCGCAACTATCACAAGCGCTTTTTATCATGATGGTCTCTGTTCTAATTTTTCAATCGAAATCATTTTTGCATCTTCTATTCGCAATGAAATTAAAGTATTGTGAATATTATATGCAATAGGATCCCGTAGAGGACTTATGTTTTGAATTTCTATTTCCACACCTTTAACAAATCCCAAATCTAAAAATCGCTGATGCACTTCTGACGTACATTCTTTAGAAATTCCAAGTATACAGGCTTTTTCTCCTTTTTTAAGTTCTGATAGATTCATTATGATACCGTGTCGACTATTTAGTCTAACAAAAGTACAAAATTAGATTAATCTAAAAAATAGTTTACTCCTTTAATTTTCGTGCCTTTATAAAATAAAATCAATACAGCTTAGCCCGTTACACCCAAACTGATCATTGCATTTTTAAGATTTCATGCCCGATCATTTCTCTAAACAAAAAGAACTTCGATAGAAAGAGAAGCTATTATTAAGAAAAAAACCGCTGTTGATTAAAAATCGACAGCGGCACTATATATAAAATTTTAAAATCTAACTAACGATAAATCACTCACAAGGTGCTTTAGATATACTAATCATTACTACAACTCCCATAAAAAATAAGCTAACAGTCAGAAAAATACAACTTAATCGACATTTTTCAACCAAGTATTCACATAATTGACAAAGTCCTTTTGTTGGTTTTGAGGAAAATCCGAAACGAAAGAAACTCGATATCCACGATCTAATTTTTGTGTGCTAAATCCGTTTAAATTCATCGGCCTTACGTGTACAATCCCAACTAATTTTTTAGCTTCAAACAGCAATACGACTCTAAAACCTGGTGAAGGATCTTCAATAGAATTTTCATAGTTATAATAACTTTCGAAATTTTTATAATCAAAGCCCTCAGGACTCAAATCATATTTTTTAATGAATCCTTCCCAATTGCTAAAATCATTATTGTTTTCTTGTAGCTTTTGTGTTAGATCGTTTTCAATGATCGTTTCCGGTTTGATATTTTTCAAAGAAGTGTATCCCATCAACAGGGCAAAAGTCTTTTCACCTTGTCCCGTATTGGCCTCATGTGTTTTTAAAACCTTGCCAATAGTATCTCCGGCAGCAACTAGATAACGACCTTCTTCGAGTATCTCTAGATTGAATTCTTCCGGTTTTAGATCCGCATAAACCAAAATTTGAACTACACCGCCTTGTGCTGGAGTAGACTCCACTAAAACGTTGTCATACAATTCAAATAATGGAATCCCATCCACCTTATCTAAAATCAGGACCGTACCTTGAGTACGTTCTCCTAATATAGGTGATTCCCAATTTGAAACCGCTGTAGGTGACACCTCAGTCGGTTCGACCTGCTGATCTTTAGGCTCAGTCTTGCAGGCAACTGTCAACAACAACAGTGAATAAATGTAATATTTCTTCATAATATATCTAATAAACGCAGACTTTATGGAAATTTTCCAAAGGGGTCTTAGCGCGTCCAAATATACTTAAAAAACATAAATGCTAAAGATTAACCAGACCTATTACTGGACAATCTCTTAAAAAGAGAGACTAATTTACAACAGTTAACTTATACGCTTTTAAAAGCACTTTCAAATGGTATGCGATGCATCAAACTTCTACCCAGTGTAACTTCATCAGCATATTCCAACTCATCGCCAACGGCAATTCCTCTAGCGATTGTTGAAGTCAACACTTGAAAATCTTTAAGCTGTTTGTAAATGTAAAAATTCGTAGTATCTCCGTCCATTGTAGAACTCAGAGCAAAAATCACTTCCTTTACCGTTCCTGATTTAACTTTTTCCAAAAGTGTACTAATATTTAATTGACTAGGTCCCACTCCATCAATAGGAGAAATCTTACCTCCTAGTACGTGATACGTGCCCTTATACAATTGCGTATTTTCCAAAGCCATCACGTCCCGAATATCCTCGACTACACAAATTATAGATGCATCTCTTAATGGATTTGCACAGATCTGACAGATCTCTACATCGGATATGGTATGACACTTTTTACAAAATTTAATATCGTTACGCATTTGAAGTAAGGCCTGAGTTAAATGATTGGTTTGATCAGGAGCTTGTTTTAATAAATGCAATACCAAACGCAACGCAGTACGCTTTCCTATTCCCGGAAGTTGTGACACTTCTTCTACTGCTTTTTCTAATAATTTTGAAGGAAATTCCATAATACAAAGATAGTAATTTCTGCTTCTCGATCTATTTGCTTTTAGCATGAACTTTTTAGACTGAAATTACCTATTTTTGATTTTTATAAAACAAACTCCATGACTCCAATCACCATCATTGCCATTATTGTCATTTATTTCGGTTTATTGATTTTTATTTCTCACTATATCAGTAAAAAGGACAGTAGTAATGATGCCTTTTTTATGGCTAATAAAAATTCTAAATGGTATCTGGTTGCCTTTGGAATGATTGGCACAGCCCTCTCTGGGGTGACTTTTATATCAGTTCCCGGTGAAGTGGGTGCCCCAAGCGGAGAACAGTTTAAATACTTTCAATTTGTATTGGGTAACGCATTGGGCTTTATTATTACCGCCGCTGTATTACTTCCACTGTATTATAAATATAATCTGATCTCGATCTACACCTATATAGAGAAGCGATTGGGACATTACAGCTACAAATCTGCAGCCAGTATTTTTCTTGTCAGCAGAACCATAGGATCTGCATTTAGGCTGTATCTCGTCGTTATCGTGTTACAGCGTTATGTATTTGACTATTTTGGATTTCCTTTTTTTGCCACCGTACTTATAGCCCTATTACTGATTTATGCCTATACCTATAAAGGTGGATTAAAAACCATAATCGTTACCGATTCCTTACAAACCTTTTTCTTAGTTTCCTCGGTGCTTTTAACCATATACTTTATCTGCGATTCACTTGATTTATCGCTATGGCAAGCTTTTGAAACCGTAAAGGAAAGCCAATACTCTAAAATATTTTTCTTTGAAGACTTTATTGGCAACCGTTTCCACTTTGTCAAGCAAATTATAGGAGGGATGTTTGTGACCATCGCAATGGTTGGTCTAGATCAAGATTTAATGCAAAAAAATCTCAGCTGTAAAAACATCAAAGAAGCACAAAAAAACATGTATTCTTTTACAGCAATCTTTGTAGTAATCAATCTATTTTTTCTAGGGGTTGGGGCTTTATTGTATATCTATGCTCAACAAAATGGGGTCGAGATTCCAGTGGACACCTTAACCGGAAAACCGAGAACCGATTTGCTCTTTCCGGAAATCGCTTTTCATCATTTAAGCATTATACCATCCATAGTGTTTTTACTCGGACTAACAGCGGCTACTTTTGCCACAACAGATTCCGCACTTACAGCATTGACCACCTCTTTCTGTATTGATTTCTTGAAAATGGATAAACCCGAACAAGCAAAAAACACCAGAAATGTATACTATCGTAAAATGGTACATTTAGGATTTTCTACGTTAATGTTTTTGGTGATATTGCTATTCAACGCAATTAATGACGCCTCTGTAGTAAGTATGATATTTAAAATAGCCTCTTATACCTATGGTCCTTTATTAGGTTTATTTGCCTTTAGTATATTGCTTAAAAATAAAACTGTCCACGATAAATGGGTACCGCTAATCTGTATCGTCTCGCCTCTGGCTACTTTTCTAATCAGTACGAATTCAAATTATTTATTAGGCAATTATGTTTTTGATAGTGAGCTGATCGTTGTAAATGGACTTATCACTTTTGTACTACTGCTCCTTATCAGCAAAAACAAAAAAATCAATAACGATCTCGACTAAGCATAATCAAAGTACAAGCCTCGTCGTATTCAATATTATATTTAGAAAGTAATGAATACAAATGAGGGTTTTCTGTTCCCGGATTAAATATAACCCGCTTTGGATTGAGCTCGAGTATGTAATCATAGAACTTCTCCTGAGTCTGCCTATTAATATACATATTTATAGTATCAATCCCTGAAAAACGCGGTTGGTCACAGTAAATATTTACTCCACAGATTTTTCCTTTTTCCGAGCCGATTGCCTCGACTGGGTTATTACGTTCTAATAGCATAGACACAGCCTTAAATGAATAGCGTTGTGGATCTGTCGACGCCCCTATAACCAATGACTTTTTCATAATAGCCCTATTTGTTTCAAATCAAATTTACAAAATATTTTGGATTTTTTAAACATTTATTTATAATACAGCCCGAAAAACAGCATTACTAATAAATTCATTGTTTTATAGTCAAACTTTTATCAAAACTACGGCAATATTAAAGTAGGCGAAACTCTTTATTTTCCTATGATAACTATCATTTTTAGGCTGTTTTTTAGCGGGTACTTTTACAGTATAAAATAAAAACAGTAGACATGAAAAAAATAATTATTACTTTATTAAGTTTAACACTCTTCACAGGGAGTTTGATGGCTCAAGAGCGAAAAGATCCTAATGATTATAAAAAATGGCAAGTGCGTCTTCGTGGTGTTGGGGTAGTTCCTCAAGAAAAAGCGACCATCGGAATTATTGGTGGTGACGTAGATATCCATAATTATTTTATACCAGAATTGGATTTTACGTATTTCTTCACCAAAAATATAGCCGCCGAGCTTATTTTAGGAACCACCAAGCACAATGTCAATACTACATCATCTGACCTCTCGGCCATAGGTTTACCTACCGATGTCGATGTTGACTTAGGCAGTGTATGGTTACTACCTCCTACCTTATTAGCCCAGTATCACATACATGCTTACGATGGAATCAAACCCTACGTAGGGGCTGGTGTAAATTACACGATTTTCTACAGTGAAAAAGCAGGTGATGTTGTACAGAATGTCAAATACAAAAATCAATTTGGATATGCGTTTCAAGTTGGGGTGGATATCGATCTAAACGATAAATTTTTCATCAACTTGGATGTTAAAAAGATATTTGTCAAAACAGACGTTACTGTTGATGCTTCAAATTTAGCCGGAGGACCTTTAGATATTCCCGCTGATGTTAAAATAGATCCGTTACTAATTGGTTTCGGAGTTGGAATGCGTTTCTAGTTTTTTAAATAGATGTATTTTTTTTAGCCACCCTTCACAGGGTGGTTTTTTTTTCCATTGCAACAGCATTGCAAAGATTCTCTTATTCTACCTCCATATTATTATATTGCGAATACATTAACTATTTTTGTTTAAATAATAATCTAATGTTTCCTATTTTATATTAGCAAACTTTTATTTCATTTTAAACTAAATAAAAATGTCAGCACATACTCACGACCATTCACATGATGATCACAATCACGATGAATTAGAATTTAAAAATACGGAAGAGCAAACCGATTCCGTATGGAAAACCTACCTACCGGCAATTATCAGCTTCCTATTCCTTATTTCAGGAATTGTCATGGAACAACTAGAAGTAGCCTTTTTCCAAAATCCACTAAGAGTAATTTGGTATACGGTTGCTTATTTGTATGTAGGCTTACCGGTAAATATTCAAGCCTTTAAACAAATCAAGGAAGGCAATGTCTTTTCTGAATTTTTTCTGATGACGATTGCCACCTTTGGTGCCTTTGCCATCGGCGAGTATTCGGAAGGTGTAGCGGTGATGCTCTTCTATTCAGTTGGTGAGTTATTTCAACATGCCTCTGTAGAAAAAGCCAAACGCAGCATTAAAGCCTTACTCGATGTGCGTCCAGATGTGGTGACTGTTTTACGCAATCAGACTGCAACAGTAGTAGATGCTAAGGCTGTGGCTATCGGTGAAATCATCCAGATCAAACCCGGAGAAAAAGTTGGACTGGATGGTATATTACTATCAGAGATGGCTTCCTTTAATACCGCTGCTCTTACTGGTGAAAGTAAACCCGACACCAAGAGAGCGCAAGAAACAGTGCTTGCCGGTATGATCAACCTCAATACCGTTTGCGAAATCGAAGTAACATCTAAGTTTGAAGATAGTAAATTATCGAAGATTTTAGTACTGATCCAGGAGGCTACTGCGCGCAAATCAAAAACCCAGCAGTTCATCTCTAAATTTGCAAAAGTGTATACGCCTATAGTTGTTGCATTGGCCATACTGATTGCATTTGCACCAGCCTTATGGGTCGAGACCTATGTCTTCTCTGATTGGCTATACCGCGCGTTAGTATTTTTAGTGATCTCCTGTCCTTGCGCTTTAGTTATTTCTGTACCATTAGGATATTTTGGAGGTATTGGTCTCGCTTCTAAAAACGGGATCTTATTTAAGGGTAGTAATTATCTAGATGTCATGACTCAAATCGATATGGTTGTCATGGATAAAACTGGAACGCTAACAGAAGGTGTTTTTGCCGTTCAAAAAATCCATTCTGCTACTCTAAGCCAACAGGAATTACTTCAGTATGCCGTAGCTTTAGAACGACATTCAACGCACCCTATAGCTACAGCTATTGTAGGTTACGATACAGCGCTACCAATGCTAGAGGCAAGTGATATTGAAGAAATTGCAGGATACGGTCTTAAAGGTGTTGTAAACGCGAAAAACATTTTAGCAGGAAACACCAAATTACTTGATAAATACAACATTTCATATCCCGAAGAAATAAACGCTATTGTAGAATCGATCGTCGTTCTTGCCATGGATGGTACTTATATCGGATATATCACGATTGCAGATAAAATAAAAGAAGATGCCGCAGCGACCATACAAAAGTTACACAGTATGGGTATTAAAACCGTTATGTTAAGCGGAGATAAAGATAGCATAGTACAAGAAGTTGCGTTACAGCTAGGTATAGACCAGGCGTTTGGAAACTTATTACCCGAAGACAAGGTTAAACATGTTGAGGCGTTAAAAAGCAAAGGACACAAAATTGCCTTTACGGGTGATGGTATCAATGACGCTCCTGTTTTAGCCCTCGCAGATGCGGGTATTGCAATGGGAGGACTTGGTAGTGATGCTGCTATAGAGACCGCGGACATTGTTATACAAAACGACCAACCCAGCAAGATTCCAACGGCAATCAAAATAGGTAAAAAAACACGTCAGATTGTATACCAAAACATAACGCTTGCATTTGCAGTCAAATTTATTGTTTTAGCCTTAGGAGCTACAGGAAATGCCACACTATGGGAAGCGGTTTTCGCTGACGTCGGCGTTGCCTTACTAGCTATACTCAATGCAGTCAGAATTCAAAACAGCAAATTAAACTAATTAAAAAGCCCTATTATTATAGGGCTTTTTTTATATTATAAGACCGGTACTACAGAATAACCTTGGTCTCTCAGCAATTGTAATACACCTTGTTTTCCAGCCAAATGAGCTGCCCCAACCGCAATAAAAGTGGATTGCGAAGCGATGAGTTTAGGAATTTTCAAACTCCATTGATAGTTCCGATCTGTTAAAAATCTTTTCATAAATACGGCATCGCTAAACTCCTGACTTTTTGAACTTTCAAGTAATCGGTCTATATCCTCGGCGAGATAGAGTTGTACCAACTTCTTAAATTCCTGTTTATTAACCTCCAGCGCTTCCAATTGCGCTAATACTTCCTTTGCTGAATATAAACTTTCTACTAATTCAAACTGTTCAGAAATACTTTCTAAACCAAACATTTTCTTTTTTTCGCGCAACCCCATTTCCATCAAAACCAGATCATAATATTCTAAATTCGAACATTCTGCAGCCTTTATCAACATCAAACTAATAATGTTTATACTAGGCCAATGGTCTACCGCCTTCAAACTCGTTTGATAATCCAAACGTAAGATCTGATCCAGTTTACTTGCAGAAATCGCATCTAACTGCGAACTGATTGCTACCTCCTTATACAACAATTCATCCATCATCATTAACTCACTCGGATTGGATAAATCCAATTCAAAGCACATTTGTTTAGATGCCTCAAAAGCTTTTACAACCTTTTCTTTAAGTACAAAATCATCCTTACAAATCATATGTATGGTACCGAAAATATAGGATTCCTCTGTAAGATTATTTCCTGATATTTTCCATAATAAAGACGATTCAGCTTGCTGTGCATACCCTATGAAACCAGCCCATAAAATAGCTAAAAGAACCACCAAAGCCTGATATTTTGTCTTTGTCATTTTCGTTGTATTAATGAAACGTAAATATCTATAAAAATTTCGATGTCCGGAAATCGTTATTCGAAAATCGTAACTCGAAAATCGTAACTCGAAAATCGAATCACGAACAACCCCGTAGGGGTGACATGATTGTAAAGCGTATAGGCATATCTGCGGCTTTGCGTATAAGCAAAAAAGTCCCTAATCAATAAAGATTAGGGACTTTTTGTTCGGGAGTCGATGCTCGTGATATGTGATTAGTGATCCGTAAACAGTGATCAGTAACAAGAAGGAGCTCGAAAATCGATACTCGATGTTCGAAAATCGATGTTCGAAAATCGATGTTCGAAAATCGACTCTCGACTCTCGACTCACGAAGAACCCCGTAGGGGTGACATAATTATAAACAAAAAACCCCTAGTCTGTGAAGACTAGGGGTTCTTTAAAGAAAGGCGACGACATACTCTCCCACATAAATGCAGTACCATCTGCGCTAACGGGCTTAACTTCTCTGTTCGAAATGGGAAGAGGTGAGCCCCGCTGCAATAACCACCTTAAATCGGTTGTTAGCCAAAACTCTGGAATAACGAATAT
>DCKE01000012.1 GCA_002320285.1 Flavobacteriaceae bacterium UBA1682 | reverse complement strand
GCTTCTTAATAGTATGAATGTTTGCTTTCATATAAATTGATTCTTTAGGTTAACCTATATCAGGGACGTACAGCATTTCCGAAAAACGATTCTCGAATCACGAATCACGATTCTCGAAAAACGAATCACGATATCATTCTTAAAAACCTTCAAATATCCCAAGTCCGAACAGCGCAAAATCGTATTTTACGGGATCGTTTTTGTCCAAAATCCTCAGACTGGTGTCCAACTCTAGTAAAGCTTTCCCATCGTTTTGTTTGCGGCTAAGCAGACCAAGTTTACGAGCGACATTACCGGAATGTACATCTAAGGGACACGATAACTTGGAAGGATGGATACCTTTCCAAATACCCAAATCAACCCCAGTATTGTCATTTCTTACAAACCAACGCAAGCACATATTAATTCGTTTAGCAACCGATCCTTTAGCAGGATTAGCCAAGTGTTTTCGCGTTCTTACTTGATGAGGTATTTCGAAAAACAGTTGATGTAACTGTTCAATAGCAGGCTGTAAGGAATCGTCGGTTTGATGGGTGGTGAAAATGCGTTCCAAACCTCCGTGGTGCGTATAAATATGTTGTAGTGCTTTGATAAAATAGCTAAAATCACTGGCATTAAAGGTGCGGTGTACAAAACCTTGAAGTTGCTCCAATTGATCTTCGTGGTGACTCATTACAAAATCATAAGGTGAATTACCCAATAAATCCATCATCCGGTGACCATTCTTCGTAATCATCTTACGATTACCCCAGGCTATAGTAGATGCCAAAAACCCCGCAATCTCAATATCTTCTTTTACAGCATAGCGATGTGGTACGCTAATCGGATCGGGTTCAATAAAATCTACCGTATTGTATTGCAAAACTTTGGAGTCCAAAAAATCTTTTAACTCATTTTCAGGTATGATCATGATATAGTAAACGTTCTAACATATTAGTATGCAAAGATAGGTACTTTGAAACTAATATAAGAGGTATTTACCCCTTGCAGCCATGCAATAACAAACTCAAAAATCAAGCAAACGAACAATCACCATCACCAAAATGCATTCTAGTATCTGTAAAATCAGTCTTATCAAATGCTTTCGATATAATCGAATGTTTCACTTTGTTGGTCTTATATAAAAATATAGAGGACTGCTTAAAATTTGTGCATAAAGCCTCGTCATAACAAATGATTTCTCTCGTGTTTTGTTGGATCGTCTGAAGTTTGATGAGATCAGCCATTTCACTAGTGTTAATGGATGAATCATAATAAGTGAACAAAACTTTGGTCACATAATTTCGTTTCTGTAGAACAATAAAACCAACACAACGGTTATCCTTAATGACCTTTATAAATGAAAATTCAAAAGCTTTATCGTAAATCGAAAAGGCGTATTTCCGATGATTAGTCAACGATAATAAAGGGGCTTTTAGAACCCAATTATACGCTTTTAACCATTCAAAAAATGACTGATCTTTTATCGACAAATCATCAGTATTAAACCGATTTATCAGCAATAGGGTTTCTCGATCAAGTGTTTGAAGATACTCAACTTGAATATTGTCTAAGCGTTTGTTGATTAAACTACGCTGAAAACGCAGTTTTATATTTATAAAGAAATTCAAAAAGTGATCGACGTTGTTAAAGAAACCCGCGAGTTTACTGCTTTTTGGAAACAACTGGGGTATCACAAAACTGAGGTTACTTCGCAGTACTGCTTTAATTCCCCGATTGGTTTTTAAGGTGGTAAAATAACCCGATTTATCATAAACGCGTTTAGCACTAGGTGTAAATTGAGAAATCCCTATTTTTCCGTGATTTTCTGCATACATCGTATTGAGTAATTCCCGACCAATTCCCGTTCCTTTAGTTTTAGGATCTACCCACCAGGTAGAAAGCCATCCGATTTTTTCCGTTTTATTGTTAATCCTTATAATATCGATAAATACCCCCATATACCCTACCAGCTCACCTTGCATATAAGCCAACAACAGCACCAGATCTCCATCCTCTAAATGCGGGTTTTTAAAATGTGCCAACAGCCTGTGCTTGCTTGTAGCCAAAAACGAATGATTCCAAAAGTCCTCATTATCAATCACTTCCGATACATCGCTTTTATATATTTTCTTAATTTCTATCATGCTCTTTTGATATGATACTTGCCCACTATTTTATTATAGTATTTATATAAATTTTCTGTGACAATTTGTTTCCCCGTCTCCCTTGCAGGGTTTTCTAAAGAAAAACGTTGAATAATTCTATGATCCACATCACTTTTTATACCGGAGTTTCCAAAAAGCTTGATGTGGCTATCATATTCAAATAACTCTTGAATCAATTGATTTGATATAGATTTATCCGAAAAAGGAAAAGCGAAAAGAGAATAATCAAGTTTGAAATTATGTTTCAGCCAATCTACGGAATTTATAATCTCTGCCTTTTGCTGTTCATGTGAAAGCTGATTTAGTGGAGGATGTGACAAAGTGTGTCCGCCAAAATAAAAACCATCTGCCATCATTTCTTCTATTTGTAAAGAAGTAATATACGGTTTGTTTAGTTCAAGATAGTGTTTAATATCTAAATCCAAAAGTTTAAAAACATCATTTAATTTCTTTCTATCCGAAAACTTTATTTTTAAAAGTTTCTGATTAAAATCAACATTAGTACTATAGCTAAATCCAAATATAAGTCCTATTTTATCTAAAATCTTTGGATCGCATTGATTCTTCTTTAAATGCGAGATTATGATGCTTAAGGCATGTTTATACAATATTTCATTATTATCTACAAAATTTGGATTTATAAAAAAGATTGCACTGATGTTTTTCTTCTTGAGTATCGGATATATATCGGTATAAACTTCCTGTAGACCGTCGTCAAAAGTCAATAAAAAAGAATTTCTTTTAAGCGTATTACCATCAATTATAGCTCTGGGATCTATAGGATTATAATGCATTAATAACAAATCTAAATCACATTCAAATTGTTGGCAAGTTTTGTATTTATATAAATGCTCTATATGTGCAACAGGATGATCCTTTATGATGTGGTAATAAGGAAGGATAATCTGCCTCATAAAAAATTTTAAGAATTTTTTATGTGAAGCGGCATATAAAACATTTTTAACCAGTCCCATTGTGTAGAATTGAATCTGCGGTAAACAACCATTAAAGATTAATTATTACACAATAATAAACATTAAAAAGTTACAAAAAAACAATAAATAAGAATTATTACCGACAACACCCCTTAAAAACAGCTCCTAAAATACACATTCCGTAAATTGAACTCATTTTTTATCTTCATATTTTATACTTCTTTTAGATTTGCCACTTTTATAAAAAGACAAATCTAAAAGGAGCATCAATTCCAATTTCAAATTCTGAACCTAAAATTAATTCAAAATCCAAAAGCGAAATACAAACACCAATCGCATCGTATACTTACAGATCTTGATATTCCAACGGAATGCTGTTGTAATAAATTGCTTTAACCACACCATCAGAAAGCCCTATTTTGGGAACAAAAATCTGCTTTGCACCACTCCATTTCATCGCATTGACATAGATTTTTAAAGCCGGTATAATCACATCAGCTCGATCGGGATTTAATCCCAACGTAGCTATTCGTTGCTCATAAGTCAGCGATTTCAGCAGGTTTAACTGCGTCATTAGGTAGAGGTATCCCAAAGGTTTGTCTTGTGCCTTACGCGACATTTTAAAAATTTTATTGATATTGCCTCCCGACCCTATCAATAAGATATCCTGATGCTGTTCGGTCTGAATTTTCAACCATTTTTCAATCTCATTCCACACCGAATCCGTCACCATATTATTGATTAAACGCACGGTACCGTTTTTAAACGACTTCGATACCGAAGCTTTTCCATTGGTAAACAAGGTAAACTCAGTACTTCCCCCGCCCACATCAACATACAAGACCGTTTTATCCGATGTGATGTATTGTTTTAAATCTGACGAAGCGATAATGCTAGCCTCTTTTTTTCCATCAATTACAGCAATTTTAATTCCGGTTTCCTCCAAAATCAAATCGACAATATCCTGACTGTTATAAGCTTCGCGCATGGCCGACGTGGCACAAGCCATAAATCGCTCCACTTTATAGACGCGCATCAACAACTTAAAGGCTTTCATAGCATCGAGCATACGCGAAATATTCTCTTCCGATATCTCGCCTACCGTAAAGGCATCTTGCCCCAAACGAATCGGAACGCGAATTAACGAACTCTTACTAAAAATAGTAGGTTTGCCTTCTTCTTCTATAATATTCATAATCAATAAGCGCATCGCATTAGAACCAATATCAATGGCTGCGTATCTCTTTATTTTTAACATAGCACTAGTCTAAATTTACATCTAATTGGTCTCTAAAATATCTGTAGGTCTGCGTTTGCGCTTGAAAGGCAGATTCCCCTTCATGACGGTATTCGTTGGATAAATCTTCGGAGTGTATACGCGCTTTTATATTGCCCTTCCAACCAATGGCAAAGGTGTCTAACAGTTCTTTTTTGATATTGGTATCGTAAATAGGACAGGAAACTTCAACACGATCATCTAAATTTCGTGTCATAAAGTCTGCCGACGATATATAGATGTCGGGGTTGCCTTCATTTCCAAAAATATATACTCTGGAATGCTCTAAGTATTTGTCTACTATACTGATCGCTTCGATATTATCACTCATTCCAGGAACACCGGGAATCAAACAACAAATACCACGAACAATCAATTGAATCTTAACCCCAGCATTACTGGCTTCATACAATCGGTCTATCATTTTAATATCCGACAAGCTATTCATCTTCAATTTGATATAAGCCTCCTTGCCCATCTGTGCATTTTTGGTTTCTCGTTCGATCAATTTATAAAATTTGGAACGGGTATAATGAGGCGATACCAGTAAGTGTTTGTATTTATGTACCCGATAACTGACCTGTAGAAAGTCGAAAATCTTGGAAACATCTTTTAATATTTGGGAATGACTGGTCAATAGAGTGACATCGGTATAAATCTTGGCCGTACTTTCATTAAAGTTTCCGGTTGATATAAATCCATAACGTTTGACCTTTTTATTTTCCATGCGCTCAATCACACATATCTTACTGTGCACTTTTAAACCCCGTACACCAAAAATCAGCTCGATTCCCTCGGTTTGCATCAATTCCGCATAGTAAATATTACTAACCTCGTCAAAACGAGCTTGCAATTCAATTTGTACGATGACCTTTTTTCCGTTTTTTGCGGCATTGATCAACGAGCTAATCACTTGTGAATTTTTAGCCAATCGGTATAAAGTGATTTTAATCGACAGCACTCTCGGATCTAATGCCGCTTCACGCAAAAATCTGACGATATACGAAAAGGACTGATAGGGAGTGTGTATCATAAAATCGCGACGTTGAATTTCATCGATCACACTACCCTCAAAACTCAAACCCGGTACGGGCAAAGGCGCGTCGTTTTGCGAGATCAAATCCGTTCTTCCCAAAGTCGGGAAATTCATATAATCCCTTCTATTGTGGTAACGCCCACCGGGAATTATACTGTCGATAGCCTCGATTTTTACCCGACCTAATAAAAAGACCAAAGTATCGTTGTCCATCGATTGGTCGTAAACAAAACGAACCAATTCCCCATCGCGCCTATCGCGAACACTGGTCCAAATCTTTTCGACAAAGGATTTGTGTAAATCGGTATCAAAGTCTAACTCTGCATCCCTGGTAATCTTAATCATGTGAGCCGAAATACTCTCATAGTTAAAAATACTAAAAATATGATGCAAATTAAATCGAATGATATCGTCTAATAATATAATATTCTTCTGATTGTCTTGCGATGGTAATTCGACAAAGCGGTTAATGGTATTGGGAATTTCAACGATGGCATATCGAATTTCCTTTTTTAAAGGATTGATTTCCGACGGTTGTTTCATCACCAGTTTCACAGCCAAATAACCCGATGTATCTTTTAACAAAGGGAACTCTGCCAAATCATTTAAAATAATCGTCACCAAATCGGGACTAACCTGATGCAGGAAAAATTCCTTTACAAAATTCTGTTGTTGTTTGTTGATTTGAGTTTCATCCAACACGAATATACCGTGATGCTGAAGTTTGTCTTCGATTTCCTTAAGAATCCGTAAACTCTCCGTTTGCTGATTGATCACAATCTTCGTGATTTGCGCAATCAAATCCTGAGCGGTAATACCACTTTCTAATTTTTTATGCGCATTACCCGACAAGGTAAAGCGACGTACAGCGGCATAACGAACCCTAAAAAACTCATCTAAATTATTGGAGAAAATCCCTAAAAACCGAAGCCGATCTAACAAAGGCACGGACGGATCTCCAGCTTCTTGTAGTACCCTCTCATTAAAAGCCAACCAGCTTTTTTCGCGATCTAAATATCTAAACTTAATAGGTTTTGGACTCATACTTGTAAATCTCTTGGGAAAATAGTTTGCACAACTTTACCTTTCGAGATTTTGCTCCACTGATCAGTATCGAAATCAATTTCAACCACGCCACTAGTGGGTACATTCTCAATCGAAAGGTCTCCAAATTTATTAACAAATTTCGTTATAGCATCATTGTGCCCGAAAAGAATTAGGTTGGAATGAGCATTTTCACAAGTTTTTATGATTTTTTCTAATTCCGCTGGTTCAAAAGTGTATAATTCCGGTTTTTGGATTATTGATTCCAGCGGTATTAGAAAATTTTGTGCAAAAATAACCGCCGTTTCCCGCGCTCTTTTTGCTGTACTGGTCCAAATTATAGAGGTTTTCGGTAACTTTTCCGCAAGTTTGTCCGAAACGATATGAGCGTCATTAATTCCCTTTTTAGATAAAGGTCTATCGTGATCCTGAACTGGAGTATTCCAACTGGATTTTGCATGTCTTATTAAAATTAATTTCATCATCGGTATAATTTTAAGTTTTCTACTATTATAATGACAATCTCGTAGGTAATTTCTTTTTTTATTCCTTTAAATATAATCAATTTTAGTTGAAAAACACATTAGAACTTTATTTTTTTATAACGAGATAATTAGTTTAATTTTGATTTTTTATTAAAAACCTGAGCATGAAAAACTATTCTATTGAATTCAAATGGGCTGCGATCAGTACTGTTTTAGCGATAGCCTGGATGTATTTAGAAAAAACCCTGGGATATCACGACGAAAAAATCGGAATTCAGATTTTGTTTACCAATTTGTTTTCTGTCATCCTAATCGCGGTATATATACTCGCCTTAAAAGAAAAGAAAAAACACTTTTTTAATTCCATTGTCACTTGGAAACAAGCTTTCTTTTCGGGTATGGTTTTAACCTTGATGATAACGATTTTCTTTCCGTTGGTTCAATATATTACTTATACGCAGATTTCCCCGGAATTCTTTAGTAAGCTAGCCGCGGTTATTGTAACCAAAGGCAGTATGGATCTGGAAACGGCAACCACGTATTTTTCATTTGACAACTATTTGAGACAAGGCGCCTACAACAACCTTTCGTTAGGGGTTGTTACCTCTGCTGCAGTGGCTTATTTTATTCAAACGAAAAACGTCAAAAAATAATTGAAAATTCACTATCTTTGATAGTACAAAACAGACCAATAATGGATATCAATAACATCCCCTTAATAAAAAATACAGACAGTGGTAATTTCTTTTTACTCGCTGGACCATGTGCCATTGAAAGTGAAGAAATGGCCTTTAAAATTGCCGAGCGTTTAGTTCGCATTACCGACGATTTAAAGATTCCTTTTGTATTTAAAGGTTCATTCAAAAAAGCCAACCGTTCGAGAATAGATAGTTTTACTGGAATTGGTGATGAAAAAGCTCTTAAAATCATTCAAAAAGTGGGAGAAGCTTTTAATGTACCTACCGTAACGGATATACACGAAAATTCCGATGCAGCTATGGCCGCTCAGTATGTAGATATTTTACAGATTCCAGCCTTTTTGGTACGTCAAACCGACTTAGTAGTCGCAGCGGCCAAAACCGGAAAGACCATCAATTTGAAAAAAGGTCAATTCATGAGCCCGGAAAGCATGAAACACGCCGTGCAAAAAGTATTGGATTGCGCCAACGAAAACGTCATGATTACCGACCGTGGAACCATGTTTGGCTACCAAGATATGATTGTAGATTATCGTGGGATACCAACCATGCAACAATATGCAACAACCGTGTTAGACATTACACACTCGTTACAACAACCCAATCAATCTTCTGGAGTTACAGGAGGAAGACCCGATTTAATTGAAACCGTTGCCAAAGCGGGAATTGCCGTTGGCGTTGATGGAATCTTTATAGAAACTCATTTTGACCCAGCACATGCTAAAAGCGATGGAGCCAATATGCTTCATTTGGATTATTTCGAAGATTTAATGAAAAAATTGGTAGCGATACGTCAAACCGTAATTCAATTCTAGAAAGGTTTAAAAAAGATTTTTCTTACAAATTTAATACTCAAACAGTTAAGTATTTGCTGTTAATTATTTTTAAAAAAAATCTCTGTAACCCTTGTAGAATCGAAAAACAGCCTTATATTTGCACCGTTGAAAGACATAGGCGAGTCGCTTACTGGGGAGATACTCAAGCGGCCAACGAGGACGGACTGTAAATCCGTTGGGAAACCTTCGTAGGTTCGAATCCTACTCTCCCCACAAAAACAGATCATTTATGGTCTGTTTTTTTTTTGGCTAAAACTCAATGGGATACTGTGTCTATAGGCAGATACGCTGATGGGCTGATGGGTTGATACGCTGATGGGCTGATGGACGAATACGCGTATGGGCAAATAGGCTTATAAAAAGATTAGTTGTAAGGTCGCTCCCTTTTTACGTGTAAGGGCGAATTCGCGTATGTGCGTATAAGCAAATAGGCTTTTTTATGCTGATACGCTGATGGACGAATACGCGTATGGGCAAATAGGCTTACAAAAAGATTAGTTGTAAGGTCGCTCCCTTTTTACGTGTAAGGGCGAATTCGCGTATGTGCGTATAAGCAAATAGGCTTTGGCATGCTGATACGAGGATAAGCGAATTAGCGTAACCACTAATTAACTGATACTCTTTACCCTTACAAAAATACTTTATAAAAAAATAAAAATTACAACATATATTAACTGTAAACACTTGCAAATAACGAAAAGTACTGTATATTTGCACCGTTGAAAAACATAGGCGAGTCGCTTACTGGGGAGATACTCAAGCGGCCAACGAGGACGGACTGTAAATCCGTTGGGAAACCTTCGTAGGTTCGAATCCTACTCTCCCCACAAAACAGACCATTTATGGTCTGTTTTTTTTTTGAGAATAATCAATAGTTAAATGCGTCTATACACCAATATCTCTATACTGAGATATGTTGATGTCAGTATAGACAAATAGATAAATTTTGCAATTTTTTTTTACTACATTTGTTTTATGCAAAAAACAGTAAACATTTTAAATAAACGAGCGAGGTACGACTATGAAATCCTCGAAAAATATACTGCTGGTATGGTACTGGCTGGAAGCGAAATCAAATCAATACGCTTAGGCAAAGCGGGTATCACAGAAAGTTTTTGCGAATTTCAGGGTCACGAATTATTCGCGATCAACACCCATATAGAAGAATATGCATTTAGCAAGCACTTCAATCATAAACCAAAAACGGAACGCAAGTTACTGCTAAACAAGAAAGAGCTTAAAAGCCTTTTAAAGAGCGTTCAGAACAAAGGTCTGACCATCATTCCTCTTCGCTTATTTACTAACGAAAAAGGATTGGCTAAATTGGAAATCGGCCTATGTAAAGGTAAAAAGAATTACGACAAAAGAGATAGCATTAAAGACCGTGATAATCAAAGAGATATCGATCGAATTAAAAAAGCGTTTTAATACTTAAGTCAGTTATTTAATTGTTTACTTTTTTACCACTTTTAAAGTTTTATCAGTTCCCTGTTGGGTGTGAATCGTAATAAAATACGTACCTGCAGCCAAGTCTTGCATATTCACCTGAGAACTTCCGACAAACAATCCATTTTGAACTTGCTGACCCAATAGATTGTGTATCACATAACTTTGAAGCAGTTCCTCACTGACTATATTGACCAGACCCTTAGTCGGATTGGGATACAGCTGTAGCCCTACAGGATTAAAGGTTTCGGTACTCAGATTTGTTCCACAGGGTCCTGCGGCTAATTTTGCAACATAAAAATCGTAATGCCCGTTGCCATATAAGATCTCAATACCGTTGTCATTATCGGTAAAAAGACTGCCTTCCATAGAACCTCCCACGACGTAATTACCATCCCTATCCGTTTCCACAGTAGTCATCATTTGATAAGAGCGGTGTAATCCCATTATATCGTGCATACCCAATACTGTACCTGTCTTTTTATTAAAACGAACCAACATCGGATCCGCTTTATGATTTACAGGTCGATCTATTTGAAAATCATCCCATATTGTATTACTACCATTAGTCGCCAAAGCCACCTCATCACCGTTTATGGCAACACCAAATCCATGATACTCGCCAGTTATTGCAGTACTCCAATTATAACCCGTAGGAGTTCTCGCCCATATAACATCGCCATTACTATTGATTTTGGCGATAAACGGCATATTACCTATAATATTCAATTTAAATGTATACGGATTTAAAGTGGGATTTTTAGGGTTAAAGATTTTTACCACAGCTCCACCATTGGCAGAACTTCTAGAAAATTTACCTCCAATAAACAAATCGCCATTACTGTCGATATCCAGATCGTAAATACGACAATCGTCTAGAGCACCCGAATCCATTTCACGACGCCATAACTCCGCACCCGTTTTGGCGTCTATAGCCAAGATATAAGCGTTTTTGGTAAAGGCTGTGCCCTGGTAACTCAGTGCAACATTTTCATCAACATTAACCCACGAGCGAAAACCCGAGATATAATAACGTCCGAGTTTTTCATCCAAATTAAACTGTATACTCGGTTGTACTAAAAAACCCTCGGTTGGCAACAACATGATTTTTTCAAAAACTTGGGTACTCGAATTCATTTGAACCAAAAAAAGCTGGTATTTACCTTGAGCAACCGTAACCTTTTTATCCAAATGAACACCCTCAGTTAGTCCGACTATAAAGTGAATATTGTCTTTACTGTCGATTAGGATTTTATGCATACTCGAATCATAATTAAACTGATTTACCTCGCCTTGTAGAGCTTTTTTCCATTGAAATACTCCATCGGTATTGTATTTGGCGATATACGA
>DCKE01000010.1 GCA_002320285.1 Flavobacteriaceae bacterium UBA1682 | reverse complement strand
CTCGCCGCCCTGATAAGAAATTCCTTGAGCACGAGATTGGCTCTAATAGTCTTGATCCTGTTCAAGTGTCGGCAAGGTATAACTACCACATACGTTTTCATCCGTTCTCGTCTGCGGTCTTTCTCCAACAACAGCTTTTAAAGTCCAAATAAAAATCTCTGTACATCCGGTGCGTAGATCTTCTATATGAATAAAGACTGGAATATCCACACCTTGAAGTTCTATCTCATAAGCCTGCGGGTTGTCAATTGGATTTTCACCATCCTCCGCATTTTTCTGAGAATTAAAATAACTAAAGGCATAATGACTGGCATCTCCTTGAGCCAACATTTCTTGTTCAACAGTTGTCAGATTCAGAGTTAGCGGTGCTAAGAATTGTCGGCAGATATCACGGGTCTGAGGTGCAACTATGCTCGTGGATAAAGCCGGAAGCATTTCGACGCGCACTCTCCCTTCCAACTCACATTCAAGCTGTTTGAATTGAGCAGTTATACTGTAAGTTCCCGTTTCGGTGACTTCATAGTCAGGCTTTGTAGCTCCAACGATAGCAAGCTCATCCTTATACCACTGAATATCGTAGACATCGCCTTCCAATCCCGAATAGAGCATCTTCGAATCTCGATCACAGAGCGCATTATCCGTTTCTACGAGTAAATCCACTCCGAGGTCAATATGACCCAAATCAAAACTACCTGAATTAAAGAAAACCGCCGAAGAATGATCGACATTGGTACAGAAATCAATGACTGCTAACTTGATATGGTATTTTCGACCAATTACAACCGCTACGGTTTCTGATTTTAAAGGTTTGGTATATCCTACAAAATCAAATGGTGCATCGATAGCATTTAATTGCCCATTAGCATGGTGACCACCATACCACATGGGATTGACACTTTCACAACCCACCCCAGATTGATCGGCATCGCGAATGGTATTAATTGCTATGGGTAGGTCAGTACTGGGAACTTTAGCTAAATTTTGTCCTTCTCCAGTAACGGTATCCATCAACCAGGCGGCAAACATGGCACCGGTATTACAAGCGTCTCCACAAAATTTATGATAACTATTGGAGGCAAAAAGATATTCAAAATCAATCGAATCTTTGATTGGAATAAAATCAAATTCAACTTGAGTCACCCTTTTGTCCTCGGTAGGACCGCCTCCTGCATCTTTAATCACATCATTGATGTCTTTATCACCTATCCAACGATATGCATTACCACCTCTGAATTCGGAATACCCCATATAAGGTCTTGGGATATATTCAACTTCATTCGTCGACAATACAATGCCCTCTGCGAAAGGAAAATTAGACTGTGCTCTATTAAAGTAACCCAGGGTATTAAACACTTTAGTCGGCGCACTGCCGTCTGCATTTTGATATTTTACGTTGGAAACCAAATTACAACTCGATTGAACTAATACATCGGTAATCAATTGTTCGACCGTATAAACATCATCACTCGGACTGATTTCGATCGGACTGAATTCCGCCGTGCTAATACACACATTAAAAAGCACATTAGAAGACTCTTGCTCCTCTAGAGCCAATCTCAAATAGTATTTTCGCCCTACTGTCAACTCAGACAGTATATCATAAGAAAGATCTTCTTCATCTGCTAGTACAAAACACGCCATAGACCCACTACTAATCAAACCACAATCCTCCTCGTATAGAATAACTTCTAAATTTAAAAACATGGTTGATTCGTCAAAGCTGTAGAAATCCAATAATTTTAATTGATGATTGGTTGCTGTCGCTGTAAACTCAAACCAAACATCACTCATCCAATCACCATAGGAACAATCGGGCAATACGGTTGTTGATAAAGTCGCACCTATAAAGGATCCAGATACCTTTTCAATACAATTTGAGTCGCTATTCACTGGAATATTAACTGCGCCATCACAATTATTATTAGCCCCAGCAGCAGTACCTACATGATGAACTGTAGACCAATCACTAAAACTTGGAGCTCCATCACAACGCGCTCGTACATAGATGGAGTATGCGGTTCCAGCCTGCAATCCGTTTATAGTAGCATTGGGAGTCCCTTGAACAACAATTGTTTGCAAAGGGGTCGCTGTTTCCTTATCTCCATACTTCATCACCACAACCTCCCATTGAGTTACAGTAGTCTCATCCTGCTCCCAACTGATATCAATAGAATTGACCGTATAATCTGCGCTTGTGACATAGTAGGGTTCCCTACAATTGACCACTTTTTTAAAATGTATATTATCCAATAGAAGTGAAGACATGGTTGCTACATCAGAACCCAAATGCCAAGCTAAATTTATGTCTCCCATTAAATTATCAATAAACACAACTTGTTCGGTGTATTTATCCGCTATAAAACGCTTAGATGGAATAACGGTTTGTTTAAACTTAGAAAGATCTTTTCCTTCGGTAGATAAATAAACCCCGAATTCATCCTGTGAACTAGATCGACCTGAGGTCATAAAATGGTATTTCAACACATAATTACCACCAGTAGTGGTGATACTCGGCGAAATTAACCAATCGTTTACTATCCTTTCCGATCCCCCAAAAGCCAAAATACTGACGGAACGATCGCCTTCAAAAACTTCAATTTGGCTGTTGTCTGATAGTCTACTTTCCATCGGTATTTCTCCATCGTATTTTTCTACCATGGTCCAGCAACGCACAGATCGGGAGTCGGTATTAAATCCTTCCCAGAATGGTGTTGCGTAACTTTCACAAAGCGTCCAAAACGTATAAGGACCTTGCCAAATACTGTGTTCCCCATTGCCACAGATCGTCCGTACATACCATTCGTATTGCGTATTACCCAGTAAATTATTACCCGACCGATCTTGCAAGATGACATTTTCTTTTTGAGTTGCCACTATTCCATTAGTAGTTGGTAGACCATTGCCTGCTTTTTGTAAGAAATACTCCCAATTCGAAGCTCCTGTTTCATCGTCCCAAGTTATCGTGACCTCCGTCGTATTTAAATCTTTAATAGCTAATACCACCGGCTCAGGACAACCTACTACTTCTTCTACAAAGAAATTATCAACAGCCGCTTCCATTCTCCCTACCCCCTCAACTTGCCAGGCAAAATTAACCGTGCCACCAAAGTCTTTTACGAACAAAGTCCTCAATTTATAAGTACTCAGCTGCTGCTGTAAAACGTCGATTTCCTTAGTGAAGTCGCTTGATTTAGTTCCTGTATTGGACGCTAAAAATTTAACTTTTACTGCGGCATTATAATTGCTGAGCTTGTAATGGTATTTGATGCGGTATGTTTTGTTTTTATCGAATTCGAAACTCGGGGAAATCAGCCAATCATCACTATGCACATTGACATCATTTTTAACAAAAAACATCGAATGGGTGCCTTCATAACGATCTCGATATGGGTGCCATTCATTATTTATAATATTAAAACCTCTAAATTCTGGGGCACTACTTAATCCAAAACGATTGACGATGTTCCAACAACCCACGGTTTTTGAGTTGACGTTAAACCCCTCCCAAAAAGGAAGCTTAAACACCTCACAATTTGTCTTAAACTTAAAAGGACCAGACCAAATACTATAGCCTCCGGTTTTACAAATGGTACGCACGTAAAAATCGTACTCGGTGTCGGGTTCTAAATCGACTCCAGATGTATTTTTAGAAGCTGCAGCTTCCTTTTTATTGACTTTAGCACCATTGGTTGTAGGGGGAGACATCCCTGAATTCTGGATCACATACTCCCAATCACTTCCAAAATTATCATCCCATCCGATAGTGACGCGGTTTGTTTGTACTTCTTTCGTTGTTATATGGATTGGTTCAGGACAACCTACAATTTCTTCTAAAAAGACATTATCTATATACAGTGCGGTTTGCTTTTGTTTACTATTGATCTGCCAAGCAAGGTTTACATCTCCATTGTATCCAGTAAAAAACAGCACTTCCTCTTGCCATGAATCGTTGATATAGTTCGTTTTTGTCGTCAGTATATTGGTGAACTTATTTAAATCTGTACCGTGATTCGATAGCAATACTTTAAAATCTACTTGGTCAGTAGCATTGGATTTAAAATGAAATTTCAATTTATAAAACTTCGCAGCATCTACTTTAAATGTTGGAGAAATCAGCCAGTCATCGTGAGCTACAGCTGTATTTGTTCCTCTAAAACCCATAGATTGCCTGCTGACAAAATACTCATCAGAACTTAGATTCCACCGATTTCTTTTATAGAATGGATCACCATCGTTATTATTATCAACCACATCCCAACAACCCACAGTAGCTGTATTAGTACCAAAGCCCTCCCAAAAAGGTAAGGCTAACACATCACATTTAGTTCTAAAGGGAATAGGCCCCACCCATAAACTGTTTTTACCCGGGCCACAATTTGATCGTACGAAGAATTCATACGAGGTGTTGGGTTGGAGATTCACACCTCCTGTACCACTGATTCGCGAGACCGTAACCTCTTTCTGAACACTTACCAAACCACTACCCACTGGCACACTGCCATTGGCCGGTTGTACATAATATTCCCAGCTGGAATTGACGTCATCTGTCCAAACAAATTTGGCGCTATCCTTTGTTAATAAAGTGTTGATCACCTCATTATCTGGCCCTACGCAATCGACTTTCTCAATAGAGACCAAGTCAATATATAATCCAATCTCACCTTGAGCAACCACACGCCAAGCAACATTGACATCGGCTGTTATACCTTGTACATATAAAATTCGTTTGACATAATTGCCACTATTTCGCTTAATAGCCGGTTCCAATATTCTTTTAAACGCAACAGCTGAAGTCCCGCTTTCTGAAAGTAAGACTTCAAATTCATTATCGTGTGAAAAATTCCCCTCCGTTTTATAGTAATAGGTAATCGCATAAACATCACCATTCATAGTAACTTTAGGAGTGATCAACCAGTCGTCATGTCGAGAAACTCCGTGATTTCCTTTAAAATACATCGCTCGATCTCCCTCTAGTGTTCCCGTTCCGCTCCTTCTCCACGCATTATTACCGTTAACAGATTCATCCTTAGAAACATCAAATAGCTTCCAGCAGTCAAAATGAGCCGAGTTCCTATTAAAACCTTCTATAAATGGGGTATTCAAAGCGGTACAATCTGTAGTAAATGCGAAGGGACCGATCCATTCGCCATATACACCGCTCAGACACTTTGCGCGAACATAGTACTCATAGGCCGTTTGAGCTAATAGAACCGTTTGATCTTGTAAGGTATTGATGGTCACTTCGGTTGTATTAGTTGATGTACCTAAGCCGTTGGGAGTACCCGAATCAGCCCGTTGAACATAGTATTCCCACGAATTGTTGACATTATCGATCCAACTAAGCTTAGCCTGATTTACTTTAAGCTCAGTAGCACCTAAATTCTCGGGTTCGGTACAAGCGACTTCCTCCAAAAAAACGTGATCAATTGATAAGGAGGTATATTTTAAAGAAGCAATCCGCCAAGCTAAATTAACATCACCACCTAAATTGGTGATATAAATTGTTTGCTGTAGCCAGCGATCATTGGAATAGTTCTGATTTGACTTAAGTAGATGTATAAAATTGCCCAACGAAATACCTTGATTAGAAGCTAAAATTTCCATATCGAAATTATAATCCACATCCGCACGATACTGATAACGTAACCGATACGTTTTGGTACTATCGAGTTTAAAAATCGGGGTGATCAGCCAACTATTGGTAGTTGGACCCCCTGCAAAAACCATGTTTTGATCTCCTTCATAGGGCAAGTAACCCCATGTCTGCCACCAACTTACACCAGGAGGATTAGCACCGTCGATCTTCGTCCAACAACTCAAAGTCGGTGAATTCGAATTAAACCCCTCCCAAAAAGGAAGGATTTGCGGCGCGCAAGAAGTTGCGTTAAGACCGTTTAGGTATTTGACAACATAAGGAGGCTTTAGAAACAACTCTGGTGCATAGGACTTCGATGGCCATAAAACCCCATCATAACTGTCCGATTTTGCCAAATCAGTCCAAGCATCTGCTTTCCCACAAAGCATAACAAAAAACAACATTAAGAGCACTTTTTTATTCATAATCATAAAATATTATGTTTTTTTAACTAACAAACAATCAAATATATATTTTTATAATGCATTAAATATCCTAAAAATGTTAAAAATAAATATTAACAGTCGTTGTTTATTATCTAAAAAATTGAAGTTAAAAGTTTTCGTTTTTAGGCATTGCGTAGCCAAAAATCACAAAACACTACAATAGTCTATTGTTAATCAAAGCGGTAAACTCTTTTAAAGTGCCATTAAAAATCAGGTTTATTTAAAAAAAAACACCAGTAATAAA
>DCKE01000007.1 GCA_002320285.1 Flavobacteriaceae bacterium UBA1682 | reverse complement strand
CGGGGAGACACTCCAAAACAACTCCTAATAAGAAGTAGGTATTTGTTATGCATGGATAGTGACAAATGGACTGAAAATCAAAAAACTAGATCAAAAATTATCTTTAGAGAATATCCTGCTATTAAACAAGCCTACAATCTAACACAAGGACTACGAAACATTTATAATACAACAACAGTAAAAGAAATCGCTTACACTAAACTAGCACATTGGTATAATAAAATTGAAAACAGCGATCTCAAAACATTTAATACGGTAGTGAATACCATACAGATAAATTATCAATCTATATTAAACTATTTTGACAACAGAAGTACCAATGCTTCTGCAGAATCCTTTAATGCGACAATTAAAGCTTTTAGAACTCAGTTTAGAGGAGTAAGAGATATAGAATTCTTCTTGTATAGATTGGTCAATATTTTTGTGTAAACACAACATTTAGGATTGATCCGAAACGTGGAATCATTTGATATAGGGACGTGAACTTGTTTTTTGGGAAGGTTTTGATACAGCGGGTTTTATGTAAAAAAAAACAGGAAAACCGATAAATAAATATCTGTTTTCCTGTCTAGTACCCGGAGTGGGAATCGAACCCACACTCCAAGGAACACGAGTTTGAGTCGTGCGCGTCTACCAATTCCGCCATCCGGGCCTCAGTGTTTCTCTGTATTGAGATTGCAAATTTAGACAAATATTTTTTAAAACAAATAAAAAATGTAAAAAAAATCACTTTCTAAAATATAATTTATAAATTTGCACCAGTACAAAAGGAACACGACAAACTAACTAACTACAAAACAACAAATTAAATGACACACCTCGAACCGGATGCAAAAATTTTTGCATGTTCACAAAGTGTACATCTTGCTGAGAAGATTGCAGAACATTACGGAGTAGCATTGGGTAAGGTTACTTTATCCCATTATAGTGATGGGGAATTTCAACCTTCCTTTGAAGAATCGATAAGAGGAATGCGCGTTTTTTTGGTTTGCTCTACTTTTCCAACTTCAGATAATCTGATGGAATTGCTTTTGATGATTGATGCAGCTAAAAGAGCTTCAGCGAGACATATAACAGCAGTAATTCCTTATTTTGGATGGGCTAGACAAGATCGAAAAGACAAACCTAGAGTGCCGATTGGAGCAAAATTGGTAGCAAAATTATTGGAATCCGCAGGAGCAACCCGTATTATGACTATGGACTTGCACGCTGATCAAATCCAAGGATTTTTTGAGAAACCAGTAGATCATTTATTTGCATCGACTATTTTCCTACCTTATGTGAAGAGTCTGAACTTAGAGAATTTGACGATCGCTTCTCCAGATATGGGAGGTTCGAAAAGAGCTTATGCGTATTCGAAGTTTTTAAATTCAGATGTCGTTATTTGTTACAAACAAAGAAAAGCGGCCAATGTCATAGATACGATGGAATTGATTGGCGAGGTTAAAGGACGAAATGTGATTTTAGTCGACGATATGATTGACACAGGAGGTACTTTGGCTAAGGCAGCAGAGATGATGATGGAGAAGGGTGCTTTAAGTGTTAGAGCCATTTGTACACATGCTATTTTATCAGGCGGAGCGTACGAAAAAATAGAAAATTCTCAATTGGAGGAATTGATAGTAACCAACTCTATCCCCTTGAAAAAACAAAGTCCAAAAATTAGAGTTATTGATTGTGCACCTCTTTTTGCAGATGTTATGCAAATGGTACAAAACAATAAATCGATTAGTGGCAAATTTATCGTTTAGGAATATTAATAATTAAATATAGTTCAATGAAATCAATTACAATTAAAGGATCAGAAAGAGAAAGCGTAGGTAAATCGGCAACGAAAGCGGTACGTAATGCTGGATTGGTTCCTTGCGTGTTATACGGAGGAGTTCAAGAAGCAGTTCATTTTACAGCAGAAGAAAAAGCATTCAAAGGCTTGGTTTACACTCCAAACGTACACACAGTTGTTATTGAATTGGAAGGTGGTAAATCTTTCAACGCAATTCTTCAAGACATCCAATTTCACCCAGTAAGCGGAAGTATCCTACATATGGATTTCTACCAATTGCATGAAGACAAAGAAATTACTATGGAAGTTCCAGTAAAACTTTTAGGTAATTCTAGAGGTGTTATGGCTGGTGGGGTTCTTAACCTTAACTTGCGTAAACTTAAAGTTAGAGCTTTGCCTGCAAATCTTCCTGATTTTGTTGAAGCAGAAATCACTAACTTAGAAATGGGTAACAAATTGTATGTAACGGATTTAGTTACAAACAACTATAAAGTTTTGCATACAGATAATACTGTAGTTGCTCAGGTGAGAATCTCTCGTGCAGCAATGAAAGCAGCTCAAGAAGCAGCAAAAGCAGCAAAAACACCTGCAAAAGGAAAAAAATAATTCTATTCTTAGAATTTTTGATCAAGCACCAGTTTTACTGGTGCTTTTTTTTTGATGTAAATCCTTGTGGTGTAAATCGGTTTCGTCTATTTTTGTAGGCATTGGAAAATTATCCTATTTATAATTCGAAGTAAAATGAAGAAGTTCCTTATCGTGGGTCTGGGCAATATCGGGCCGGAATATGTGAATACCAGACACAATATTGGTTTTAAAGTAGTTGATTTCATCGCACAGGAGGCCGGAGTTTCATTTGAAACCGTAAAACTTGGCGCTCTTGCTGAAGTGAAGATCAAAGGTAGAACACTGTTGCTGTTAAAGCCCAATACCTATATGAATCTCAGTGGTAAAGCAGTCACTTATTGGATGGAGAAAGAAAACATTCCTGTCGAAAATTTATTGGTGATTACCGATGATTTAAATTTACCTTTTGGTGCCTTGCGTATCAAAGCAAAGGGATCCGACGGTGGACATAATGGACTAAAGAGTATACAGGCTACCTTAGAGTCTGCGAATTATTCGCGCTTTCGCTTTGGAATCAGTGATGAATTCAAGAAAGGACAGCAAGTTGACTATGTTTTGGGTAATTGGGATGAAGAGGAAAAGAAAGTACTGCCAGAGCGTTTAAAAACAGCTTGTGAGGCGGTGAAGTCGTTTGCCTTAGCCGGATTAAACAATACGATGAATGAATTTAATGGTAAATAATAAAATATAAACCGGATCGTGCCGTTACTGTTGTGTTGACTAATGCGAATAATCTCAATAAATAACGTGTTTGGTTGAAAAATAAATCTATTCTTTATATGAAAAAATTACTTATAGTGCCCTTGGTAATGTTGTTGATCTCTTGTACAACGGTGAAACGAACTTTAAAAGACGAGCCTGCAGATGCGGCTTCAAATAAGTTTAAAATCACTTCGTATTGCCCGATAGAAGGGGATTGTAAGGTCAGTAGAATACCGAATGTGTCTTTAGTAGTTAAAAAGGATGTCGACGGTGGTGTTGCTGGTGGAATGTATTATGAATTGGTTGAAAATGCCGGTACAGAAGTTGTTATCTATACGTATGAAAAAGCGACTGATGACGTATTATTAGACGGTTTTTACAGAGAGGAAATCATTTTTGAAATCCCTTCTCAGTCCCAACGCCTGATTTTGGAAAACCGCGTGCTTCAAGATGTAAAAATGCTTTTCGGGCGTTTTTGCTATTGTAAAGGTCAAGCGGGATACTTTCAAGTAAAACAAGGTAAATTGGATTTGAGAAGAACCGATAAAAAAATCAAGGCAGCTTTGACTTTTAAAGTGCTTGAAGTGCCACAATTAATCAATACCGTTTCGTTTACAGTCGAATAATACGCAGGTATGTCAATATAAAAAGGGGAAATTAAAAGTGTTTAGCTTTTAATTTCCCCTTTTTTAATCTGTATTACTCTTGAGAATTACGCTTTTAAAACAAGACTTAATTCAGTCAATTGCTGTGCGTCAATTGCAGCAGGAGCGTCGATCATCACGTCTCTTCCCGAATTGTTCTTAGGGAAGGCGATAAAATCACGGATGGTTTCCTGACCACCTAAAATCGCTACCAAACGATCCAATCCAAAAGCCAATCCACCGTGTGGGGGAGCGCCATATTGGAAAGCATTCATCAAGAAGCCAAATTGTTCTTCTGCTTGTTCTGGAGTAAATCCAAGATATTTAAACATCAATTCCTGAGTGGCTTTATCGTGAATACGAATCGATCCACCACCGATTTCATTTCCGTTTAACACCATATCATAGGCATTGGCACGAACCTTACCTGGATCTGTTGCTAAAAGCGCGATATCTTCTGGTTTCGGAGAGGTAAATGGATGGTGCATAGCGTGGAAACGTTGACTTTCTTCATCGTATTCAAACAACGGGAAATCCACTACCCATAACGGAGCAAACACATCGGACTTTCTCAATCCCAAACGCGTAGCCAATTCCATTCTCAAGGCGCTCAATTGAGCACGAGTTTTATTAGCCGGTCCTGAAAGTACCATAATCATATCGCCCGGTTGAGCTCCAGTTGCAGTAGCCCAAGCTTTTAAATCGTCTTGGTCATAGAATTTATCTACAGAAGATTTGTATGTTCCGTCTGCTTCTACTTTACAATAAACCATTCCTGATGCACCAACCTGAGGGCGTTTTACCCATTCGATCAAAGCATCGATTTCTTTTCTGGAGTAGCTCGCTGCTCCAGGTACCGCAATACCAACCACCAATTCTGCCGCGTTGAATACCGCAAATTCTTTGTGTTGTGTTACTGTATTTAATTCTGCAAATTCCATACCGAAACGGATGTCCGGTTTGTCGTTTCCATATTTTCTCATGGCTTCGTCATAAGTCATTCTCGGAAAATCTGCAGCATCTATATTGTGAATCGATTTCAATAGGTGTTTGGTCATCCCTTCAAAGGTGTTCATCACATCTTCTTGGTCTACGAACGCCATTTCACAGTCGATTTGTGTAAATTCCGGTTGTCTGTCCGCGCGTAAATCCTCATCTCTAAAACACTTAACAATTTGGAAATAACGATCCATTCCACCCACCATCAACAACTGTTTAAAGGTTTGAGGTGATTGTGGTAAAGCGTAAAATTGACCCGGGTTCATACGTGATGGAACCACAAAGTCACGTGCTCCTTCTGGAGTGGATTTGATCAAATAAGGCGTTTCCACCTCACAAAAATCTTGTGCCGATAAATAATTTCTAACCTCTTGTGCTACCTTATGACGAAACAATAAGTTGTTTCTAACCGGATTTCTACGGATGTCTAAGTAACGGTATTTCATACGAATATCCTCACCACCATCCGTTTCGTCTTCAATGGTAAACGGCGGCGTTTTAGACTCGTTTAATATCGTAAGTGATGTAACTAAAAGCTCAATATCTCCCGTTGGGATGTGGTTGTTTTTTGCCTCGCGTTCAATAACTTTTCCCGTTACCTGAATCACAAATTCACGACCCAAGGACTGAGCCATTTTAAAAACCGCTTGCTCCGTGCGATCGGCATCAAAAATCAATTGCGTAATTCCGTAACGGTCGCGCAAATCGACCCAAATCATAAACCCTTTATCACGGTTTTTGGCAACCCAACCCGATAAGGTGACTTCTTGATTGATATCGGCAGCTCTTAAAGCTCCACAATTATGAGTTCTATACATTCTTATTATTTTTAGACAAATTTAATAACTTATAGCGAATACAAATAAAGTTTGGACAAATAGTTCCACAACATTTGTTTTTTTCTGCTTTTCCGATGATTTTTTGGGCAATACCTTCGGTCCGGGCTATCCATTCTATCTTTGGTTTCGCGCGCTCCACCAAAGGATGCCATTCCTATCCCTATTGCAATCGATGCTGTTTCAACTCCTTTTCAAAGGACCTTTTAGGCCATTTTTGCTTTGGCGCTGCGTTGGGTCAGCAAAAGGGCAAATGCCATCAAAGCACCACAAGCTGCCATACCGGCACCAACTAATTCTGGTGAATTGTATCCGAATCCCATAGCGATTGGTAAACCTCCTAAATAAGCACCCAAGGCATTTCCGACGTTAAAACTCGCCTGGCCTGCAGATGCTGCTAACATCTCCGAACCCTTGGCAGAAGTGATTAAAATCATCTGTAGCGGTGAACCTATGGTAAACGCTACGAGGCCGGTGACAAACGACATCATATACGCCATAAATTCAATGTGAACCGTGAAGTATACAATAATCAAACAGATCGTCATAGCCGAAAAGGAATAAATGGCCGCTTTGGTCGGTGAAAAGGTGTCGGCTACTTTCCCGCCGATCAAATTACCCAATACCATACCCAGTCCTACTAATATCATGATAAAGGGAATCTTTCCACCTTCAATTTTGGCGACATTGGTCATCAACGGCGCAATATAACTCATCCAAGCAAACAAACCACCGGTACCGATAGAGATTAAAGCTACGAGCAACCAGGCTTGCCAGGTTTTAAAGAAAGACAATTGACTTTTGATGTTGGTGTTTTCTTGAGGGGCAATTTTGGGAACCCAAAAATACAAGGCCAGCAAGGTGATCAAGCCCATCAAACTGATGATGGCATAGGTATATCTCCAATGGAAATGGTGACCGATATAGGTTCCAATCGGCACACCAAGTAAATTGGCCACCGTAAGTCCGGTAAACATAATTGAAATGGCTTGTGCTTCCTTACCCTTTTGGGCGAGCTGGCTGGCCACTACCGATCCCACGCCAAAAAAAGCTCCGTGTGGTAATCCCGACATAAAACGCGTAATTAATAAGGTGTTGTATTCCGGTGCGATTACAAAAAAGGCATTAAATACAAAGAAGATCAACATCAAAAACATCAAAACGTTTTTGGGAGGGTATTTGCTGGATAGCAATACCAGTAAGGGCGCACCGATGACTACACCTAAGGCGTAAGTCGATATAAAATGTCCTGCTGTAGGGATGTCAATTTGAATGTCTTGGGCGATATCGGGTAAAATTCCCATCATCGTAAATTCGGTCATCCCAATGGCGAGTCCGCCTATGGCTAGGGCAACTAAGCTTTTATTCATAGTGTAGAAGTTGTTGTTTTGAGTTTATGGCAATCGCCATAAAGTTTAAAAGCTTCATCGTTTATAGAGAAGCGGTATTTCATTTGTGCAATATGTAGTACTATTAGAGCTGAGCGCGTTCGTATGGTTTTGGCCATTCGATGGCATAATTCAAAGTTTTGGCGGCATTTAAAACAAAATGCGGATCTCTTAAAAAAGCTCTGGCGATAAAAATCAAATCGGCTTGGTGATTTTGGAGTAGATCTTCGGCTTGCTGTGCCTCGGCTATTAAACCAACGCAACCCGTTGTTATCCCCGTTTGTTCCTTGATGGCTGCGGCAAACGGCACTTGGTAATTTGGACCGGTCGTGATCTTCTGATGCGCAACAGCTCCTGCAGTAGAAACGTCGATCACTTCAACACCGCGATCTTTTAAGATATGAGCTAATCGAATTGACGATTCCAAATCCCAACCACCTTCAGCCCAATCCGTAGCAGAAATGCGAACCCATAAGGAGGTTTCGTCGGTCATTTCCGGTTTAACGGCGTCAATTATTTCTAATAGGAAGCGAATTCTATTTTCAAAACTGCCTCCGTATTCGTCCGTTCTGTTGTTGATGAGGGGTGAAAAAAATTGGTGAATCAGGTACCCGTGAGCCCCGTGAAGTTCAATAATTTGATATCCGGCCTTTATCGCTCTTGCGGTGGCTTCTCTAAATGAAACTATTAAATCTTTAATCTCAGCAATACTTAAAGGTAATGGGGGATGTTCGGATTCGCGAAATGGAATTTGCGATACTCCGCGGGTTTGCCATCCGTTGTCGTGATCTGGGGCCAGTTGTTCGCGACCCAACCACGGTTTATCACTGCTGGCTTTTCGACCGGCATGAGACAATTGAATGCCCGGTATACTGCCTTGTGATTTGACAAAAGCGGTAATTTCGGCTAATTTTGAAATATGCTCGTCTTTCCAAATTCCCAAATCACCATAGGAGATACGGCCTTCCGCAGTAACTGCCGTTGCTTCTTGTATAATCGCGGCAGCTTGTCCAATCGCAAACTGTCCCGTGTGAACCAAATGCCAGGAAGTAGCAAAACCGTCTTCAGAGGAATACTGACACATCGGACTTACAACAAATCGGTTTTTAAGGATTAGGTTTTTAAGACTTAAAGGTTTGAATACTAAGGGTGTGCTCATAAATCAGTTGCTCCATAATTAGAATACAAAGGTACGTGCTATTTTTTTGAAAAGTAAAAAAGGATTGATAATTTAAATATTTCGCAGCAGATAGCTTTAAAATCGGTGCACTTAACAACGTACTTTTCGTTCTTATTGTCAATTCAATTGGTAGGGATAAAGTTCATACACGGCATTGGCTTCATTAATGCTATAGCCTTTTTTATGCCATTTTATGGCCTCTTCGTATAGGGGGAGATAGGTGTCGGCAGACTTTCCTTGTTTTTGCAGACACAGCGCTTTATAGTACATCGCTTCCGAAAATTCCGGATATGGCATTAAGGCTTGGTCAAAAAGGCTTATGGCCTCGTCGTATTTTAGTTGTTCCAGTTTGGTTATCCCTAAATAAAATAAATCAATATGGTGGGTGTCCTTGAAAAATTTCGATTGGACATTTATGGCTTCGTTAAAACTGCTAACGGCTTTGTCGAACTGATTCAATTGCAATTGGGATAATCCAATATAAAAGGAGTAGGTATGGTCCATTTCGAAGTTATCGCCCCATTTTTCCTTACAGTCGGCAAAATCGGCTATGGCATCTTGGTAGGTTTTGAGAAATACACATTTTATAAAGGCTCTATAGGGTTGGTATCGTTTTGGATTATATAAAACCGCTTGGTCTAAATAGGGCATCCCGACCTCATATTTTCTCGCTTTAAAATAGGGCATGGCTTTTTGTTGCCATAAATAAGCTATAGTGCTGTCTTGTTTTAAACCCTCATCTAGACAGTTTTGCCACTCGTTCAGGTGAGTATTATAGTTGTATTGATGAGCGCAATTCGTTGCATAAACACTGATAATAGAGTCTTGCTTGGCGGTGTTTACCGCATAGTCTCTGAATTGATCTTTTGTATGAGTACAACCGTAGAGGATTAAGGACAGTAGTAGCGTATATAAAATTGTTTTTAGCATCATCGTTTTTTTTTACCGGAGTATGCTAATATAAAGATATAAGATGATTTGTTTAAAAATTATTAAAAGTGCTTTCACAGTAATAGATACAATTTGCTTCGGTAAATAAACAAATCTGGACTTATAATATTTGATGCGCTAGAACTACGATTGAATTTCTGTGTGCATGAATTGAGCCGTTAAAATCCTATAGCCACTACTGGGTTAAGACTTTGTTTAGCTGTTCTTTAAGGTAACAGATAAGCTCGTCTTTTTCCTTGATTTGATTTTCGAGGTTTTGAATTATAGTATGCAGTACCTTGTCAATAGCTTTTTGGTCTGTATTATAAGAGGGCAGTTCGTCTGAAAACCGCAGTAAGTCTTGGGGTTGTATTTGATATATTTTACAAAAAGCGGTGATGTGATTGACCCACGAATTACTTCTGCCATTTTCGATACGGGCATAGGTTGATTGTGATATGTGCAACATATCAGCCACAACTTCCTGTGTGAGGCATCGCCTTGTCCGTAAATCCTTTAATTTTTGACCTATCAGCTGGTTCATTAGTAAGTATTTTTAGGTGATACTTAGGTGCTAGATAGAAGTGTTTGTAATCAGTGAGTTAAAATAATATTTGAGAGGCAATTTTCCTATTATTGACGCGGTTTATATGTGTTAAATTTTTGATTAATATAAACGCCTGTGTTTTCAACTAGAATGGCTAGGGTTATTCGCAATCTTAAAGCACTTTGAACTTGAGGTAAAACCGACCTTCGATTTTCTCAAGTCCGACGATTCGCTCGGCGATTTGCTGTTGATTAAATTGGATCGTGACGGATTCTAATACATCGAAGTTTTCGAGAGGGAATCGTTTTTCTAATAGTAGCTGCGCCATATTGGGGTCGTACTGCTTAAAGATTAATCGACTATTGGTGTAGTCGGCAATCAGTACACAAACCTGTTGATTGGCATCAATTTTTACATCCCAAATAGCGCTTGCAGTGATGATCGGATTGTAGGCTGTAAGTAAGTTTATCTTGGGGTCATCAGCATTTAAGTGTGGCTTAAAATCGTCGATTTGTTTCAGTTTCTCTGGAAAAAGCTGCACAGTTTTAAAGTTGTTTTCTTTATTTTCTATTGCTTTTTTGTCAAAAATCTGTACCTCTCCTAAAAATTTGTCAAAGACATACAGTTTGTCTGTTGAAGCGGTGTAAGAAGAAATTTTAAAGTAGTAACCCAATTTGTTTTTTATGAGGGCGGTAGGTAAACTGCCCATATCGGTGTATTCGTCGTTGTTTTTATATACGCGTAGGACTTGAGCATCTCGATAAAATTTCGGATCAAAGGGGTTGTTGTCAAAATCATTTTGATCGAGTTCATAACCTCGAGTTGGCCAACCCTTATATAATGGGAAAGCAAAGTAGTTTTTAAAAAAAGGTTGATAATAACTGTGAGAAACAAAAAAAGGTGAAAGGGGTTGTAGCGTATCGTTAAAGTCTACTTTGGACTCAAAACGAATAAGATCCGAAATGCTATTAGAACCTCGTTTTTTTTCGATGAATAGAGGAGCATTGGCGTAAAACGATGCTTTGCCCTCATACCAGATATCGGGAACGGATGCTGGTATACGTGTATTCCCGCTTCCATCTACATAGGCATCTAAGTAGATAACTTTAGCGATACCGGTATCGATAAAGTCTTGCTGTATTTTTTTTCGATATTCGGTATTTTCTTCCACATCGATAAAAAGTTCCTCTTCTTCGGGATAATATTGCTGTATTAACATTCCCTGACGATCATATATCAGCACGTGATTCGTCGTTGCGTCTGTAAAATAGATCAAGTTAGTATTTGCATTGATATGGCGAGGACTGACAATTTTTGCAGCGTTGAGAAACCATTGGTCGTCCCAAAAAGTATTGGTTGTGCTGGCATCTCCTTTTTTTATAACCTCTACTTCTTTGCAAGCTAGTTCGTCCTTATTATCAATTATAGATTGTATCCATTCGGAGTTAATAGCCGTTCCGGCAAGGGTGGTGATACTATAAAAGATGGCATTCGCAAGGTCGATTTTATACAACAGGGGGTATGCGAGTTCAAAAGAAGCTTTGTAGTCAATGATGGTGTGATATAAGCCTTTGGTATCGTAGATGATTTGGGTGAAATCGCCGATATTGATTCCCTTGATTTGGTTGATATATTCCATACTCTTTTCTTGATTGTCCCCATCGACTACGAGTATCGCCTCTTTGTTTTGTTGTTTGAGTAGGGTAGTGGTCGCCCAGATAGCAGTCTCACAACGCGGGCACGCGCTGGGTCGAAAGTGTAAGACATAGACCTCTTTTTGCTTTAAATCCATGGAGGAAAAGAGTTGTTTGATTTGGCTTTCCTGACCACAACGTGGAGCAACCTGAATAATATGATCTTGGGCAGCAAGCGATTTGTAAAGTAACAAGAAGACTACAAAGAGAAGAGTACGTATCATTAAGAGGTGTGCTAATGGATTAAAGCAACGCTGGATAGCTCACAGCGCTACTTTTTTTAGATTATTGTTTAACTCGTATAAATTCAATATCGGCTCCTTGGATGTTCCCATCTTTATCAAAAGGTCCCTTAACGGCAGATACTTGTAAAACGGATGTTTCGGAACTCTTAGGTGTCCTTACTTGTACGATGGACCCTACCACTAGTTTGGCCTCATGTTTAGTGGTAACCTGGGCACAAACTATTCGATCGCGATTTGGGCAAAATGTAGTCTTCCCCCCCTCTATCACCATGCCTCCGGAACCATATACGGTTGTCGTTTCGCCTGCAAAAAAAGTCAGGCTCATCAAAAGTGTTGTTGAAACAACGGTCATTCTTGTTTTCATACTATCTATAATTTAAGGTTACAAAACTTTAAATTATCGGTTAGGAATCTATATGATAAAAATAGGAGATGAGGTAGTTTATTGTTATCTAATAATTAGATAATTTAAGTCGTTTTTTGAATAAGTAGCTGATTTACAAAATTTAGAAAAAAAAAGGACCGTCTCTTTCGAAACGGTCCTTTTCAGTTGTTAATCTGTTTTTGTTTATTTTATCATATCTAAAATAATCGAAGGATAAATTCCTATAACGATATTGATAGTTATGGATATAATTCCGACGGCGTAATACGCCATTGGAACTTTGATCGGTTCTGTTTGTTCGGTTTCCTCGTTTTTAGAGTAGAGTACTGCAATTACTTTAAAGTAGTAATAGATACTGATAAAAGAGTTGATCGCTCCAAAAATCACTAAGGTCAATTGGTTGTTTTCAAGCGCTTGAGAGAACAAGAAGAACTTACCAAAGAAACCGGCGAAGATTGGAATACCTCCCATAGAAAGTAGGGAAGCGGTTAAAATACCAGCCAATAGCGGGTTGGTTTTACCCAATCCTTTAAACAGCGATAACATTTCTTCGTCTTTGTTTTTGGTAACCAATATGACTACGGAGAATGCCGCAATACCCGCGATAGCGTACGCTACGGCATAGTAGAATAAACTCGGTGCAGAATTGCCCAGGTTGACCAAAGCCATCATCATAAAACCGGCATGTGAAATACCAGAATACGCCAATAAACGTTTGATGTTATCTTGACGCAGCGCCATGATATTACCAACGGTCATGGTTAAAATGGCGATAACAACTATGGCAGTCATATAATTGCTAGGCATTGTAACCGTAAGGCTTACGCTCAGCTTGTATAAGGTGGCAACTGCTACTACTTTAGCCAGGGTACTCATCATCGCTGTCGTTAAGCTTGGAGCGCCTTGATACACGTCTGGAGCCCAGAAGTGGAAAGGAACCGCAGCAATCTTAAACAACATTCCGATGATCATCATCAGTACGCCAATTTTATACCATGCAGGAATAGCTCCTGTAGCAATAATGCGGAATATTTCGTGTAAATCAAAAGAACCTGTTGCACCGTAAATCAAGGCGATACCAAATAGAATTACCCCTGAGGCAAACGATCCCAAAAGAAAGTATTTCATACCCGCTTCATTGCTCTTGATGTGGGTTCTGTTGCTACCAGCTAGAATGTATAAGGTGATCGATAGAATTTCTAATCCCAAGAAAAACATGGCCATATTACCAAAACTCACCATAGAAACAGCGCCTAACAGTAGGAATAGTTTTAGGGATACATAATCGGAAATCTTTAAGGCGTCTTCATTTTCATAGAAATTGGTACTTAAGGCAACCAAAAAGGTGGTTAGTACAATAAACAAACTAGAAAAAGCTACCGAAAAGGAATCTACAACAATCATGTTGTTGTAAAAAGATTCGGTGACGTTTAGGTTATTTAGCGTGATACCCAGTATGGCTAAAAGCCCGATGACGGTCATAGGGACTATTAATTTTCTCAAATTAACAATCTCTACTACCAGTACTAAAACCGCTAATGCTGCAATCGCTATTATTGTGTTCATTGGTGTTATTTAGGATTTATGATATTCGGATTTGATCCGAGTTCCATTATACTGTTACTTAATTTGTGATACGATTTCTATCAAACTCGGCGTGATTAAATCGGTGATTGGTTTTGGATATATACCCAAGAACAACACTACTGCTGCTAAGATTACCAATACAAATCCTTCATTAAAGTTTAGATCTGCAAAAGGTTTGCTGTTGGTTTCACCCAACATCACTTTTTGGAACATTCTCAACATATAGAAAGCACCAAAAATGATACTACTACCTCCGATTACCGCATACCATATATTGATTTGAGATAGACCGAATAACAAAGAGAACTCACCGACAAAACTAAAAGTTCCCGGTAGTCCGACAGATGCAAACATCAAAATCATAAACAGGGATGATAAAATAATTGCTTGCTGACGAATACCGCCCAACTCACCTATATTTCTAGTTTGATATCTTCTGTATATGATTTCTGCAATAAAGAACAAACCAACTATAACAAATCCGTGAGCCAACATTTGGTAAACGGCACCGCGCAAACCGTCTAGGGTAAGTGTGTACGTTCCCGCTGCGATTAATCCAACGTGTGATAACGAAGAGTAAGCAAAGAAACGTTTGATGTTCGATTGTCTTAAGGCTACGATAGCGCCGTACACCACTCCGATTAAACTCAAAACGATGATGGTACTCATCAAGTCTTTAGCCGCTTGTGGAGCGATTGGAATTTGCCAACGTATAATCGAGTACAATCCCATTTTTAGCATAATACCCGATAAAAGCATGGTTCCTACAGTAGGTGCTTTTTCATAAGTAGATGCCTGCCAAGTATGGAAAGGAAAAATAGGAATCTTGATGGCGTAAGCCAAGAAGAAAGCTAAGAAAATCCAATACTGTTCGTTGGCTGTAAGCGATACCTTATATAAATCTTGTAGTAAGAAACTGCCGGCTTTTTGGTATAAGTAGATAAAAGCGACCAACATAAAGATCGACCCTGCAAAAGTATAGATGAAAAACTTAAGTATAGCTTTTTTGCGTTCTTCAAAAGTATCATTCCCCCAAAGTAAGGCGATGAAATAAATAGGAATCAACGCCAACTCCCAGAAAATATAATATAAGAAACCGTCAGAAGCCAAAAATGTTCCAGTCATCGCAAACGACATAAAAACAACCAAACCGTAAAACGATTTTGATTTTTCAATTGAAGTGCCAAATGAGGAAAGAACAATAAGTGGTGTCAAGAGCGTCGTTAGTAAAACCAAAGCCAAAGCCAATCCATCTGCTTTTAAAGCAAAGAAGATGTTGGGTTTATTCATCCATTGCACTACATATCCAGCATCAACCCCTTGAAGGTGTTGATTGATCAATAGTAAAGTTTCTGCAAAAGCGATAACTCCAACAAGCAGTGCTACTTTCGGAGCCATTTTGTTACCGGAGAGATAAGTTGCCAATGCGCCAACTAGTAAAGTGATTAATAGTATCGTTACGTTCATTTTTATAAATTAACTTGCAATGAATAAATAGTAAAATAAGAAACAAATTCCGAATACAAAGGCAAATAAATATAAACCAATATTTCCGTTTTGCGCTCTTTTTCCTTGTAGGGATAGTCCGTCTGCAATTTTAGCCAAGCCAAATACCGTTTGTGAAATACCCACTTCAACAAAATCTTTAAAGAAAGTTGCCAAACTGTAAATAGGGGCAACAATGACCTTCATATAGATTTCATCGATATAATATTTGTTGTAAAGGGTTTTGTGGAAACCGCTGATTTGTTCGTCGGCAACAGGTACTTCTGATTTTTTGATGTACTTGCTGTAAGCAATACCCAATCCGATTAAAGCACCGATGATCGCTAAAGCCATTAAGATATATTCGGTCATTCCCATTACGTGAGGATGTGTCGCTGCATTGTTTTTGATCACAGGAGCTAAGAATCCGTTTAACCAACTGTTGCCAGGTAAACTGATCGCACCCCCAACTACAGACAATACTCCCAATACAATAAGCGGAATAGTCATCGAAGAAGGACTCTCGTGTAAGTGCTCTTTTTGTGCTGCTGTTCCTCTAAAATCTTTAAAGAAAGTAAGGTACAACAAGCGGAACATATAAAATGCTGTGAATACAGAAGCAACAGCTCCCAATACCCAAAGTATGATGTTTTCGTGGAAAGCCACCATTAAAATTTCGTCCTTAGAGAAGAAACCTGCAAATGGAGGTATACCTGAAATGGCCAAAGTAGCCAATAAGAAAGTAATATAAGTTACTTTCATGTATTTTCTTAAACCACCCATTTGTCTCATATCCTGTTCACCACCCATAGCATGGATAACCGAACCAGAACCCAAGAACAAACAAGCTTTAAAGAAAGCATGTGTAATTACGTGGAATACGGCAATTTCGTAAGCACCAAAACCGATAGCCATAAACATCAATCCCAACTGAGATACGGTTGAATAGGCCAATACTTTTTTGATGTCGTTCTGAACCAAACCAATTGAAGCGGCAAAAATAGCGGTACAAGCACCTACGATCGCGATTATATTTTGAACTTGAGGAGCTAAGTCGAACAAGAAGTTTAAACGGGTAATCATAAAGATACCTGCGGTAACCATGGTAGCCGCGTGAATTAATGCGGATACTGGAGTTGGTCCAGCCATCGCGTCTGGCAACCAGGTATATAGTGGAATCTGTGCACTTTTACCTGCAGCCCCAATAAATAGAGCCAAGGTAGCATAGCCGATCCAAGTGTTTACGTGATGTGTAGTTCCGTTAACCAAAGCTTCTTTAATGGTCATATAATCCAAAGTTTGGAACAAATAACCCAAGATAAAAACTCCAATCAAAAAGCCCAAATCCCCAATACGGTTCATGATAAAAGCTTTTTTTGCAGCGTCGTTATACGATTGGTTTTTATGCCAAAACCCGATTAGTAGGTAAGAACAAAGTCCAACACCTTCCCATCCGATAAACATGATTAATAAATTGCTTCCCATGACCAACAAGATCATAAAGAAGATAAATAGGTTTAGATAAGCGAAAAACTTATGGAAGTTTTCGTCTCCCTTCATATAGCTCGTCGAGTATAAGTGAATCAGTGTTCCGATTCCCGTTACAAACAACAGCCATAAAATGGACAATTGATCGATTAAAAAACCAAATGAAATAGAGAATTTCTCTAAGGCCATCCAGTCAAATAAATGAATTTGTATTGCTTGCTGTGTTTGGTTGATTTGAAAAAACAACATCACACTGATAATAAAGGAAACGAATACCGAAGCCGTTCCTATAATTCCCGAAGCACTACCTAATTTTTTTCCGAAGAAAAAGGTCGTTAGAAACCCCAGTAAAGGGACTATTAATAAGAGTAAAATTACGTTTGTATCCATTCGGGATTATCCTTTTAAGTTTTTTAAATTGTCAATGTCGATAGATCCGATATTCCTGTATATCGATACCAAAATGGCTAAACCTACAGCAACTTCCGCCGCAGCTACAGCCATAGTGAAAAACACAAAAACCTGCCCCGAGGCATCTTGATGTAAGGTTGAAAAGGCTACCAACAGCAAATTGGCAGAGTTCAACATGATTTCTATAGACATAAACATGACTATGGCATTTCTTCTATATAAGATTCCAAATACACCTACGCAAAACAGTATAACTGATAAGTAGATATACGATTCGATTCCGATTATTTCTAAAACTCTTTCCATAATTAAGCGGTTTTATTATCTTTTTTAGAAATTAATACAGCCCCAATCATCGAAAGTAACAACAAGACTGCTGCCATTTCAAAGGGAACTACATATTCATTGAGTAGCACTTGTCCCAAAACTTTAATCGATTGAAAGTCTTCACCGGAGTTTTGATAGCTTTCAACAATTGGATTGGCTTTCATTATAGCCGCAATAAAAATCAAACCGATTAAGCAGAATGCTACAGTAGCGGTTAATTTCACTACTATGGGTTTTTGAATCTCCGTACTGATGTTGAGGTTCATTAACATGATGGTAAACAACATCAAGATCATGATAGCACCTGAATAAACCATAATGTGTACCATACCCAAAAACTGAGCATTTAATAAAATATAATGACCAGCTATAGAGAAAAAACTGACCACTAACCAAATAGCGCTGTGGATTGGGTTTTTACTCAAGATGGTTAAAGCTGCACTTCCGATGGTTAGGGTCGAAAGAATATAAAATAGAATTTCTATCATAATTACGCTTGATTCTGTTTAGTGTTTTGAATGGCTGCATCTAAAGGCATCACCAACTTATCTTTTCCATAGATAAAATCCTCGCGACTCATGCTTGATTTTACGATGGTTTGTGATTTCGTCAAGTAAATCGCTTGTTTTGGACAGGCTTCTTCACACAAACCACAAAATATACAACGCAACATGTTGATCTCGTAGATCTCAGCATATTTTTCTTCGCGGTATAAGTGTTTTTCTTCTGCAGTACGTTCAGCGGACTTCATCGAAATGGCTTCTGCTGGGCAAGATAGGGCACATAAGCCACAAGCCGTACAGCGTTCACGTCCTTCTTCGTCGCGCATCAAGGTATGGCGTCCTCTGTAAACAGGACTAAATGGACGCGTCATCTCTGGATAACTGATCGTTACTTTCTTTTTGAATAAATGTTTAAAAGTAACCATCATCCCTTTGATAATCGCCACAAGGTAAATCTTCTCCGACCAGGTCATGGTCGTGTTGGTCACCTGTTTTTTTCTGCCTGATAATGAAATAGTATCTAAAGCCATGTTTTTTATTTTAAGAGTAAGATAACTACTGCTGTAATAATAATATTAAATAGTGCCAATGGAATCAAGTTTTTCCAACCTAAATTCATCAATTGATCGTAACGGAAACGCGGTATAGTCCAACGTACCCACATATATACAAAGATGAAAAAACAGATTTTGATAAACAAGACGATGATTCCAATGATATTAGCTGGATTTACTCCCCAGTTGGTCACGGCCCAATCCATACCCGGATAGTTGTATCCACCGAAATATAAAACCGCTATGATCGTTGACGAGATAAACATACTGGCGTATTCGGCAAATAGGAAGAATCCCATTCTCATCGACGAATATTCCGTATGGTATCCACCGATTAACTCTTGCTCACATTCTGCAAGGTCAAAAGGAGTTCTATTGGTTTCTGCAAACGAACATACCAAGAATATTAGGAAACCTAAAGGTTGGTAAAATACGTTCCAGTTCATACCCGATTGTTGTAGGGAAATTTCTCTTAAACTCAAGGTTTGCGTCATCATCAATAATGCGATGATCGAAAGTCCCATAGCTACCTCATACGAAATCATCTGTGAAGCGGCACGCATGGCACTCATCAAAGAAAACTTATTGTTGGAAGCCCATCCACCAATCATGATTCCGTAAACACTAACTGATAGTACGGCGAATACATAAAGCATGGCGACATTGATATCGGTAACTTGTAGTAGAATATCTCTACCAAATAAATGCAAGCGATCGCCCCATGGTATTACAGCACTGGTCATCAGCGCTACGGTCATAGAGATTGTTGGTCCTAGAATAAATAAGAATTTATTAGGGGTGTCTGGGGCGTACTCCTCCTTTGAGAAAAGCTTAAGTCCGTCAGCAAGAGGTTGTAGAATCCCACCTTTACCAGCTCTGTTAGGGCCGATACGATCCTGAATCCAAGCGGCAATTTTACGTTCCGCTAAGGTCGAATACATAGCCATAACCATGGTAATGGCAAAAACGATAAGGATAATGACACCCTTTTCAATGATGATAGTATTGTCCATTTTTGAATGAAATTATTTTTTAGATTCCTCTGCTTTATAAGGGATGTTTTTCATACTGATCTTATAACGATCTTGATCACGACCTTTTAAGATTTGTGCTTCTGTGTCTATAACAACTGGATCTAAAGGACGTGTATAGTTGTTTTGATTAATTACCGAGAATTTTTCGAATTTTCTCGGTCCTTCAATAACCCAATCTTTAGTGTCTTTATGGTCGAAACGGCATTCGTTACAGATGAACTCTTCGACTTCGTGGTAGATGTCTTTTCGGGCAGTTACTCTTTGGATTTCGTCACCAAACATCCAAAGCGTTGTTTTACCACAACATTTATCACAATCTCTGTGGGCATTGTAGGGTTTGTTAAACCAAACACGTGATTTGAAACGGAAGGTTTTATCAGTCAAGGCTCCAACTGGACAAACGTCGATCATGTTACCCGAAAATTCGTTGTCTATCGCTGCCGTTACGCAAGTTGAAATTTGGGAATGATCTCCGCGGTTTAATACCCCGTGTACACGTCCATCAGTGATTTGGTCTGCTGTCATCACACAACGGTAACACAAAATACAACGATTCATATGCAATTGAATCTTGTCGCCGATGTTCTCCGGCTCAAAGGTTCTTTTTTCCTCTTTAAATCGAGTTGCTTCCTTTCCATTGTTGTAACTGAGGTTTTGTAAATCACATTCCCCTGCCTGATCGCATACTGGGCAATCTAACGGATGGTTGATCAACAAAAATTCAGTAACCGACTTTCTGGCTTCGACAACTCTCGGTGAAGAAATGCTTTTTACTTCCATACCGTCCATAACTCCTGTTACACAAGAAGCCATTAACTTAGGCATCGGACGAGGATCTGCCTCGCTTCCTTTGGCCACTTCGACCAAACAGCAACGGCATTTTCCACCGCTTCCCTTTAATTTGGAATAGTAACACATAGCAGGAGGAACTGATTCTCCTCCAATCATTCTGGCTGCTTGTAGAATAGTTGTTCCTGGTTCTACCTCAATTTCATGTCCGTCTATTGTAACTTTCATAACTATATGTTTTAGGTTCAAAGTTTGCGAACAAAGCTTCGAACGTAGGCTTAAATTTATATGGTTTGTTTCGAAATCAGATGCTTCACGCTTTCAAAGGGTTCTGCAACATAATGATCTCTGTTTTTAATCTTTTCAGGGAATAAAATATGGTATTCAAATTCTTCTCTGAAATGACGTATAGCCGCTGCTACTGGCCAAGCTGCAGCATCACCTAGAGGACAAATGGTGTTTCCTTCAATCTTACCTTGGATGTCCCATAGCAAATCGATATCCTCCATGTTTCCTGTTCCCGTTTCGATACGGTGCAATACTTTTTCCATCCAACCGGTTCCTTCTCTACACGGTGAACATTGTCCACAGCTTTCGTGAGCATAGAAACGAGCAAAATTCCAAGTATTTCTAACGATACAAGCCGTGTCGTTATATACGATAAATCCACCAGAACCCATAGATGAGCCCGTTGCAAATCCACCGTCTGCTAACGATTCATAAGTCATCAAACGATCTTCTCCCGTTGCGGTTTTGTAAATCAAATGCGCGGGTAATATCGGTACAGATGAGCCTCCTGGAATCAGGGCTTTGATGGGTCTGTCGTCAATCATACCTCCGAGATATTCATCGGAGTTGATAAACTCTTCTACAGTAATTCCCATTTCAATTTCATATACTCCTGGATTTTTTACGTGTCCTGAAGCGGAAATTAATTTGGTCCCTGTAGAACGACCTATACCTATTTTAGCGTATTCTTCTCCGGAATTCATGACAATCCAAGGCACATTGGCAATGGATTCTACGTTGTTGACTACAGTCGGGTTTTTCCATAAACCACTAACTGCTGGAAACGGAGGTTTAATACGTGGATTACCTCTTTTTCCTTCCAACGATTCGATCAAAGCGGTCTCTTCACCACAGATATAAGCACCCGCTCCACAATGTACATGTAGATCTAAGTGATAATCGGTTCCCAAGATATTTTGACCCAGCCAACCCGCATCATAAGCTTCCTTAATAGCGCGTTCTAATATTTTGTAAACCCACATATACTCGCCTCTGATGTAGATGTACGAAAGATGTGCGCCTAAGGCATAACTCGAGGTAATCATTCCTTCAATTAATAAGTGAGGAATGTATTCCATTAAAAAGCGGTCTTTAAAAGTTCCCGGTTCGGACTCATCAGCATTGCAAACTAAATGTCTTGGATTGCCCGATTTTTTGTCGATGAAACTCCATTTTAACCCTACCGGAAATCCTGCTCCACCACGTCCGCGTAAACCAGAAGTTTTTACCTCTTCGGTAATTTCATCGGGTTGCATGGTTTTTAAAGCCTTCTCTACAGAGGCATAACCTCCGTTTTGACGGTAAACTTCATAAGTTTTTATACCCGGAATATTGATCTTATCTAATAATATTTTTTTTCCCATGATATTATTTGTCGTGAAGAATTATTTTACCTGCTTTGCAGTCTTCTATAATTTGATCGATTTTTTCTTTGGTAAGATGTTCTTGATAGAAATCTCCCAATTGCATCATTGGTGCATAACCACAAGCACCCAAACATTGAACTCCGACTACGGAAAACAATCCGTCGGTGGTGGTTTCTCCTGGTGCTATATTTAATTTTTCACAAGCATACTCCAGCATGTCGTCTGCTCCACGCAAACCACAACAAGAAGTAAGGCAAAACTCAAACATATATTTCCCCATCGGTTTTTGGTTGTACATGGTGTAGAAAGTGACTACTTCATAAACCTCGATAGGGCGGATGTGTAACATTGCTGCTACGGTATCCATTAATTCGGTACTCAACCAATTATCGTGAGCATCTTGAACTTCGTGTAGAACAGGAAGCAAAGCAGATTTTCTTTTATCGGCTGGGTAATGGCTGATCAATTCGTCAATTCGAGCTTGAAGAGCTGGTGTTATATTTATAGTTTGTTTGTAAGCTGTCTTTTCCATATTCTTAAGCGTCTAATTCTCCAGCGATAACATTCATACTCGATAAGGTGATGATGGCATCGGACAACATTTGTCCTTGAACCATATCGTTATACGCTTGATAATATATAAAACAAGGTCTTCTAAAGTGTAGTCTATAAGGTGTTCGACTTCCATTGGTAATCAGGTAATACCCCAATTCACCATTTCCTCCTTCAACCGGTTGATACACTTCTGTATTTGGAACGGGTATCTCTCCCATCACAATTTTAAAGTGGTAAATCAAGGCTTCCATATTTTGGTAAACATCTTCTTTTGGAGGTAGGTAATATTCTGGAACATCAGCGTGATAAGGGCCTTCTGGCATTTTGTCCAATGCCTGTCTAATGATTTTTAGACTTTCCCATACTTCTGCATTACGAACGGTAAAGCGGTCGTAGCAGTCACCGTTTTGTCCAACAGGTATATCAAATTCGAAATCTTCGTAGGAGCAATAAGGTTGCATCACTCGGATGTCGTAATCTACACCTGCAGCACGTAAGTTTGGACCAGTAAAACCGTAGCTAATCGCTTTTTCGGCAGTAATGCCTCCAACACCGATAGTACGATCCATAAAAATCCTATTTCTTTCGAGTAGGCCTTCAAACTCTTTCCAAATCGCTGGGAATTCCGCTAGGAACTCATCGATTTTACGGAAAGCAGCAGGGCTCCATTCTCTTTCAAATCCACCTATACGTCCCATATTTGTAGTTAATCGGGCGCCACAGATTTCTTCGTAAATCTCATATATTTTTTCGCGGTACTGGAATACGTATAAGAAACCGGTTAAAGCTCCGGTATCTACGCCCATTACCGAACTACAGATGATGTGATCGGCAATACGAGCCAATTCCATAATGATGACTCTGAGGTACTGAACTCTTTTTGGGATTTCAATGCCCAAAGCCTTTTCTACGGTCATCCACCAACCGGTATTGTTGATTGGAGAAGAACAATAGTTTAGACGATCGGTTAAAACATTGACTTGATAAAAAGGTCTGTTTTCGGCAATTTTCTCAAATGCCCGGTGTATATAACCTACGGTTCCTTCTCCATCGATGATTTTTTCTCCATCCATCAATAAGATGTTTTGAAAAATACCGTGGGTAGCAGGATGCGTAGGACCTAGGTTTAGAATCGATAATTCTGTTCCGTCCTCTTTTAAACGTGCTTCGATGAGCTTCGCATAGCGATGCTCTGGTGGTAATAATAGGTCTGACATAGTTTGGTTGTAGTCTTATTTCAGGTTTCTATTAACAGTTGTGTACAGTTCTTCCGAAGAAACGATCGTCTTTGTCGGTTCTTCCTCCGTCTTCTAAAGGATATTCTTTTCTCAATGGAAAAGAAACCATTTCATCCATGTTTAAAATACGCTTTAACTGTGGATGGTTTTTAAATATAATACCGTAGAAATCGTAGGTTTCTCTTTCTTGCCAATTGGCACTTAGAAATAGGTCAGATACCGTGTTTACTTCTGGTTTTTTGATGCTTAAATAGGTCTTGATCCTGATTCGAACATTGTCAAGCCAGTTGTGCATATGATAAACGACAGCCAATTGCCTGTCTTCGGTATAGTCTGGATAGTGAATTCCACAAACGTCGGTTAAGAAGTTGAAGCGTAAAGTCTCGTTATCTTTTAAAAAGGCAACTACTTCATGCAAGGCTTCCGGTGCAACCTCGAAGGTAAAAATATCGTGTTGCTGAAAAAAATCAGTAACCGATAGTCCGAAGTTTTCAATCAACATATTTTGAATAACAGCAGTCTCTAAAGCCATTTTATTTGATTTTATAAGAATTTAATAAATCGGTATATTCTTCCGAACTTCTTCTTCTAACGGATTCTGATTTTACGATATCTTGTAATTTCAAAATTCCATCTAAAATTTGTTCTGGTCTTGGAGGGCATCCAGGTACATAAACGTCAACAGGGATTACCTTGTCGATACCTTGCAATACCGAATAAGTGTCAAAAATTCCTCCGGAAGAGGCACAAGCTCCAACGGCAATGACCCATTTTGGTTCTGCCATTTGTTCGTAAACCTGTCTTAAGATCGGAGCCATTTTTTTAGCAATGGTTCCCATGACTAATAACATATCTGCTTGTCGAGGCGAGAAACTCATACGTTCCGAACCAAAACGAGCCACGTCATAATGCGCAGCCATAGTAGCCATAAACTCAATACCACAACATGAAGTAGCAAAGGGAAGTGGCCACATCGAATTGGCTCTAGCCAATCCAACAACCGTATCTAGTTTAGTAGCAAAAAATCCTTCTCCAGAATATCCATCCGGTGCATCGGCCATTTTATATTTAGATTTATCGTCCATAACTTGCCTGTTTTAGTCCCATTCGAGACCTTTTTTCTTAAATTCATATAGAAGACCAATGATCAAAAGGAACATAAATATGCCCATTTTCCAAAAACCTTCCCAGCCCATTTCTTGAAAATTGACAGCCCATGGGTACAAAAAGATTACTTCAACATCAAACAATACAAAAAGTATGGCGACAAGGAAGTATTTTACATTAAAGGGAATTCTCGCATTTCCTACCGATTCGATTCCACACTCAAAATTGATGTCCTTATTCTGAGATTTCCTTTTAGGCCCTAATAGACCTGATATGTATACAGTTAATACAACGAAACCAGCTGCTAAGCCAAGCTGCATTAAAATCGGTATAAAATCTAATTGGGTTGATTGCATAAAAAACATTTTTAATATAAATTACACAAATATACTCTGAAGGGAGATTATATCAAATTATATAGAGATACACTTCTCCTTTTCTAGGTGAGGAGGGCTAATAAATAATTAGACTAATTATAAATAGAGTGCTATAGGAACAAAAAAAACCGCTCTTAAAGTAAGAACGGTTTATAAGCCAATGGAAAATAATATATAATTAATCTTCTATTACCTCTACTTGTGCGGCTACTTTGCCTTTTCTTCCTTCTTCTTCAACATAAGAAACGCGGAAACCTTCTTGAAGTTCACTTCCGTTTAATCCAGTAGCATGTACAAAAATATCATTTCCTGTTTGATCGTCTGTGATGAATCCGTAACCCTTTTCTTCGTTGAAGAATTTAACTTTGCCTGTTCGCATTTTAAAAAAAAAAATATTAATAATGCTCAAAGATATTATAATTATCGACATCTACAATTTTTCAGCTTAAAAATGTAAGTTTTTTTTAAGGTGATTTTAGAGCTAAAAAAAACCGCTGTAATAGCGGTTTTTGGTTTATTCTTGTGGTGCCTTCATCGTGAAGTCTTCCATAAATGCGGTGGTATAGTTACCAGCAACATAGTTTGGATCGTCCATTAATTGTCTGTGGAAGGGTATGGTTGTTTTAATTCCTTCGATTACAAATTCGTCTAGAGCGCGTTTCATTTTGTTAATCGCCTCTTCTCTGGTTTGAGCCGTGGTGATTAATTTAGCGATCATAGAGTCGTAATTTGGTGGAATGGTGTAACCCGAGTAAACGTGAGTGTCTAAACGTACTCCGTGACCTCCTGGTGCATGTAGGGTAGTGATTTTGCCTGGTGAAGGTCTAAAACCATTATAAGGATCTTCTGCGTTGATTCTGCATTCGATGGAATGCAATTGCGGAAGGTAGTTCTTTCCTGAAATAGGTACTCCTGCTGCAACGAGTATTTGTTCGCGAATTAAATCGTAATCAATGACTTGTTCGGTAATAGGGTGTTCTACTTGGATACGAGTGTTCATTTCCATAAAGTAGAAATTGCGGTGTTTGTCTACCAAAAATTCTATAGTACCGGCACCTTCATATTTGATGAATTCAGCAGCTTTAACTGCGGCTTCTCCCATTTTGTCACGAAGTTCATCGGTCATAAATGGAGAAGGAGTTTCTTCGGTTAATTTCTGATGTCTTCTTTGGATGGAGCAGTCACGTTCTGATAAGTGACAAGCCTTTCCGTAAGAATCTCCGATGATTTGGATTTCGATATGTCTTGGCTCTTCAATCAGTTTTTCCATATACATACCGTCGTTTCCAAAGGCCGCAAGGGCTTCTTGACGAGCATCTTCCCATCCTTTTTGAAGGTCTTCTTCTTTCCAGATCGCGCGCATCCCTTTTCCTCCACCACCTGCAGTGGCTTTGATCATAACTGGATAACCCGTCTCTTTGGCTATAATTCTAGCGTCTTCTAAGCTTTCGATAATTCCATCAGACCCGGGTACCGTAGGTACACCTGCTAATTTCATGGTAGCTTTTGCACTTGATTTATCTCCCATTTTGTCTATCATGTCTGGTGAAGCTCCAATGAATTTGATTCCATGTTCTTCACAGATTCTTGAAAACTTAGCGTTTTCAGAAAGAAATCCGTACCCAGGGTGAATAGCATCTGCATTGGTGATTTCTGCCGCTGCAATAATGTTTGATATTTTTAAATACGATAAGTTGCTTGGTGGTGGGCCGATACAAACAGCTTCATCAGCAAATCTTACGTGTAAACTTTCGGCATCTGCAGTCGAGTATACGGCTACCGTTTTGATGCCCATCTCGCGACATGTTCTAATGATTCTTAGAGCAATTTCACCTCGGTTTGCGATTAATATTTTTTTAAACATCTTTTGAAATTTTAAATTTTACTTGGGGTTAAATCCTTGTTCTAAAGGTTTTTAGAAATGATTTAAATTTCTTAAGATGGATCAACTAAGAATAAAGGTTGGTCGAATTCAACTGGTGAAGCGTCATCAACTAATACTTTAACGATTTTTCCTGAAACTTCTGATTCGATCTCATTGAAAAGTTTCATAGCCTCAATTACACAAACAACATCTCCCGTTTTGATGGTAGTTCCAACTTCTGCAAACGCGGGTTTGTCTGGTGATGGCTTTCTGTAGAATGTACCGATAATAGGTGATTTTACAGTGATGTATTTAGAATCTTGATCAGCAACTTTTGTGGCCTCAGTAGCAGCGGCTAACTCGTTCGTTGGTGCTGTTGGTGCTGTAGGTTGAGCGGCAGCAGCTTGAGGAAGTGCAGAGTTAACGGGAACTTGTTGGATATAAGTTGTTTCTGTGCTTCCAGCGTCTGTGGTTTTGATGGTGATTTTAAAATCATCCATTTCTAATTTTACTTCAGTAGCACCTGACTTTGCTACGAATTTAATTAAGTTTTGAATTTCTTTAATGTCCATACTTTTGGTATTGGTTAGTTGTTTTATTTGTTATATGCCCACTTGAGGTAAATCGCACCCCAAGTAAATCCTCCGCCAAATGAGGCGAATATGATGTTGTCACCTTTTTTTAATTGACTCTCGAAATCACAAAGTAATAGTGGAAGTGTAGCGGAAGTGGTGTTTCCGTATTTTTCTATGTTGATTAGTACTTTGGATTCGTCTAAATTCATTCGATGTGCTGTAGCGTCAATGATGCGTTTATTCGCCTGATGAGCTGCTAACCAGTTAACGTCGTTATGAGTTAGATTGTTGCGTTGCATGATTTTCTCGCTGACGTCAGCCATGTTGGAAACGGCATATTTGAAAACGGTTTTTCCGTCTTGGAAAACGTAGTGTTGTTTGTTGGCAACGGTTTCTGCTGAGGCGGGTAGTATGGAACCACCAGCTTCGATTTTTAGATAATCCCTTCCAACACCATCGCTTTTTAGTATTTCATCTTGAAGTCCATAACCCTCATGGTTTGGCTCAAAAAGAACAGCGCCTGCTGCGTCACCAAAAATGATGCAGGTGGCGCGGTCGGTATAGTCAATGATAGAAGACATTTTGTCGCTTCCGATAAGTAATACTTTTTTGTATTTGCCGGATTCGATATACGCAGAGGCAACCGACATCCCGTATAAGAAACTTGAACAAGCCGCTTGAAGGTCAAAAGCAAAAGCATTAGTAGCGCCAATTTGAGTCGCCACAAAAACAGCAGTGCTTGCAACGGGCATGTCTGCAGTAGCCGTAGCTACAATAACCAAATCGATTTCCTTAGGATCAAGACCCCTTTTTTCGATTAGGTTTTCAGAGGCTTTGATAGCCATATAAGAAGAGCCTTTTCCTTCTCCTTTGAGAATTCTTCTTTCTTTTATTCCAGTTCTTGTTGTGATCCATTCGTCGTTGGTATCAACCATTTTCTCTAACTCTTTGTTGGTTAGTACGTATTCTGGTAAATAGCATCCTACGGCGGTAATGGCAGCGTTTATTTTTGTCATATGGGGGTGCTTTGTATTAAAAACATTCCAAAAAGTGGTGGAAATTACAAAAAAAAAATGAAAGCAACTGTTATTTTCAGTTCGGAATGAAATCGCGATTTTAAATAACAAAAAAAACTCTCACACATTGTGAGAGTTTTCCCTTATTTTTCTTGATAATTATGCTACAGCTACGGCTTTGTCTACGACAACTTGCCCTCTGTAATATAATTTTCCTTCATGCCAGTAAGCTCTGTGGTAAAGGTGAGCTTCACCGGTGATTGGACATGTAGCAATTTGAGGAGCAACCGCTTTATAATGCGTTCTTCTTTTATCTCTTCTTGTTTTCGAGGTTTTTCTCTTAGGATGTGCCATCTTACTGTATTATTTATCCGTTAATAGTTTTTTTAATTGATCCCATCGAGGATCAGTATCATTATCTTTGTTACTTTCAATTTCTTCGTTCTCTTCTTCTTCCTCTTTTTCCTTGCTGTAACCTAAATAGTCTAAAGCTTCAGAATCTAAACTCCCGTCTAAAACTCCAGGGTGAACCCTTTTGTGCGGAATAGATAAGGCAATCATTTCATAAACATATTGAGCCACATCAATTTTGTGTTCATTAAAAGGAATGACAATGTATTTGTCGTGATCCTCATTAAATTTGTCGCCAAACTTAACAATGATCTCTAGTTTTCCTTTCAAGGGCATATCAAAATCCTGAGCTGTAACGTCACATGGAACATTTACATGACCTTCAAATGAGAAGGAAAACTCAAGATGTGTACTTTTTTTATTTAAAAGAACGACAACGTCTGCTTTAATATCGTTGAAATCATCAAAATTATAAAGTTCAAAGAACGATTTATCTATTTGATTTTCAAACTGGTGTTTTCCTAATTTTAGCCCTATAAAAGGAATTAAGAATTGTTTTTCATTACTCATGAGAACATGATTTGAGCGTGCAAAGATATAAAATAATTATAATTACAAGCAGGTTATCAATATTTTTTTGATGTAAAATCTTTTTGTCGCGTAACTAACGGCTCTTTAATGAGTTCTGCATTGATTTTTCGGTTCTTAAAAACATCTATAGCTAAATATATCGCTTCTCTGAATGAGCTGGGATCGGCCAAGCCTTTTCCAGCTATTTCATACGCCGTTCCGTGATCTGGCGAGGTGCGTATTTTATTAAGTCCTGCAGTGTAATTTACTCCAGTTCCAAACGACAGTGTTTTAAAAGGAGTTAGTCCTTGGTCGTGGTAACAAGCGAGGATAGCATCAAATTTTTCGTATTGATTGGAACCAAAGAAACTGTCAGCCGCAAAGGGACCAGTTATTAAAATACCTTCTGCAAATAGTTTTTTTACAGTCGGGTTGATTGTTTTTAGTTCTTCCTGCCCGATAACGCCGTTATCTCCACTGTGTGGGTTTAATCCCAAAAGGGCGATACGCGGTTTTAAAATGTTGAAATCTTCTTTTAAACACTTATTCAGTGTTTTTACTTTACGCGTAATTAGTTCGGCAGTTATTTCTTTAGCGACATCTTTTAGTGGCAGGTGATCGGTTAATAAACCGATGCGCAAGGAGTCGCTAACCATCAACATCATCGCATCGCCTTCCAGCTCTTGATTGAGGTAGTCGGTATGACCCGGGTGTTTGAAGTCATCATCCTGAATGTTGTACTTGTTGATTGGTGCGGTCACCAAAACATCAATTAAATCCGCTTTCAGTGCAGCTGTAGCTTCGGTAAATGATCTGATAGCGTATTTTCCGATCAGCGGGTCGTTGGTGCCAAAACTTACGTTGACCGTCTCTTTCCAGAGGTTTAATACGTTGATTTTTCCTTTGATCGCTTGGTCTAGATGGTCTATTCCGTGTATGGCAGCATGGTTGCCTAGTATTTTCTTTACAAAAGAGAAAGGCTTTGAATTGGCAAAAATTATTGGGGTACACAATTCGAGCATGCGGTTGTCTTCGAAAGTTTTAAGGATGATCTCGCTTCCGATTCCGTTCATGTCTCCGATTGAAATGCCAAGCTTTATGTTTTCTTCTTGATGGTTCATAATAAGCTGTAATTTATTGCTAATTTTGTAAGCAAATTTAATGAAAATAAATCGAGTTATGTTTACAGGAATTGTGGAATCCTTCGGGATCGTCGAAAAAATCATCAAAGAGGGAGAGAATTTACATCTTACCATCACGGCTAGCATGGCGGGGGAATTAAAAATTGATCAGAGCGTTAGTCATAATGGAATTTGTTTAACCGTAGTGGATTTGACCGATTCATCGTATACGGTGACAGCGATTAAAGAGACTATAGCGAAAACGGCTATCGGAAATTGGAAAGTAGGAGACCGGGTCAATTTAGAACGGGCGATGATTTTAGGAGCGCGACTCGATGGGCATTTGGTTCAAGGACATGTTGATCAAACGGCGCGCTGTGTGTCGATAGAAGATTCAGAAGGCAGTACCTATTTTGGTTTTGAATACGATGAGAAACTTGCGAATTTAACCATTGAGAAAGGATCAATAACAGTAGATGGTACCAGTTTGACCGTAGTGGATTCAGGTCGAAATACTTTTAAAGTAGCTATTATACCATATACTCTGGCGCATACTTTGTTCGGTACTTACCAAGTAGGGAGTTTAGTAAATTTGGAATTTGATGTCATCGGCAAGTATGTTTCTAAAATGATGTCTTTGCGCTAAAATCTGCTGAGGAAATCCAACGGATATTAAAATTTTAACTGTTATAACGGGTGGAAAATCGATGTGTTTTTTGTCTAACTCCTTAGAATACATTATATTTACTAGGTTGTGCAATCGTAAAAATATAATATTATGGAATATTCTTCAGAAACTTCAGGATGGAAAGATGATTTCTATCGCAAATATAGACTAACTACGGTACCTGAACATTTATTGATTATTGGTAGTTTTTTAATTGAAGCCAATTATAAAAGCGACAGCAGTACTTTGAGGTCGCGTTTGGATCCTACAAAGATTGAAAATATATTAAATCAAGCTTGGTGTGTGGTCAGTCCTAGAAATGCCAAACAACTTATTGAGAGTCTTTTAAATCTTCCCAGTGTTCATAATTTTAAAGATGCTGCCGAGTCGGTCTTGATTCAACAGAAGTCACACCCCAAATATCCCGTTGCATCGATCCTACTGGCAGAACAGGGTAAGTTGTATCATTTCATCGATAAAAAATGTGAAACGAGGTTTTTTGATTGTGGGTATTCTTTTAATCAAGAATCGTATGCTAAGATCACTAATATAGCAAGCTGGGATATTGAGAGAGCTGGCTTAATTATCCGATACGCTTTTACCATCGGTTGGCTTACAGAAGAAGAATCTGTGAACTACCTTAAAAGAGCCTACGCAGTTGCGGAGCTTAATTATTCCAACTGGTGTCAATATTTCATCGGTTATCTAAAAGGACGTGCTTTATTATTTGATACTTCAGAGGACGAATCGAGTAATTATATTCTGGTTTTAAATGAAATCATGCAACAACCGGAAATTTATTTCCACCATTATCCCTTAACCCAAAGGAATTAATACGGGCAGTTTAGTTTAGATTGATGTTAAAATTGTTGTGATGTGTGACTTTTACTTAAAACTGGTGTCTAAATTCTATTTGACCATTAGATAACGTAGTTATGGAGTTAGATTCGATAGGACATATTAATATTGAAGATGAAGAACTAGTGTCTTTAGTCATAAAGACTGGTGACACGTCATACTTCGGGATCTTATACGACAGATATTCAAATTTAGTTTACAATAAGTGCAGGAGTTTCTCTGGATCCGATGCGATGGCTCAAGATTTGACTCACGATATATTTATTCAGTTATTTGTGAAATTAGACACGTTTAAAGGGAATTCAAAATTCTCGACTTGGCTGTTTTCTTTTACTTACAATCATTGTGTCAATTTTTATAACCGCGATTTAAAAAAGAAAAACCTAGAAACAGATTTAATAGACGAATACAATTACAGTATACCCATAGGAGAAACCGATATCGCGGATGAAGAAATTCTCGCTATGAATGCAGAAAAGTTACAACGCGCACTAAAAATTGCTGAACCCGAAGAAAAAGTAGTGTTGCTGATGAAGTACCAAGATGATATGTCTATAAAAACCATTGCTGAACAAGTTGGAATCGGTGAAAGTGCCGTAAAGATGCGATTACATAGGGCAAAGAAAAGGGTTTTGGAAATCTATAATTCGTTGTAAAAATGGCAAATCCTTTTAAAAAAATCTTACATGATGAAAAGTTACCCGATATTATTAAAGAGCGGGTCACGGATAATGTAGCACTTATAAAATTGTCTCTGGAAGTGGCGGAGTTGTTTGCGATTAAATTGCCAAATGTCATGGCGACTTTAATTAAAGATAATCACAAGGAAGGGACAAACACGGATAATTTTAACAAAACAACAAATGAATAGTTTCTCACAAACTCTAAGTATTGATGACCCTTCACAATTTATCAGCTCATTGCTTAATACTTTAACCAATGGCGTTTTAAAAGCACTACTTATACTGGTCTACATTGCGTTATGCTGGGCCTGTATTAAATTAATTTCTCTACTGACAAAAAAAATATTTGTTTGGACTCGCATTGAAAAATTACAGAATAATTTTAATGATAATGAGTTTTTAAATAAGGCTAAAATCAAATTAAACTTGAATGCGATCATCGATGGATTTATAAAAGTTTTCTTTGCTTTGATTTTTATAGTAGTTGGTGCAGATATGTTTGGACTGGAAGTCGTTTCTGCGCAAGTAGGAAAATTCGTTGCTTTAATTCCTCAATTTTTTATCGCGCTATCCATATTGGTCTCGGGTTTGTATCTGGCCTCCTGGTTAAAAAAAGCTTTGATCAATTTTCTCGCAGTGGTTGGTTTTCGTGGAGCCAAGTTAATAGGGCAACTGGTCTTTTATGTCTTTTTCCTTTTTGTTATTATCGTTGCTTTAAATCAAGCCGGTATACATACCGATATTATTACCAATAATATCTCGATTGTAATTGCCGCTGTTTTTATTACCATGGCCTTGTCTCTTGGTTTGGGTTCCAAAGAATTAGTAACTATTTTACTCTATTCCTTTTATACTCGTAAAAACCTACAGGTGGGTATGCGGGTCAGGATTAATGAACTCGAAGGTGTGATTCTCTCGATAGATAATATTTATATGTGTTTAGATATATCAGGAAAAAACACCCTAATTCCGATAAAAAAGGTGTCTTATAGCGTGATTGAATTTCTCGACTAGTAACTGTTATGAGTTGCTCGATTTGATGTAAGTAAAGCATGGGAGTGATGAGATTTTTGCGAATTACAAGTTTTAAACACCTGATTTTTTAGGTAGGCTAAGTGGTGTGATCGATTAATCAAAAGAGTGAATCGAGTTGTCGGACGTATATAACTAGAATCAAGTCAGATTAGATATCTCCTGTATCGGGAGTTGCTTGGTGTAAATTTAACGGAGTTTTTTTGTTGAAAACAGGGTTTGGTCACTTGCTTAAAAGTGATCAAACCCTGTTTTTATTTTATACCACCTCTTGGTTTCAAGTGTTAAAAACGATTTTAAATTTAAAAACTCTGATATTTTAATATTTTTAATATTTTAATTTTGCTATGTTGGTTGATTAATTGTTTTTTTTGAATTTGTCTTATGTTTTTTGACAAAAAAACAGCATTATAAGACAGCTTTTGGCCTTTTTGAGGTCTTTTTTTTGTGACTAATTCTGTGTGAGGTGTCTAAACGATTGAAAGAACGTAAAATATAGATATTATGCAGAAAAAATTACTAATAGTAGCTTTTATACTAGGAGCTGTTGCTTCTGGTTACTCACAAGTCGGAATTGGTACTCAGACTCCAAATGAATCTTCCCAGTTGGATATCGTATCCAATAGTAAAGGAGTTTTAATCCCTCGGATTTCATTGACGAGCCACACAGATCAAACGACAATTACTGGTGGGAATGTAAACAGTTTACTTGTATTTAATACCAATAACACTATCGGTAGCGGATACTATTATTGGATGTCTGATAAGTGGTTAAGGATTATTAATGCTCAAGATCTGGAATCCTTACCACATAACAATACCGTGAATACCCTTTTATCCGTTGATCAACTCGATCATAAACTAAAACTTCAAGATAGTGATGGACATATAGTTGAGGTGCCATTAAGTGAGATTTTTAAAGATCAGGAATTTGTAAAAGCGATCACGGAAATGCATTTTGAAGAGATTTTTAACCATCAAAATGTTATTAATAAAATCATCCAGACCCTCGTTGGAACCTACGGAAATGTCAGTTATAATCCATCGACAAATAAGTTTCAATACTATAACGGTCAAGGGGTGTTAACCGATATCGATTGGACTGATTTTAACACGACCAACCAATCTTTTACTATAGTTGGCGCGGATTTGGTTATCACCGATACGGCAGGAGATACGGTGGAAGTAGCACTGAAAACTATTTTTGATCATGCGGATTTTGTAAAGGCGATTACAGAAACCCATGTCGAGGAGATTTTTAATAACCATAACGTGATTAATAAAATCATTAACACCTTAAATGGCACCTATGGAAATGTCAGTTATAACAGTTTGACAAATAAGTTTTATTATAATGAAGCGGGTTTGTTGGTTGAGATTGATTTTTCCGATTTAAATACAACCAATCAGTCTTTTACAATAGTAGGCGCTGATCTGGTCATTACCGATAGCGCGGGAGATACGGTTAAGGTAGCTTTAGCCGATATTTTTGAGCACAGTGATTTTGTTACGGCAATCACAGAAGTGCATATCAAAGATATTTTTAATCATCCCACGGTAATGTGGCAAATTGCATATAATTTAAGGAAGGAATATGGGAATGTTATTTATAATACTACGACAAATCAGTTCGAATATTTAGATGGAAATGGCAATGCAGTCATTATCGACTGGAGTGATATGAATACGACCAACGAGTCTTTTACCGTACAAGGTTTGAATCTGGTTATCAAAGATACGGCTGGACATACAGTAGAATTAGCTCTAAAGACCATTTTTGAACATGTAGACCTGATTACGGCGATCACCGAAACACATCTGACCAGCATTTTTAACAATCCGGATGTAGTCAATACGATTGTTACAAATCTCAAGGATAAGTATGGAAATGTCGTCTATAATGCTACTACCAATGTCTTTCAATACTATAACGAATTTGGTGTTTTGACTGATATCGATTTGGAGAATTTTAAAAACACCAAAAATGCGAGCCTCGTTGTCGATGACAACAGCAAAGAGTTAATACTGCATGATACGGACGGTGGGCAGGTGAAAGTAGCGCTATCAAAGCTTAATTTCTCGCGACCTTGGAACAAGCTCGGCGGTACTGAAGAAGCTCAAACATACTTGCAGGATATTTATCAACAAGGACGAGTAGCAGTAGGGACTCGGGACATTCCATCACTTACGATAGGAGGTGTTTTGCAGGATGTTAAATTTCATGTAGACGGTAATATCACAACTACCGGTAAGTTATATACCACAAGCAGTGTATATGCTGATTATGTTTTTGAAAAATACTTTACCGGATATTCTGATTTGAGACCAGCTTACGAATTTAAATCATTAGACGACGTTAAAGATTTTATCGAAAAAAATAATCACTTGCCCGGTGTAACTAAAATTGCTGATTTATCAACATCAGAGAATGGATATACTATTGATATGACAGCCTTGAGTATCCAACAATTGGAGAAAATCGAAGAATTGTATTTACATACTATCGAGCAACAAGGTCTAATTGACAAACTAAGTGAAGAAATCAAACAGTTGAGATCTGAATCTGATTTGGTCAAAGATAGATTGTCGCAACTAGAAGATCTTTTATCAAAGGCTTCTATCTAAAGCGCTTTTTAGTATGGATATTTTTTAAATCCCTGTTTATTAATAATGATGAGCAGGGATGAATTTCAAAAAGTATTAAAAAATGTGCCAAGTGTTCGCCATTGTTGTTTTTGACTTTTTGGATTATTGTAAAAGAATCAGACACACGTACTGTGATACTAATAAGAGAATAACAAATATAATTTCAAGGAACAGATGTATAAATATATCGTATTCTTGATTGGAATAAGTACAATGGCTCAGCAGAGGCCTGCCTTGGTAAATAAAGGGATGCTAACCATATATCCTGAAACCAAGGTATCTAGCTTACTCCATTTTGAGAATCATAAAGATGCAACCCTTAATAATGATGGAAGTATGTACTTTTATGCTGACTTTCAGAACGACGGTTTATATACTTTTAAACGCAAAACTTCCTACGCTGTTTTTCAACCTTTCCAAGGAGGTGTGGAGAATCAAAATCTAAATGGAAGTGCTCCCAGTTATTTTTATGATGTGTTGTTTAATGATGAGAATCTAGTGTGGGGTTTTAATCTAAAAAATGATATCAGTATAGCGGGTACGGCAAATTTCATGAGAGGAATTGTTGAAGTTGATAGCGTGTATGGAGCCGTGGTTTTTGAAAAAGGAGCGCGGCATATTAATACCTCTGATAGGAGTCATATCCATGGTAAAGTTGAGCAAGTTCAATTGAGTAAAGATGGTTTTACCTTTCCAATTGGCGATGGAAGTTATTATCGTCCAGCTAAGATCACTACAGAGAAACAATTAGAGGGAAATTTTCTAAGTCAATATCATTTTAAAAAACTCCATTTAAATCGCACCTCAAAAACGCGTGCTACCGATATGATTGATACGGTTAATGATCAAGAATACTGGACTGTCGAGCGAGTTGGAAAAGATGCCAATGTTGTTCTAACTCTCAACTGGCATGAAAAAACGACCCCTGCAGAGTTACTCGAATTTAAAACCTATGATTTACATATTGTTCGTTGGGATTCCCGATTAAAAGTTTGGGTAGACGAAGGGGGAATTGTGGATAAAGAAGCGAAAACCGTGACCACCCCAGCTGTTTTATCTGAATATGGCATTTTTACCTTGGCAAGTATAAAGAAGATGGACATTGAAGATGATGTTGTAATATATAATGCTGTGTCTGCAAATGGAGACGGACATAATGATTATTTCAAGATCAAGAATATTCAAAAATTCCCCAATAATACCGTTCAGATTTTTAATCGATGGGGGGTTAAGGTTTATGATACAGAAAATTACGACAGCCGAGGTAATGTGTTTAAGGGGATTTCCGAAGGTCGAATAAGCGTTCAAAAATCGGAGAAATTACCATCGGGTACTTATTATTATATACTTAATTACGAACATATAGATGTAAGTGGTTCACGTATGATTAAGAAATCGGGTTACCTTCATTTAGATGGCAACTAAAAGCGACAAGAGTATGAAATTAGTTAATGTCAAGTGGGTTTTGATGGTAATTTTCGTTCTGTGTGCCGTATTTAATGCACAAGCTCAAGCAGATCCTCAATACACCCAATATATGTACAATACCATAAATGTAAACCCTGCCTATGCGGGTTCGCGTGGCGTAATGAGTATTTTTGGACTTCATCGTGCACAATGGGTTGGTCTAGATGGAGCGCCGAAAACCACTTCTTTATCGATCCATAGCCCCTTAGGTGATTCGAGATTAGGATTTGGGGTCTCCTTTATTAATGATAATATAGGTGTCATGGATGAAAACAACATTTCCTTGGATCTTTCATATACCATGGATTTGAATAGAAAATTCAAGTTGTCATTTGGTTTAAAGGGAACGGCCAATTTATTAAATGTGGATTATGATAAACTCAACATTCACGATCTGAATGATGTGGTATTTAGCAACAATATAAACCATCAATTTACACCAAATATTGGAGCTGGATTGTATTTGCGCTCCGATAAAACTTATATGGGAATATCAGTTCCCAATTTTCTGGCAACCGATCGTTTTGACAACAATACTTATACCGCGATGAGACAAAAAGTAAATTTTTACCTGATCGCAGGCCACGTATTTGACTTAAGCGCGGGTCTCAAGTTTAAACCGGCCATTTTGACTAAGGCGGTCGCAGGAGCGCCTGTTCAAATCGATGCTTCTGCCAATTTTTTAATAGCTGATGTATTTACAATTGGAGCGGCTTATCGATGGGATGCCGCCGTCAGTGGACTGTTGGGCTTTCAACTTACAGAGGGACTGTTTGTCGGTTATAGTTATGATGCTGAAACCAGCAAATTAGTCCATTACAATTCAGGATCTCATGAAATATACTTGCGTTTTGAATTGTTTAGAGGTTTTAACCGCATCACTTCACCACGATTCTTTTAAATGTACTAGTCATGAAAACAATGTTTTATAAATATCTACTTCTCGTCCATTTATTCATCTCTATAACAGCATTTTCTCAAGATAAAAAACAGATTCAAGGGGATAAACATTATGACTTTTTTGCCTATGTCGATGCGATTAAAATCTATGAAGGACTTGCTGACAAAGGATATAAAAACCTGGAGCTATTTCAACGCTTAGGCAATGCCTATTATTTTAATGGAAAATTGATACAGGCAAATAGATGGTATGACGCTCTTTTTGAGTTAACTGATAAGTTGCCTTCCGAGTATTTTTTTAGATATGCGCAAACGCTCAAAGCTGTCGACAATTATATGGAGGCAGATAAAATGTTAAAGATTTTTGCTGAAAGAGAATCCGCAGATCAAAGATCTAGGTTGATCCTACAAGATAAGGATTACCTCGATCGAATTAAAGCGAATTCAGGTAGGTATAAATTGACAAGGCTACCGATTAACTCGTCTTATGCGGATTTTGGTAGTACGGTCTATGACAATCAATTGATTTTTGCTTCTGCTCGAGATACTGGAGCTATGGTTAGGCGGGTTCACCGTTGGACCAATCAACCGTTTACGAGTTTATATCAGGCGGAAATAAAAGGGGAAGGAACATTTGGAAGAGTGAAAAAATTCGCTACTTCAACAAAAAGTACGTTTAACGAATCGACACCGACTTTTACTGCCGATGGAAAAACGATGTATTTTACTAGAAATAATTACAATAAAGGTGTGCGAGGGAGAAATGAAGTGGGTACTACTTTATTAAAGATCTATCGTTCTGAAAAGATAGACGGTAAATGGACTAAAGCAGTAGAATTGCCTTTTAATTCCGATCATTTTAGTACTGCTCATCCAGCATTAAGTTTAGACGGGAAATGGCTTTATTTTGCTTCCGATCGACAAGGCGGACAAGGACAGTCAGATTTGTATAAAGTGGCCGTTTTAAGCGGTGGGAAATTTGGAAACCCGATTAATTTAGGAACGGAAATCAATACTGGCGGGCGAGAGAGTTTTCCTTTTATCAGTGCTGAAAACGAATTGTATTTTTCTTCTGATGGACATCCCGGTTTGGGAGGGCTCGATATTTTTGCCGTAAAAATTTTTACGGACGGTTCTTTGGGTACAGTTCATAATATTGGAGCTCCTGCTAATAGCACGGCTGATGATTTCGGTTTTTTCATGGATAATAAACTTCAAAAGGGTTTTCTCAGTTCTAATAGGGCTGAGGATTACGGCAGCGATGATATTTACTCGGTTTATGAAACACGTAAACTCGAATTGGACTGTAAACAAACCATAAAAGGAATTGTTTATGATAAGAAGGATAAAGGAAGAATAGCCCAAATTAAAGTGAGTTTGTTAGATCGTGATTTTAAATTGCTTAGCGAGGTAGTTACCGATGAGCGAGGTCAATATCAATTTGATCTTTTGAATTGTGCTACTAGATATCGAGTAAATGCGAGTAGGGAAGAATTCAACACAGCAGAGGTAACGGTAGACCTTCCGGTTAAAGAAGGAATAACTGAGCTAGATTTTGGCTTGGAGAAAGTCAAAATTAAAGTAGAGAAGGGCGATGATTTATTTAAAGTATTGGAATTGGTTCCGATTTATTTCGACCTGAATAAGTCCGATATTCGTGTTGATGCAACCATGGAACTACTGAAAATCGTAGCGGTTATGGAGCAATATCCAAATATGAAGATCGATGTTCGATCGCATACAGATAGTAGGGGGCAGGAGGAGTATAACCGAAGACTCTCTGACCAGAGAGCTAAATCAACGAGAACGTGGATAATCAATCAAGGTATAGCGGCATATCGTATTACCGCAAAGGGATATGGAGATACCCAATTGATTAATCATTGTGTCGATGGCGTGGCCTGTTCAGAGGAGCAACATCAAGAGAATCGAAGAAGTGAATTTATTGTTTTAGAATTATAGTAGTTGATCGCTAGTCGTTTATTGTTTTAAGCCCCTCGCTCTGGCGTGGGGTTTTTTGTTTCATTTTGAAATACAAAACTGTTTTTCTGTTGAAAATAAAAGATATATCTTACAAAGATTTTTAGATTTGTAAAAAAAGACTCGATGATAAAACCCGCTTATTTAAAAGAAGGAGATACCGTTGCCATAGTATGCACTGCGAGGAAATTTTCAGTAGTAGAAGCTAAACCCGCAATAGAACTATTGGAAAGCTGGGGGCTTAAAGTAAGACTGGGAACCACTATTGGCTTAGATAATTTTCAATTAGGGGGCAGTGATGAGCAACGAATAGCCGATTTTCAAGACCAACTTGACGATAGTGACGTGAAGGCGATATGGTGTGCGAGAGGCGGTTATGGAACCGTACGCATTATCGACCATTTAAATTTTGATCGATTTATGAAGTCACCTAAATGGATTATCGGTTTTAGTGATGTAACTGTTCTGCATAGTCATATACATAATATTGGTGTAGAAACCTTACATGCTATCATGGCATTTAGTGTGGTAAATACAACTGCAGCGTCCATAAAATCGCTCAAAGACATGGTGTTTGGAAAAAAATTGAGTTATCAAATTGAAGCTAATGCACTGAATCATATCGGGAGGGCTAAGGGAGAATTGATAGGGGGAAATCTATCCATACTTTATAGTTTAACCGGATCGCCGTCTGCAATGAATACAGCGGATAAAATTTTGTTTATCGAAGATCTCGATGAGTATTTATATCATATTGACCGTATGATGTATAATTTAGATCGAAATGGTTTTTTCAAAAATCTTAAGGCGCTTATTGTTGGAGGGATGACCGAAATGAAGGACAACTCTATTCCTTTTGGACTACAAGCACACGATATTATCGTGGAGATCGGTAAAAAATATGATTTCCCGATCTGTTTTGATTTTCCTGCTGGGCATCTTAAAGAAAATTTAGCCTTAAAATTTGGGCATGAAGTAATACTAGACATTAAGCAAGAAAAGGTGACTCTGGAATTCTTATAACTACAATTATGGCAGATCATAACGAATTAGGAAGGTTGGGAGAGAAAAAGGCGGTGGAATTCTTGGTCAATAAAGGATATGTCATACTGGAATGCAACTGGCGTTATAGAAAGTTAGAAATTGATATTATAGCCCTTAATGAAGGTATACTCGTTGTCGTTGAAGTGAAAACCCGTTCTTCTTCGGGTTTCGGTCTACCACAAGACTTTATAACCAAGGCAAAAATACGCCACTTGATTCAAGCTGCCAATCACTATGTGAAAATGCAGTCGCGTCAAGAAGAAATTCGATTTGATATACTCGCGATTCTCAAAAAGGGTGACGATTATTCCATGGAGCATTTAGAGGATGCTTTTTATCCTTTTTAGATTTCACTTGCAGTAGAGCAGAAACAATTTTATATTTGCACTGTTCTTATTCAGTCTAAATATTTCTATTTCCATTTTTAGTAAAGAGATTTTAATAGATTATTGGTTAAGGATAACTTATAAAATCGCTGATAAAGGTTCGTTTTCTTTGTGTAAACAGACAAACAGAGGCGGTGATATTATAGGGGCTTAATGTGAAAAATAATCAGTATATATGAAAAATCCTAAGAAATACGGGTTTAGGAAGTTGATGAATGACCTTCATCTTTGGTTGGGTGTTGCTAGTGCTTTGGTGCTTTTCGTAGTTTGTTTATCTGGAACTATTTATACGTTTAGGGCGGAAGTAGAGCAATGGTTGGAACCGGAAAAATATACCATCGCTGAAGTGTTGCCGTCCAAATACAGTGTTGAGGACCTGATTGTGTTTGTTGAAGCTGAGACAAAGGGAAAAGTTACCAGAGTGGTTACCGACTCAGAAGCCAATAAGCCCTATGTGTTTTCTGTAAGTGCTGGTAAAAAAGATAAACGAGATGATAGTTTTTCGATTAACCCGTATACAAAGGAAATTATAGGATCTGGAAAAAGCGTAGCCGCGCCGTTTTTTGGTGAGGTAATGAAATTGCACCGTTGGTTGTTGTTTGACTCTTCTATCGGTAGACCTATAGTTGGAATTGCAACGTTAATTTTTGTGGTTTTGTCTATCACGGGATTGTTTTTGTGGTTTCCCAAGAAGATTAAGGGGTGGAAAAGTATGAAACCCGGTTTTAAAATAAAATTTAGCGCCAAGTGGAAGCGTGTCAATCACGACCTTCACAATACTTTGGGGTTCTATACCTTGCTCGTCGTATTGATTATGGCGGTGACTGGCTTGTGTTGGTCTTTTGAATGGTATCGAGCTGGACTAAGTCAGTTATTAGGGGTAAAAGTATTTGGAGGTAGAGATGAGGTCAAGCCTGAATCGATATGGAAGGAGGACGCTAAATCGTTGACTTATTCGCAAGCTCTAGCTTTGGCAAATGAAAACTTCCCTTATCAAGGACAAACCACAGTTTCTTTTCCCAAAGGAGAGAAAGGATCTTTTGAAATACAGAAAAAAGATAATGATCGATTTAACAAAACAGCTTATGATAGGATGTTTGTCGATCAGTTTTCTGGTGAAATACTAAAAAAGGAATTGTTTGACGATAAAAAAACAGGCGACAAAATTGCTTCTCAAATTAAGGCTATACATCTTGGAGATATCTATGGGCTGTTTTCAAAAATCCTTTATTTTATGGTCTGTCTGATTGCAACGAGTCTACCTATTACGGGTGTTTTTATTTGGATTAATAAGATGAAAAAGAAGCCATCTAAAAAATCTGTTCAAGTATAACAATACTTTGTGAAAGACGAACATAGTGAGTAAAGTAAAAAAAACGTAACTTTGTTGAATAACCTATTTTTAAAGAGTATGTATCCAGAAGAAATTGTAAAACCTATGCGTGCGGAACTAGTTGAAGCAGGCTTTCAAGAATTATATACAGCTGAAGATGTAGAAAATGCTTTAGCTCAAAAAGGAACAACATTTGTTGTAGTAAACTCCGTTTGTGGGTGTGCTGCACGTAATGCTAGACCTGCAGCAAAGATGAGTTTGATGGGAGATAAAAAACCCAATCAAATTGTGACTGTTTTTGCAGGAGTAGACAAAGAAGCAGTTGATGCTGCTCGTCTGCACATGTTCCCTTTTCCTCCTTCTTCACCGTCTATGGCGTTGTTTAGAGATGGAGAATTAGTACATGTATTAGAAAGACATCATATAGAAGGACATCCCGCGGAGACCATCGCAGAGAATCTTAAGGATGCTTTTAACGAATACTGTTAATATAAAGACCACCTTTTAGGTGGTTTTTTTATTAAAAACGTATATTTGCTCCATTCAATCTATATATAGCGACGTGCAAAAACTCATTTCATACCCGATAAGCATCATTTTTTTATGTTGCTTTCTAATTTGCTTGCTGGTGTTTCATCCCATCCAATGGCTTTGTTTAAAGCTTTCTGGATACCAAGCGCATAAAAAAAGTGTGGATTATTTGAATTTTTTATTGTTGAGGTGTACGAATATTTTGGGTACAACATATACGGTTAAGAACCTGGAATTAGTTCCTGATAATGTGCCAATCATATTTGTATCGAATCATCAAAGTATGTTTGATATTCCTTGTATAATTTGGAATTATAGAAGGTCACATCCTAAATTTGTCAGTAAAAAAGAACTCGGTAGAGGAATACCGAGTATTTCATATAATTTAAGACACGGAGGTTCCGTTCTAATTGATAGGAAAGATTCAAAGCAAGCACTCAGTGCTATTAAAGAGCTGGGAGTTTATATACAAAAGTACAAACGAGCTGCGGTGATATTTCCAGAGGGAACTCGTAGTAGAGATGGGAAACCGAAGCGTTTTTCGGAAAATGGTATGAAGATTTTGTGTAAATACGCTCCTGATGCGGTGGTAGTGCCGATAACAATCAATAATTCCTGGAAATTATTGCGGTTTGGAAAATTTCCATTGGGATTGGGTAATCGTGTTGAGGTAATTACTCATGCACCCTTAGTGGTTAGAGAATATGATTTTGAGTCCCTTTTTACAGAGACCGAAAATAGGATAAAGATAGCAGTAAAATAAATATACATACACCACTTGATGCTCAAACAAACCAGATCATGAAAAGTATTTAAGCTTGGTGAAATAAATAGAAATTATGTCAATTAAAAATGTTCGCCTAGAAGTAATGCAATTTCTAGAAAAAAATATTGATAGTTTCGTTGAGAACTATTTAATACCGGTTGAGAAAATTTGGCAACCTTCCGATTTGTTACCGGATTCTCAAAGTGAGACCTTCTTTGAAGATGTTAAAGAGCTTCGAGAGTTTGCTAAGGAGCTGCCTTATGACTTTTGGGTTGTATTGGTTGGAGATACCATTACGGAGGAGGCTTTGCCTACTTACGAGTCTTGGTTGATGGATGTAGAGGGAATTGATCAGAAAACGGATAACGGCTGGGGGAAATGGATCAGACAATGGACCGGTGAAGAGAATCGTCATGGGGACCTGTTGAACAAATATTTGTATCTATCTGGAAGGGTAAATATGAAGGAAGTCGAAATCACGACGCATCATTTATTAAACGATGGTTTTGACCCGGGAACGGATCGTGACCCGTATAAGAATTTTGTCTTCACCAGTTTTCAGGAATTGGCTACTTATGTTTCTCACAACAGAGTTGCCCAATTGGCTAAGAAATACGGAGATCATAAACTATCGAAAATCTGTAGGTTAATTGCGGGTGACGAAATGAGACACCATCATGCTTATACAGAATTTGTGGATCGTATTTTTAAAGTAGATCCAAGTGAGATGATGTTGGCTTTTCATTATATGATGAAGAGAAAGATCACTATGCCGGCAAATTTGATTAGAGAATCGGGTGGGAAGATTGGCGATGCTTTTGAACAGTTTTCAGATTCGGCACAGCGCATTGGAGTTTATACTGCGATGGATTATGTTGATATCATGCAGAAATTAATAGATAAGTGGCAAATTGATAAAGTGAACAATTTGACAGATGAAGCAGAAAAAGCGCGTGATTATTTGATGAAGTTACCAGGACGTATGACAAAAATTGCGGAGAGAATGGTGATTACACGTGAACCTCATGTGTTTAAATGGGTACAGCCAGCAATTATAAAATAAAAGGAATTCATGGAAGAGTTAGTTGCGAAAACTACTGCTTTTGTTAGAATAGAATTGGAAGGTGCTGAAGGAGGGCATGATTGGTTTCACATAGAACGCGTTTACAAAAATGCGTTATTAATTGCTGAGAACAGTCCAAAATGCGATTTTTTAGTAGTAAAATTAGCGGCGCTTTTACATGATATAGCAGATAGTAAGTTTAATGACGGAGATGAACAGGTCGGTCCTAAGAAGGCTCAGTTGTTCCTAGAGTCTATTGGTGTTGCTGAAGAAGTGGTGATGCATGTAGTTCGTATCATTGAAAACATCTCGTTTAAGGGGGGGAATTTTGAAAAGAAGTTTAGTTCCTTGGAGTTGCAGATTGTTCAAGATGCGGATCGCTTAGATGCTTTGGGAGCTATTGGAATTGCTCGTGCATTTAATTATGGAGGATTTAAAAATAGAATTCTCTATGATCCTAATGTGGCGCCAAAAATGGCGATGTCTAAGGAGGAGTATAAAGCGGATAATGGACCAACTTTAAATCATTTTTATGAAAAATTATTGTTGTTAAAAGATCGAATGAATACTCAAGCAGCTAAGGAAATTGCCCAGGAAAGGCATCGGTTTATGGAGCTTTTCTTGTCGCAGTTTTACGGTGAATGGGATGGAATTAAATAGAAATGGGGCTAGTCTTTTTAGATGAGCCCCATTTTTTTTGTCTGTATTTTTTCTCGTCGGTTTGTTTGTTCCATTCCTCGGAAATTGATGCGCTACTTTATTTTAAAGGTCAATACGGAAGTGGAGGAGTGATTAACTAAATCTTCGGTGATACTTCCGTTAAGAAAGTGAGAAATGCCTTTTCTGCCGTGTGTGCTGAGTCCGATAAGATCGGCATCTATTTTTTTGGCGTAATTTAATATTCCCTTTTCGATATTGATGTCGTTGTAAATGGTCAATTCAAATTCGTTGTCTGTGATGTCGGACAAGAAAGTTTCTAATTGTTCTTCAGCAGCTTGCGTTGTCTTAAAACTATTCGGTGTATTGACCATCAAAAGATGCAATTTAGAGCCGAATACTTTGTTGAATTTTAGTGCTTTTAAGAAAGGTGCTTTCATGCCTTCTGAAAAGTCAGAAGCAAATATGAAGTTTTTTACTTCAAAGTGATTGGTGTTTTCCTTGATAACCAGTACCGGTACATCCGATGAGCGAACCACTTTTTCGGTATTAGACCCGATAAACATTTCTTTAGCTCCACTAGCTCCATGCGAACCCATGATGATTAAATCAACATCATTGACTTCGGCAACTGTGATTACACCTAGAAAAGTTCTATCCAATTTTAGCACTTGTGAAACATTCAGTCCTTCAAGAACCGGTGATAGCGCTAATTGGGTTAGTCGGTTTTCTGCAGCATTTTTAAAAAACATGACCTCAGGAATTTCTGCGCCTATGGATATTTCGTCTGTAGCTTGTTGGGGTAGTTCTATAATGTGTAGTAATATGACCTCCGCATGGCATTTTTTAGCGATTAAGGCTGCGGCATGAAGTGCGCTATTTGCATGGGGAGAGAAATCCGTAGGTACGAGTATTTTTTTCATAGTTTTTATTATGGGTATTGAAATTAATAGGTTTTATTTCTAATTTATAAAGTTAATAATATAATTATCAATTATCAAAAGTTTTAATTGTATAAAAAAAATAGTATCTTTGTGGCGTTATTTATTAGTTAAACTAAATAATGAGGGGACTGGTGTCCCCTCTTTTTATAGAAATATGACATTTAAAGAAAAAGTAAAAGAGTTGTTGAATCAAGGGTTGGAAGAGCATCCGTCATTATTTTTGATTGATTTTTCTATTTCCGACGACGGCAAAATCAGTGTGATTATTGATGGTGACCAAGGTGTGACATTACAAGATTGTATTGATATAAGTCGTGCTATAGATCACAATTTAGATCGAGAAGAGCACGATTTTTCTTTAGAAGTGGCTTCGGCTGGTGCTACAAAACCTTTGCAGTTACCTAGACAATATAAAAAAAATGTTGGCAGAAAACTAAAAATAACAACCCTCGACCAAACGGTGTTTGAAGCAACGTTGGTTGATTCGGATGAGGAAAACCTATTTTTAGAGTGGAAGGCCAGAGAGCCTAAAGCCGTAGGTAAAGGGAAAGTAACCGTTGACAAAAAGGTTAGTCTTCCCATTTCGGATGTTAAAGAAGCGATTGTTATAATTTCATTTTAAAAATAAAATAGATTGCATGGAAAATATTGCATTAATTGAATCATTTTCAGAGTTTAAAGACGATAAACTTATCGACAGAGTTACACTAATGGCAATTTTGGAAGATGTATTTAGAAATGCATTGAAGAAGAAGTATGGTTCAGACGATAATTTTGATATCATTATCAATCCTGATAAAGGAGATATGGAGATCTGGAGAAATCGTGTTGTAGTTGCAGATGGAGAAGTAGAAGATGAGAATTCTGAGATTTCACTTTCTGAAGCTAGAAAAATTGAACCTGACTTTGAAGTAGGTGAAGATGTATCTGAGGAAGTAAAATTAATACAATTGGGGAGAAGAGCGATTTTGGCCTTGCGTCAGAATTTGATTTCAAAAATCCATGAGCATGATAATACCAACCTTTACAAACAATTTAAGGATCTTGTTGACGAGGTATATGCTGCAGAAGTGCACCATGTTCGTCCAAAAGCTGTAATTTTGGTTGATGATGAAGGTAATGAGATTATTCTTCCAAAAGAAAAACAAATTCCAGCTGATTTCTTTAGAAAAGGAGATACGGTAAGAGGGATAATAGAAAGTGTAGAATTAAAAGGTAATAAGCCTCAAATTATTATGTCTAGAACTTCAGAGAAGTTTTTAGAAAAATTATTTGAACAAGAAATCCCAGAAGTTGCTGACGGACTGATCACAATTAAAAAAGTGGTTCGTATCCCAGGGGAAAAAGCTAAGGTTGCCGTTGATTCATACGATGATAGAATTGATCCTGTAGGTGCTTGTGTTGGTATGAAGGGGTCAAGAATACACGGAATTGTACGTGAGTTAGGGAATGAAAACATTGATGTTATCAATTACACCACCAATACACAATTATTTATCACTAGAGCCTTAAGTCCTGCAAAGATCAATATGATCAAATTGGATGAAGTGGCGAAGAAAGCCAGTGTTTATTTAAACATTGAAGAAGTTTCTAAAGCGATTGGACGTGGTGGTCAAAACATTAAATTGGCAGGATTACTTACGGGCTATGAATTAGACGTAATGAGAGATGCTGCAGACCTTTCGAGTGACGATGACGTTGAATTATCAGAATTCAAGGATGAAATAGAGAGCTGGGTAATTGATGAGTTTGCTAAAATTGGATTGGATACTGCTAGAAGTATTCTAAAACAAGATGTTGCCGATTTAGTAAGAAGAACCGATCTTGAAGAAGAAACCATTCTTGAAGTAATACGAATTCTTAAAGAAGAGTTTGAAGACTAGTTAAAAACATCAACACAACTCATTAAAATACACTAAAAAGATAATATGTCTGAAGAAAGAGTAAAAAGAATAAATCAAGTTTTAAGGGAATTAAATATTTCTCTAGATAGAGCTGTGGATTTTCTGAAAACCAAAGGTTTTGAGATTGAAGCAAGTCCGAATGCTAAGATATCTAAAGAGGAGTATAGTGTTTTGTGTAAACAATTCTCTGCTGACAAGGGGAAGAAAGAAGCTTCTATTGAAGTGAGTGAAGAGAAAAGAAAGGAAAAAGAGGCTCTTAAAGTCGAGCGCGATAGAGAAATTGAAGTAAAACGCAAACAAGATGAGGAGCGTATTAAACGCGAGCAAGAGGTGATTCGTGCAAAAGCGGAAGCGATTGCTGCAATCAAACCTGTTGGTAAAATTGATCTTGAACCTAAAAAACCGAAAGTTTCTTCAGACGATACAGTGGTTAAAAAACAAGTGAAACCAGAAATTTTGGAAAATACATCTGAAGAAGCGCAAGCCAAGCCGGTAGATAAAAAATCTAAAGGACCTAGTGCAGCTGCTAGTGATAAAAAAGTTGTTGTTGCTGAGAAAAAGGAAACACCTTCGGAAAAACCAACAGCAATTGTGTCCTCTGAAGATCAACCAACTGAGGTAAAGGCAACTGAGGTGAAATCAACAGAAACTAAGGTTGTTGAAGCTAAGATAGAATCAAAAGACGGTGCCCAGGGTGAGGCAGTTACGGAGGAAGAAGTAGTTAAGACAAATTACCAAAAGCTTTCAGGAACTACTTTTACGGGACAAACTATTGATCTGTCTCAGTTTAACAAGCCTAAAAAGAAGAAGGAAGAACCTAAAAAAGATGATCCTAAAAAAGGTGGCGTAGCTGCAAAGCCAGGTGCTGCAGGTGCCGCTGCTAAAAATAAGAGAAAAAGAATTCCTTCTAAACCGGGAGCTAACACGGGTACGGCTAATGCCGCTGGTGGTGGTGCTCCAAGACCTGCTGGAGCTGGAAATAAATTTGGAAATAGAACTTCACCTAACTACAAAGGTAATAACAACAGAAATGCAGCGCCAGTTGTAAAAGTGGAGCCTACTGAGGAAGAAGTTAAAAACCAGATTAAAGAAACTCTAGAGCGTTTACAAGGAAAAGGAAATCGTTCTAAAGCAGCAAAATATCGTAGAGATAAAAGAGATACGCACCGTAAGAAAACGGATGACGAACAAAGAGCTATCGAAGAAGGAAGCAAAACTTTAAAAGTTACGGAATTCGTTACTGTTGGAGAAGTTGCAACAATGATGGATGTGCCTATTACTAAAGTGATTGGTACTTGTATGTCTTTGGGTATCATGGTAACCATGAACCAACGTTTGGATGCGGAAACTCTTACTATCGTTGCCGATGAATTTGGTTTCGAAGTAGAATTTACAACAACAGATATCGAGGAATCGATTGAAGAAATAGTTGATAAACCAGAAGATTTAAAACCTAGAGCTCCAATTGTTACTGTAATGGGACACGTGGATCACGGTAAAACATCTTTGTTAGATTATATTCGTAATACCAACGTTATTACGGGAGAATCTGGAGGTATCACACAGCATATTGGTGCTTACGGAGTAACTTTAGAAGGTGGACAGCAGATCACTTTCTTGGATACACCAGGTCACGAGGCCTTTACTGCCATGCGTGCTCGTGGAGCTCAAGTTACCGATATCGTTATTATTGTTATTGCAGCGGATGATGACATCATGCCACAAACCAAAGAGGCTATCAGCCATGCTCAGGCAGCAGGTGTTCCTTTGATTTTTGCAATTAACAAAATCGATAAGGATACGGCAAACCCAGAGAAAATTAAAGAAAAATTAGCAGCAATGAATTTGTTGGTAGAAGCTTGGGGAGGTACTTATCAATCTCAAGATATTTCAGCCAAAAAAGGTATTGGTGTAAAAGAACTTTTGGAAAAGGTATTGCTTGAAGCAGAAATGTTAGAGCTTACTGCAAATCCAGATAAATTAGCTGTTGGTACTGTAGTTGAAGCATTCCTTGATAAAGGTAGAGGATTTGTTTCTACTGTTTTGGTTCAATCCGGTACTTTACGTGTAGGTGACTACATGTTGGCAGGTAAACATCACGGTAAGGTTAGAGCGATGCACGACGAAAGAGGAAAAGCGGTGAAAGAGGCAGGTCCTTCTAAACCTATTTCTGTATTGGGATTGGATGGCGCACCTACTGCTGGTGATAAGTTCAACGTATTCTTGGAAGAACGTGAAGCAAAACAAATTGCGGCAAAACGTACGCAGTTGATTCGCGAGCAATCTGTAAGAGCACAAAGACATATTACTTTGGCTGAGATTGGACGTCGTATTGCTTTAGGTGATTTTAAAGAGTTGAATATTATCTTGAAAGGGGATGTGGATGGTTCTGTTGAAGCACTTTCTGATTCGTTCTCTAAATTGTCAACCGAAGAAATTCAAATCAATATTATCCACAAAGGAGTTGGAGCCATCACTGAATCCGACGTATTGTTAGCTTCTGCATCTGATGCAATCATTATCGGATTTAACGTTCGACCAATGGGTAATGCTAAACAATTGGCAGATAAAGAAGAAATCGATATCAGAAACTACTCGATCATTTATGATGCAATTGACGACTTAAGAGACGCTATGGAAGGTATGCTTTCCCCAGTGATGAAAGAAGAAGTTACCGGTACTGCTGAAATTAGAGAATTGTTTAAAATCTCTAAAATTGGTACGATTGCTGGATGTATGGTTACAGATGGTAAAATCTATAGAAACTCTAAAATCCGCTTGATCCGTGAAGGAGTAGTAATTTACACTGGTGAATTAACCGCTTTAAGACGTTTTAAAGACGATGTGAAAGAAGTGTCTAAAGGATATGATTGTGGTATTCAAGTGAAGAATTACAACGATATTAAAGAACTCGATTTAATTGAAGCTTTCCAACAAGTGGAGGTGAAAAAGAAATTGTAAAGATCTTTTCTAATATATTTGCAAAAGGCTGTCCCAAAAGGACAGCCTTTTGTCGTTGTTCGTGATTCGTTTTTCGTTTTTCGTTTGTCGTGATTTTCCGACTCCCGACTCCCGACTCCCGACTCCCGACTCTCGACTCCCGACTCCCGACTCCCGACTCCCGACTCCCGACTCCCGACTCCCGACTCCCGACTCCCGACTCCCGATTCCCGGTTTTTTTTACTGACAACTTGTCGAAATATAATTTTGGCGTAAGATTTGTTATATATTTATAATACATATATAAAAAAGAATATAGAGATGGGATTTATATTAATGGGAATAATCATGCTGGCAAGTTGGCTTGTTGGTGCTCGATTAAAAAGTAAGTTTGAGAAATATTCTAAATTGCAATTGCAAAATGGAATGAGTGGAGCGGAGATTGCTCAAAAAATGTTAGCTGATCACGGGATTAGAGATGTTCGTGTTATATCGACACCGGGTCGTTTGACGGATCACTATAATCCTGCTGATAAAACAGTGAATTTAAGTGAAGCGGTATATAACGAACGCAATGCGGCTGCCGCAGCTGTGGCTGCTCACGAAGTGGGGCATGCTGTGCAGCATGCAACAGCCTATAGATGGTTGGAAATGCGATCTAAGTTAGTGCCGGTTGTTAGTGTAGCTTCTTCGTATATGCAATGGATTCTATTGGCGGGTATATTGATGTTAAATACATTTCCACAGTTATTGTTAGTCGGTATTATCCTTTTTGCCATGACGACGCTGTTTTCGATCATTACCCTACCCGTTGAGTATGATGCGAGTCATAGAGCTTTAAAATGGCTTGAAAACAAGCATATGTTAACACAGCAAGAACATGCTGGAGCTAAAGATTCTTTAACCTGGGCAGCAAGAACCTATCTAGTGGCTGCATTGGCATCTATTGGTACGTTGTTGTACTACTTGATGATCTATATGGGCAGAAGAAGTTAATATACGATACAGGATAATATACAAGGTATTGGTGTGTTTATGGGTTTTTTACAAACCTGTTTTTGCTAATGCTGTTTTAAAATAAAAAAAAGCTTTATGATATTTCATAAAGCTTTTTTTCTTTTGTTGAAAGGGTATTTTATCTGGATGTTTTTTCTGCCAAAATACAATCCGGCTATAATGAGTATTCCGCCAGTAATTTGGATAAAACCAAGTACTTCACCATCTAGAAGTCCCCACATAAAAGCTACTATCGGCATTAGTAGTGATACAGAAGAGGCAAAACTGGCTGAAGTTTCACCAATCAATTTGTAGTAGAATATATTGGCCAAAACACTGCCGAATAGCGACAGTATAAAGATGTAACCGACTCCTTCCCAAGCATTGTCCTTTTGATGAAATACTTCAAAGAAACCCGAAAGATAAAGTGCGATAATTGCAGGTATAAATAAAACCAATTCAATGAAGGCGGTCCAAGCTAATGGTGAGATGTCGCCCATGTATTTTTGAGTCAATAATCCACTAAACGCATACATCATTGCGGCTATAATGAGTAAAACAAAATAAAACCATTGGCTCTCTCCGCCATGGCCTTCGGAGTTACTGGTTTGTAGGAGTAGTATAACGCCAATAAAAGCTAGTGTAACCCCGGTTAGTTCTCCAAAATTGGTTTTGTATTTAAAGAAGATTGCACCCAATACAATCACAAAAATGGACATCAGTGCGTTCATTATTCCGGCGATAGAACTGTCTAAATGCATCTCAGCTAGCGGAAATAAAAACATTGGTATAAAACTACCGACTACAGCGCATATGGTGAGCCATGGATAGTTTTTCTTTGGAAACTTTTTGCGGTGTATAAAGGCTGTGGGTAAAAGCATTATCCCAGCAAAGACAACTCTTAACGATCCAACTTGGTACGGAGTAAAGCTATTTAATCCCTTTTTGATTAGGATAAAAGAAGAGCCCCAAACCAAAGATAAAATCAATAGTGTCAGCCAGTTTTTTAAGGTAATTTTCAAAATTATATTTTTAAAATTTCTGCAAAAGTACTGCTTTATCAGTTAGTATATAAAGTTATTTATAGGGCCTCAGCACTAAACTGTAATACATGGAATTTCTTTGTGGATTACAACTTGATTTCTATAGTAATCGGTAGATGATCGGACAACGCGCGCGCCTCTTGAAGGCTCTCAAAGGAGCGATAGAAGTGTATGGCTTCTGAATTTAGAATTTCGATGTAGGCAGGGTGAGCTATAAAATTGTCGTATGCCGATGCAAGGCAATCGTCTAGAATACATTTTTGGCGTAAACTGGTTTTCTGGTTGACGAAAGCCGCCTGATATCCCAACTTTTTTAAAGGATTAAAAACGGAATGCGTTTCTGGACAGTTAAAATCTCCCAGAAATATTAGCTGATTGGTTTTATAATACTCGGGGAAATGTTTAAAATATTTGATTTCACGTTCGGGTTGGTGTTTTTTAGGTATGGCGTGAAAGTTGACCAAAGTAAAGATTTTTTGTTGAAGGTTGAAGCGAATGATAAAAGGTTCACGTTCAATGACATCTTTAAAAAAATTATCTAAAAAAGGCCTGCCTTGTACTTTAACTCGGTGTGTTTTCCAAATATAGGCATAACGTTCCGAACGGTATGGAGAACTGTCGGTTGGATCACTGATCGCGTAATCCCATTTACTTCCAGTTCGATTGAGCTCTTCCGTTAATCGAGCAACGGCTTGTGCGCCTCCATATCCAGCAACTACTTCTTGAATAGCTATGATATCACTGTCTTTTACAGTTTGTGCTATAAAGAGGATTTCGCTATCGCTTTTTGACTTTCCAAAATTTTTAAGGTTCCACGAGGTGATTCTAATTTGTGCCTGACTCAGGTTGAAAAACAATAAAAATATAACGAGATAACGCATATGGTTTTGAAAGTTGTGGATTCAAAAATATTAAATAACATGCGAAGCTACAAAAAAAAGGCGGTCTATTAGACCGCCCTCACTAAACTGAGTAATCGTATTATTTCTTTAAAAGTTTTTTGACTTCTTTGCGGCTACCATCCATAACTGTTACCATGTAAATTCCTGATTGCGTATTGCCAAGACTGATTTCTTGTTCAAACTTACCAGTATTTTTGTAAGATTGAGTAAAAATAAGTCTACCTCGTAAATCATGAATTGAAACGCTAATATCAGCTGTAGATTGCGATTCAAATTGTATGTTGACTAAATCATTAGTTGGATTAGGGTATATAGCAAAATCATTAAGACCAAAGTTTTCCGTACTTACAGTTGTACCTCCAGTGATTGTGAATTCTTTTGAAACGGTATAATATATATTTCCGACAGCTTCAATTAGAATTCTACAGTTAGTTGACGAATAATCCGGAACAACGATGGATTCATTACCATCATTAGGAGTATTGGCTTTAATAGTAGTAAAGGTTTGTCCATTATCTGCAGAAAATAAAATATTTACTAGATTCGTATTGATGCCATTTGCCGTTGTACCTGCTACATTCCAGGTAACGGTTTGGGAAGACTTTGCTGTCCATTTTTCGTCGACTGAATTGGGGTATGTCACTAAGAACGGACCGGCATTTGAAACGGTTATTTGAGTATTGTCAATAGCAGTTTGACCGCCCAATTCTATATTGTTATCCCTTGCAATTACATTAAAATTTAAAGTTCTTGCTGTTGATGGAAGTACTTCCCAATTTGAAACAGTGCCGTTTAGAACAGTTTCAAATTGAGGAAAATATCGGACTAAATCTTTTGTGGGTTTAAAAACTCTGAATTGAGGACCGCCTGTGTTCGTCGATATAGGAGGTTGGACAGAAGACTCCTTGTCTATTTGTTCCCATGAGTAGGTGAAGTTCGCTGTTTCTAAGCCGGGATTGGTTGCGGTTAGTTTAAAAGGCGTGCTCTTGGGAATGGTATAGTTTGTTCCTGCGTCAATCGAAATTGTTGAAGTAGTTTTATTTGTATTGACAGAGCAGTTTCCTTTGTTGATGATAAAATTGTTGATTTGATCGATGCTTACCGAGTGAAAAAACGGATCAGAATTGGCTTGAACATTGGGTGAACACACGCCAGCATATCCCATAATAGTACTTCCGCTGCCCGGTTCTACAGCGGTGTCAGGCATGATATTACCATTACAATTGCTGTTAAAAGTATGAGCTGCTCCAAATTGATGCCCCATTTCATGAGCTACAAAATCAACGTCAAAGGGGTCGCCTATCGGGTTTGGCGAGCCCGTGATTCCCATAGCCTTAGTAAAAGGATTGCAAGGTGTTTGAAGTTGTGCAAGTCCACCGCCTCCAGTACTAACCGTGTGGCCGATATCATAGTTGGTATTTCCGATGGTCTTGTCAATAACCTTTTGACTTTGTGAAATTAATTGATTGGCATTGTTGTTATTAAACTCATCGGTATCGATGAAGATTAGTTCGTCGTTATTGTCTACTAATATCATGCGAATTGACAAGTCTCTTTCGTAGATAAAATTTACTCGTGTCATGGTGGCTACCATAGCTGACAATACAACCGCCTTTTTTGACTGTTCGTCTGGTAATGGTATACCGGATGCAAGAGCTTGGTCAAGATGAAATTTGGCATATTCAATGGTACATGCCATGGCTAAGCGATATTCTCTAAAGGTACGTGCTGCGGTTTGAGCGAGTTTTTTTGATGTGATAGTAGCTATATCAGTATTGTTGGGAAGATAACTATCGTCTACCAAACAGTTGATTCCAGGATGTTCTGCTAAGGATTCACGATTGTAAACCATATAGTTTTTTTGGTCCTTTGTGTAGGAATCGATATAAGTAATGCCTGTTTCATCGGAGTATTTTACGGCTTGTAAGCCGAAAGATGTTATGCTAAAACGTATCGTTGTACTAACATTCTCTAAGCTTTTACCAATATAAGAATTGATTTGCGGATATTTTTTTGAAAGTGCAACAGACATCAGCGGAGCTTTAAAAATTTCAAAACGTTCCATATTTCCGTTCGAATCCGGGAAGGAGGTGATGATATTTGTGCTTGAGTTAGATCCTTCTAAGGGAGCTTGCTCTATAATCTGAGCTAGTTTTTTTAAATCAAGCTGAAAAATGCTATAATCACTTGGTACCGAACTGCGTTCAACTCTTTCAAAGGTAGATAGCTCTTTTTGTGAAATGCTTTTCCAAGCACGGTTTTGTGCATTTGCGTAAAAAGTTACGAATACAAGAAGCAAAACACTCCAAAGGTGCTTGTTTTTCATAATTGATGGTTGGTTTTTATGTTTGTAACAAACAAATGTATCTTTTTTTTTTAAAGTAAGACGTTTTTACTGTTGAAAAAGACGATAAAGCGCTATTTAAAAGACTTATGAGAAGTTACTTATTGCCTAATAGGGGAAATATAGTCAATTTTTCTTTTATTCTTTTTTAATCTTAAATTAGGAAACACTAAATTTGATAAAAAAAATTGAAAACGTTTTCTTCTATATATAATTTTCATACCCGACAAAAAACCATAGTGACTTTAGGGACATTTGATGGGGTGCACTTGGGACATCAAATGATTATTCGTAAATTAGTATCGGCTAGTGAACTTATGGGAGGAGAAAGTCTGGTTTTGACTTTTTTTCCACATCCCAGAATGGTCTTAAAACAAGATGATACGATTAAGCTGTTGAACACGATGAGTGAGAAAATCGAACTTCTGGAACGTTATGGTTTAGACAATCTGGTTGTTCATAAATTTGATGCCGATTTTTCACAATTAAGTGCTGCCGATTTCGTAGAACAGATATTGGTCAAGCAATTTAACGTTGGAAAGATTATCATTGGCCATGATCATCGATTTGGAAAAAATAGAACTGCGGACATACATGATTTAATAAGATTCGGATTAAAATATAATTTTGAAGTGGAGGAGATATCTGCTCAGGAAATCGATCATGTCTCAATTAGCTCAACTAAAATTAGGAAAGCTCTAGAAATTGGAGATATCGCCATGGCAAATGAATATTTGGGCTATGATTATTTTTTCTCAGGAATAGTCGTTTCTGGTAAAAAATTGGGTAGAACTATAGGGTATCCAACGGCAAACCTAGAAGTCACGGAAAGTTACAAACTCATACCTAAAAACGGGATTTATATCGTAACATCAGTAATAGAAGGAAAGACGATACCCGGTATGATGAGTATTGGAATAAATCCGACTTTTGAGAATCACCCGTATACGATAGAAGTTAATTTCTTAGATTGGGACGGAGATTTATATGGAGAAGTTTTAAAGATTTCAGTTCACGAACGAATTCGGGATGAAATGCGATTTGATCAGTTTGATTTGTTAATTGAGAAAATTCGAGAAGATGAACAAATAACAAGAAAGTACTTTATAGAACATGTTTAAAAAAATTTCGCAACAGATCGACAATGCTCCGCTAATTTTATTCCGGATGTTTTTTGGATTAATATTTGTGTGTGAATCATTTGGAGCCATTTTTACGGGTTGGGTTCGTATAAATTTAGTGGAACCTCAATTGACCTTTTCTCATATTTATATGGAGTGGTTACAGCCCTTGCCGGGTAACGGAATGTATTACTATTTTATAGTGATGGGATTGGCTGCTGTTGGAGTGATGTTGGGGTATCGGTATCGTTTAAGTATTATATTATTGACATTGCTGTGGGCTGGAGTTTATTATATGCAAAAGACATCTTATAATAATCACTATTATTTGATGCTACTGATTTGTTTGTATATGTGTTTTATGCCTGCGCATAGATATGCGTCGCTGGATGTTAAATCGGGTAGGGTGACCCAAAAATTGACGATGTTTGCCGCTTGTTCTTATTTGTTTATCATTCAAATCACCATTTTGTATTTTTACGCCACTGTAGCCAAATTCTATCCGGATTGGCTTGATGGAACTTTTAGTAAAAATCTTTATGCCGGACTGACCAATTCGCCCGAATTCTTTAAGAAAATATTCGCTGAACCGTGGTTTTATATGTCGATAACCTATCTTGGGATACTCTTCGATGGTTTGATTGTGCCTCTTTTATTTTGGAAAAAGACGCGTAATTTCGCAGTGATTATTTCACTTGTTTTTCATCTTTTCAATTCATTTACCTTACACATTGGGGTCTTTCCATATTTTGCTTTGAGCTTCGCGGTTTTCTTCTATGATCCTGATGATATCAGGAAAAGGTTTTTTAAGAAAAAACCCGTGGCGGAACTGGATGCCACGGCATCCGAAAAAATACCTGTGGGAATAATGAGTTTTTTGACGGTTTTTCTGGTGTTTCAATTGTTGTTGCCTTTAAGGCACTGGGTTATACCTGGTGATGTACTTTGGACAGATGAGGGGCATCGGTTGAGTTGGCGTATGATGCTGCGTCAGCGCGGCGGATATACCAATTATACGGTAGAAGATAAAGCGACTGGGGAAAGATGGAGGTACCAACTGGAAGAGCGCTTAGAGCAAAAACAGCAGTCCAGATTAACCTCTCCTGATATGATTTGGCAGATGGCGCAATACATCAAAAAGGAGTATGCTGAACTCGGGCAAGACGTTAGTGTGTTTGCGGATAGTTGGGTGTCGATAAATCAACGCCCATATAGTGTTTTTATTAATCCAACGGTGGATTTAGCCGCCGTGAATTGGAACTATTTTGGTCATAATGAATGGATAGTCGAAAGTCCCTTGGCGGTTAAAAATTAAGACTCGTATTTCTCTAAATGAAACGTACCATCATACATACCATAAGTAAAATAGCTTATCCAGTCACCTAAATTGATATAGCGGCTGTTTTGACCTACTTGAATATCCATAGGTAAGTGACGATGACCAAAGATAAAATAATCGTAATGCTGTTCTTGAAGTTTTCTTTTGGAGTAAAGCACCAACCATTCGTTGTCCTCTCCTAGAAAGGTCACGTCTTCTGCTCCAGAGATCAATTTGTTTTTAACGGATAAGTATTGACCCAAGCGCACCCCGATATCGGGATGTAGCCAACGAAACAACCATTTTGAAAACGGATTGGTAAACACCTTTTTCATCCTCTTATAACCGTGATCTCCCGGTCCTAGTCCATCACCATGACCGATAAAGAACGTTTTGCCGTTGATATCAAAAACCTGAGGTTGATGAAAAACGGGAATGCCGAGTTCGGTGATAAAATAATCATCCATCCACAAATCGTGATTACCGACAAAGAAATAGATCGGAATTCCAGAGTCTCTGAGCTGTGCTAGTTTTCCCAATACGCGAACAAATCCCTTAGGAACAACGGTTTTATATTCAAACCAGAAATCAAATAGATCCCCTAAAATAAATAAAGCACCCATTTCAGTTTCCTTTTCATTTAACCAGCGAAGAAATTTCTTCTCGCGGGGTAAACTTTTCTCTGAAGTAGGAGCTCCGAAATGTTGATCAGAAGCGAAGAAAATCTTTTTGTCGGTTTGAATTTGAATTTTCAAAGGAGTGTTTTTTTAATTATCGGAAGCATGCCATTCTGCATAAGACGACTCGGTTTCTTGGAGGCGCAACGAATACAATTCGATTTCTTGTGGCAGACGAGAACTGATTCGTGCTGCAAAATCAATCACCATGTTTTCGCTAGTAGGTTGATAATCAACTAAAATCACGTCGTGTCCGCGATCTTTTAATTCTTTTGCCAAATCCACGTGAGGGGTGTTTTGATTGAATACGGTAGCGTGATCAAATTGGTCTACAACCTCTTCTTTTACAATTTTTTTTAAATCGCCAAAGTCAATCACCATACCGTATTTTACGTTATCCTGATCTTCAATAGGGTAGCCAATGACTGTCACGGCTAATTTATAGCTGTGTCCGTGTACATTTCTACATTTTCCATCGTAGCCGTATAGGGCATGACCGGTTTCAAAAGTAAATTGTTTGGTGATTCTGATTTTAGGCATAATATTGTTTTTTGCAAATTTACTAAAAATATCGGACTACTCCTTGGAATAGACTGTGTAAAATACAGCTGATTTTGTGAGGGATAGCTATTTCTTCTTAAACTGATTTAGGGCATTCTTGGTAAAGTCAGATAAAACGAGTTTGCCAGAAATCGCAGCTCTCTCTGTCAAAAGCAGCTCCCAGTGTGCTGTTCCTTCCCAAAAAATCTTCTTCATTTCGATTAAGGCTTCTGGATTGTATTGAGAAATGCGTTGTGCAAATGCGTTGGTATGTTGGTTTAATTCTTCTGTGGTGGTACAAAGTTGCGCATAGAGTCCTTTTTCTAGAGCCCAACTAGCTGTTTTCCATTCGTGTGCGGCCAAAGACATCTCCGTAAAGGCATTTTTACCGATTTTTTTAGAAACAACTGGTTCGATGACAAAAGGACCTATTCCAATAGCTAATTCCGAAAGTTTGATTGAGCTGTTTGCTGTGGCAAAACAATAATCACAGGCTGCCGCTAGACCGACACCTCCACCTACGGCTTTTCCGTGAATTTTACCGATGAAGAGTTGTTTGCTCTTTCTGATGGCGTTGATCACTAGGGCAAAACCGGAAAAGAAAGCGGTTCCTTGGTCAGTGTCGTCAATGGCAAGTAATTCGTCAAAAGAGGCTCCAGCACAAAAAGCGCCCTCGCCCTTGCTCTCTAAAATTACGGTATTGATCTGCGGATCTTCGCTTAAGCGGTTTATAGTGTCTTTTAATTGGTGAAGTAAGCTGCTTGGGAACGAATTGCTGGCAGGGTGGAAAAATGTGATGCGAGCGACGCGTTCTTCTCTAGTAACTTCTATAGAACCTTCAGTATAATTGGTATTCATGTTTTTTTTTGTCAAAAATAATTAAAATAAATGGGTAACTGCGAGTTCGTGATCGAATTGTATCGAAAACAGGATGTTGGTATATTGTCAATACTATAACCCTAAAGCGGCTTTAATATTCTCCATTTGCGATTTTATTGATTAATTAATATGATGGCTCAAAATGAGGTATGTTTTGTATAGCCTTGTTAATGAGTCATTTATTTTTACTGTAAAAAGAGGAAGTATTTAATTTTTCCATTTTATAGGAAGAATGGACGTTTTTATTTTCAATAATTGGATTAGGCGGTTGTATTTGTAATATAAATTGCGATTATGGTAGTGATTTTAGATTTTAAATGCTTTTAAAACCTCTATTTGCGATTAAATAATTTCAAAAATCGTACTATTTCTTTTTTTTAATCACAAAATGTATTATTTTTGAGATTAAATGATACTAAGCTATTTTAATTAGATGTAGAATATCTTAAGTATAAATGTTTGAACGGGATCCTTTTTTAAAATAACGATATGAAATCAATTAGTACTTTAGCCACTCTTAAAGGAAGAGTCCTCGGACTGTTTCTTATCCTATTTGTTTTCTTATTGGGATCAGCCAGTTATGGACAGATTACGAAATCTTATGCTACTTGGGCTAGTACGGCAATACGAACTCAGGTAGGGACTTTGTCTCCTGGGTCAGGAGGTGTTACAAATCAAACTAAAGCTGAGGTAGGGAATGATGATGAGTTTGCTGTAATGACTTCAGATCGTGGTCTGGGAGTGGCTGGGATAATTACTGGTGGTAGTGATGCTTCTCTGCAACTGAAATTCCCGACCGATCGAGCAGCCGGAGAAACCGTATATATTCGTGTAGACGCTCCGGTAAAATCAGGTGTAAATGTTAATTTGGGTGATATTTTAGGCTTGATGGGAACCTCTTTCATTCCCGAGTTATATGTAGGTGCAACGAATTCTTCTGCTACAACTGCAGCTGCAGTAGGGACAAAGCTTACTTCAGCTATAGTTAGTAAATGGGTGCTTGATAAAGCTGGAAATTATTATTTAGCGATTACTCCAGAAGCAACAGCAGTTTATAATTCGGTTCGCATCACTTTAAAGTACCCTCCAGGGGTACTTACTGTTGGGGGTAATTTAACTTTAAATGTATATAATGCATTTACAATTTCAGAAAGAACATGTGGTCAAGCAATCTTTGCTGGCGTTGGGGAGACTACTGGTATCTCTGTTAGTTTGACAGATGCGATTACTACGCCACAAAAGGCGATTAATGGTATTGCTACGGATTTCTCAACTTTAAAACCCGGTACGGTTCAAGTGGCAGGAACGGTTTCTCAAAATTTCTATTTTAATAAACTATCAAGTGCGCAAGATTACTTTAAAATTGAACTACAAGTTGGCGGTGGAGGACTTTTAGATTTAAACCTTTTAGGGAACTTTGAGATTAAGGCATATAGTGGTATAACGGAGGTGTTCGCTACGAAGCTTCAAGGTGGACTTATCAATGGGTTGGATTTATTGGCACTTTTGCAAACGGGAAATAAAGTCACATTGCCTTATGGACCAGGTGTGCCATTTGATAGGGTTGCTGTGATAGTTAACACCGGTGTTGGGGTTAATTTGGCTTCATCTCCATTACAGATTTATAGCGTGGAACGTTTCGGCGGAGCAGGCTCTCTCTTAACATGTCCTGATTCCAGTTCGCCTATTGTAGATGAAGGAGGGGTACACTTTTTGGGGAATAATAAAATTTGTGCAACCACGGTTAAAAGTTTTGCACATGCAAATTTTCCGTTGAATGCCGTTGATGGGATTAATGGAACTTTTGCCACCTTAGATGCCACTTCAGGGCTTTTGCTCGGTGCAAATGCTTATGGTGGACATGTCGAACTTGCCTACGCTGCCAACGTAAATGCAGGAGTAACTTCCTATCTGCGTATCGATATGGCTGATAAAAAACTTTTGGGAGCTTTATTAGACGGGTCTGTCGGACAATTGTTAAATGGCGTTGTAGGCAATCTGCTTTTTGGAAGTCATTATTTTAAAATTGAGGTTAAAGACGCCTCTTCAGGCTCTGTCTTAACCGGCGATAGTTCCAATGGCTTTTTCGGTAAACCCATCAAAGTCATTCAAGATAAATACGGGAATTATTATGTTGCTATTACACCGACTAGTGCTTATCGCAGTATTCGTATAACGGAGTTTTATCCTGCAGCAGTAGGATTGGGAGCCAGTGCTACTCTAAAAGTTTATGGACTGTGTTATGCAACCACACCAATTGCATGTGAACAGGCTTTTTCAACCTATTCGGTGTCGTCAGGTGTTAGCTTAGATCTTTTGGGAACAGGAGGGGCAGGCGTTAAAAATGCCAACCTGGCTATTGATTTAAATGCAACTACCGCGTCAGAAATCAATTTGGGTACTGCAGCAGTTGGAGCAAGTGCTTTTCAATATGTAGACTTCCATGGTTTATCGGGGGTAAAAGATTATTTTAGAGTTAAGATTGCAGTCAATAACGGCTCTTTGGTCGACTTGGCAGCCTTGTCAAATATAGAAATTAAAGCTTTTAACGGTAGCGTTGAAGTGTTTTCTCAAAAATTAAGTAGTGATGTGATTGGTTTAGATTTACTGGGCTTATTGCAAAGTGGGCAGGCTGTTTCTTTGGCTTTTGGACCAGGTAAACAGTTTGATCGTATCGCCATTGGTAAATCGTCTTTGGTTGGGCTAAATGTATTGAGTTCACCTTTATATGTATATGGAATTGAACGATATAGTTTAACTTGTCCGGATCCGAATCCACTTCCAATTCCGACACCAACCGTGTCACCTTTTACCAGTCCAGAATGTGCAGCAGATGTCATTGATTTTGGGGGAACCAATTTCCCTTATAATGCCGTAGATGGCAATCACGATACCGCAGCTATTCTAACATCGGGTACCGGTGTTGTTCTCGGAGCAGGTGGATATACGAGTTTTATTGAATTGGGATATCATGCAGCTGCTGGAGCAAGTACTACATCTTATATAAGAGTAGATATGGATCCCACTGTATTGCAAAGTTTGTTGGGTGGTAGTTTAGGAAATCTTTTGGGTAATGTGGCTGGAGCAGTGGCTTTGGGTAATCATTACTTTGTAGTGGATATAAAACGCCCCAACGGAACGGTTATATATACAGCTAATAGTGCAAATGGCTTTGATTCGCAATTTGTTAAAATAGTGCAAGATAAAAGTGGTAGATATTATATCGCTGTAACATCAAATGAAGCATATAAGAGTGTGCGTATTACACAACATTTAGCTGCAATAGTAGGTTTGAATAAAACCGCTGAGATGAAGGTGTACAATATGTGTAGAGAAACGGTAACTGACACTTGTGAGCAAGCGAGCTTCACTTCTTACGACGGTACCGGATTGAATTTGAGCTTGGCAGGAATCAGTAAAGCAGGTGTTTCAAATCCTTATTTTGTAATCGATGACAATTCAGGAAATTACTCCACAATCAACCTCGGAATCGCGGGGGTAGCGGCTAGTGTGTATCAAAATATTTATTTTAAAAGTCCTTCGTTAAAGACGGATTTACTACGTATCAAGGTACAACTGGAACAGTCCAATTTAGTGACTTTAGATTTGCTAGGCGCTTACAGAGTAAAATTATACCTCGGTAATACCTTGGTTTACAACAAAACCTTACAAAGTGGATTGATTAATAATATCGATTTATTAGGATTGTTAAACAGTGGGAATATGCAAGAGTTAAGCTTGAAACCGGGAGTTGTTTTTGATCGGGTACAATTTGGAATCGAATCACTAGTCGCTATAACTACGGGAGCACCTTTGCGCTTGTATGCTGTGCAACGTCTTTCAGACACTTGTCAAGATCCGGGTGTTGAACAACCGCCTTATGTTGCGCCAGTATGTGCGAGTAACGTACTGAGTCAAGCGAATACAGATTTAGCATCTAATATAGTGGATGGAAACCACAACAGTTATGCGGTGGTTCGTTCAAAAGGTGGAATAATTGGACAACTGGGTGCTTACGAAGGTTATGTGGAAGTCGGTTTCCCAGGTGGAGCGAATGTGGTTGCAGGAACGACAGCCTATCTTCGAATCGATACCGATGCTACCTTATTGGAGTCTTTGTTAGCAGGAAGTGTAGGTGGTGTTGTGGGTAAAATTTTGGGTAATGTTGTTTTGGGAGATCACTATTTTAGAGTGGATCTAAGAGGAGCTGACGGGCTCATCAAATTAAGTGGAACCAGTGCAAACAACTTTACAGCGGCCAGTGATCAAATCAAGATAGTACAAGATAATAAAGGACGTTACTATATCGCAATTACTTCAAAGGTAGATTATAAGAGTGTTCGAATTACCAATACAACGAGTAGTTTATTGGTCGGACAGCAAAATGATATTCACATTTATGGGATGTGTTACGAAACCGACTTTAGCGGTTGTTCGGTTCCTTTTACTACTTCGGTAGACGGATCAGGTGTAAGCTTAAGCGTTTTAAATATAGGTAGCTATGGAGTTACTCATGCAGATCGAGCATTGCCAAATAACAACAATAGCGATTATTCGGAATTGAGTTTGGGAACGGTATCTGTAGCTTCTACCATTCAACAGCTTATTAGCTTTAATAAGGAGATTACAGCCAATTCTATATTCAAATTAAAAATGGCTTTCGGTACTGGAGCATTGACCTTGGATTTACTGGGCAATGTAGAACTGGTAGGGTATTCTAAAGGGGTTCAGGTTTGGATCAAAGATCTACCGACGGCTGTTTTAGGTAATGTCAATTTATTGAATGTACTTAATAATGGACAAATAGCCGACTTAACTTTTGCAACGACAACGAAGGTAGATGCCGTAGCAGTTCGTTTAAAATCGCTGGTTTCTGTCAATGTAACACCAAATCTTAGATTGTATCACCTTTATCAAGATTGTTTGGCGCGACTGTCGAAAACGTGTATCATTTCTAACAAGACTTTGACGCAGAAAATAAAAAAATAAGCATAACACTTAACACAAAAATACTATGAAAAGAATTACACTATCAGTAGCATTCCTTCTATTTGGGGGGGCTTACATGGCAAATGCACAGGTTGGAATCGGTACGCCTACTCCAAATGCTTCATCCCAATTAGATATCGTATCCGAGGACAGTGGAGTTTTAATACCTAGAGTAAAATTAAATAAAACGGATGAGTTTGGACCTATCAAAGGCTCGGCAGTTGGAGTACAAAGTTTGTTGGTTTACAATACACAGACTTTGGCAGATGTTGTACCGGGGTTCTACTATTGGGAAAATGCAAAGTGGAATAGAATTATCAATAAATCAGATCTAGATACTGCGATAAGTAATTTCGGAGGAGATATTGCTGATGTTAAAAAATTATTGAGTTATATCTTGCCGAGTAGTCCGGTTAACAATCCGGCTGTACCGCAAACTCATACTACGATGGTTTATAATCCAACGACCAAGCAGATTTCTTTTGTAACATACGATACGGCTACGAGTTCATACAAAACGGATTTGGTTGATATTGCTTCTCTAGTTGCAGGTGCGGAGACGAAAACCTTTATTAGAACCATTACGGCAGCAGGTGGTAACGTACAGCATATCTATTTTGGAGAGCAAGCTATTCAAAACTGGATTGCGGCTGATCCGGCAAACAATACTAGTGTTAATATTCCCGATAATTTTTCTGGAGGGGTAACCATTGATGCTGGTGCCGATATCGTACAGAATTTTGAAAATATTATAAATCAATCTACTACCTATGGGGCTGGTCAGATGACGATTAAGAATATCATTAAAGAACTGGCGGGTGTTGCAGACGGAAACGTAATTTACAAAAATATTGGTGTGTCACCAGCTGTAGAGTGGGTATTCCAATATTGGAATGGTACGGCGTATACAACGATTTCACTGGGCGATTTAGTAAAGGAAAACGAAACGAAAACCAGAATTCTTAAAGCGACTGTAGATACTGAAATTATCTATAATTATGCAAATGAAGCGAATAAGCCTGATGCAACAGGTGCGCCAACAGTTGGTACTCCGGATGTGATCAACGTAACAGCAGATATGATTACGTCGATCACTAATAACGAGAACGTTAAAACGGCGATTAAAAATGTTTTAAGAGGAGGAGGTAATGTGTTTTATACCCTTACGGCAATTGCAGCAGGAGATAACGATGGAACAGCCATTCCAGCTGGATCTCTTTATACAGTAGATGCAGCGGGCAAGAAAATCGTCATCGATATCTCGGGTACTGTGATTACAGCGATTACTAATAACGCAGAAACTGTTAAGACGATATTAGGAGATAACTATAATCAAATTAACCACTTTAAAACTGGTGATACATGGATCAATGGGAAACCAATCTATGCATTCAAATCTACTACGAATATTGTTGTGAATTCAGCTGTGGCTTCTACGGTAACTTTACCGGTTTCAGCTGATAATATTGTGAGTATTAAATTGTATAAAGGAGGGAACCTGGTAACTTCATCTACCACGGATGTAGTATTGACAGGAGCTGCTTTGAATTTTAATATAGGAACTGGTAATATGTATAATATTTTACCAGTAGGATCGTATGAAGTAATCGTTGAGTTTACTCCAACTGTAGTTTCTGCGCCATAATTTATACTATTGTTAAATAAGTCTGTGTAGTGTTTTTTGCATGGACTTATTTACAAATAAATTAAACAAATTGCTGTTTGCATTTGGTTTGTTAGAAGCGAACGCATCGCGAGAGTAATCGACATTTGACTGTTAAAAATAATATTAAAAGTATATGAAAAATATTTACACCTTCGTATTTGCCCTGTTTGCTGTAACCGCATTTTCTCAAGTGAAAATAGGTGCTAATCCGCAAACAATTAATGCCAATGCTCTGTTAGAGATAGAGGGGGCGAAAGGACTTTTGTTACCCAGGTTGGCGCTAGAAAAAACAACTTTAGCAGCTCCATTAACCGCGCACGTTCAGGGGATGACGGTATATAATACGGCAACGGTAGAAGATGTTAAGCCAGGGTTTTATTATAATGACGGTGTCAAATGGTCAAAAATGGTAACCACGGATGATAAGGCAGTGAAGTTTTTCTATATGCCTTCAATAACCTTTGATACTTCTCAAGATCGTTTAGCACAAACGAAAGATTTGTTTACGGAATACAAAAATCAATTTGCATTGGCTACACCAGGCCATCATGTAATCAGTGCGGGAGCTCCAACTGCGGGCATTCCATATTTTGCAACAGCTACAGAATTGTATTATTATATTACAGAGTATGATACAGCTGTATTCTCTAATATAAGTATTAATGCTAATGGAGTGATGACCTATGATGTCAAAGCTGCAACAACAGACTGTTCTTTGATCAACATCGTTTTTGTAGTTAAATAACGAGTGTTTTTTTGAGTACAAATTCAATAAAGTGAGTATTAAATAGCCTATAACTCTTATATTATGAACAGGGAAAAGTTTTTAGTAACAACGGCAATCGGCCTATTTTTTATGCCGACTGTTTTTGCGCAGACAGTAAATACAGGACAGCTGGTGATTATGCCTAAAACGGAAATGTCCACTTTGCTTGACCTGGAAAATAAAGAGTCTGGGATTATAATCAATGATGGTGTTTTTTATATTTATAAAAATTACCACAACGACGGTTTGTTTGATTATACGACAAATGGTACCACGGGGTATACCGTTTTTGAAAATAACAATCAGCAAGTGCAATTGTTATCTGGTCAACGGCCAAGTTCTTTTTTCGATGTTTTATTCGACAATAAAAAAGAGCTTCGTGCATTTGACCTGAAAAATGACTTTAGCGTTTCTGGTACAGCGAACTTTTTGAATGGAGTAGTAAAAGTCGATTCTCTAGAAGGTGCGATGGTTTTTCAAAAAAATGCAACAACGATTAATGTCTCTAACAACAGTTATGCAGAGGGAGAAGTAGAAAAAATTGGAAATAAAGAATTTGCCTTTCCTGTAGGAGATGCGGGATTTTATCGCCGTGTTAAAATAGGAGCGCCAACCAATATGATGGATTCGTTTTTAGGAAAGTATTATCTAAAAAATTCCAATGCTGGTCAGCCACATCAAAATAGAAATGAAAGCATCAAATTTATTGATGATAAAGAATATTGGACCATTAATAAAAATGGTGCGAAAAGCGATATTGTATTGACCTTGTCGTGGGATGAACAAACCACTTCCAAGGAGATAACTACTAAAGATTCTAAAAATCTTAAGATTGTACGCTGGGATGAATCCGCAAAAATCTGGGTAGATGAAGGCGGCATTGTCAACCTTGAGGACAAAACGGTTACAACCATTACTCAAGTTGGGGGATATGGTATTTTTACCTTGGCATTGGGGCAGAAAGATATTGTTCCTGAAGGAACGGATAAAGTCATCGTATATAATGCGGTATCTCCAAATGGTGACGGTGATAATGATTATTTTTTCATCGAAAATATACAGAAGTATCCTAATAATACCGTTGAGGTGTACAACCGTTGGGGGGTAAAGGTTTTTGAAACCAAGAATTACGATTCAAGTGGGAATGTGTTTAGAGGAGTTTCAGACGGTCGATCTACCTTTAAGAAAGATGAAAAGTTGCCAACGGGGACTTATTATTATATATTAAAATATGAATTTGTTGATCAGGCAGGTTCTCGAATGGAGAAACAAGCGGGCTATCTACATCTAGAAAATAAATAGAGTTGAATATTAAAATAGTTTTATGTTGGTGGTTTAAAACGAGCTTTTTTTATAAGAGCTCGTTTTTTATTTTAAATTACTTGGTAAATGGGTGCCTTCTAAGATTGTAAGTAGGGTTTGTGGAAGAAGTAGTTGTCTACAGCTCTAAAGTGTTTTAAATGCTATTAAAATATCTTTCGGGCTTAGGAGATAGTCTATCCTATTTCTTCTGAATTCTCGGGAGCAGATAAAATATTTTTTCGCTGCTCTTGTAGGGCATTGTAATAGGCAGCTCTACTCAAAGGTTCATATTCTTCAGTCTCTCCAAGTAAAACCAAATTATTGCTTGCTGCTTTTCTAAAGCTGTAGTGAGCCAGATTACCTGTGCGTGTACAAACAGCATGAACTTTAGTTACGTATTCTGCAGTAGCCATTAGTGCAGGCATGGGGCCAAAGGGTTTTCCTTTAAAATCCATATCTAAACCAGCAACAATTACGCGGATACCTGCATTGGCCAGATCGTTACAGACCGTTACGATTTCATCGTCGAAGAATTGTGCCTCATCAATACCAACTACATCACAGCCGTCGGCCAAAATTCGAATATTAGCAGCAGCGGGTACAGCGGTCGAACGAATTTCATTGAAGTCGTGAGATACGACATGCTCGTCGTCATATCTGGTGTCGACAGACGGTTTGAATATTTCGACTTTTTGTTTAGCAAATTGAGCGCGTTTTAATCGACGAATCAACTCCTCCGTTTTACCGGAAAACATCGATCCGCAGATCACCTCAATCCAACCAAATTGTTCTTTGTGATTAACGGGATTTTCGAGAAACATTTTGTAAATTTCAGGCTGTAACCAGCAGTTTTTTCTGTTACTTTTGTAAAAGGCAAATTTACCTAAAAAAGCTCGTGTATTTCTTAATCTAAAATAAAAATTATGAAGAAAGTATTAGAAGCAGATTTATTAAGCATCGCTCATCGAATACTGCAAATGAAAAATAAAGAGGATATTCACAATCTTTATCAGGAATCGAAAGAACTGTATGAGAAACTCTTGATTTTAAAATTTCACGAAGATAATTTTAATCTGATTCAGCCCAATATTGCTATTGAGGAAATCGAAAATAAATTAGAAAAGACTTACCAAGAAGGGGTTACATCCAGAAGTCAAATGCCCGTAGATCTGATGGAAGAAGAATATCCAATGGTCATCGAATCGGACTTGGAAAACCACAAAATACAAGAAGAACATTTTATCCAAGATCAGGCGCTTAAAATTGAAGACACGATAACAGACCCAATCGAAGAAAAGGTAACAGTAATGTATGCGGACCCCGTTGTCGAGGAGCCTTTTAAAGAGCAAATCGACAAACCGGAAGTAGTTCATTTTTTAGAAACTGAAGTAGAAGCTTCTGATGATGTCGACTTCGTGCAAGAACAGAAAGTTTCTGAAAATGAAATTCCCGATCAGGCAAATAAAGCTGATCTAGAACAGCTTCTAAATCAACATCTAATCAATACGGATGGTTTAGGTTTGGAGGAGCAGGAGGCTTCGGTCATGGTTGAATCCAGTTTAGAAGACTCTTTTTTTGGAATTGACTATCAAGATGTTGATTTTGTTCGCGTAGAAGACATCGATAAAGTTGAGGAACAAAAGCAAGATTTGGTTTTTGAACCGATTGTAGGGCGCCAAAATTTCGAGGGTGAGCTGCCAATTTCAGAACTGTTTCACGGAACTGTTGGACAGGGAATTACTAAAGATAAAAACAAGTCAATTAATGATGCTTTCTCTTCTCATATTACGGTAAGTTTAAATGATCGCATCGCTTTTGAAAAGAATTTATTCCATGGTAGTTCGGAGGACTTTAATCGTGTTTTATCACAATTAAATACTTTTAATTCCCTGGATCAAGCTTTGGCATTTATAGAGGATTTGGTTAAGCCCGACTACAATTATTGGACGGGAAAAGAAGAATATGTAGGTCGCTTAATGGATCTAATAGAAAAGCGTTTCGCTTAAAAAACAAGAATGGGAAAATTATATATAGTTCCAACGCCGATTGGAAATTTAGACGATATGACTTTTAGAGCGATTAAGGTTCTTAAAGAAGTGGATGTTATATTAGCAGAAGATACACGTAATAGCAGTAAATTATTAAAGCATTTTGATATTGGTACGCATATGCAAAGTCATCATATGCACAATGAACACAAAACGGTTGAGGGATTGGTAAAGCGGATGCAAGCGGGTGAAAATCTAGCCTTGATATCAGATGCTGGAACCCCTGCGATTTCTGATCCAGGATTTTTGTTGACCAGAGCTTGTGTAGAAAATAATATAGAAGTTGATTGTCTACCAGGAGCAACGGCATTTGTTCCAGCCTTAGTCAATAGTGGCTTACCCAATGACAAATTTATTTTCGAGGGTTTTTTACCCGATAAAAAAGGCAGGCAAACCCGCTATTTGATTTTGGCGGAAGAAACCAGAACAATGATTTTATACGTGTCGCCCCATAAACTAATGAAAACCTTGCAGGAATTCAAAGAATATTTCGGTGTGGATCGTCAGATTTCCGTTTCGAGAGAATTATCCAAACTTCACGAGGAAACCGTTAGAGGCACCGTTGAGAAAGTTGCACAGCATTTTGAAGCCAAACCTCCGAAGGGAGAGATTGTTGTAATTGTTGCAGGAAAGAAATAGAAATACCGTTCAAAAAGTTAAAAGTCAATGCATGCTGTTAAACAGGTATGCATTGACTTTTATTTTTAATAAATTTGATAAAAACATAAGAGATGTCACATAAAATAACCACTACTTGGGTAGAAAACATGCAATTTGAATCCACTAATCCGGGAGGAAATCTGCGTATAGATGCTGGGCCAGAGTTTGGTGGCGATGGCTTAGGTTATCGTCCAAAGGCTTTGATGTTGTCTGCATTAGCGGGCTGCTCCGGACTCGATGTAGCTTCTTTAATAAAGAAAATGCGATTGGAAGTTGCAGATTTTAAAATGGAAACAGAAGGGCTGTTGACAGAAACAGAGCCGTCAATCTATCATACTGTTTTGGTAGATTACCATTTTTATGGGGCTAATTTAGATCGGGATAAGCTGAAAAAAGCAGTTGATCTATCCGTCGAAAAGTATTGCGGAGTAATGGAGATGTTTCGGAAATTTGCTACTATCAAAATCAATATTCACTTTCATCAAATTTAATTTTTATTATGCGTTGGACATTAAAACCCAAACCAACTAATGAAGCAGTTGATCATCTTGTAAAAGTCTTACAGGTAGATCCACTAATAGCAACTTTGTTGGTGCAACGCGGTATTAAAACTTTTGAAGAAGCCCGTCATTTTTTCCGCCCTAGTTTAAATGAGTTGCACGACCCCTATTTGATGAAAGATATGGGGAAGGCGGTTGATCGACTAGAGTTGGCTTTTGAAAGACAGGAACGGATTTTGGTCTTTGGGGACTATGATGTAGATGGCACTACTGCGGTCGCTTTAATGGCTTCTTATTTAAAAACGATTTATTCTGAAATTGACACTTATATCCCCGATCGGTATGCAGAAGGATACGGTATCTCTAATGCCGGTATAGATTATGCCGATCATAACGGGATCACTTTGATTGTGGCTTTGGATTGTGGTATCAAATCCTTGGATAAAGTGGCTTACGCTCAATCTAAAGGCATTGATTTTATCATTTGTGATCACCACTTACCGGGTGATACTGTGCCCGATGCTATTGCGGTGTTAGATCCGAAACAAAGGGATTGTAACTATCCGTATAAAGAGTTATGCGGTTGCGGAGTCGGATTTAAACTGGTCCAGGCTTTGGCAGCAAAAAGGGGTAAAACGATTGACGATTTAATACCGTATTTGGATTTGGTGGCAACGGCAATTGGTGCGGATATTGTGCCAATTACGGGTGAGAACAGAATTTTAGCTTATTACGGTCTACAGGTCATTAATAAAAATCCGCGACCGGGTATACGTGCTCTATTGATGCAGTACAAGCAAAAATACTTCACCATTACCGATATCGTATTTAAGGTAGCGCCTAAAATTAATGCAGCAGGTCGTATTGAACACGGGAACTTTGCTGTGGCTTTATTGACTAAGTTTACCTTGGAGGAAGCGATGCGGGCCGCCAAGCAGATTGTTGAATTTAATTCGGAACGCAGGGAATTGGATAAGGAAATTACCGCAGCGGCTTTGCAACAAATTCAACGAGATAAGGAGGTTGACAGAAAAACAACGGTAGTTTACCAAGAAAGCTGGCATAAGGGAGTAATTGGTATTGTGGCTTCGCGATTGATAGAAACCTACTACCGCCCCACTTTAGTTTTTACTAAAAGTGGGGATAAATTAGCTGCCTCAGCGCGCTCGGTTAAAAATTTTGATGTTTACAATGCTCTAGAGGCTTGTTCTGATTATTTGGAACAGTTCGGTGGGCATATGTATGCAGCGGGTTTGACACTGAAAGAGTCCAATTATCTCCATTTTAAAAATCGATTTGAAGAAGTGGTGTCTCAGACGATTACCGATGAACAATTGATTGCTGAAATCGAAATAGATGCCGTTATTGATCTGACCCAGATTGATGATAAATTAGTTCGTATACTCAAACAGTTTGAACCTCATGGTCCAGAAAATATGTCACCTGTTTTTTGTACTAAAAACCTCTATGATACAGGATATATGCGTACGTTGGGCAATGAAAGAGAACATTTAAAGTTAGAAGTAACACAAGACGGAAGCTGCTCGACTTCTAGTATTGGTTTTGGTTTAGGGGCATTTTATCCGAAATTACTGGGGAAAAAGCGCTTTAATATGGTGTATTCTTTAGAGGAAAACGAATGGAATGGCAAAATAACTACGCAATTTCAAATCAAGGATATCCAAATAGAAAATAGTTTGAACTAACCGATATTTTAATTTTTTTTTCGCAACAATTGGTTATATTTGTTGCGAATTAATCGATTTTCTCTAATAAAAAGTACCGCTAAAAGTGTTTATTGTCAATAAATCGCAAAATGGCACTGAGAAATTCAAAGACATTGAAAAATAATAATATTCATATATGAAAATAGCAGTTGTAGGGGCCACCGGAATGGTAGGCGAAATCATGCTAAGAGTTTTAGCTGAGCGAAATTTTCCAATCACAGAATTAATACCTGTGGCTTCTGAGAAGTCCGTAGGTAAAGAGATCGTATACAAGGATAAGAAGTATAAGGTGGTGAGTTTAGAAGATGCCGTGAAGATGAAACCTGAAATTGCTTTGTTTTCTGCAGGAGGTGATACCTCTTTAGAATGGGCTCCAAAATTTGCTGAAGCCGGTATTACCGTTATTGATAACTCTTCGGCATGGCGAATGGATCCAACTAAAAAATTAATTGTGCCAGAGATCAATGCTTCTCAATTGACACGCGAAGATAAAATTATTGCCAATCCAAATTGTTCAACCATTCAATTGGTTATGACATTGGCTCCTTTGCAAGCTCAATATGGAATCAAACGCGTAGTTGTTTCCACATATCAATCCATCACGGGTACTGGAGTAAAAGCAGTGCGTCAATTGGAAAATGAATATAATAATATAAAAGGAGAAATGGCCTATCCTTATCCGATTCATAGAAATGCGATACCGCATTGTGATGTTTTTGAGAGCAACGGCTATACCAAAGAAGAAATGAAATTGGTTCGAGAAACCAAAAAAATATTAAACAGTCCAGATATTCAAGTTACGGCAACTGCTGTTCGTATTCCCGTTGTAGGAGGACACAGCGAGTCGGTAAACATTGAATTTGAAAGAGAGTTTGATGTAGAGCGTGTTCGTCAGATTTTACATGAAACACCGGGAATAGCACTTCAAGATAATCCAGACACGAATACATACCCGATGCCGATTTATGCGGAAGGGAAAAACGAGGTTTTTGTAGGTCGTATCCGTCGCGATGAAAGCCAAGCGAATACCGTAAATATGTGGATCGTTGCCGATAACCTTCGCAAAGGCGCTGCTACCAATACCATTCAAATTGCAGAGTATTTAATCGCAAATGATTTGGTATAATTTCTAAAACTTAAAACACCAAGGGGAAAATCGACAGATTTTCCCCTTGGTGTTTTATGATACTTTCGTTGCTTCAAGTCCGTTTTTAAATTAGTGCAAACTCTGTGTAAACGCGAAACCCTAAGCTAAAACAGTGCCACCCAGAATTGGGAGCCGATAATAACGACGGATAAGATCAATATAAAACCCAGTATGGAATATTGCCAAAAGGGAATCCTAATCTGGTGATAGCGCATGGCTTTGAAGAATAAAAAAGTAGGTATCAGCAAAGCGAGGATGACCCCTGCAATAGCGGCATAACCGAGGGCTAAGATAAAACCTTGGGGATAAAATAGTACGAAGATCAAAGGGGGCATAAAAGTTAATAAACTGACAATAGAGCGGCGGTGTAATTGTTTCTTATTGCGGGTCCAATCCATAAAATAATCAAATAACCCGATACTGACACCTAAAAAAGATGTTCCAAGAGCAGTTGCAGCAAATATATTAAAAGCATCTCGAATCAAAGGCGTTTGCGCCATCTCGCGGATGCTGATAATCAACCCTTCTAAGCCGGAACTACTTTTTAGTAAGCCCATAAAAGTCAACTGATCAAAACTGCCTAAAACAACAAATTGCCACAACAGATAAATAATCAGTGGCAGTAAGCTTCCCCAAACGAATGCTTGATTTAATTTTTTTTCATCACCATCTAAGTATTTTACAATACTGGGAATACTGCCGTGAAATCCAAAAGAAGTAAATACTACGGGAATTGCTGTGAAAATCAACCCTTGTTCAAGCGGTAATTGTAGCAAATTTGCTTCACTGACAAAGGGAAATAAAATAACCAATAACAGGATGAGAAACAAGATTTTAACAATGAATAGTGCACGCGAGAACAAATCGACCCAACGCGTACTGATAGATACAATACCACCAAATAGTATCGTAAATACAATGGCGCCCCATCGTGGGTCTATTTCTTGAACAAACCACCGTTGCATTTGGCTCGTTAAAATACTTCCTCCACCAGAAATATAGGCTGCTGTCAGCGCATAGATTAAAAATAACAGGCTGATGCCTGCTAAATTATTCCCAAAGGCGCCGAGATATTTTTTTGTCAAGGTATCAAAACCGTCCGAAGGAGAGTTAAAACGATATACCTTGACCATCAATAAGGCCGTATAACACATGGCAAACCAAATAACGATTAGAAGTATACTGATGCCAAGAAAACCGACTCCTGCTGAGGTAATTGGCATAGCCAACATACCGCCACCAATCGAAGAACCGGCAACCAATAAAATACTACCGAGGATTTTGTTTTTCATATCGAGAGTTAACTTTTATAAAGGTATAATACAATGGGATAAGTAGCTTGGATTGGAAATTGTAAGCCAGATCGTTTTATAGTTGTTAGTTGCAAAAGTATTGAAAACTTATGTATTCCCGATAAGTACAACAGACGGACTTCCCTAATTTTTTGCTAAATAAGTCTGCTAGTATTTTTGAAAAAAGCAAATTTAAATAAAAAATTCTGCTAGTTTTTTTTTAAACATCAGATTGTTATCTATATTTGCGATGATGAAAAGTAAAAATGCCATATCAAAACTATTGCTTATAACTGCACTACTGTTTACAGTGGTATTTCAGTTTGCCCATAGTTTATCGCATTTTTCTGCTGAAATTGAGCCTATTTCTTTGCATAAAGCAGTGAAAACATCGGTAAAATCAGACCAGCATACTCATGATGTTTCGGCAGACGAACACAGCTCGGAGAAGTGTTTTGCCTGTGATTTTTTTCTAAGCCCATTTTTACAGGCTGAAAGTCTTGCGTTCCACGTCTTAGAAATGTCACAAGCTCACCTTGTAAAAGAGCTGGTTATAGTGCCTTTCTACCAGTTTACTTCCATTTATTATTCACTTCGTGCGCCACCACTTTTATTTTAAATCAATGAATTAGACTCTTTGGGTATTTTACCTAATAGAGGAAGTTGTAATTATTTAAAATAAAGTAAAATGCGAATTTCTATCCTCGCTTTTTTCTTAATCTTTGCCAATTATAGTCAGGCTCAGTATGTCGTTTCCGGACGAATAATGAACGATCATACGCAAGTATTAAGCGGAAGCACCATTTCGATTGCTCAAGATTATTATATATCCGACGCTCAAGGAAAATTTAAGTCGGTAAGTATGCCGGCGGGAAAATATCCGATGCAAATTATATTTATGGGTTATGAAACCCTGGATACCATCATAGATGTCAGCAGTAATGTCAATTTACATTTCCATTTAAAGGCGAGTTCTACCTTCTTAGATCAGGTTGTGGTCAACAGCACACAAAAGAAAACGATTTACAATACGGAGAAGGTCTTACAAAAAGACCTGGCTAAAAATTTTTCGGGATCATTTGCCAAAACCTTAGAGAACTTACCTGGAGTTAATGCTATGGAAATTGGCGCTGGTGCTTCCAAACCCATTATTAGGGGGTTGGGATTTAATCGTGTGGCAGTTGCCGAAAACGGAGCCAAGCAAGAAGGGCAACAATGGGGTGCCGACCACGGTTTGGAGATCGACGCATTAAACACGGAAGAAGTTGAGGTGATCAAGGGCGTTGGAACTATCGAATATGGCAGTGATGCCATGGGAGGGGTCATTCAAATTAACAACGAAAAGATTCCTCAGATCCACTCCTTCTCCGGTCGCGCTACTCTGCTGGGCAAATCGGTCAACGAAACCGTTGGGGCCTCGGTAAATATACAAAGCCGAGGTGATCATTTTTTCTATAAATTCAAGGCTACAGCGCAATCTTACGGGGACTATCGTGTACCGACGGATCAGATTGTTTATCTGAATACTGAAATGCCGATTTATAATCGCCGAATGAAGAATACCGCAGGTAGGGAGTTCGATTTGTACGGGCAGATCGGCTATGTGGGCACTCAGTTTCAAAACATTTTAAGCTTTAGCAATGTATACAACAAAAGCGGGTTTTTTCCGGGTTCTCACGGTCTACCTTCTATAGAAGCAGTTCAAGACGATGGCAATAGTAGAAATATCGAATTTCCAAGACAGAACGTCAATCACTTTAAAGTGACCAACTCGTCTATATGGACTTTAAATAACGACGATAAATTAAAAGTTGTCTTGGCATATCAGAATAATCAGCGCCAAGAATGGAGTGCTTTTCACACGCATTACAACAAGCAGCAACCACCAGCAAGAGACCCCGATCTGGAATTGCAGTTCAATCTTAATACTTTCGATATCAATGCGAAGTATGAACATATTTCAAAAGGGAATCATAAAACCACTTTGGGTTTTCAACAAAACTATCAAAATAATACGATCAACGGTTATGGCTTTTTGTTGCCGAAATTTAATCGTTCGTCTCTAGGTTTTTTCGCGATACACGAACACGAAATATCTGATGATATCACTTTGCAAGCTGGGGCTCGATTTGATTATGCGAAGATGCAGATACGTCCTTTTTATGACGACTTATTATACCATTTCTTAATACAAAATAATGAAACGCCTACAACAGCGGATCGTTATGCGCAGAGAAGTAAACAGGTAGATAAGGATTATCGCAGTTTTAACGGAATGATTGGCGGAAAATGGCAAGTGACCGATGCGTTTAATCTCGCAACAACCGTGGGAACTATTTTTAGATTTCCGACCGCAATAGAATTGAGTGCAAACGGTGTGCATCATGGTGCTTTTCGACATGAATTGGGTAATCCAGATTTGGATCCAGAACGCGGTTTTGCGGCTGACCTGAGACTGAATTTTGAAACGGAAGGTTTTAAAACGGAGTTGAGTCCATATCTGTACTATTTCAACAACTATATCTTTTTAAAACCTTCGGGAACATTCTCTATTTTACCTGATGGTGGACAAGTTTATCAGTATACCCAATCAAAGGCATTACTAACGGGTATTGAATGGAAGATTGAGAAAAATTTTCTAAAGAGATTTAAGGCAGAAGTTATTTTTGAATATCTGTATAATCGACAAATCACCGACGAATCGAGTACGAATTATCCCTTGCCGTTTTCACCGCCGATGAATGTTTTTGGGCAGTTGGAATATAATTTTAAAGACTCAGAGATATTTAAGAATCCTTTGATTTACGCCAACGTAAAATGGTCCTCTGAGCAAAAGAGAATAGCACAAAATGAAGACATAACTCCAAGTTATCAGTTGTTTGGTGCAGGAATATCGTCTGATGTTAACTTGGGAAAATTCAAGATGACCATACAATTGAGCGCAACGAATTTAGCCGACGCAAAAGTTTTAAATCACACGAGCTTCTACCGTCCTTTGGAAGTTCCTGAATTGGGTAGGTCTGTGCAATTGATGATTCAAATACCTTTCTAAAAAAATAAATATGTATCAAGTCAAGAAACATATTGGTTGGGTCTTACTTTGGGTCTTTTTGGTTCCTCAATTTAATAATGGACTCCATTATTGGGTTATTAAACACGATTTCTCTAGAGATTTTAGTGGTAAAACGATAGTCGCTGCTAAGAATTTGGTGCACTATTGTGATCAGACCCTGTTTAAGATTCCAGCATTAATATTGATGGTTCAAAATTTTGAATTTCAGTATTTTGAATTCTTATACAAGGGGCAGTTTCAAACTCGTATACACGAGTTCGCAAAGGTTTATTTTATCGGTTACTATTTGCGTGGACCGCCTGTTGGATTGCAGTAAAGCAATCAAACAGCAAAGTTAAAAACGCAAAAACAACAATACATAAAAATAATACGATGAAAACAATAAAAATATTATCAATACTAGCTCTGGGAGCTTTTTTTTCACTGGCATCATGTTCGAGTGACGACAGTAATATAGATACGGAAAGACCAATTCTTAACTTGATTGCACCTGCAGAGGGAGCGGTTTTGGTCGCAGGTAAAGATGTGCACTTCGATATGGAAGTATCCGATAATGTGATGTTAAGATCCTATAAGGTAGATATTCACAATAATTTTGACAGTCACAACCATCCTTCTTCTTTAAGTCTTAAAGCAGCCGATGCTACGGTTGATTTTAGTTTTAATAGAGTTTGGAGTTTGGAAGGTCAGAAAAATGCAGACATTCACCATCATGAAATCATTATTCCGGCCAATGCCACACCGGGTAAATATCATTTTGTCGTTTATCTATTGGATGCTGCTGGAAATGAAACCAAACAGGCGCGTAACATTACCATAGTACAGCCAACTCCTCCTGTCGAGGAAAAAGGACATCCAACGGTAGATTTAGTGGCTCCGACAGAAGGTGCTGTTTTAGTGGCTGCTAAAGATGTGCATTTTGACATGGAAGTTTCCGATGAAGAGATGTTAGAATCTTATAAAGTGGAAGTAAGCGCACGTTCTGCTGATCATACTGTAGTATTCAGTAAGCTGTGGAGTTTAGCTGGATTGAAACAGTTGGATGTACATCATCACGAAATTATCATTCCAGAAAATGCAACACCGGGAGACTATCTTTTTAAAGTAATTGTGATCAATAAGGCGGGTAATGAAACCGTTGTGAATCGCAATGTTACTATTGCAAAACCGGGTACGCCTGTTGATCCAGGTCACGGTCACGATCATTAATTTAAGCAAATAAAACAGTTCTAATAGGTCTTAGGTAACTCTAAGGCCTATTATTTTTTTAGAATCTTTTTAAAAGTTCTATATTTGTTAGCATACAAACTGAAAAATCAGATTAAACAATGAAGAAAACACTTACAACCCTTCTTGTGGCAAGCATCGTTTTGTCTTGTAAACAAGAAACCAAAGAAGAGGCTATGGTATTAAAATATCCTGAAACGCATAAGGGAGATGTCGTAGATACTTATTTTTCAGAATCCGTAGCAGATCCTTATCGTTGGTTGGAAGACGACCGCTCTGCCGAAACAGCGGCTTGGGTTAAAGCTGAAAATGAGGTTACATTTGATTATTTAGATAAAATCCCTTTTCGTGAAGATTTAAAAAAACAGATGGAGAAAATCTGGAACTACGAAAAAATTGGAGCACCATTTAAGGAAGGCGATTACACCTACTATTCAAAAAATGACGGATTGCAAAATCAATCGGTTATCTATAGAAAAGGTGTTGATGGTAAAGAAGAGGTCTTTTTAGATCCTAATAAATTCTCTAAAGACGGTACTACCTCTTTGGGAGGTCTTGATTTCTCAGAAGATGGAAGCAAAGCAGCTTACGCAATTTCTGAAGGAGGAAGTGATTGGAGAAAAGTGATTGTTATGGATACTAAAACCAAAACGATCATCGGAGATACTTTAGTAGATGTTAAGTTTAGTGGTGTTTCTTGGTTGGGTAATGAAGGGTTTTACTATTCGAGTTATGACAAACCAGAAGGAAGCGAATTATCCGCTAAAACAGATCAACACAAATTGTACTTCCACAAATTGGGTACAGCTCAAAAAGACGATCAGTTGGTTTTTGGTAAAGATCAAAAGAGACGTTATGTTGGAGGAAGTGTAACAGAGGATAATCACTATTTGGTCATTACTGCTGCAAATTCTACTTATGGAAATGAATTGTATATCAAAGATTTGACCAAGGCGAACAGTCCGATTGTTAGAATAGTGGATAATTTTGAAACCAGCAGTAGTGTTATTGAAAGCAGAGGTACTAAGTTGTTTATTGTTACCGACTGGAAAGCGCCTAACCAACGAATCGTGACTGTTGATGCAACGAATCCAAAGCCAGAAAACTGGGTGGATTTTATTCCAGAAACAAAAAATGTATTATCTCCATCAACGGGAGGTGGGTACTTTTTTGCTCATTATATGAAAGATGCGGTTTCTATGGTTAATCAATATGACTATGATGGAAAATTAATCCGTGAAATCAAATTGCCTGGAATTGGGACGGCTAGTGGTTTTTCTGGTAAAAAAGACGACCAAACCTTATATTACTCTTTTACGAACTATATTACAGCAGGTACTATTTATTCCTTAGATCCAAAAGATGGTGTGTCTAAGGATTATGAGAAGCCTAAAGTAGCCTTTGATGCAGATAAATTTGAGTCTAAACAAGTGTTTTATACTTCAAAAGATGGTACTAAGGTGCCTATGATTATTACCCATAAAAAAGGACTTAAATTAGACGGTAAAAATCCGACCATGCTTTATGCTTATGGTGGTTTTAATGTAAGTTTGACACCGAGTTTTAGTATAGCTAATGCTATTTGGTTGGAAAACGGTGGAGTTTATGCAGTTCCAAACCTTAGAGGTGGTGGTGAATATGGAAAAGAGTGGCACGTTGCAGGTACTCAAATGAAAAAACAGAATGTTTTTGACGATTTTATTGCTGCAGCGGAATACTTAATCGAAAACAAATACACTTCATCTGATTTTCTTGCCATAAAAGGGGGGTCTAATGGAGGACTTTTGGTAGGTGCTACGATGACACAGCGCCCTGAATTAATGAAGGTGGCTTTGCCTGCTGTAGGTGTTTTAGATATGTTGCGTTACCATACCTTTACTGCAGGAGCTGGATGGGCTTATGATTACGGAACTGCTGAAGACAGTAAAGAGATGTTTGAATATTTAAAAGCCTATTCTCCCTTGCACAATGTAAAAGAAGTAGCTTATCCAGCTACGATGATTACTACGGGTGATCATGATGATAGAGTAGTTCCTGCGCATAGTTTTAAATTTGCTGCAGAATTACAAGCTAAGAATAAAGGAACGAACCCGATGTTGATCCGTATTGAAACCAATGCAGGACACGGTGCGGGAAAATCTGTAGCTCAGAACATACAAGAAAATGTGGATTTACAAGCTTTTACCCTTTATAATATGGGAGTTAGAAAGTTAAAATAAATTTTAGTTACTATTGAAAAAGCCCAATTGGAAATTTCCAATTGGGCTTTTTTTGTGAACTATTTTAAAGAAATTACGAATCAGCAAATTTGCGAATCTGCCCGTTGCGCCATAGCAATAACAGCAAACCCAGTACAGCATAGCTGCACAGTATGATTACTGTGATGGTGCTTACAGCATCATCCATGTTGCCTTTTGGCATAAACAAGGTCAGTACTGATAAGCCAATACCTGCTCCCATAAAATAGGAGGTACTCGACAAACTCGATGCTAGACCATAATGCTCTGCGGGAATATCTTCAATGCATAATAAGGATAGGCTGGTAAAACAAATCGTCATTCCTATGCCCGACACACAGGCCGCAGATAGTAAGATCAAAAATAGAGGATAGTCAAATACCAAGGTCAAAATTAATAACAGACCTCCCAGAGACATTAATGACATACCAATAACTCCCAGTTGTAGAATTTGAACTCTTTTCATAATAGCTGGTAGTATAAATTTGGCAACTATTGCTGATAAAATGCTAAAGGGAACCAACAGTAATCCTGACTCAGCAGCGGTATAATTCATATCTCGTTGTAGGATCAAGGCGATTAAAAAGAGGTAGCCAATAAAAAAGCACCCTAAAGTAAAGAATACGGCATTGGCGGTGATAATCGTCTTTGAACTAAAAACGCTGAGGTTGATTAGCGGATTTGAGATGGTTTTTAATCTTTTATAAATCACGAAAAACAGTATGGTGGAAGTGGCTAACGAGCCCATTATGGTCAGATAATTGGTGTCGAAATCTGCAAATTGATGGATACCGTAGGTAAATAGCAACAAGCTAAACACTAAAAGTATGCTGGATAAATAATCTGTTTTTTCGCTGCGGATACTCACGGAATCCTTGTCCAATAAAAAGTAAGAAGCGATCAGGACCACGACCAAGATTGGGACATTGATTAAAAAAACCCAATGCCATCCCCAATAGGTGCTGATCAATCCACCGACAGCAAGTCCGCTTCCGGAACCTATGGCTGCAAACGAACTAAAAATACCAATGGCTTTGCTGCGTTCCTGTGGCTCGGTAAAGGTATGGGTTACTATAGATATGGCTGAAGGCATGATTAAGGCTGCTGCGAGACCTTGTAGTGCTCTAAAGAAGGCCAGTGCTGTAAAAGAAGTAGATAATCCCGCTCCTAAAGAGCTGATGAGGAAAAGGGCTGCGCCTATCGTAAATATTTTTTTGCGCCCGACCACATCGGACAATTTTCCTCCTATGATGAGAAAACCACCGTAAAGTAATACATATAGGGTTTGCAACCACTGTAAGGTGTCGTTACTGACTTGAAATTGATTTTGTATAGCGGGAATGGTCAGGTTTATTATGGCAATATCGAGGGCTTCTACAAAAACACCCATCGAGGCAATAATCAAAACAATATTTTTCTTTAAATCCATTTTTTTAAATTTGTCCGCGCAAAAGTAATTAGATTAGCATCAATGTCATTAATATATTTAAAATTTAGAACAGAGTTGTTTTATATGTACCTTTGATAGTACAAAATACTTTAATGTGTCATACTATGTCTAGTAAAACAGAACAAGCCAAAAATGTTAGCTATCAAATTGACGATAAAGACAGAGAGATTTTAAAAATTCTCGAAATCAATGCTAAATGGACGGTGCGTCAAATCGCATCGCAAATTAACCTGAGCCCAACACCGACGCATGAGAGAATCAAACGGCTGGAAAAGAGTGGTGTTATTAAGCAATACGTGGCTGTTTTAGACAAGAAAATGGTTAACAAGGGGATTATGGTTTTGTGTATGATAACGTTGAGTAGGCATAACAAAAAGGCCGGTTCAGAATTTATTCAGACGGTTCTTCAGTTTAAGGAAGTGGTCGAATGTTATAATATCTCAGGAGATTTTGATTTTATGCTAAAAATATTAGCGGAAAGCATGGATAGTTACCATCATTTTTTTGTCAATCAACTCACCGAAATTGAGGGTATTGCGCAAACCAAAAGTATTTTTGTCATGGATATCATTAAAGAGACTCACGAAGTGCTTTAGGAGAGGCTGATAGGCTGATACGTCTATACGCTGATGTGTCTATATGCTGATACGTCTATACGCTGATACGGCTATACGCTGATACGTCTATACGCTGATACGTCTATACGCTGATAC
>DCKE01000018.1:105030-107115 GCA_002320285.1 Flavobacteriaceae bacterium UBA1682 | reverse complement strand
GGAACAATTATAAAATTAAAAAAAATTACACGGAACATCTACATAAAAAACCAATCCCGTAGGGATAATCTAATTTTAGAATGAAATAATTATATCTAAAACATAAAACAATGGCAAATACCTATTCCCGAATTTATATTCAATACGTCTTTGCAGTAAAAAGAAGACAAAAGCTTTTAAATAAGCAATGGCGCGAAGAAGTTTTCAAATACATCGCGGGTATCATTAGCTCCAAAGGTCAGAAACCCATCATTATAAACGGTACTGAAGATCATGTGCACATTTTTGTAGGAATAAAACCTTCCATGTGTATTTCAGATTTGGTGAGAGATATTAAAAACAATTCTTCTAAATACATCAATGAACAAGGATGGTTAAATCAAAAATTTTATTGGCAAGAAGGTTATGGTGCATTTTCTTACGCTCACTCGCAAATTGACAGCGTATATCAATATATATTAAATCAAGAAAAACATCATCGCAAAAAAACATTTGAAGAAGAATATATCGATTTTTTGCAAAAATTCCAGGTTGAATACAACGACACCTATTTATTTGATAAAAAAACCTAATCACGATGTTAATCACAAATTTAATCCACGATGTTGATGACGTTGTTGATGACGTTGTTGATGACCATGTTGATTACGATGTTCATTACGATGTTAAACACGATGTTGATTACGATGTTGATCACGATGTTGATTACGATGTTGATCACGATGTTAAACACGTTGTTAATCATGATATTAATGGCGATGTTGATCACGATGTTAAACACGTTGTTAATCATGATATTAATGGCGATGTTGATCACTATAATCATGTCAGCCCTACGGGCTTGTGTGGTGAAAATGGATCAATTTGGAACGAAATACCAAATTCATTGTGATGGTTATGATTACGTTAATCTATAATCATGTCAGCCCTACGGGCTTGTGTGGTGAAAATGGATAAATGTGGAATGATAATACCAAATTCATCGTGATGGTAATCATGGCGTTGATCACGTTATTAATCGCGATGTTAATGACGATGTTGAACACGATGTTAATCACGGGCTATAATTATGTCAGCCCTACGGGCTTGTGTGGGGAAAACGGATAAATGTGGAACGATAATGCCTAATCCCATTGTGATGGTAATGATTACGTTAATCTATAATCATGTCAGCCCTACGGGCTTGTGTGGTGAAAATGGATAAATTTGGAATGATTATATTTAAACAATCGTGATGGTAATGATTACGTTAATCTAAAATTATGTCAGCCCTACGGGCTTGTGTGGTGAAAATGGATAAATTTGGAACGATAATACCAAATTCATCGTGCTGGTAATGATTACGTTAATCTATAATTATTTCAGCCCTACGGGCTTGTGTGGTGAAAATGGATCAATTTGGAACGCTTTCTTAGAATTACCGTAGTAAATAAAATTTTATTTATTGTAATTTTTCTTTTGTAATTCTTGGTATATCGATTTTTTAAAATTATAATTTTGCCAAATTATATAAAATTCTTATTTTTACAATAAAAATCATGAGATTACTTAGCTTATTTTTATGCTTATTCAGCTTTATTAACCTGAGCTATGGGCAAGAGTCGGTTTATCTATTACAGCATAAAACCGAAAAATCACGTATCGATCAAAGGGCTTTCAAAAAATTGGAAGCGGATCAATTGAGATCTAAAAACCAAATTGTACAAGCCTTTTCCAAACCTTTAAAAGGTAAAAACGACGTCTACTGCTTGATGGCTACCTATCAAGGTAATTCGTTTGATGGAACGATTAAAACGTTTCACGACTATATGGTTCTCGAAGTAGATCCAAAAACACAACTGATCAAAGACGGTTATCAATACACTTTAGAATGGACCGATTCACCTTATGTGGATTTGTACCGCATCCGCAACAAAAATATCGTGCTACAGGACGGTGTGACTATCGATCAACTCGATTTTCGTTGTTTATCATTAAAACCTTCTGATTTACGCTATTTGCTTAAAGATGCGGGTCGAATAGAACTAAAATAATCTCAAAACCATCCTTACAAGTTCGCTATTTAACTCCCCAACGAGCTTTAAC
>DCKE01000018.1:81832-104936 GCA_002320285.1 Flavobacteriaceae bacterium UBA1682 | reverse complement strand
TTAACTCCCCAACGAGCTTTAACTCCCCAACGAGCTTTAACTCCCCAACGAACTTTAACTTCCAACGAGCTTTAACTTCCAACGAGCTTTAACTTCCTCGTTAATATAAAAGGGCGCAAGTTTTAGCAGTCTGCAAAGCTCACACCGTAGCAATTGACATTTTATAACACAACAGCATCGAAATTGCACCGTCGTACCACCAAAAATTCATCGAGACCAGAACAATCAACAGCGGTAAAAATCAAAGAATATGACAACGACACGCTTGGGATTAAGGTTGCTTTTTAAACTTTTTACCTTTGTAAACCCGTTTACCCGACAATGCATTTCCATCTTCTCTTTTGAGATTCAAAAATATTAGCGACGATAAAATCGTCATGATTCCCATCACTAAAAAGGTATATCGGAATACAGTGATATCCTGACTGTGGTCCAACCACTCGCTATTTTTAAACAAGACTAAAATCATCGCGGCTATCGAGATCCCCAAACTCAACGACAATTGCTGCGTAACCGACAGCAAACTATTCCCTTCACTCGAGGTCTCTTTGTCCAAATCAGCTAGTGAGATGGTGTTTAAAGATGTAAATTGAATGGCACTGATACAACCGTGTGCCATCAACATCGGTATCAGTATATATAAAGGAGTATTTTGTTGTAAAAAGAAAAACACCGCTATCAGTACCCCTAAAATCGCTGTGTTATACATTAAAGTCATCTTATACCCATATCGTCTTACGATCGGCACTACAAAAGAACGTGCCGTAAGATTCGATAAGGCTGAAGGAATCATCATAATACCCGCATAAAACGCAGAATAACCATATCCCACTTGAAGCATTAAAGGAATCATCAGCGGCATACCGCCAATCCCAAATCGAGTAACCAGATTAGCTATTAATCCAACCCTTAGAGTTCTAATCTTAAAGAGTTTTAAATTGATTAATGGGTTGTCAACCCGTTTAGCATGGTAGATATATAAACTGATTAAGACAACAGAAATCGCAAACAGTACCCCCAAATGCCATAATTTGACAGCGTCCGAATTCCAACGTTCAATAATCAAAGTCAAGGTTGTCAATCCACCACTAAAGCATATCCATCCCCAAATATCAAATCGCTTCACCGGGTTTTTAAAATCAGGTATAGCAAAACTCGCCATCCATATAGCAAAAATTCCAAACGGTATATTGACCAAAAAAATCCAGTGCCACGATAGGGTTTCTACCAAAAAACCACCAACCGTAGGCCCTAACATCGGACCGATCAGAGCGGGAATCGTAATGAAATTAATCACTTTTAACAACTGATCTTTTGGATAGGCATAAATCAACGTCAATCGCGCCACAGGCACCATCATCGATCCGCCAACCGCCTGAACTATTCGCGACATCACCAATTGATCTAAAGTAATGGACAAACTACAACACAAGGACCCCAAGGCAAAAATGCCGACTGCCGTCATAAAGATCTTTTTGGTTCCATATTTATCGGCCAACCAACCGCTCAATGGAATCAGTAAAGCCACAGTCAAGGTGTAAGCAACGATAACCGATTGCAATTTTAAAGGCGATTCGTTTAGGTTTTTCGCAATCGATGGTAAGGCGGTATTTAAAATAGTCGCATCTAAAGCTTGCATAAAAATAGCCATGGCTCCAAGCCATGGCAAATATTTTTGGGTCGTTGCATTTACCAATGATTCTGAACTCATTTTATCTGTTTGTCGTGTTAATTAACTGGAGAAAGAAAATCTGACTTTCACAAATTTACAATTTTAAACACGCTTATCCGTTGAAATTCCCCTTAAAAATTCCCCAAAATAAGTTTATATTCCCTGTCTATAAAAGGCTATAACCGTGGACTGCTGGGAGTATACGTCTCTGATAAGTCTTAAAAGTACTACAATTGGTCTTTTAATTTTTTTTCTTAGGGTAGGATATTATTCTTATTTGGTTTAAATTAGCGCATTATAATTTCTATCTTTTTTACAAGTGAAATAAGGTGGAAAAACATTGAAGTTTATTAATAAATACACATATTATGAGTAATAATCATGGTAATCCAGCAGAATTAGACCACAGCAAAGTACAACCAAAAGCACCTAAAGTTCACGAGTTGATCGAAAGTTCAAAATCGTTGATTTTAGCAACCATCGACACAGAGGGTATTCCAAACTCTAGTTATGCTCCGTTTGTAAATTTAGACGGAAGTTTTCAGATTTTAGTTTCTTATATGGCACGCCATACCAAAAACTTAAGAGACGGTAAGAAAGTTTCTTTTATGTTTATCGATGATGAGTCTGCATCTCGTCAGATTTATGCACGTAATCGTCTAACTATTGATAGCGAAGCTGTTTTGGTGGAAAAAGGCGGTGATTTGTGGAACAGAGCTTTAGAAGCTTTAAAAACAAGACACGGAAAAGTGGTTGATGTTATTTCTGAAATGGACGACTTTATCATGTTTGATTTAAAACCGATCAAAGGTGCTTATGTAAACGGATTTGGAAGTGCTTATTTCGTAAATGCAGACTTAGAAGTCCAAGATCATAGAACCGGTAATCACGGTGCTCACAACTTAGATTCAGAGCAAAACTAACCGCTATTACAGCGTATATATAAGGCGAAACACCTCAAGTGTTTCGCCTTTTTTATGGCTTTTAGTCAAAACTCCTCATATAATTCCTATGCGGTTTGTACACCAAAAATATAACCGACCAATGCCGATACTATCATGGCTACCGTCCCCCAAAGGCAGATGCGCAGGATTGATTTCCCCTTGTTAAAACCACCAGCTCTCGCAGCCAAACTGCCCGAAAGTGCCAAAAACACTATGGCAAAAGCATATTGGTAATACAACATATAAGGCATGGGTGCCACTATAGCCACCACTAAAGGCAATATCCCTCCTGCGATAAACGCCACCGCAGATGATATAGCCGCCTGGAAGGGTTTTGCCTGGGTGAGCTCACTAATTCCCAATTCATCGTGTGCATGCGCTTTTAAGGCATTGTATTCGGTTAATTGTACCGCTACCTCCCGAGCCAAGTCCGACGAGAGTCCCTTTGCTTTATAGATTTGCGTCAACTCCTCCAACTCCGCCTCTGGCCACTCATTCAATTCTATCTGTTCTCGTATTAAATCGGCTTTTTCAATATCACTCTGTGAACTGACCGATACGTATTCCCCCGCCGCCATCGACAGCGCACCGGCAACTATACCCGCAACTGCTGCCAGTACCACCGGGTCTCTCGTGTCACTTGCCGCAGCTATACCAATCACCAAACTCGTGGTCGATATAATGCCGTCGTTAGCTCCCAAAACAGCCGCTCGAAGCCAACCACTTCTAGTTATATAATGCATTTCCCGTTTAGTCTCCATATTGATCCCGATTTAAAAATACCATACTAAAGTTAAAGAATAATTTGGAGCAACAGCGCATGAATATGCTTTTCGATTCCACTCAACAGCTAACCCTTAGAATTCCCACCCTATTTATGGATTAAACAAAAAATTATAAAACACTACTATACAGTTATTTAATATAAAAAATACTCGAATAAAAATAAATATTTAAAATACCAATCCATCGTATTAAAAATTACAGTACTTTTGCCTAACGTTGTTAGATAATTTAATATGGCAAGTAAAGATCGAATATTGAGACAAAAGGAAGAGACTAGAAATAGTATTCTCGATGCCGCATATGCGATTGTCAAAGAAGAAGGCTGGGAAGGTTTAAACATGCGTAAGATTGCCGATCGCATCGAATATACCGCACCTATAATTTACGAATATTTTTCCAATAAACAAGCGATTTTAGACGAATTGACTTGTAAAGGTTTTCTTCGATTGATTAAGAATATTAAGCAAGCCCAATTATCTCAAACGGATCCCGCCTTACAATTGGAAGTGATGTGGATTGCTTTTTGGAATTTTGCCTTTGAAAACAAGGAGCTGTACCAAGTGATGTACGGCGTAGAAATGAAGTGTTGTACACAACCTATAGTTCCCGACACTGAAACCACCTACCAACTGTTTTTCAATACCATTGCCGCAGTGATGGAACAACAAAATCCTTCAGATGCCGATGTCAAATTAAAGTATTTTACATTTTTTTCTGTTATTCACGGTTTGATCTCTGTTAACATGATTGGAAATGGCTTGGCTCCTACCACTAATGATCAAATTTTTAAAGATGCCGTAAGCGCTATTATCAAATCACTGTATCAAGAAGAAATTTCCTCGTAGAATGTAGTAAAACATTAAAAATACAGTACTTTGTACCCATGTACTTAACGCTGTTAGAAAAATTAAGAACATTAAAAGAAGATCTTTAAACTTTATTTCAAACTAAAAATCATGTACTACGCTATTAAATTAGTCCTCATTTACCTCTTTTTTCTGCCTTTCACTTAACGCTGTTATCTAATTTAACATAGTTAAAGACCCTTGCTATGATGCGTACTTCCAATATACCAATGGATGTACCGCATTACCCCCACATTTGTCATTTACTGTAACACCCTATGGATATGAGCTTTTATTGACTGCTTATGCTTTAGTACTTAACGCTGTTAAATAAACTAACTCAATTAATAATAATTTTCACTAATTCAAAACTACCCTATTCAAAAATGAAAAAAATACTATTTACTAGTGTCCTTTTAGCTTTTTTCCTGCAGTCCTGTTCAGAAAAAGCTACTACACAGGAAACTGCTATACCGCAATTGCCCGTTTACACCTTGCAAAATACAGCAACTACGACGGTTTCTGAATATCCCGCTGCGATACGCGGTATTGTTGATATCGAAATACGCCCTCAGGTTGGCGGTGTACTCGACAAAATATACATAGACGAAGGTGCTTATGTCACCCAAGGTCAATTGTTGTTTAAAATAAACGAACGCCCGTTTAGAGAGCAACTCAACATGGCCACGGGAAATCTCAATGCCGCCAAAGCAGCCTTGATCAACACTCAATTGGAAATAGACAAATTAACGCCATTGGTACAGAACAAAGTGGTTTCGGACTACCAGTTAAAAACGGCTCAAGCCGCTCATAAAATAGCGCTTTCTACCTTAGAACAGGCCAAAGCCATGGTCGAAAACGCCAAAATTGATCTCAACTATACCAGCATACAGGCACCGGTAAACGGTTATATCGGCAGATTGCCCAAACGTCAGGGTAGCTTACTCGCTCCAACCGACGTGGAAGCTTTGACGAGCTTGTCTAATATACAACAGGTCTACGCCTACTTCTCTTTGGGAGAAATGGATTTTATTCAGTTTAAAAACCAATACGAAGGCAGCACTTTGGGCGATAAAGTCAAAAATCTCGCACCGGTTTCCTTGCTCTTAGCAGATAAAACAGTCTATAAAGAACTCGGTAAAATCGATGTCATCGACGGTCAATTTGACAAAAATACCGGAGCTATTATGTTGCGCGCTACATTTCCAAATCCCGATGGGGCTTTGCGTTCGGGCAATACCGGAAAAATTCAATTGAAAATGCAGCACAGCCAAGCACTGTTGATTCCGCAAGAGGCCACCGTAGAAATTCAAGACAAAGTTTTTGTTTTTGCTGTGGATGCTTCCAACAAAGTATTTAAAACACCGGTACAAATCATCGGCCGCAGTGGTAATGACTATCTGATTGATCAGCAGTTAAAATCCGGCGATCGCATCGTACTCAAAGGTTTTGAAAGACTACAAGACGGCATGACCATACAACCGGAAACCCCTAGCCCAGCCACCGCTGCCCTCACTAATTCTAAAATATAAGTAAACCTCCATGTTTAAAAAATTCATAAACAGACCCGTACTGGCCACTGTAATCTCTATCATCCTCGTTATTTTGGGGGTATTGGGATTGTACAAACTGCCCTTACAGCAATTCCCAGATATTGCTCCCCCCTCTGTACTCGTTACCGCCTTATATCCCGGTGCCAACGCAGAAACCGTTTTGCGGGCCGTGGCCCCTTCTTTGGAAGAATCGATTAACGGTGTGGAGAACATGACCTATATGACTTCTACGGCCAGTAACGACGGTTCGCTTTCGATTATGGTGTACTTTAAATTGGGAACAGATCCCGATCAAGCCGCCGTAAACGTTCAAAATCGCGTGGCACAGGCTACGAATCAAATGCCGGCAGAGGTTATCAGAGCCGGAATCACTACCAACAAACAACAAAACAGTTTGTTGATGGTAGTATCTCTATACGCTGAAGACGATAAAGCTTTTGATGAAACCTTTTTAGCCAATTACGCCCAAATCAACATCATACCCGAAATAAAAAGGATTTCTGGTGTGGGTCAATCCACCATTTTTGGAGGTAATAAAGATTATGCGATGCGCGTTTGGTTAAATCCAACCCAAATGGCCACCTACAACCTGACTCCCGCCGAAGTTACCGCAGCCATACAAGATAAAAACTTGGAAGCCGCTCCGGGTAAATTTGGTGAGAGCAGCACCGAATCTTTTGAATACGTCATCAAATACAAAGGGAAACTCAACGAAGCTTCTCAATACGAAAACATCATCATCCGCTCCAATGCAGACGGCTCTGTTTTGCGTTTAAAAGATGTGGCCAAAGTAGAATTGGGTTCCTATACCTACGGAAGTTCCACCAAGGTAAATGCCAAACCCGGAATCAACATCGGTACCATGCAGTTAGCGGGTTCCAATGCCAGTGAAATTCAAGTAGCCATAGATGAATTGATGCAACGGGTTTCCAAAGACTTTCCAAAAGGGGTTAAATACCTGATTTTGTACAATACCAAAGACGCCCTAGACCAATCGATCAATCAGGTAATTACCACCTTGATTGAAGCCTTTATCTTGGTGTTTTTAGTGGTGTTTATCTTTTTACAGGACATCCGTTCCACCTTAATTCCGGCCATAGCGGTTCCGGTTGCGATTTTGGGAACCTTCTTCTTTATGATGTTGTTTGGTTTTTCCATCAACTTATTAACACTGTTTGCCTTGATTTTAGCCATTGGTATCGTCGTCGATGACGCGATTGTCGTCGTCGAAGCGGTACACTCCAAAATGGAGTTGTCTCATTTATCGCCTAAAGCAGCGACCAAATCGGCTATGAGTGAGATTACCGGTGCCATTATCTCAATTACCTTAGTGATGGCTGCCGTATTTTTACCGGTGGGCTTTATGGAAGGCTCTACCGGGGTTTTCTACCGACAATTTGCCCTTACCCTAGCCATTGCCATCATCATATCGGCCGTGAACGCCCTAACCTTGAGTCCGGCTTTAGCTGCCTTATTCCTCAAGAGTACCCACCACGGTACGCAAACAGAACCCGAACGAAAAAAGACGTTTAAGGAAAAATTCTTTATCGGATTCAATCGCGGTTTTGACAACCTGGCCAATAAGTATCTGGGCAGTATCCGTACCATGATTCGCTACAAATGGTTGAGCTTGGGTGGTTTGGCCTTGGTGATGTTGGCCACTGTACTGCTGGTAAACAAAACCAAAACCGGATTTATCCCTTCAGAAGATCAAGGGTTTATGGCTATTTCCGTATCCCTTCCGGGTGGAACATCTTTGGAGCGCACTAAAAAAATCATGGATGAGGCAGAGGCTATCATAGCCCAATTGCCTTCGGCAAAGATTGTCAATGCCATGTCGGGCTTTAACATCATGACCCAATCGACCAACCCGTCTACCGGTGTTATCTTTTTACTGTTGAAACCGAACAAAGAACGCGGAGCTGTGAGCGATATCAATCAAATTATGGGCGAAGTAAATCAGAAATTATCGGTGGTTAAAGGCGCTAATTTCTTTGTGTTTACCTTTCCAACAGTACCCGGATTCAGCAATGTCGACGGATTGGATATGGTTTTACAAGACAAAACTGGCGGTAGTTTAAACCAGTTTAGCGAAATTGGAAATCAATTTATCGGCGCACTGATGCAACGTCCGGAAATTGCCGTTGCCTTTACCACTTTTAAAGCCGATTATCCGCAGTACGACCTCGAAGTAGACGAAATCAAAGCGGCGCAATTGCAAGTAGATGTCAAAGAAATTTTACAGACGATGCAGGCGTATTTCGGTTCGTCTCAGGCGTCGGATTTCAACCGTTTTGGAAAGTATTACCGCGTGATGATTCAAGCGCAAAAAGACGACCGTTCCAACCTCAATGCTATGGAAGGCGTGTTTGTTAAAAACAAACGCAACGAAGCGGTTCCAATCAACACCTTGGTTACTTTGAAACGCGTTTACGGACCGGAAACGGCCTCGAGATACAATTTGTTCAATTCAATCAGCATCAACGCCATTGCCAATCCGGGTTTTAGTTCGGGAGATGCGATTAAGGCTGTAGAAGAAGTAGCTGCACAGCAATTGCCTACGGGATACAGTTATCAGTTTTCCGGTATGACCAAGGAAGAGTTATCCTCTGGCGGACAATCGTTAATCATCTTTACGCTGTCGCTGTTGTTTATCTATTTCTTATTGGCCGCTCAATACGAGAGTTATATCTTGCCTTTTGCGGTGATTTTATCCATACCAACGGGTATCATCGGAGTATTTGTCGCCATTGGACTGGCGGGTATTGAAAACAACATCTACGTACAAGTAGCGCTGGTGATGTTGATTGGTTTGCTGGCCAAAAACGCCATCCTGATCATCGAATTTGCCTTGCAACGCCGTCGCGCAGGAAAGACTTTGGTTTTCTCTGTAATGGAAGCGTCAAAATTGCGTTTAAGACCGATTATCATGACCTCCGTTGCTTTTATTGCGGGATTGATTCCGATGATGAATGTCAAAGGGCCGTCTGCTATGGGTAACCACTCGATCAGTATCGGAGCTGCCGGAGGTATGTTGTCAGGAGTGGTATTGGGATTGTTTATAATTCCGGTATTATTCATCGTATTCCAAATCTTACACGAAAAAATTTCCGGTCCCATCTCCACTGAAGAGGAGGATGAAATTTAATTATATCCCTGATGAAATATCCTATGAAAAAAAATAATATATATACTGTTGCGGCCTTGATTTTGGTCGCAACACTTCACTCCTGTAGCGTTTCCAAAGACGTGACATATCCGGCTGCAGCCCTACCCGAGAGCTTTCGGGGCACTGAAGTCGCCGCTGACGATAGCAGTATCGCCAGCCTGCCGTGGAGTGACTTCTTTGTCGAAGACGCATTACGACCTTTAATCGAAAACGCCTTACAGAAAAACAATCAGATGCAATTGGCGTTAAAAAACATTGAAATCGCGCAATTGCAATGGACCAAATCCAAATGGGCAAATATACCCGAATTGCAACTGGGCATTCAAGCCAACAGCAGCAGGCCTTCTGAAAACAGTCTGACAGGAACGAACTTGAACATGGCTTTATCGCGCAATCACATCGAAGATTATTCCGTCAATCTCGGTTTGTCTTGGGAGGCGGATATCTGGGGCAAAATCAAGAATCAGAAAAAAGGAGCTTTGGCGCAATACCTGCAAACGGAAGAAGTGCAAAAGACCATCCAAACCACACTGATTGCTGAAGTAGCCAAAGGATATTACAATTTGCTGATGCTCGACTACCAATTGGAAACCGCTAAGAAAAACGCGGCGCTTAACGACAGTACGCGCTCGATTATTCAATGGCAGTTTGAAGCCGGTCAAGTGACCTCGCTGGCCGTGGCACAAATCGAATCGCAAAAATTAAATGCGGAAAAATTGATTCCGCTTTTTGAACAACAGATCGCGATACAGGAAAACGCTTTAAGCCTTTTAACGGGGACTTTTCCAACAGCCATTGAAAGAAGTGCCGGTTTACCCCTGTTGCCGTACAACTCACAATTAAAAACGGGTTTACCGACGGCTTTGGTATCTAACAGGCCCGACGTAAAACAAGCAGAACTCGCCTTAAGCCTTAGCAACGCTCAGGTAGGCATGGCCAAAGCAGATTTTTATCCCAGCTTAAAAATCGGAGTCAGCACCGGATTAAACAGTTTTGAAACCAGCAATTGGTTTACCATACCGGCTTCCCTATTCGGTACTATAGCCGGCGGTATTACCCAACCCTTATTGCAAGGCAAAACCATTAAAACCAAGTACAAAATAGCCTTGGTAGAACGCGAAAAAGCCGTGATTAACTTTAGAGAGTCGGTATTAATTGCCGTATCGGAAGTGTCCAACGCCCTAGTATCGATAGAAAAATTAAACGAACAACAACAACTGCTGCAAAATCAGGTTCAAACGCTCGAAAAAGCCATTGGAAAAGCCAATTTGTTATACCAAAGCGGTCTGGTTAATTATCTGGAAGTCATCAGTTCACAAGCGCAACTTTTGAACAGTGAATTGGAATTGGCTACCAGCAAAAGAGATTTACTCGCAGCTCGTGTTGAACTATACCGCTCCTTAGGTGGAGGCTGGCAATAATACTTTTTTTATTTATTTAGTTAATTATTTTTTCTTTAGTTTTTTTACTCTTGTAACCCGATGTTTAGGCATCGGGTTTTTAAATATACCTATCTAAGTTATTCTTAAAAAAGCTTTATTGCTTCTAATTACTAGTTATACACTTTTAAATTCTCGCAAAACTTTCGGATATTTGTAATCAAACCTTACTATCTCAATTACAGTATCATGACGGACAAGGCAGCACAATTAATCAGCGATTTCAAAACAAGCGGTTGGCAAACAACAAACCTTTATGAGCGACTGTTTAACTTGGCATCAAACTCGAATGATGCCTTTGCATTTGCATCGAAATTCCTATATACCTTCGACAAAAACACCACGATTTTCAATGATATTCTGAGCTATATAGACCAACCTCAATTTGATGAACTCATCACTATTGCCGTGGAAATTCTTACAAAACAAAAGAATGAGAATGCTGAAAGCGTCATTGAATATGCCAGCTTGCAGTTCCCTGAATTATTGCATCAACACCTCAGGCTAATCTTTGAACTAAAACCCAATGAGTACACCTATTTTGAAGCATACCCCTGGAGGAATTTAGCCATGGATGTTATTCCCATTTTTAAAAACCTATTTATCAGCGCTGAAACCAGTATTACAGATAAACAAGCGCTTTTTGAGCGTTTATTGGAGACTAGAAATTTGGAGATTATCATTTTTGCGCATGACTATGCCCTAAAGAACAAGCTTTTTGACGAGGATGATTTAGAAGATTATCTACTCGCGTATTTAGAGCTCGTTGGATTTACAAAACGACAGGGGCGCATAGAACCTTATTGCCCCAATGTACTTAGGCATTTTAGTTTTCCCAAAAATTATTTCGTCAATGATAGACCCAGTCATCTTAACAAACAACAGCACCCGACTTGGAATTTAAAAGCGGACGAAAATACCTATAAATTTGGCGGAGTGATTGACCATCATGCAAATAATCCATTTATGCACCTGATTACATTTGATCAAATTCCCGATGGACTTCAGATATCGGATTTATCCACTCTAACCTTAGGTATGCATATTCGAGAACTCAATGAATATGGCGCGGTGTTTTACCAACACGACAAAAATGGGCAACCTTCAAAAATAGGAGAGCTCAAAAACATAGAAATTTATTCCGATTTACCGATACAGGAAACCTTTGTTTCGTTTTCAGCATCGCCCGATAGATGGTTTTATCAAAGTTGGGGAAGTGCAAACAGTAGAGAAAACTTATTTAGGCTCGGTGGTGAACCTAGCTGGATTCAAAGTGCAGAAGTACTGATTTGTCCAATTAGCGGAGAAAAAATGGACTTTTTAATGCAACTGGATACAGACTTACCGAATACAGAAAATGGCGAACTCTATTTTGGAAGCGGCGGCATTTGTTATGTGTTTTGGTGCGATAAAACAAAAGTAAGCGGCTATATTATGCAATGTACCTAAACCGCATTGCCACAAAATACGTTTATTTTATAAAAATTCGCTTTGGCGGAATACCGACTTAAGGGAGAAATTTTAGATTTCTCCTTTTTTTTATTGCAAAATCCGTATAAATTTCCTTTTTTTATGTTTTACAAAACGAAAAGACACTGATGTTTAGACTAATGTAAAATTAATCGTTTCGTATTCCCAATCCCCCACTATAGCCAATACACGACATATTCTGCAAAATTTTGCAGTTAGGATACTATTAAAACCACCCATAATTTAGATATAGCTAAACATTTTGAAAAAATATTCACTAACTTTGTCTTCACATATACCCAGCAATACCAAAATTGATGTGTATGAATTGTGCAAAAACGGCAAGAGTCTGTTTGAAGCTTTTTTTAAGGAAATTGAGAGGGACGGAAATTTACTATCGAATCTAGCGGCGACTATTAGAATTATTGAGGATACAGCCAATCTAAAAATGAGACCGCAAAAACAGTTTCGAATGCTTCAAGGGCTTCCGGTTAATTATAAGGTTTTTGAAGCAAAATCGGGCAGAATACGAGTGTATTTATTTCATGAAGAAAAGACGGGTCGCGTTATAATAATGGGAGGAAATAAAGACAGCCAGGATGAAGACATTAAAAAAGTTGAACTAATTATCAAAGCATATCATTATGAAAGATAACCTAGAAAAAATACTGAATCAACCTTCCTATTGGATTGAGGGTATTAACGGGGTTTTATACCATGCCATTGTTGAATTTATGGAAAGGAATAATTTCAATAGAACGCAGCTTGCACAAGTCTTGGGAATCAGCAAAGGCCGCGTATCACAGATTCTAAATGACGGACAAATTAATTTCAGCATTGAAAAAATTGTTGAAATCTCTATTAAAATTGGAAAATATCCTGTATTTCAACTTGAAGACACAACGGTTGTTATCAATCGATTAAACGAGTCGAAAGAAATTAAAAGCAGCGAAGATTTGTTATGTACCAGTGATTGATACAACAAATATTTTAAATAAATAAAAGCTCGCATTGCCGCCATACTGCAAAACGACCAACTAAAAAATAATGCAAGTAAATTCCTGCTCCCAAAAAGCAATTACGACTTGCCGATCACAATTTTATGCGGTAGCAAAAGTGTATTGTGAAAAAACCGCTTTACTTTAAATGATCAAAGCGCTGTTCCTTGGCCAAAGTAAGCACCACAGAACCGGTATTGCTATAAATAACATCAATCACATGACCGGGTTTAAAACCAATCTCTTCAAACCATTTTCCACTGAGTACTACCATCGGAAAAGTGCTGCCTCTACCGTATTTTTTAGGAGTATATTTTCCGCAAATGGTTAACTGTCTTGTCTTTATTTCGTTTTTTGTCTTGTTTTTCATCATCACGCCATTTAAAAGTGAGTGATAAAAAAAGGTATTTTAAACGCGGTAAAAAACAGTCTCAAACTGTAAATTACAAACATATAGCCGTTTTTTACAGCAATTTAATTATCTTTAACTCAGAGTTTATTTTAATTTTGACGCCATGACACAAAACAGCAGCAACCGCAAAATCCACCAAGGCAGAAACATCAAACGTTTTCGAGAAATGCTAGGTATCAAACAAGACGCCTTGGCTTTTGAATTGGGAGAAGACTGGAATCAGCAAAAAATATCCCTACTCGAGCAAAAAGAAGCCATAGAAAGCAGTTTACTGCAACAAGTGGCGCAAATACTAAAAATACCCGCAGAAGCCATTGAAAATTTTGATGAGGAACAGGCTGTAAACATTATTGCAAATACTTTTAATGAAGGCTCATTTTTAAATACAGGTAACACACCCGTATTTAACGTTAATCCAATCGACAAAATCATCGAACTGCACAACGAAAAAATTGCCCTCTACGAGCGGATGCTCCAAGAAAAAGACGAGATGATGCTGCGCTTAGAACAGCTAATACAAAATAGGTAATCCCTCCATCAACCGTATATAAAGCTTAACCTTGGTTAGGCTTTTTTTGTTTACCCCAGTATCCCCTACTGCTTTAAGGTGGTCTATCCTCTTAAATATACTCTTTTTTAATTAAAAACACAAGCTATTTTATTGTTTTTTAATTGACTTTACGGTTTTCCGTACAGCTGTTAACAAAAGTACCCTTATGTTCGCGACAAATTTACGGGAATTTTATCTGGCTTTTGGAAAATTGATAAATGGTTTAGTAGACAAGAATGTCAATGGAAATTGTTTAATACAATATCAACTTCAAAACCTAAGAATATATTAATGAAAACTTGAAGAATATTAGATCCACTACATGGACTAATCGACATTGCAGAAATAGTAGAGTTTTTTATAAATGAACCAATCCTTTGAAGATTAAGAAAACTACACAAAATACTTTAGTGAGCGTAATACTTCCTGGTACAAAACATACTAGATTTGACTAGTATTTGTGGTTATTCTTTTATTATAAATTCAATAAATCAAATGAAAATATTGAAGCAACTTTAATAAGAACCAGTTAGCTACAATACAAAAAATTTAACTTCAAAAATGAGCGAAACTAAAATTAAAGAATGTTTTGTTATTATGCCTATTAGTAATAATACAAATTACTCTGATGGTCATTTTGATAGAGTATATTATTATTTAATTGTTCCAGCTTGTGAATTAGCTGGATTTAAAGCGGTTAGAGCAGATGAAATTATAAACACAAATTATATAGCGCTAGATATAATTAAAAGAATAATTGAATCTGAAATGGCTATATGTGATTTAAGCTCTCAAAATCCAAATGTATTATATGAATTAGGTATTAGACAAGCTTTTAACAAACCTGTTACTCTCTTAAAAGATAAAAATACAAAACGTATTTTCGACATACAAGGTTTTAGAGACTTCGAATACGATTCTACTTTAAGAATTGATAATGTTCAAATTGAAGTTGAAAATTTAGCAGAATTAATACAGAATACTTATAAAAGTCAAGGTGAAGAAATTAATTCATTGGTTTCTCTTCTAAGCATTACACCTGCTAAATTAAAAGAAAATAAAAAAATATCTTCTGAAACAGAATTAATTTTGAATTCTTTATCTATACTAAATAATAAAATAGCAGTACTTGAAAAAAATAATAGTAAGAATCGCTATCTTTATGAATTAGCACCAAATGAAATTATTGAAAAAAATATTGAACATGGATTGCCATCTAATGTAGGTGGACTGCTATCAACTACTGAAATAGCTTTATTAAGACCAAATGATATAATATTTCATAAGAGATTTGGTTTTGGTAAGATTTTATCAATTACTACTACGGAAGGTACAGCCAAAAATCGTCATCGTGCTGAAATTGAATTCGAAATTGGTACTAAATATATTTTACTTGAAATGTCAGAAATTAGAAGAGTTTTGTAGATAACAAAAATTTGGCGAAATTAGAATTTAAATTAGAAATTCAAATTTTCTCCTTTTGTCACCACAGCCTTATAAATTTCCATTTTTTAGACTTAGTAAATCGCAAAGAAATTAGCTAAAAATTCTCTATACGGCTAAAGAAGTTCAAGAACTCCTTTAGCCGTGTTTTTTATGTCTAATTATTTAATTTCTATTACGACGCCTTCCGTATGCGCACTCATTTCCGGTACGTACATATTTTGTAAAGTAGCTATCCCGTTTGAAAATACCCCAGCTGTATTGGCTCTGAGTTCGTATTCAAACACATAGGTTCCCTTTTTTAGCGCGTCGATAAAGAAGTTTGTAGCCACATCTCTAGTCTCTTGGTAATAAGCGGTGCGATTGCCCCATTTGTATCCAGAAATTGCATTGATGGGCTCCAATCCGCTGGCACGCATGTCTTTGAGGTGTACAAATTCCATATCGCGATCGGTGGTTACCTCAAGGCGTACCGTTACTTTATCACCCACTTTAATCGGATTTGAATCGGTTACCGCCTTTAAAACAGGACCTGAAGCCGAATTGGTTGCGATGTACATTTGCTTGTGGATTTTTATGTTGGTAGATGTTTTATCAACTTTATTCAAGTCTTCGAAATACTGCCAATACAAAGCTCCCCATGCGGTACCCGCACTTTGTTTGTCAACCGTTACTATCGCTTGGTCTTTTGAAATAGCTTCTTTGTTCCAAGTGTGTTTTGTATAACCGCTACCCGACTGTGCTTCTTGTTTTACATCTATTTGCTGCTTGCCCACCCATATATCGACAACGCTTGCAGCATCCAACGGTGATGCACCCGTATTTAACAGTGCATATACCGCTTTTGTGGTTGCCTTGGTGGACTTCCAGCCGTTTGTAGCTCTGTTTTTTAACAACCAAATCTTCATTTCCGCTACAGCTTTTTCATCACGAGCAACCTCATCAAAAGCTTCTATCAGCAAGGCTTGCGTTTCAATAGGGGTTTGATACCACTGCCAACCCGCTTGATTGGATTTCCAATACATGCCCATTTTGTCTGACATCACCGCTCTTTCTTTTAGTTGGTGCAGTATCGTCTTTGCCTCGGCTGTTTTTCCAAATCGATGCAAAATCAAAACTTCCATTACTCTAATGGACAAGGCGCTTTCCGTAGGTTTTTCCGATATCATCGACACATAAGAAGCTGCCATTTTTTTCAAATCTGCACTCAGTGGTTTTTCGTCTAAAAAGAAACTTCTCGCATATAAATACTGTATTTGATCGTTTTGAAGACCCTGTTCTTTCTCCTTAGTATCTAAATAGTTTTTATAATAGTACTGGTCTAAAAACTGTAGGGTCTTCTCTTCTATAGCGGCATACGAATCGGCTATTTCTTTTTTTACACCCATTTTCTTTAAACTTCCAAAACCGCTTAAAATTTCAAGGGTAATATTGGGGTTTACAGCGCCGCCATCAAACCAAGAAAAACCGCCGTTTGGGAGTTGTCTTTTTTGCAATTTTTCCAATACGACTCCGTATTCATTTTGCATTTTATTCCAATCAAACAACAAGGCCAATCGCTTTTTTTGTTCGGTATCGGATTCCGCATCGCGCAGCCAAGGGGTTTCTTCTATTAAAATATTTCTGAGTTCTGGGTTTTTCTCTAAAGGGGATTTTAATTCTCCCTTGGAATTCCAATCGTCAAAAACCGCTTTTATCTTCGGATTTGAATTCAACAATTGTTGCGAGATTGTATTTCCATACAAACGGCCAAACAACTGTTCGGAGCAATCATACGGATACTCTCTTAAGTAGGGCAATGAAAAAACAGCCATCCAGATGGGATTGGTCGTCATTTCCAAAGTCAACTTAAAATGTTCTAAAGTTTTCGAACTACTATTTTTTAAAGCATCGAGTTCAAAGGTTTTCCGCTGTCCCTCTTTTGCGAATATAGGCAGGGTTTCAGTAAGCAATATTCGATTGGTTAATACGGGAAGCACACTTTCTTCCGCATCGGAAAAATCAGCCGTTGCAGCTACCATACGATAGGTAATCGGTGGGCTGTTTTTCGGTACGGTGATTTCCCAGTTCACCGAAGTAGAACTGCTTGCTGTTAATTTAAATTCTCGAAGGTTATTTTGATTGTTATACAAATGATCAATCGGTTTCATCGTCAGGGCATCAAACAACATCAAACTCGCCTGACCAGCGGTTTCTTCATCTAAGAGATTTACGATTTTTGCCGTTACCACCACCCGGTCGCTCTCGCGTAAAAATCGTGGTACATTGGGAACTATCATCAAATCTTTTTGCGTTTTAACACGGGTCTCAAAATACCCCGTCTGTAAATCTTTGGTATGGGCAAAAGCCATAAACTTCCATTCCGTCAGGCTCTCCGGCATGGTAAATTCTATTTTGACATTGCCGCTTTTGTCGGTTTTTAAATTGGGGTAAAAGAAAGCCGTCTCCCTTAGATTTTTACGGACTTCTATCGATTTAAATTTTTCCGATTCGCCTTCTTTTTTAAGAGTAATAACTTCTTCTAAAAACTGCGAACCTCCAATACCTATAGTTGGCGCCGCACCAAAGCTTCCTGTAACATTTACTCCATCTACAACTACATTCCCCATCTCTTTATCGCCAACGGTAACCCCCACATTTTTAGATATGGATAACCCCCGCACACTTCCTGTTAGACTGCGTTTAAGCGTTGCGTAAGTCTCGTCAAAATTAAAACTATAGAAGTTTAAAGTCGCGGCGGCTATAGCCACTCCATTAGAAAAAAAGTGGTTTCTAAAACGACTGGATTCACTTTCTACAGAAAAAGCCTCACGGTTGTCATATAAATACTTGTTGTCATAGTAATAATAATCACTTGGCAACAGCATAAAGTCCTCACCAAAACTATTTTTGGCAAACTGATCTAAAGACACGTCATACATACCCGCCAAAACTTCTGCTAGTACCTGATCCTTTTTCGAGCCTGATATGGTTAATTCCCATTTCTCTTTAGCTCCTGGTTGCAATTTATCGCGTAAAGTAGCCATTTTTATATTCAACACTTTTTGCGGAAAAGAAATTTCGACAGGGATGTTCTGTGATACTAGGCTGTTGTATTTAATCATCAAGATATTCACATGAACTCCGCCTAGATAAGATTCCAATATAGGAAACTCAAATACCCCCTTTTTTCCACTTATAGAAACGAGCTCCTCTTTGATGAGTTTGTTTTTGTGAAAGACCGCTACTACAGCATAAGAGTCTTCTAAAGGAGAGAACAACTGTAAATGGACTACATCTCCCACTTGATAGGTTGCCTTATTAAATTCTAAATTGAGTGTTTTTCGAGACTCCTCCAATTTAGTTCCCTTGTTTTTGACTTCAAATACTTGTTCCGACTCTATTTTTTGTTGCTGGTCCCACACCCAACTTTTAAGCAAATATTTACCCGGTATTAGTGGAGCAGTTGTGTCAAAATGAATCTCACTCGTCTTTTCTGTATCAAAACGAGTGTCTAAAAGTTTCTCTGCCCTATCCCATTTAGATGGCGTTCTTTCATCGCCATAAGGTTCGTGCGGAAATAATTGGATAAATTCTTCTTCTGTATAATGCTGGTAGTCCACCTCTAGAGGACTTTCTCTTACAACGCGTTGAGGCGCCACTAAAGGATAAATCTCCATGCCTCCTTGAGCACTGACCAACTGTCCGTTTAAATTAGTGACCCGAACCGCAAATTGATTGAGCTGATCTGGCGTTATTACCTCCGGTAAGTTATAGGTAAACGACAGCCCCAAATCACCAATCAACACGGCGCTTTCGGCCGTATGCGTTTCGCCATTATCATCCATAACCGCTACTTCGACTCGATAGCTATACGTACGCGGGTTATCTTCCTTTTGATCTGCAGCGACTGCTTTAAACGGAATTTCAAAACGCCCGTTTGCATCGGTGAGCAGCATTCCAAAAGCAATTTCTTCAGAATCGCTATTTCGATACCCGTGTGGTGTCCTATAAAAAGGATCAAAAGAATATGCTTGTCTAAAAACGCGGTAAGTCACCTTGCCTTGATCGATATCCGCTCCTGAAAAAGCGCTGGCCTTGCCACTTACTTTGATCTCATCGCCAAAATGATGGTTTCCTTTTAGGGTATCTAAAAGCACTTCAAACTTTGGTCGTTTGTATTCTTCTACCGAAAAACCTTTATAACCATCTAACGAGGATTGCAAGGAATAATAGCCTAATAAACCCGACTGAGGTAAAACAAACTCCCCTTGCACCGAACCAAATTCATTGGTTGTCAAATTTAAGGTTTGAACCGCTTTGTGATTGGCGTCTTTCAGTGTGATTTCTACTTTTTGACCAGCCACAACACCTTGCTTCTTTTGATTATTAGTAGTTGTAATGATGGCTTTAAAATACACGGTTTGTCCCGGGCGATAAATGGCTCGATCTGTAAATATATTTGTATGGCTTGACTGTTCATTCTTCACATCATCTTCAACACTAAAATCATAAGCATAATACACCTCTTCACCCTTAATGGAAAAGTAATAATCATCTTCGTCTTCATTACTAAAATCAAAAACATAGGTTCCTTTTGAGTCTGATATCACTTCCTTTTTCCATATTTTTTTTAGTGCCTCCCCTTGAACGTCCGCTATTCCAGTGTAATCTTCTCGATAAATCATCAAGGGTTGATGCGCCAAGGGCTTGCCCGTATATCGGTCTAAAACACGAACTTTACGGTCGTCAAACAGCATGGCCGACGTAGTCATATACACACTGTTCATGACTACAGTACTGTTATCATTTAAGTCCGAAAAAGGTTTATCTGATGTTAAAATAAAATAAGCCCCCTGCGGTAAAGGGTCCAAATTGATAATGGTTTTATGCTTATTAAAATCGTCAAAAGCTTTAAGGCTAATCTGACTTTCAGCCACCACAGGATATGCATCGATATACTTTTGATAATATGAAGCCTTATACTTATTTGAATAATTATCCCATCTTTCATCAAAATCAAAGCTGTCTCCAGTATACCTCAATACTTTAAAAAACAATTTATCCGTGTTTTTATGCTCTATTTCAATGGGATTATTTTGATTGGCAATCAAATATTTTTCGGAAAGAACTTGTAAATGAGATGAGTGAATCTGAATTTCTAATTGAAGTAAATCTGAATTTAAATCACTATCCGGAAAATCGTGCTGTACTTTTTTAATCAAATCTAAAATCAGATCATAAGATGCTTTTTTCTCACTATCCGCTGTTACTTGATAGAGCTTATTTATCCAATTTCTATAGATGTAAACATTAGCGGGTAACTGTGGGTATTTTTCTACTAAGAGTCGGTATTTTTCAGAAGTAGATTCAAAATTTTCATTTTGATACTGAATTTCAAATAATCGCGCATAAATCTCTCCCTCACGATCCTTTCGCTTTTGAAAATTTGCAATTAAACCACTTAACAATACCTGAGCTTTTCTTTTATTAGCCAATTTCAGTTCTTTTGGCAATTTAAAATCATTACTATTTAAAAATGAAATATAACGAAACGATAAAAGTTCATAAACAGAGAAATCTACCTTCATTTCAACCGCACTCGGCCAGATAAATGTTTCTTTCCAATCTGTTATTTTATTCCTTTGTAAAAGCTTCTTATCTACCAACGCCCGTTCATAATATTCATTTGCCTTGTCCCAAAAAGTATTTGCAGTCCAGGTTTTTAAATCTTTTGAATCTTGATTTTCAATTGGGGTTCTACTATTTATGGTCCATTGATTCTCCGAGTAATACATCGTATATAAGGTTGCCAAATACACTTCAATAATAGCTTTTGACGCTCCGGTTGACAGCTTTAACTCCCCCTGTAAGCGTTCAAAAATATATTCAAAATTACCTATTCGCTCATCCGAAGTCACGATTTTAATTTTAGCATCGTAAAAAAGCGCCTTAATCGCATTGGGATAGTCCTTTTCTCTACGCGCTTGCTCTAAAACGCGGTTAATGTCGGGTTGCAAACTCGAAAATTTTCCTTCGCTTATTTGTTCTTCGATTCGCTTCCATTGCTCCTCGATGCTGATGTTTTTTTGTGCGGTTCCCGTTAAACCGAATAGAATCATTAAAAGACAAATCGTGTTTTTCATGTTTTTTGTATAGTAGTGAGGGGTAATCAAAGAAAATAGCTCGGCTATAACGTTTGTAAATAGAGTTAAAACTTTATTAAACGCCCTTATATATATCGTTTATTAATGCATTGCTCTTTAAATAAATAAACTCCCGTTTCGAATCCATAACCATTTGAAAGCGCTTTAAAATATCGCCTCCGATTACACTGATTTTTTGACGACTCAAAGCACCGCTAAAGAAACCGACGGGAACCACGTCCAAAAGGAAATTTCCGATGCGGAATTGCGGCAATACAGCCCTTTGGGTTTTTAATACATTTCCAAACGAGTCTCTGAGTTCTTTTTGATCGATGACAGTCAGCTTTTCAGCTATACCGAATTTTTCGACAAATACATCATCAAATAATACGGATCCGGCATATCCGCTGTGAATCATGTATTTGTTGACTACTACCTCATCGTTGATAGCAGCTACAGCCTCGATAAACAAATAGCCGTTTTCACGGATTAACGGCTGTTTACTATAGGCTGTTATATCCAATGGCAAATCGTCGCTTATCAGCAATTCCTGAGCTTCAAAATCAAATGTTATGGTTTTGCCCTCAAACAGATTTATTCCAAACTTTCCGTCGCTGCCCTGTCCTGAATTGGTGTCTTCCCAAATGGGAACATTTTCAAATAGTATAGTCCCGAGTTGCACCGTATTGACCGGGCTAAATCTAGAGGTGTTGTGGTCCCCACCCCAACTTTTGACGCTGTCGGTACGTTGGAAATCCAATTTTACGCGTTTGGTGGCTGCTTCGGTTAGATTGACCGCATCGGCAGCGGTGTGAAACATCAGTTTTACCGTGTCCTTGTTGTTTAAAATTACCGGTACCAACATATTGTTGTAGGCCGTCAATTCAAATGGAATTCGAACGCACGTACTGGGCTCGATACCTATGTTTATTTGAGTATAACCGGTGATTCCCATTAATAAAAACACCTTTAAACAATGCCATTTCCACATATTTAGACCATTTTTGATGATAAAATTCAAAAATACATAAACATATTATAATATCATGTCATCCCTACGGGATTTTGGAAATGTATATCGAAATACAATTTCCATAACCACGGCAACAACCATATCTAGAATGACATCACCCCTACGGGGTTGAAAATGTTTATCAAAAACAATGTCCATAATTACGGCAATAACATTATCTAGAATGACATCACCCCTATGGGGTTGGTTTGGGGATTTGTTTGAAAATAACGGCAATCATTACGGCAACAACCATATCTAGAATGATGTCACCCCTAGGGGGTTGAAAATGTTTATCAAAAACAATGTCCATAATTACGGCAACAACCATATCTAGAATGATGTCACCCCTACGGGGTTGGTTGGGGATTTGTTTGAAAATAACGGCAATCATTACGGCAATCATTACGGCAATAACAATATCTAGAATGATGTCACCCCTACGGGGTTGGTTTGGGGATTTGTTTGATAATCATGGCAATCATTACGGCAACAACCATATCGACAATGATGTCACCCCTACGGGGTTGGTTGGGATTTGTTTAAAAAAAACGGCAATAATCACGGCAACAACCATATCTAGAATGATGTCACCCCTAGGGGGTTGGTTGGTGGATTTGTTTGATAATCATGGCAATCATTACGGCAACAACCATATCGACAATGATGTCACCCCTACGGGGTTG
>DCKE01000018.1:22754-81810 GCA_002320285.1 Flavobacteriaceae bacterium UBA1682 | reverse complement strand
AAATAACGGCAATCATTACGGTAATAATCGCGGCAACAAATAGAATGACGTCACCCCTACGGGGTTGAATACGATTAAATTAACGGCTTGAACAATGCCTTTTTAACCGCTGGAGCAACGTGAGTTCCCAATAATTCGATCGACTTCATCAAATCTTTATGATTCGGTGCACCGATATCTACATGTAATAAAAAACGGGTGAGTCCAAACATCTCTTGATGGTAGAGTAGTTTGTCTATCACTTCATTCGGCTCTCCTATAAACAACGCCCCTTCTTTACTTCTACCGCCTTCGTATTGTTCTTTGGTATAGGGCGACCAACCGCGACTGCGGCCGATTCTATTCATCTGTTCGGCATAGTTGTCAAAATACTTATTGGCGGTATGTTGTGAATTCTCTCCGATTATACCGTGTGAATGCGTGGCCAATTGCATTTTAGAGACATCGTGTCCTGCCGCTATATACTCTTGTCGATACAGGTCAAAAAACGGTTTAAACTGACGGGGCATACCACCGATAATCGCAATGATTAACGGCAATCCCAATCGAGCAGCCCGCACCACAGATTCTGGAGTACCGCCTACGGCTACCCAAATATCCAAAGGCTTTGTCGGTCTGGGCAACACCTGCTGTTCGTGCAAAGGAGCGCGGAAATTCCCCTTCCAACTAAAGGCCTCTTCATGGGTATTGATGTTGATCAACAAATCGAGTTTTTCAACAAATAGTTCCGAATAATGATCCAAGTCGTAACCAAAAAGAGGAAATGACTCTGTAAAACTACCCCTGCCCACGGTGATTTCCGCACGCCCGTTGGATAACAGATCCACCGTGGCAAAATTTTGATAAGTACGTACCGGATCAACAGAACTCAAGACCGTTACCGAACTGGTTAATTTGATGTTTTTTGTAATGGTAGCTGCCGCTGCCAAAATGATTTCTGGCGCCGATACCGAGAAATCCGGTCTATGGTGCTCTCCGATACCGAATACGTCTAAACCAACCTCATCGGCCAATTTGATTTCTTCCATCATTTCTTGTAACCGCAATTGAGGGGATTGAAATTTTTGAGTGACTTTGTCAAAAGCCAAATCCCCAAACATACTGATTCCTATTTCCATATTAGCTTTGTCTTTATTTCAAGTTGGCCTTTAATTCGATTTTTACGGCTTGTAAGGCTTTAGACAGTGGGCAAATTTCCTTCGCCTTTTGAGCAGTAGCATTAAAAACTTCGGCAGAGATGTTTGGCACACTAGCGTCAACGATCAATTCGATCAACGCAATACTACCGTCTTCAAAAGTAACTAAGGCTTGTGTAGCCAATTCATCGGGGATGAATCCCTGTTCACTAAGTAAGGCACTTAATTGCATGGTAAAACAGCCTGCATGTGCCGCTCCGAGTAATTCCTCGGGATTCGTACCGGGGTTGCCGTTTTCAAATCGCGTTTTAAAGGCATAAGCCGCCTGATTTAATACCTTGCTTTCTGTACTGATCGTACCACTGCCCGTTTTGAGGTCTTTGTGCCAAATGGCATTTGCTGTTCTAGTGAATTTCATAATTTGTAATTTTATTGATTTAAAAAATAAACGGTTATTATCTGAAATACCAATCAAACCTGACCTTTACAGTTGCATTTACAAGCGCCATTAAGCTTTTGATTTCAGACATTTTACAACATAACCATCATCAGCGATTAACCCGCTGATCTTATAAATTTAATCTATTTCCGATAGAACTCTTTTAATTTTTTCTTAATAAAATAATATTTCGAAGAATTTATAATAAAAAAGCAGCCTGAAAGGGGCTGCTTATCAAAATTTTCGTAAAAAAAGTTTCTTTATTCATGTCCCCAAGGACGTTGCGGTTGGGGAATTTCTTTTGTTAGATCAAATTGAACTTGAAAGTGATTCGGAGAATCTACGCGTCTGAGATTGTAGGTATATTCACTGCCATTAATCGTGACCCACCACACATTTCCAGCTGCAGCAGGAATTAAATCTGCGGTTTCTTGATCAGCTGGAAAATATTGTATCGCGCTACTGCCGGTATTGGTGGTAGTGCCTCCGTATTGTGTGATTTTATCTTCGGAACCGTCTTTTAAACGGTGATCGTGTTTTAATTTAATACCCTGTGGTGTTTTTGTAAATACCCAAGTGCGCGAGTGATCATCACCGACATAAAAAGGGATTTTGATTTCCGTGTCAGAACAACTCATAACAAACATAGCGAGTTCCTTTCCCGAAAAGTCTTTAGGTATTGGGTCTGTAGTCATTTTACCAGCAAATGCCTGTCCACAGCGCGACTGTAGTTGATTCCAAAATTGATCCTGAGCCTGGTTCGTCTGTGCATATACCGACCCGAGAGTAAGAAAAGTTAGCGCTAAAAAATAATTGATCCGCATTGTTTTACTATTATAAGGTTATCTCCAAATATAGTCTTTTTAATTCGGAGCCCCCTTTTTCTTATCCGCATAAACAGCTTTCAAATCCGTAGACTGCTTCCGTTTGCCCAAACTAGCTCCAACAATTAGACCTACTAAAAGTAAAAAGTAATTTATCTTCATCGTACTCGTTTTTAAACAGGTTATTCTCCAAGATACAAATTCCTCAGCAAAAAAACAAATATCACTATATATAAAGCCCTGTATAATCACACTTTACCTACTAAACATACTAGTATTACAGTTAAAATTATTGAATTATAAGGTCTGAAAAATCATTATAAAACGATGTCCAACAAGGTGATTTCAAAGATTAAAGTGCTGTTTGGACCAATCTCCTTAGTCAGTTGCTGGTCTCGATACGCCATTTCAGGGGGCACAACCATCCGAAATTTGGTTCCCACATCAATCAACGGAATCACTTGCTGCCATGCTTTAATCAATTTGACTAATGAGAAGGTAGCCGGTTGGTTGCGCAATACCGAACTATCAAATACTTCACCGCTAACCGTAGTACCGTGATAATGACATAAAATACGATCAGTCACTAAGGGTTTAATACCACTACCCTGCTCCAAGATTTCGTAAATGATGCCACTGTCCAATTTTATAGTATTTTGATGCAGTTGATACGACAATCTATACGCATCACCGTCTTCCTGATTTTTTAAAGCCAAAGCGGCTTTTCGCTTTTGTAAAAGTTCTGCTACCCCCATAATTCTTATATTAATAGGACAAAAATAATTTATTTACCGTAGAATGCCCTCTAAAAATCGCACATTTACTTTTAAGAGAATGAATATTCACTTATATTTGCATTTTAAATTTAAAGTGATGAGAGCAAGGAATCTCGACAAGCAAAAAACCGTAAAAGAAAATGCCATTGCCATGATTGGGCAAGGGGGTTTGGAGAATTTCAGCATCAACAAATTAGCCAAGCTTTCTAAGGTTTCCGTTGCTACGATTTACATTTATTATAAGGATAAAGACGATTTAATTTTCCAACTAACCACCGAACAAGGAGCAGAATTGGCCGATTTAATTTTAAAAGATTTTAGCCCGGAAATGTCTTTTGAAGCCGGTTTAAGGCAACAATGGATCAATCGTTATCATCAAATGATGCATAAACGAGATTCGGTTTTGTTTATGGTTCAAGTCAAAAGTTCTTCCTACTATCGCGATTTTTTAAAGGTGTTGATGAATAAAATCAAACAACAGTTAAATCAGTTTTTAGAAAATGCTTTTAAGCGAGACGAAATCGATCGTATTCCCCTGGAAGTCTATTGGTCTATTGCCCATGCCCCACTTTATTCCCTGATCAAATTTCACTATGAAGAAATCGATTTGGAAGGCAAGCCCTATCAACTGAAAGAAGAAGTTTTATGGCAAACTTTTGATTTGGTTGTTCGCGCTTTAAAAAAAAACAACTCGGCCATGGAGTCTAACTCAACCGTGAAGCCCTTTATACAATAAACAAGTCTATTTAGCTTAATTACTCCCACCTATACTTATGGAAAAGAAAAAAACGGTGCCTTTCACCGGTTATGAAAAATTTGTTATTCTTATTTTAGCCATTACACAGTTCACCGTAATTTTGGATTTTATGGTGATGTCTCCACTAGGAGATTTGCTGTTGAAATCCTTAGACATGGACACTCAAGATTTTGGTATTGCCGTATCTGCCTATGCTTTTAGTGCCGGAATTTCGGGTTTGCTGACAGCGGGTTTTGCCGATAAATTTGATCGAAAAAAACTATTGTTGTTCTTCTATGTTGGATTTATAGTTGGGACTTTATTCTGTGGATTGGCCAACTCCTACCCGACCTTGGTAGCTGCTCGAATTTTCACCGGTTTATTTGGCGGTGTAATCGGTTCGATATCGATGGCGATTATCACCGATATCTTTAGTTTGCAACAGCGTGGACGCGTGATGGGTTTTGTGCAAATGGGTTTCGGAGCGAGTCAGGTGCTCGGGATTCCAATCGGCCTATACATTGCACATAAATGGGCATGGGAAGCACCGTTCTTTATGATTGTTGGATTATCCATTTTTATAGCAGCAAGTATTGCCGTCTGGTTAAAACCCGTCAATGCTCATTTGGCTGTTCAACAAGATAAAAAGGCCTTATTGCACTTGTGGCATACCTTAAAAGACAAAGACTATCGCATAGGATTTATGGCTACGGGAATTTTGTCTGTCGGCGGATTTATGATGATGCCCTTTGGAACTGTATTTGCTGTTAACAATCTTGGAGTCAGCGAAGCGCAATTACCGATGTTGTTTATGATATCCGGTTTGAGTTCGCTCGCCATGATGCCTTTTATCGGTAAGCTCAGCGACAGAATGAGCAAGTTTAAACTCTTTGCCATAGCCTGTATCTGGTTGATGTTGGTTTGTGTGGTTTACACCAACTTAGCAGTTGTTCCTTTTTGGTTGGTAATCATTACGAACATTTTAATGATGATCGGAATCATGGGCCGTATGGTTCCTTCTTCCGCCATGAGCAGTGCAGTTCCCGAAATGAAAGATCGCGGTGCTTATATGAGTATTAATGCTTCCTTACAGCAAATTTCTGGAGGGATCGGTGCAGCTGTTGCTGGACTAATCGTTTACCAGGAAAGCAAAACCAGTCCGTTGATCAATTACGACATCGTCGGTTATGTGGTGGTGGTGATTTCTTGTATCAGTATCTTGATGATGAGTCGCGTTGATCGATTAATTAAGCGAAAAGCAGTAAATTCTATACCCGATGCTTCATTAGAGGATCCCATTATTAACGAAATGCATTAAAAAATTCTTTTAGACTATCTTCTACTGAGGTGCCCATACAAACAAAAGTTTCTATGGGCACCACGCTTTATCACTCTCATCGCTCGTGATCAAACAACATTTTACCACTGCTGAGTTTTTATTATTTTAAAATCCCCCTATTCAACGATCCGCTTAAAACATCACTACAACACACCACAACCCGTTATCTGAATATTTTCATAATAAGGAATTTAAAAAATCCTGCATTGAACGATAATTTAATAATTTTCATTAGATATATAGCTGATTTTAATAGTATTTTTGGCCAAATTTCTATTAAAAAAAAATTATGAAACACCTTTACACGAATTTTAAAAAGACTTTAATTCCAATGCTTTTCCTATTGCTGTGTGCAAACGCAACGGCACAAATGCAAAACTTAGCTACTATAGCTGAAGGAGAATTGGAATATAGCACATTACTTTACGACACAAATGGAGATATATTAGGTTATATCTACTTTTTTAATCAAGGGGAAATCTCCAATTACAATTACCAATATGAATACGTTTATTTAGATAAAAATTTAAATAAAGTAGCCAATGGTAAATTTATTGAGCAACGCGCTTCATCAGTTTCGACCTCCTTTTCTAACTGTACCGCTATGGGATCCGATCAGATACTGTTGACGAAATTATATAAAGGTGCTGCGATCATGAACAAAACCGTAGTACCGGTATATGTTAACAGAACTATTTCACTAAAAGAATCTACGGTGTCAGAACCCTTTAACTACGTAGATGGTGAGATTAAGGATTTTGATATAGATCCCAAAAAATTGCGCAGTGTATATAAGAAAAATAAAGCCTACTCTTTAATTCAGGGATTCAACATCAAAGATAAAAGTCATTATATAGTCTTTGAATTTGGCAAGGAGAAAGAATACGAATTTGAAAATGGCTTTATGCGCATTTACAAGCTAGATCGTTCGTTACTTTGGGAGTATAAATACAATGAAACAGGTACTAAAAAGGATTGGTCGGATATCGCCATACTTAGAACAACAGACGAGAGTATTATTCTTATGGAATCAAAGTATTCTAAGGAACAAACGATTTCCAGAAAAATTGTGGTGCTAGACTTAGAAACCGGTAAGAAAAGATTTGAGTATGCAGTTGAGGATCAAAAATCAAAATTTAACCATACATCCAAGGTCGAATACTACAATGGTAACTATTATATCGTAGGAAATTACAGCGCTTATGATAAAAACACTCAATTTAACTGGGAGAAGAACTTAGGTATTTACCAAGTGGTTTTGGATGACAAGGGAAAAGAAATTCGCAGAAAATACAATCCTTGGTCCAAGATAAAAGGTAAAACAGGTATTGATCATGTGGGTAAATTTAAAGACGGGTATCAATTGATTACCAAAAACCTTTTTATTTTTAAAGACGGACGTTTTTCACTATTAGCGGAAAAATACAAGAAAGATAAAATTGTTGTGGTATATCATGTTTTGGCCAAAGCACAAGACTTTATGTTATTTAACTTTGATGCTGAAGGTAACTTCGTCGAAAATCACGTCATTGAAAAAGACAAAAGCAGATATATTTTAAACAATTATCTCTTTTCTCAATATATCAATAATAGAAATGGCGTAGTATTTTTCTTTAAAAACAATAAAAAAGACGATGAAACCGGTGAGAAAAACTGGATGTTAGGCATCAATACTTTAGTAGATGGTAAATTCAACCAAGAGAGTATTCCGATGTCATCGGATGAATTCTCTATAGCGCCTATACCTGCAAAGGAGGGATATATATTGCTGAGAGAATATAATAAAGATGAGAAATACAATCAAATTCGATTGGAAAAACTCAACTACTAGAACAGCAAAGCAACTATTTTAAAACCCAAAGCGGCTTCTCTTACGAGAAGCCGCTTTGGGTTTATATAGATCATGGAGTAAAACTGAAATACGTGTTTTTACTCGGATAGATTAGCATAGTAATCAGCTATATTTTTCACTTCTACCAAACTTAAATTCCACATAAAACTCAAATACTGCTGATAACTGTCAGATTGTGTTTTAGGAGTCACGGTATCTAAATATCGATTGAGTTTATATGTTTTTCTCGCGTCGTAAATACGGTTAAATAATTTTCCGAGCCAGTTTTTATAATAATCCACATCTTCACCACTTTGTATGTTCATTAGACTTATATAAACAGCCGCACCATAATCTTCTGCGAAATATAAATTGGGTACTTGTTCGCGTTTTGCTATTTGTTTTAATATCAGAAAATCTTGTGAAACTACGGCAGTAGCCGCAGTATTTCCAGCAGCCGTCAAATTTTGAATACGCTCATCCAATTCGGGATGAGAAGCAATAGAATCTTTATCGATTGTATTGACATACTTATATTGATTGTAAACCGAGAAATCTTCTCTGGCTAACCATTTTTCGTTAAAGGGTTGTTTGGGAAGATCGAATACCTGCTTATAAATAGTCGTTTTTAAACCCTTGAAACGCAAAGTATCATACTCCTTCATCAATTCAAAAGCACGTACTAATTCTCGGGGTTTATATGAGGTGTTTTTTATGATTTCGTAACCTTTTTCATCCGCTTCCAATTCTTGTTTTCGCCGTTCTTCTCCTTCTGCATAAAGGGTTTCCTTAAATAGTCCCAGTGCTTTCTCCCCGCGATTATACTTTTGGCTTTTAACTTCTTTAACCGCTTTTTTGGATTTGGATTGTTCTATTTCAAACCGGCGGCTTTGAGTTTGCAATACGTGATTGTAAACTTGATGCCCAATCTCATGACCAATAATCCCTGCTAGTTGATCTTCATTCTCGAGATACTGAAAAAGTCCCATATTGATTACGATAGTGCCCTCTCCTAAATTGTAGGCATTAATTTCACTTTGCTTGGCCATCAGAATTTTTAAATTCTTTGGTAAATCTGGATTGGCATTTTGAATATTTAGCAAAATTTCCTCTAATTTAGAAACAAATCGATTATCGTAGCAGAAGGCTCCTTTATCAATGCTTTTAATAAAATTTGCATGTACTTTTTCAAAGGTTTTCAGCAACTGCTTTCGTTCACCTTTGTCATAATTTAGCTGTATTTGTGCGATAAAATCTCGGTGTATCCCCTCGTATTCCTTTATATATAACTGTCTGGTTTTACTGTCTAAAGTATCCATTGGGATATAAACCTGAGCCCAACTACCCCAAGAAACACCTATAAAAAGCATTCCCATAAAAAACTGCTTCATAAAATTTTTATTTTGTGCAAATATGCGTTTTTTTTTATTTTTTAACGGATTATTCTTACTGAATTTATCAGTACTTCCGATGTAAAGGATTTAAAATAACGCAAGTTGTAGGTATTCACCTCTGCACCTGCTGCTGTCCATCATTTTTTTTATCGAATAAATCAAAAAAACTTCAAAAAGAACGCTAAAAACTCTATAAAAAACCACATTTTGAGACTTATAAGATCATTTAACAGCAGTAAAACTCGCATACACGAGTAATTTGTACAATAACTAGATAATTTTTTTTACATATATATAAAATTTATATATTTTTTTACTAATTTTAACAGAACTAATCTTGCTAAAATTTAAAACTTATGAAACATAACATTAAATATTGGGGTTTACTAGTCCTGTTCCCTATTATATTCGCAAATTGCGATAGCGACAATCATCAAACTCCTCCATCGCGAGAATCTGTTTTTTTTATAGATTATCGCAGTGTTGAAGGAAAATCAGACGGTATGGCTGTTATTGAACTTGATCCAGAGTCTATTAATTTTGGAAAAATCAAAAACAAGCTTGAAATGGGTGTAGGTACCTTACCACATCACATTTATTACGACAATACTGAGAAGAAATTGTATACCACTGCCTTAGGGGGTAATTACCTTTATCAAATCACTACTGCAGTTGACAACGACGGTTATCCTTTATTGGTCAGCGCTACACCTATCAACACCGGTACCAACACCGTAGCGGAAAACATCTTCTTTACTACCGACAATCGCTTTTTCGTAACCTTTATGGGAGGAGATGGAAGTTTAAAAGGAGGAAGTGTTGGTGTATTTAATGCGAGTACCAATCAATTGTTACACACCATATCCGGATCACAGGATGATGATCCATCAAAATACATCATGTATCCACACGGTATCTCGATTAACGAGTCTCGTAATTTAATGATGGTGACCTCGACTATTCATCCCGATTTGACCTCGGGAGTCGGAAATACAACCAGTTTAATTGACCTAACCACTTACGACATCCTTAAAACTTATACCGTAGCGGACAGTCCGACTGATATGTCTGCACCTGTGGAAGTACTATTACTTCGAGGTGAATTTCCACAATATGCCTTGGCGACAACCATGCTTGGGGGTGATATTTGGATAGCTCCTTATAATGAAACCACGCACCAATACGATGATTTTACAAAAATTTTCGACGGAGCCTCACACGGGTTAGGCTGGACTTTAGAAATGTATATCGACAGTACTAAAAAACTGTATGTCAGCTTTGCTGACCCTGGGAAGGTATTGGTTTTCGATATTTCAAATTTGCCAAATCTAAATCTCGTTAAAACATTAAACGCAGATAAAGGTGCGCATCACATGAGTTTCTTTAAAACAAAATCGGGAAAATCAGTTGTTGCTGTACAAAACAATCTTCTGGATATTCCGGGTATCAATTCAGGAACGATCACTGTTATCGATCTTCAATCAGGGGCCACCTTAGGTACTGTAGATTTACGATCTCAATATGGTATCATACCCGAGTCGATCGAAAGCACTCGTGGACCGGGATTCTATTTACACCATTAACGGTAAATCAATTTAAAAAAAGACTCAAGTCGTTCTATTCGGAATGACTTGAGTCTTTTATTTTATAGAACACGAAATTGTTCCTGCAAAAAAATAAGGACAGATCATCGGGCGACCCATCCTTACTCCTCAATAACAACACTAATTATTCCTATTGTAGAAAACCATTCCTGTTTTCTTCAATCAGCTATAAGTATATCAACTGGCACTTTTAGGATTGATTGATGGTTATTTCTAAATTATTTAATTCCATCAATGCCTCTTGTTTATTATTTATAAAGTACACGTTATCTTTATCAAACAATTCTTTATAGTATAAAATTCCATCGAGTAAGTTCTGCTTAAACTTCAGTAGTTTCTTTTCTTTCATCGCCGTAAAGTCCTTAATCAAAGCCTTCTTCTCCCCCATAAAGTGATCACAATACATTCTCAGTTCTTTAATAAAGAAATGGGGACGAGCAACTTCTACGATACTTTGATCCTTGTCATAAATATGTTGTATCATCGTCTTTAAGGAAACCGTTTTATTAAAATAAGCCATATTAGGTCCCGGACAAATTACGATACCTTGAGCCTCTCCTTTTACAGGTAAATCATTTTCTATCAGGGAAGCATTTGCCAAACCGATACACAGACACGCTTTTTCAGTAATGGCGTTGTATTCTCCGTTAAAAGCCTCATCGGTTAATTGCTCTTTTCTCGCTTCGAGTTCTTGAATTTTGTTGTCTTGAAATTTTTTGGAAGCGGTACACCAACCTTGCTCAGAGTATTCTTTGTTTAACGCTAAATATTTTCTCGGGCAAGAGCTGCCTGCGCGATTTTTTAAAACTCTTTGGTTTCTATAAAAATCATTGGTCATTCCCTTAACGGTATTAAATGGAATTCCAAGTGGTGAGAGATTGCTTAAATATAAATCATCTTCTTTGGCATTTTCCAATAGTGCTCGTGTGGCATTATCTACAGAAGTCGCCTCTGGCACTAATAAAAAAGGAGATCCCCAACCAACCGAACTCAAATGATATTCGCGCAATAGAAATTCATGTTCCTGAGCAGTTCCAACCCCGCCTTGTGCGGTAATATGGAGTTCGAGAAAGTTATTCGGGACGTATTTTCCCTTTTGAGTTAAGGCCTTACACATCAAATCATGGGTCGATTTTATTAATTCGTTTCTCTTTTGCTTAAATTCTTCCAAAATAGGCCCGAGCAAATATCCCTCTGTTGCAAAAGCATGTCCACCACAATTCAAACCCGACTCAATGCGGTATTCGGATACCCAAAGTCCCTTTTTAGCCAAAAAACTACCTTGAATCAGGGCTGAGCGGTAATCACTAACTTTTAGGATGATCTTTTTATGGATTTCATTATTTTGATTGGGATAAAAATCGTCAAAAGATTCAAAATAAGTAAATAAACGCGGATTCATTCCGGCAGAAAGCACTACAGATGAACACAAATTACTTTGCGCAAAACCGCGTAAAGCGGCATGTGCATCATTGTAAATACTTTCCAATGGGGTTTTCTTGTCGAAATTTTCTTTGTCGACTTTCGTCATAATGTTGACATCAATAGCCCCTGGTTTAAGATGTTGTTCTAAGAAATCTTTAAAATTTTGCTTCAGGGGAATATCTTGTATAAAATCCAACAATTCTTGTCGAATTTCAGAACCACTAGGCAGTAAGTCCATATAGTTTTCTACGGCTTTTTTACTTTCGAGCAGTTCGGTTTTCAATTGCGCAAATTTCTCTTTAACGATTTTATCGACTAAATTGAGGTAGGAAGTAATTCTTTTGCTGCGGAAGTCCTCCATTTTTTTTGTGATCTCCTGATAGGGAAATCCGAACTTGGTGCTGTAAAAATGATTCATCTTTTCCATTAGTTCATCATCCATAACAGAAATAACCGAAGAGATACCATATTTTGCAACCCGAATTGGGCTATCAATTGTATAAGCCAAACCCATCACAGGTATGTGAAAGGTGTGTAGGGATTTAGTTGACATGATTAGAGTTTTTTTATAAGATGCACAATAGTAACAAAAATAAATTTCACATAAACTGATATATATCATGCTTTTAGATTATTTATCGGGACAAAAAACTCCAATTGCCAAATCATAGCTTTATTATAAAAATGTATTTTCAATCAAAAAAAACCTTATATTTATTCCTAGTGAACATGAAGATGAAAGGAGCCGGAAATTTTAAAAATAATGTATTTAACCCTGTGTTAAGCAAAAACACAAAACAAGCAGTATTTATCAATTTACTAAAGTTGGATTAACCTTAAGTTAACATTACAGTACTTTCTTCGCACCATCTAAATAACATGAAATGTCTATAAATTCGTTTTTCAAAATGTTTACACCAAAGGACAAGGTTTTCTTTCCTTTATTAAAAGAGGCCTCATCCAGTTTAATCCATTTAGCTGAATTATTACATGAGTGTGTTAACGCTCCAAAGGATCAACGCGAAGCTTATTTTTTAGAAATTGCTAAATTAGAAGCGAAGATTGAAGCTTTAAAACAACGCATTAATATCGAGTTGGGCAAAAACTTCATCACTCCGTTTGATCGCGAAGATATTTTCGCCTTAATCAAAGCTATTGATTATGTGGCTGACTATTTAAATGGTGCTGCTAATAGAATGAAAATTTATCAGGTAGCAAAAATATCTAAGTCTATTCGCAAATTGACAGAAGTAAACCTCGATGCTTGTAAACTAATTGGAGAAGCCATCGATGAATTGAAGGAAATGCGCCAGTTGGAAAACATCAATGTAATTTGTGAAAAAATCAACAAATTGGAAGCCAAGTCAGATAAGATATTCGACAAAGCCGTACAAGAGATCTTTGAAAACGAAATGGATGCAAAAAATATTATCAAATACAAAGAAGTACTTTCTACTTTGGAATCTGCCGCAGACAAATGTAAAAGTGTCGCTTACGTTTTAGAGGCTATAGCCGTTAAACATTCATAAAAGGCTATGGATCCATTTACCTTACTAATTATTGTCATTGTATTGGCGTTTATCTTCGATTACATCAACGGTTTTCACGATGCTGCCAATTCAATTGCTACCATAGTTGCCACCAAGGTCTTAACTCCTTTTCAAGCGGTACTATGGGCTGCCTTTTTTAACTTTATAGCCTACTTTATTTCTAAGTATTGGTTTCAAGAGTTTAAAATTGGAAATACAATCGCCAAATCTGTCAACGAAGACTTTATTACACTTGAAGTTATATTCGCTGGACTTATCGCGGCAATTATCTGGAATTTATTAACTTGGAAATTTGGTATCCCCTCTTCTTCTTCTCATACGCTTATCGGTGGTTTTATCGGTGCTGCTATGATGCATGCAGGTGGTTTTACGGGAATAACAGGCGAACATGTTATCGTATATGCCAAGGTAATACCAATCGTGTTGTTTATCTTTTTTGCGCCGTTGATCGGGATGCTCTTAGCCTCCATCATCACCCTAAGTATCTTAAATATTTTTAAACACGCCAATCCTAAAAAAGCCGAAAAATGGTTTAAAAAGATGCAGTTGGTTTCGTCTGCGATGTTCAGTTTAGGCCACGGAGGAAATGACGCACAAAAGGTTATGGGAATTATCGGTGCGGCCGTAATTTTCTATCACGTTGATGCCGGACACCAGGACTGGATCAACTCGCCAGATCGATTTAACTACTTTGTAGACCAATGGGGTTGGGTACCTTTATTATCCTTTATCATCATCGGTTTAGGGACTATGAGTGGCGGTTGGAAAATCGTAAAAACCATGGGAACTAAAATCACAAAAGTGAATTCTTTAGAAGGAGTAAGTGCCGAAACAGCAGGAGCCTTAACGTTATATATTTCGGAATTTTTCGGAATTCCAGTTTCCACTACCCATACCATCACCGGTTCCATTATTGGTGTAGGTCTTACTAAAAGGGTTTCAGCTGTGCGTTGGGGAATCACCATCAGCCTGTTATGGGCCTGGGTATTAACCATTCCAGTATCTGCCGCAATTGCTGCTATTATATATACTTTAGTCAAATTGTTTTAAACTCCCTATAGTATATCCATAAAAAGAGGCTGTCCCAAAAGGACAGCCTCTTCGATTTACAGTGTATTTCTCAAAATCATAATTTGCTTTGACACGATAAATAATAATTCCAAAAAAAACTTAAAAACAATGACATAAAATGCCCGTTATAAAAATCGCTTGTTAGATTAAAAACGAAAATCACTATCGAGAACCCTTCAAATTACTTAAACATGGTACTGAATTCAAAACTTGAGTTCATCGTTCCAATGATCTGAAATAGGCTTCAAATACCACTGCACTATGCCTTGTCTAATCCAACCTATTTTCATTCGGGATTAACTGCTAACTATGGTGCTATTTGTATAAGTATTTACTGAATACAGCAGTCTAAAAATTACAATATTTGGACTTATAAACCCAGTAAATTTCCATCAGCTTAATTGAAAATCGTATTTTTGTAAAAACAATTTTTCATGGAATTATATTATACTTTTTCAGTCTTAATCGTACTCGCCTCCTTTTTTGCTTACCTCAATTTGCGTTTTTTAAAACTTCCCGGGACCATTGGAATCATGATCATTGCCATGTTTGTTTCGTTGGGCATTCGCTTTTTGGGACAATCGATATTTCCCGATACGACCAATCATTTTTTTACCCTGATTCAAGAATTTGACTTTAATGAAATTTTGATGGGCGCCATGTTAAACTTTCTATTATTTGCAGGAGCCTTACACGTCAATATCTCTGATCTAAAAGATCAGAAATGGGCTATTGCAACCTATTCGACCATCAGTGTAGTCCTATCTGCTTTAATCATCTCTGCACTGCTTTATTATATTGCCCCCTTGTTTGGCATCAATATACCCTATATTTATTGCTTGTTATTTGGAACGCTGATTTCACCGACTGACCCGATCGTGGTTTTGGGGATCTTAAAGCAAGCCAAAGTACCGAAACACATAGAAACCAAAATCACTGGTGAATCCCTTTTTAACGACGGTGTAGCTGTTGTTATGTTTGCCGTGGTACTCAAGCTGGCGACCGATGTCAATTTCGATGCTACTTTCGGCTCTGTGTCCTTACTGTTCTTTACAGAAGCCGTTGGAGGAATTGTATTAGGTGGGCTCTTAGGATTGACAGCCTCTAAGGTAATGAAACAGATCGACGACTATAAAGTTTCGGTATTGATTACGCTTTCTATTGTTATGGGCGGATTTCTAATTGCGAAAGGGCTCCATGTCTCCAGTCCATTAGCGATGGTAATTGCCGGTTTGATCATCGGAAATTTTGGAAAATCCGTGGATATGAGTGAGCAAACGCGGGATTATTTAGGTAAGTTCTGGGAATTGATTGACGAAATCATGAATGCGATACTGTTTTTATTCATCGGATTTGAATTGTTGTTATTACCCAATATCTCCGAGCAATTAGTACTGGGAGTCGTTGCTATATTTATCGTATTATTTTCTAGAATGTTGTCGATATTAATTCCTGTTAAATCGATATTGAGGACGAACACCTATTCACGAGGTTCTCTTATTGTGATGGTTTGGGGAGGTATTCGCGGTGGTGTGTCGATCGCCTTAGTCTTATCCATGCCCGCCGGGGAATGGAAAGATTTGTTTTTGGAGATCACCTATATCGTCGTTTTATTCTCCATAGTTGTTCAAGGGCTCACGGTAGGCAAACTTGCTAATAAATTATTAAAATAAATAATCTTAATAAACCAACAATACCGTAAATAATTAATCCTCTTTAAAACATCTGATTGTTAATATTAATTAAAAAAAGTTTTTTTTAAGCAAATCCATTTAATGCTTTACTTTATCATTTTAAAACTGTAATTTTCCTCTTTTAGAATTAAACTAAAAATTTATCTTAAAATAGATATTTAAATCACAAAAAGATTAATTTTGATATGATTATAATTTTTTATTATTTAGCAGCAGCTAATCTAAAGTAAAAAAGTATCATAAAATTATTGTTAATTTAATTTTACCATGACATTACTTTCTCAAATTTTGATTGGATTAATAGCTATAGAACATATCTATATACTATGGATTGAAATGTTTGCATGGACCACTGTAGGTAAAAAGACCTTCAAATCCTTAGCCGAAGAATTATTTGAACCAACCAAAGTACTAGCTGCTAATCAGGGTTTATATAATGGTTTTCTTGCGGCGGGTTTACTGTGGTCTTTGTTGATTACAGATCCGATATGGTCAAAAAACACGGCATTATTCTTTCTTTTGTGCGTAGCGACAGCAGGAATATACGGCAGCATTACCGCTTCAAAATCAATTTTTTTTAAACAAGCATTACCTGCTTTAATCACCATCATAATTCTTTATTTAATATGAAAATTAGTCATTTAGATCATCTGGTTTTAACTGTTGTAAATATTGATAAAACATGTGAGTTTTACAGTGAAGTTCTAGGAATGGAAATTGTTACTTTTGAAAAAAATAAAAAAGCATTACAATTTGGCAATCAAAAAATATATTTACAGCTATTTAAACACGAGACCTTTCCAAAAGCCAGAAACTCAACACCTGGATCGGCTGACTTGTGTTTGATTACTACAACACCTTTAGAAGAGGTATTAAAAGAATTAACCGATCAAAACATTCCTATCTTAGAAGGGGGAATTTCAGAACGTTTAGGAGCTACTGGTAAGATCAGGTCGGTCTTTTTTAGAGATCCCGACTTAAATTTGATTGCTGTTAGCAATTATATTTAGTCGGCGGTTTAGATTTTGATGATCGCCTAATACTTTTATCAAGCAACTGCTCGAATTGATCGTATCAAAATGCCCTATTTAGACCTATCGTTAGAGGGCATTTTTTTACGCTTTTATTACAAAATACAGCTCTTTCTTTACAGTGGACACCATTAGCATCGATTTAAAATTGATTTTTGTCGTTATATAATCCGAGAAACGATGAAAAGCCAACAAAACTCCATAAGCTTCTGGAATGAGCGCAAAATTGCAATTCCATTTTGGAAAAGATTGTTTTACAAAAAACAAAACAACTCCAAAGGATTACTCACACCCGACTGTATTCCCCAACATTGCAGTGGCATCACCTTAAAACAGATTCCCATTAAGTCGATTTTATTTTCGACAGATCTTGCATTAATTGAAAATAGCGATTCCGATGCGGTATTGGCGGTTTATCCGTTTCCCCCGTCTTCTAAAATCATGAAAGCACTGATTGACTTTGCTGATAAACCGGTGATTTGCGGTATAGGAGGCGGTCTTACTCAAGGCAGAACAGCCCTGACGATGGCACAAGAAGCAGAACAACTCGGAGCAGCCGCAGTAATTGTTAACCAACCGTTTCAAAACAAAGACATCGAAAAAATTAGAAAAGCGATAAGTATACCCATAATTTCCAGTATATCCGTACTCGATTTCGATTTTAAAAAACGAATCGATTCTGGGGTCGATTTCTTTCATATCACTGGAGGAAACGAGACCTGTCGCATTATTCAACACCTAAACCTGCATTTTCCCAATCATCCCGTGATAGCAACTGGTGGCAAAACCCTACACCACATTACCGATGCCATAGCCATAGGCGCTAAAGCCATTGTTCTGACACCACCGTCCAACGGAGAGTTGTTTAAATCCATCATGGAAAATTATCGCCGCGGTATATCGCTCATCAAATAAGTCATTTAGAATGCTAAAAAAAGCTTTATAACGCATAAAAAATCCCTTTTTACTCGAGGTAAAAAGGGATTACTTTAAAAAAAAATTTGAATTTACTGCAGTTCTAAAAGCAATTGCTTAGCATTGCGAAATCCTAGAATATTCTTATCGATCTTAGCATCTTTTCCAATGACTATCATCGTTGGGTATGCCTGAACTTTTAAGTGATAGGCAAATTCATGCATACTGTTTCGGCTATTAGCTCTACTGGCATCATAACGCGGATTTTTGAAGGTTTTTCCCGAAAAGGTTATACTTTCATTGCCCTCTGCATTAAACTTAACCGCATAAAAATTTTCATTGATGTAATTGGCTAATTCCTCATTGCTAAAGGTTTGTTCATCTAGCAATTTACAAGGTGGGCACCAATTGGTATATACATCGATGAAAATCGGTTTTAAAGACTTCTTTTGGGCACTAATAGCCTGATCGAAGCTCATCCAATTTATTTTTTGTGCCTGGGAGCTGATCCCGAACATCACAAAAAACACCAGATATACAAGTTGTTTCATGTTGATATTTTTTTTGAATTATATATAAAACTAAATCATCTACATCCGCAGTCGGATGTACAAGCCACTTTTTAAGACCAGTATGCGTTTGGAGGTGGTGTTATTAGTTGAATATATGGGGGCGAATGGATGTCTGGTTGATAAAAAAAGCTTTGGGTAGTCCAAAAAACAGTTCGTCTAAATTCAAAGACAAAAGGCGCAACATTGATCAAATTATCGCATGAAACTGCAATGACCTGTACCGTCTTTGAAAGGGCTTTGTGTTTTTGACCGAGCTTTTTAGCGGCATGATCCGTTTTTATATGACATACCCTTTGATAACAAATAGCCGTTTTTCCCGAACACAATTTACCGGGTACTAGCGAAAAAGGCTGTACAAAGCAAATCGTAAATATTACTATTAAAAACAGGGCGATATGGGACGTACTATTTTTTTGCATCGAGCCAAAAATAACCATTTTATTCACTCCAATTCCCTTTTTAAAAGTTAATTTTAAAATGCTTACCGCTTTGAATTCTTTTTACAATAAAACGAAAGCCTTTTCTTTTAATTGATTTTAATATATCAGAGCAATTCATTGATTATCAAAAAAAATACTCACACAGGTTCGCAAGTGCAAAAAAAAACAGCAAAACACTGACAATCATCAATCTAAATATTTTATTCTCAATTACAAAGTCAATATATTTTATCAAATATTAAAAAAAAAAGCTATATTTTTATATTATACATAATTTAAATATAAATTCATTAACTAATAATTAACAGTACTTGTTAATTATTAGTTAAGCAAAAGACTATATTTGACGCTTAATCAAGTGGTAAATTATTGAATATGAAGAAAATTACGCTATTAATTTCATTTTTATCAGTATTTATTATCTTTTCTTTAAACCAGAAAAGTTATGGAAATACAGCAAATCACCACGACAATCAGCAAATATGGTCGACAAAATCATATAGTTCTGAGGTATTTTTTTCTCTTTTTTATAATTTTTCAATCGAGCCTGCTGTCGGTTTATTGACCATCAGTACGCCAGCACTTGCCTGTACAGAGCCTGGTAAATCCGTGATTGTTAGTAATATTGAAAAGGATAAGGCTACTTTTACCTGGACGGATACTATCAATACCAATTGGGAGGTTGTACTCCAAGTTGCAAGCGGCGTTACCCCAACTGGAAGTGGAAGTTTAGCGCTTACAAAAACGACCACTTTATCAAAAACCACTGGAACCAATAGTGTCAATCTATTACCCAATACCGATTATGAGTTTTTTGTACGTACAAACTGCGGTGCTAGCGGCACCAGTGCGTGGGTTGGACCTATTAAATTTAGAACCCTATGCGACTCTTATAAAACACCTTTTAGCGAAGGCTTTAACTCTACTTCCACTTCTTTGAGTTGTTGGACAATTATTGACAATAATAAGGATTCCACATCCCCTACCGGAAGTAATATCTGGAGAAGTTTTGCTTCCACGTCTTCTTATGAGGGCAATCAAACCATGTATTTCAGCGGCGGCAATGTAGCGCAACACGACGATTGGCTGATGTCGCCAAGTTTTGATTTGGACGCCGCCAAATACTATAAATTAAAGTACTACTACAAGACCAATACCACTAACAGAAACAGCTTTAAAGTACTGTTATCCAGCACAGGACGAGACCTTACTGCTTTCACGCAAGTATTACAAACCAAAATCGATGAAAGCAGCTCCGATTGGATTGAAGAAACCGCTGTAATCGGAGGGGTTAAAGGTCCGGTTTATATCGCGTGGCAGGTGACCACTAAAGCCAGTGCCACTACGCTATATGTCGATGCTGTTTCCCTTGAAGAAACCAACTGTCCTCTACCCTTTAATCTAGACAGTAAAGACGAAAAAGAAGGTGAAGTTACGATAGTTTGGAAAGACGATTTCACTAAGGATTGGGAATATGTGGTACAAGATAAAAGAAGTGGAATTCCCACTTCAACTGGGACAGCTACTACCAAAAAAGAAAATGTTGTAACCAAAGATCAGGCTGGAAAAAATCTTAATTCCAACGCGGAATACGAGTTTTATGTGCGTTCCAAATGCGCTAACGGCACCTGGAGTACTTGGTCAGGTCCTTTTACATTTAGAACCGCCTGTAAAGTACTCAACACTCCTTTTTGGGAGGGTTTCAATGCAGAATCCAAGACAATCAATTGTTGGACGATATTAGATGTTAAAGATGATGCTACATCGTCAACAGGAAATAATATTTGGAAAACCAATACGATATTCTATGAAGGTTCGCATTCTATGTTATTTTACGGCTTAAGCAATATACAACACGACGATTGGTTGGTATCTCCGACGATTAAGTTTTCCGCCAGTAAGATCTACCGCTTAAAATACCACTACAGAACCTCCACGACCGCTACTTATGCTTATGAATTTGAAGTGAAATTATCGAATACAGGCATTGCTGTAGATCAGTTTACCACTACTTTAATTGCTAAGAAAACCTACGAAAATACAGTGGACTGGAAAGAAGAGTATTTATTTATCACAGGTATCACCGGTGATTTTAATATTGGATGGCACAATACTTCACTGGGCACCACCTACCTCTATATCGATAATGTTTACATCGAAGAAGTAAAAGGCTGTCCGGAACCTTTGAACCTGGGAGCCAAGGACATAGAAAATGGCAAGGCAACCATCCACTGGGAAGACAAGATGGGTGGAAAGCAATGGGAATATTATGTTCAAGAAAAAGGTCAAAGTGCACCTACAGGAAGTGGAACTGCGACGACTACAAAAGAGAACACCATAAATAAAGTTCAAACGGGTCAAGCTTTAACACCGAATGCCGATTACGAATTCTACGTACGTACGGTTTGTGGAAATGGTGAATTCAGCATGTGGCAGGGTCCGTATCGATTTGCAACGACGTGTGCGTATTATACCGCTCCATTTTGGGAAGGTTTTAATACCAATTCTACCACAGCGAGATGTTGGACGATCATCGATAATAATAAAGATGCAACTTCGCCTATATCGGCAAATATCTGGAGGTTATTTAACAACAATATTCCAACAGGCGTATATGAAGGAGATCGTTCTATGTATTTCAACGGCAATTCATCCGTACAACCGAATGACGACTGGTTAATATCGCCAAAGATCGCAGTTGACGCAGGGATGTATGTATTGAAATATCACTATAAAACCAGCAGTTCATTTAACAACGATTTCGAAGTACTCTTATCTACACAAGGCATGGATTTAGTCAATTTCACGACTAAGGTTATACCTACTAAATCATATAAAAATGATGGTTTTGTGGAAGAGGTCGTATTTTTCACCGTTGCTAAAGGCGATATTAATATCGCATGGCATGCTCCCGCAAAAGGCAGTGTATACATTTATTTAGACCATATTTCTCTAAAGAAAGTAGAAAACTGTCAAGAACCCTATCAAGTTGTTATTAGTAACCCTACTGCAGATGGATTTGATGTCACCTGGAAACAAGACGGCGGCATAACAGAATGGGAAGTCCTGGTTGTCAACTATGGTGAAGACGAGACCGCTACACCGACCAAATTGGTTTCAGTTAGTGCTAAAGCTGCTGTAACGATAACGGGTCTAAAAGCCGGACAAGGCTATACGGTATACGTTAGAGCGAAGTGCAACGATATCCCGACAACCAGTAATTGGAGTACTAAAATCAATAGCAGTACAAAAATTGGAGCAAATAACAATTGCGATGGTGCGATTAATATACCGGTTAACCAAACTCCTCAATGCCTTAAAATGGCGTCGGGATCCTTTGTCGGAATCAGTAATTCCCTTATTGCAGAACCGGCTTGTCAACAGCAAAATCAAGCGAAAAAAGATATATGGTTTGAATTTACCGCTACATCAAGTTACCACGTTTTAAGCTTAAGAAATCTAATTAGTTTCACCAACGCTACGGCTCCAACTGTTTATGTTAGTATATACAATCAGGATTGCAATACGATTACAGCAGCAGCCTTCCAGTGTTTTAGTTTTACGTCGAACGTGCGCGAAAAGATGTTTACCAATTTGGTAGCTGGACAAAAATATTATGTGCGATTGGCAACCACGCTCGCCAATCCTGATTTTATTTTTAACTTATGTCTTACTGGTAGCGAAAAAGAAAGCCTAGAAATAAGTGCTAGTGGAATCAAATACAGCGTTGAAGAATTGGTCAAAGACGTGTTAATCAGCTCCCAATGTGATTTGGTTTCCAACGTTAAATTTCAAGCTGGAGATGGTAATAACAAGATCAACTCTATCGGTTATTTCAAAAAGACACCTAAGGCAGATTTTCCATTTGACGAAGGAATTGTTTTAGCAACAGGTGATGTAAAATACATCCCTGGACCGCACACTTATACAGGATTGACTGATCCGCGACAAAAAATACCGGTTTGGGTTGGAGACCCTGATTTAAACAAAATTATAGATGATTTAGGGGGTTCTAGTTTTGGAAATAATAAATCGGTATCCGTATTAGAATTTGACTTCACTCCTATCAAGGATTCGATCAAATTCGAATACTTGTTTGCTTCTCAAAGTTATCACAGAGATTGTATCTCCTTTGGTTGTAAAGATGGTGGCGCCTTATTTGCCGCATGGCTGATCGATTTAGAAACGGGTGAAGGGCAAAATTTAGCCTTGGTTCCCGGTACCGATTTACCGATTGCTTTATCAACTATACGCGACACTAAGAAATCGGGTGCCGCATGTGAAAGCAGAAACAAGGAATTCTATGGTAAACACTATGATAATGGTGTTGATGGTCCGTTAGATGCCCCTATCAATTTTGCCGGTATGACCATACCGATGAGTTCCGAATTAGTCGCTGTAAAGTCCTGTAAAAAATATCGTATCAAATTGGCCATAGCCGATTTCTGTACGACCGTTGGTCACACTTCAGCTGTATTTTTTAATGCGGGTAGTTTTGATTTAGGGAAGATTGACCTTGGAGACGACTTATTAGTAGAAACTAATACCGCGATTTGCAATAATGGTTCGGCGACAATCACTTCTGGAGTTAGTGAAAACTGCAGCGGATCAACAGTAATAGAATGGTATAAAAACGATGTCATCATAGCTGGGGCTAATTCACGAGAACTCAAGGTTAACGAATCGGGTACTTATACAATTAAAGTGAAATTCACCGATATCAACTGCGAATCAACAGGATCTGTTAAGGTCGAAATCTACCCGGCTATTTCGCAGACTGTCGAAAGACCTTTAGCTATCAATGTATGTAGAAAATCATTAATACCAATCCAGGTTGATTTGACTGCAGCTGAAGCACAGATGTTTAAAAAAGTGGATCGATCTAAATATCGAAGCAGCTATTACGCAAATGCCGCCGATGCCGCTGTTGGAGAAAATGCGTTAACCAATGCAAGTACGTATCCGTTGGGAACCGAACCCGTTTCGAAGCAAGTATATATTCGAATAGAAGATCTCGAAACCGGTTGTCATGAGGTATTTGCTCAAGCTATCAAGGTTGAACAAGGTGAATTACCAAATAAACCCGATAACGTGTTCGTTTGTACATCCTATACGCTACCGGATTTGGCCGGCAATCAATTCTATTATAGCGAATCTAAAGGCAAAGGAACGCTGTACAAAGGGGGTCAATTGATCACAGAAGCGGGTGCACATACCTTTTATATATTACAAGAAAATGGCGGTGGATGTTTTGAGGAAACTTCATACATAGTCACCATCACCGCAGCTGTTAAAGCAGATATTTTTGAGGACAAAACCTTAGAATGCGAATATTATCAATTAAAACCACTATCTAAGTACAATAAGTACTACACAGCAGCTTCAAAGAAAGGTAGCGAATTAATTGCTGGAGAATTTTTGGTACAGGGACAAAAAGTATATGTATATGCCGAATCCGAAGACGGTTTATGTCAAGACGAGAGCAGTTTTACCATACAATATAACGATTGCCCTATTCCAAAGGGAATATCACCTAATGGCGATCATTATAACGATTATTTTGACCTAAGTCAACACGGAGTTGAAGATTTGAAAATCTATAACCGCTGGGGAGCCGAGGTGTATTCATACGGTATGGGATATAAAGATCAATGGATCGGACAAGACAAACAAGGCAATAAATTACCCGATGGCACCTACTATTACGTAGTGATCACTCATGGTAAAAGCCGAACTGGTTGGGTTCAAATCAATCGATAGTAAACGCTGCCCGATGTGCATAAAAAAAATAGGCTAACCCTTTAGTTAGCCTATTTTTTTATCTCTTTTGTCATAAAAGCAAAGCGCATTATAAGGTGCTTTTTTGTTCTTGACCAATTACATTTAACGCGCTTTCTTCTGAGCAACTATGGAATATACCATTGGAATTTTGTCTCCCAATGTTTTTATCCTATATTTTTTAGGTTCAAATTCTACCGTATTCTCAAAACAGTTGTAGGGGGAATAATCATACTCCGCCATGGCACCGATTTCTAAACCGTTTTGGATCAAACCCTGAAACACTTCAGATAAGGCATGATTCCAAGTAACATTTTGAGGAGTGATGGAAGCCGAACGATCCGCATAGGTACCGCTTTCGGTTTCTATGATCGGACCACTGTTAAAATAGCGGTATTGAATATGACTAAAATCGTCACTAAACATCCAAACCACCGGATGAAATTCGACCATAACAAACTTCCCACCCGGTTTTAAAAACTGAGATACCACCGCACCCCATTTTTCTAAATCCGGCAGCCAACCGATCGTCCCATAACTCGTAAACACGACATCGAACTTTTCCGTTAAGTGCTGGGGTAAATCGTAAATATCACAGCAGATAAACGTAGCGTCCAATTCCAATTGTTCGGCAAACTGTCGCGCATTGTAAATCGCTACATCCGATAAATCAACCCCAGTTACCTCAGCGCCTAATCGGCTTAATGATAAACTATCTTGTCCGAAATGGCATTGCAAATGAAGTACAGTTTTTCCTTTTAAATCGCCGAGTAAATCCAGTTCAATGGAGTTTAATGAGCTTTGTCCTTGCATAAATCCCTCAACATTATAAAAATCAGATTTTAAATGATGGGTTGTTTTGGCATTCCAGGATTCTTTATTTATCGCAATATAATTTGGATTGGACTCCATAATATTGATTATTTTAATAATTGACCTGACAAACCTAAGAATTTCTTACTAGTAAACCATAAATCACGCCGATATTTTATGGTTAATCACAAAATTAAATAGAAGTAAGTGCTCTCATTTCTATAATTGACTAAGCTCATCACGACGACAACCATCCCAAACGCATCGAAACAAAAAAGGAGACCACATCCAAGCGATCTCCTTTTTCTACCTTAAAAGTATATTAAAAATTTTATCTACAGCATGTCAAAGCCACTAGCGATTGATTTGAATCCATCCGCTACGCGTTTGATCTCTGGCTATAATTACGTAATAATAGGTACCGTCAGGTAAATTGTTACCGCCTTTGTCCTGACCTTGCCATTGGTCGGTATAACCGCTGCCGTAAGTAAATACTTCTACGCCCCAACGGTTGTAAATTTTAAGGCTTTGAACGCCATGTGTTGTAAGATCTAGTCGATCATTAAAACCGTCACCGTTTGGAGAAATCCCCTTTGGTATCGGACATACGGTATAATTTACGGTAAAACTACTTTCGTCTTGACACAAGCCGTCTTTAGATTGTGCCAACACATAAATTGTCTGTGCCGTTGCTACAGCACTTCCCGCAATTAGTTCCACACCTTTTCCATCAGGTTGTGTATAATACTTATTAAGAGCTGGAAGCGGTTTTAATTGATAAATCTCACAGTCCAGAGTTTCATCTTCAAAAACTGCGGCAACAATCGGCGCTGTAATCGTGACTTTATACGACGTTTCCTCATAACAACCTTGGTCGTTGTTAACTTGCAATACATAGATTTGATGCTCACCTACAAGGTTCAATACCTCATCAGCAAAATATTGTTTTCCTGCGCCAGCAGATTCCATATAGTAAAACTGGTTTGAAGGTACTGCTGGAAATACATACTGCTCACAAACACTAATATCTTCGAATAAATTGGGCTCTGCTCCTATTTGTACTACTATCGGCAAGCGGAATACCTCGTGACAGCCTGTGAGCGTGTTTTCAACACGCAAGTATAAAGTCTGATCGTTCGGATTTTTGCCCAGCTCGTAATTGGTTGGTTTTTCGATCTTATCTTTAGCCGTTTCTGCCGTTTCTGCCGCTTCTACCGTCGTGTAATACGCAGTAGTAAACAGCGTCGGATCAACGTTTTTAAACATATCGGCTTCGACTTGTTTTAAATTGACCTCCAGAGTTTTTAAACTTTTTCTGCATATTTCTATTTCAGCGGGCTGTAAAACCACCGTCGAAATAGCGGGGTAAAATTCTACTTTTTTAGTACCTCTAGACTCGCAGTTATTGAGTTCTGGGAAGGTCACGATCATTTCATAAACCCCTGCTGCTGTAACTGTTAAGTCCGGAGCATTTGCCCCAGCGATTAGCTGACCGTCTTTTAACCACGATATCTCTTTTTTTAGATCTGCCGAGTTGCTAACTCCCGATTGAATGGTTACGCTATCCCCTACGCAGAGCGCATTGTTGTTTTCTACCAGCAAATCTTCTCCCAAATCAACTTTACCCAAATCGAAACTTCCCGCTTTAAAAAATACGGCTGAAGTATGTGACGGGGTTGGGCAGAAATCAGCTATAGCTAGTTTAATGCGGTATTTACCTCCCGGTTTTAAGGCGATACTCTCAGAACTCATCGGTATGGTTAGTCCGACGAAATTGATCGGAGCATCCAGAGGATTTCCATACAAATTGTCATAGTGACTGCCATAATATTCTGGGTTCACACTTTGACAAATCAGGTTTGCTTTTTCTTTATCGCGTATAGAAGATAAGGCGATAGGCAATTCGGTACCCGGAACAAGGGCTAAGTTTTGTCCTTCACCTGTACTCAAATCGGTGATCCAAGCGGCAAATAAAGCCCCTCCCTGCCCACACGCATAGGTACACCAGTTGGTGTAACTGTCTGAAGCAAATATGTATTCGAACTTTAAGGCATCTTTTACCGATATAAAATCAAATTCCAAAACCGAAACATATTTACTCGTTCCGAATCCAGCTCCGCCAATTCTGTCGATGACGAGGTTTAGATTTGGATCTCCTTCCCATTTTGGTACTTTTTGTTTGTTTGGCGAATTGGGCACATAGGGCCCAGGTACTGCATCAATAGCTTGTGTTGCCAGCACAATTCCCTCTTCAAACGGAAAATTGGACGTGCCTTTGTTAAAATAACCCAAGGTATTGATGGTGTTTTTTCCATCGCCCGCCTGTAGGGTCACATTGGATACCAAATCACAACTCGAATTGATTAAAACCTCGTTAACCAGTTGTTCTACAGACTTATTCTTACCGCTTTCCTCCACGATTAACGAGCCGAAAACCGGGGTTGTAATACATAGATCAAATATAAAATCGGGAACCGTACTCGCATTAATTCCAAAGCGCAAATAGTATTTTTGATTGGGAACTAAGTTTTTAAAAATCTTAAAATTATCCATACCAGCAACACTTCTATTGCTTAAAGTAAAGCATTCCAAAGCGGTGGTCGTCATTGTTGTACACGGCTGATCGTACAATGCCCCATACATAATTGGCGTGGATGTCGATCCTGAAAGGCTCTTAAAGTTTAAGGCAGATACCATATGTGTACTCGCTGTAGCAGTAAACTCATACCAAACATCATTAGTCAAAGTTGCATGACAGGTCGGAGCCGCTAAAGATCCTTTATTCAATCCATAGAGCATGCCCTCCACCTTTTTGACACAAGCAGTCGTTGCATTGACGGGTACATTAATCGCTGTCGAACAATCGGTATTGGTACCGCGAATTATCAATGGAACTCCTGTAGACCAATCGCTATACGTTTTTCCGTCCGCGCATAATGCTCTGACATACACTGTAACTGCCGTACCCAGTTTTAAGTTATTCAACTGTTGTTCTGCAACACCACTAACTTTTATGGTATTGGTTGGGTTGGTCGATGGTTGTTCTCCGTGTGGCAACACTAGTACTTCCCAGTTCGATATACCCCCATCTTGTTTCCAGGTTACTTGATAATCTGTGGCAGAAATCTCGCTGATAGTAATCGCATAAGGTTCCGGACAGTTTTCTATTTTCTTTAAAGAAATATTATCCAAGTGAAAGAAAACGCCATTAACATCTTTATTATCGATATGCCACGCTAAATTCACCGGACCTTTAGCATGAGTAAAAAACACTACTTCTTCTATATAAGTATCCGTTGACGAATTTTTAGAAGCGACCAATACTTTGGTAAAATCTTTGGGATCTTTTCCATTGGCAGATAGTAACACTTCAAACTTACAATTGAATCCAGCCCCCACGATGGTTTTATAATGATATTTTAAAACATAATTTCCACCGTCTAAATCAATGGTTGGAGAAATCAACCAATCGTCAAAGTTTTTGTTGGAACGGCTGGTGTAAAACGTCAATCCTTGATCACCTTCAAACTTACTATTGGCCGTGATTTTCCACAGGGTTCCGAAAGGATTTACTACACCTAAATGATCTACGGTTGTCCAGCATCTGTACAACTTGGAATCGCTATTAAAACCCTCCCAAAATGGGGTTTGGTAAGTACTGCATAAGGTGGTAAAAACAAAAGGTCCTTTCCAAACGCTGTACCCTCCTTTTTCACAGAGGGTTCGCACATAAAATTCATAATCGGTATTGGGATCTAAATTTTTGCCCGATTGTTCTTTCGCAATTATATTTTCTTTGGTGGTAGTGGCTGTGCCGCTTGCAGTAGGTGTTATTCCTCCGGCTTTTTGAACATAGTATTGCCAATTTTTACCCCCCATATCATCGCGCCAAAAAAGTGTAGCCTGAGTGGAAGTCTCGTCTTTCGCTCCTAAATTTAAGGGCTCTGGACAATTTACAACTTCCTCGACAAATACATTATCTATAGAAAGTCGGGACACCCCTATACTCGTTTGTTGCCAACCAATGTTCACCTCACCGCTTACAGCAGTGATGAATGCCGTTTCCTCAAACCAGTCTGCTTTTGCGACATATTTCTTTTTGGGAATCAGTATTTTAGTAAATTGTTTGGGATCGGTACCCGAATTTGAAAGCGCTACAGCAAACTCATAGTCGGATGTTTCCGTGGTATGGGTTTTGTAATGGTATTTCAAGCGATACGTTTTGGAAGCATCTAATTTTAATCTCGGTGAGATCAACCAATCGTCGTGTAGGGTTGTGCTTCCAGTCCCCGTGAAAAGCATGGATAGATCGCCTTCATAATTTGCCGAATTTCTAAGCCAGATATTACTACTGGCCAAAGCATCGTCATTGGCGTCGATAATCGTCCAACATGGAAAGGATTTGGAGCTGTTATTAAAGCCTTCCCAGAATGGAATCGCATAGACCTTACATCCGGTTCTAAATTGAAACGGTTTTGACCACGGACTGAATTCTCCCGGTCCACAGCTGCTGCGCAGATAATATTCGTATTCGGTATTCTCCTGCAGTGGATCACCGTTTTTGTCTTGAATGATGGGCTGTTCCGATTTATTGGCAAGCGTTCCTGTGCCTATAGGAGCATTACCCCCAGATTTTTGAACGACATATTCCCAACTTACACCAAATGGATCGTTCCAAAATAAGGTAACAGCATTTTCCACTTGGTCTTTTACTCCCAAGTTAATCGGCTCTGGACAACCTATGATCTCTTCCAAGAAAATATTGTCCAAATACAAGTGAGCGATATTACTCTTCGTATCCTGATGCCAAGCGATATTGATATCCCCTTTGATATTTCCTATATAGAGCGTTTCCTGCTTCCAATTGGTATCTCCATCTTTTCGCGACAGCAATATCTCAGTGAAATCTACAGGACTTACACCTTGTTTAGAAAGTAAAACCCTAAAACTCGTTTTATAACTGCTGTTGGTTCTGTAATGAAATTTTAATCGATATTTTTTCGTATCGTCTACTTTGAATGTCGGAGAAATCAACCAATCGTCGTGATCTACTGCATCCGAACCTCTGAAATACATCGACTGATCACCTTCAAAGTTAATTCCATTGACGTTCCAGCGATCTCTTGTGGTGTTTCCATCGCCATTTCGATCTACAACCGTCCAACAACCAAGTGTTTTGGAGTTTTTATTAAAGCCTTCCCAAAATGGAATCAGCTCTTCATTGCACGGTAATTTGAAAGCGATTGGGCCCACCCATATACTCGTTTTTCCAGAACCGCAGTTTGCGCGAACATAAAATTCATAAGCGGTGTTCGGCGCTAAAGGTCCCGCACCAATTCCGTTGGTACTCGTCACGGTAATCTTTGTCGTATTTATTAAATTACCACTGCCTACGGGTGTTTTTCCACCAGCATGTTGTACATAATATTCCCAACTGGTATTCACTGGATCTTGCCATGAAAAATGAGCGCCTGTCTTATTTAAATGGCTGACTTCAATCTTTTCATCGGGGCTAATACAATTTACTGCCGACACATGAACAGCATCGACATATAGGGTAGCCGCTCCTTTTGTTTTTACGTGCCATGCTACATTGACCGCTCCGGTGATGCCCGTCACGTATAATACTTGACGTTTGAATGCAGCTACAGCGGATTGGTTTTCTAAAGGCTGTAGCACTTGAGTAAAACTCTTGATATCCGTTCCAGATGTTGATAACAATACTTCAAAATCGTTCGCAGCGGTAGCTAAGGCCGAGGTTTTATACCAATACGTAATGGCATAAGTACCTCCTTGCAATTGTATGGCTGGGGAAATCAACCAATCATCATGTAGGGTTTCGGCTCCAGTGCCTAAAAATCGCATACTGATAGTTCCTTCATAAGCATTGGTTGCGCCAGTTGCACTTTGCCATTGATTGGCTGTTGCGGTACCATCTTTGACTGCATCAACGATAGACCAACAATTTTTGGTCTTTGATGTCGTTTCAAAACCTTCGGAAAATGGCAGCATCAGCGAACCACAGGCTGTTTTAAAATCAAAAGGGCCCAGCCAAATACTCGATCCGGCATTATCGCAAATCGCACGAACATAAAATTCGTAATCCGTATTTGGCAGTAAAACCGCACCCTTATCGTCGTGAGTTACTACGACTTCTTTAGTGGTATGCGGTCTTCCGCTGGCAGTCGGTTTCCCCCCGCCAAGAGGCACGACACTATACTCCCACGAACTCGCCGCGTTGTCGTCCCAATACAGGGTGACCTCGCCACTTTTAATATTCTTAATCGCTAGATTGACCGGCACTTCACAAGTAGCTAATCCAAGATCACTTTGTAATTTAGTTAGTAAATGGCTAATCGTATGTTGGTAAGCTGAAGTAAAAAAAACGCTTTGCATACCGTAAGTGATGGTAATACAAAAAGCAGTGAGGCTAAAAAAAAGTATCCATTTTTTCATAAGCATTATTTTAAGGCATATCCTTATTTAGTTCAGTTCTAAATAATCGCAAACCTAAAGCTTTAACAGCAAAAAAACAATCCAAATATGAATATATCGCAAAAAAGGAGGACTATTATCTCACGAATAAATGTTAAAAAAAATGCGGTTTATACAATCAAATTAGCGCTTGACTTTTATAAAACATTCTTATATAACAAAATAAAACAGCAAACTGCACAATAATTTCTTTTTTTAAGAATCTAAAAAAAAATAAAATTAAATATTTAATTTTAACATAATAATTTCCGTAGGATAAGGGTTTTAGTTACAGTATTTTGATAGTAAAGAGATTTAGTTAACCTGGATACTGCTGATATCGCTGTCTTTAAAGTTGGTCTTACAGCTACTGGAAAATCATTTCACCATGCTCTCATTCCACAATTGCATTGCATAGTCTTTAATCACATCATCTGCAGCTTTAAAACTTTGATCCATGGTATAAGTTCCGCCATCACTATGTGCTGTATTGGCAAAAATCATAGTTTCCCCACGCATCGCATGTTTTTTATTGCCTTCATACATCATAAGTTTTAACGTAGAAGGACTGACATCGCCATGGCAAACCGTTGTATAAGCTATCCAAATTTCTGCTAGACCGTTGTTGTTTAAGTCGGTCACCCGAAAAGAATCTTCAACAAAACTCGCGTTCAAATCAACGGGACAATCTCGTATAAAGTCGTAAATCTTCCAAGTTTGCACTGGAATGCTCTTATTGAGTATATAATGTGTTGCAAAAAGTTCGGCATCTCCACCATCCATTTCGTGATCAAAAGCTGGGTTTTGAAAAACTCCCGTCTCTGATAAGATCAGCAAATGCTCTCCAGAGCGATCAACCCAATTATAGGAATTAATCAAATCTCCCTTATAGGAAATCCCCTTTGGAATATCGTGCGGTTTTAAGGGACCCAGAACCGTTTGCATCGAATCGTTTGCAATCGTTTGACTGGAAATGCTTTTGTTGGCGATTATTTCCTTTTTTTGATCTTGCTCTTTACAAGCTCCAAAAACCAAAATAATAGCAATACATGACCATAGCTGTTTCAAAATAGTAGTTTTAGACCGAAATTATCGTCCAAATGTAATAAACAAATACAAGACTAATCGTGCTTTTTAACAGATTTTACGATCTATTACCAACGGGCAGACTATATAGCCCTACGAATGTCGGTTACGCCAACGCGCAACGGTCGGCTTAAGCAACGTACTAGAATTAAAAAAGCCCGATACAATTCAGGCTTAACATAAAAGGGGAGATTACAATACTCAAATCTTTCCAATTGTGTACTGCACAATGGAACCGCTCAACTTTATCTTAAGGTATTAATACGGCACGGCCCTTTAATTGTCCGTTTCTCATTTTATCATATACTTCCAATACTCGATCTAAGGGGAATTTTTCAATTTCGATATGTATTTTACCTTGTCGAGCCAAGGCTACCACTTCGACTAATTCAGCTTGAGACCCCCAATACGGCATGGTGACTGAAGCGCCAAAAGGGATTTTCCCAGAAGCTACTGACAAGCTTCCGCCACCGAGCCCGACAATGGTGAGATCTCCATTTAGCGATACCACTTGTGCGCCCAACTCCATAGTGGAAGGGGCCCCTACAAAATCAAGTACTACTTTTGCTTTTTTGATACCGGTAATTTTCTTGATTTGCTCTGCAGCATCGGAATCTTTTGAATTGATGACATAAGTCGCTCCTAACTGTTTGGCAAAATCCAATTTCTCATCGGATATATCACAAGCAATAACAGTTGCCCCCGTGGTTGCTTTAAGAATTTGCAGGGCGGTATGTCCAAGTCCTCCAATTCCCATAACTACTACATACTCATCCGGTGTCAATTTATGCAGCGATCTTTTAATAGCTGAATACGGTGTTAGTGCTGCATCGGTCAACGGCGCAGCCAATACCGGATCCAAGTCATAAATCGGTACCAACAATCTCGAAGAAGGTACTAACATATATTCTGCCATACCACCATCCAATCCCAAACCACCTCCAAAGGCGCGTTCTGATTGGTGATCGCAATAGTTTTCAAAAGATTGCTGACAGGGTTTACAATGTCCGCAACCCCATGGCCCATAGACCAAAACCGCATCGCCCTTTTTATAACCGCTAACACTCTCGCCTACTTCTTCGATATAACCCGCATTTTCATGCCCCAAGGTAAATGGTCCCGGAACCGTTCCGTGGTCAATTACATGCAGATCAGAATGGCAAACACCTGCACCAGCGATTTTAATCAAAACCTGATCACCACTGGGTTTTGGTTTTACTAAATCATCAACTATTTTAACATCATTTACTCCAAGATAACGTACTGCTTTCATATTACATATACTTTTAAATTTATTATATTAAATTACAAAAAAAATAGCACATTGCTCATAGATATATGTTATAATTAAGTTATATATTTATTTTAAAGACCTTATCTAAGTTTTAGAAAACAGTAAAACCACAACCACAACACGTCCATCGGTGTTCTAAGTACTCAATAATCCTCTGCCTTTTCAATGGCTACATCCCGATCCTAATCCGATTCCATTAAAATTGAAATAGAAACAGCCCAGTTTCCTATAGAAAATGGGCTGTTAGTTAAGTAGCTTAAGAAATTATAACCAGAAATTATAATAATTGTGAGCGGCATCGTATTCAAAGCCACAACGCGGATACAATTGGTTACCGATATCATTGGTTTTTTCGGTTTCTAACAATAAACCGCAAGCATTGGTTTCAACACACCATTGTTTGCTGCGATCGATCAGGGCTACTGATAGTCCGTTACCCCTAAAGTCAGGATGCACAAACAAATCACTTAGAAGCCATTGTTTTTGTAATTTACCGTAATGAAACAGTTTATACAATTGCACAAAACCCACTGCTTTTTCATCGACCATCACTAAGAAAATATCGGATTCACTATTGAGGAAACGCTCTTTTAAGAAGGCTTTTCCACGTTGTAAGTCGTCGGGTTGACGGTAAAAGATACGGTATAGATTGTATAATTCTGCCGTTTGATCCAGGTCTTCTAAACTCGCTTTTTTAATTTGATACTTCATGCTGTATTTATTTTTTGATTATGTAGCAAAATTAAAAGCTCTATGGACTACATTTGTCGTCCAGTTTAAACTTTATTAGTAGTCCACTATGTTTCCATTTGACCGACTTATTGTTATTGATAAAAACAGCAAAAAACCGATTTACCTGCAAATTGCTTTTATTGTTAGCGAGGCTATTCGCAACGGTGTATTACAAGCAGGAACACCGATTCCCAGCAGTCGGGAACTAGCCAAACAGTTGAATTTGCACCGCAAAACCATAGTTGCAGCTTATGAAGAGTTGAGTGCACAGGAATGGATTACGGTGGTTCCGAGAAAAAAGACTGTGGTATCGTCTAATATCCCGACACTCCAGCCGAAAAAATGGAATTCCGAGCAAACTTTGCGCCCCTATGAAAATCCAATGCAAGCTCTTTTTAAAAAACAACATTTGACAGGGTTACCGAAAAACAACATATCCGCAGAAATCATCATTGATGACGGTAGACCAGACATACGGATCTCGCCTATTGATCTTTTGCTAAAAACGTATAGGTCGTTGATTCAACGCAGGTATGCTACGCAGAATTTGGAGCAAAATATGGCACAGGGAAGTCTAGCTTTACGCACGGAGCTCGTTACTTATTTAGCGGAAAGTCGCGGATTAAACAGCACTATAGACAATTTGCTAATCACCTCAGGTGCACAGATGAGTATCTATCTGAGCAGTCAACTGCTGTTGGAACGCGGGGATTTCATTATAGTAGGCACTCCCAATTATCCGATGGCCAATCAAGTATTTGAGCAAAGCGGCGGACGTTTGATTGAGGTGGATGTGGATCAGTATGGCCTTGATATGGAGCAAGTGGAAAAACACTGCCAGAACCAGTCGGTAAAAGCGGTCTATGTGATTCCACACCATCATTATCCGACTACGGTAACACTCAGTGTGGAAAGACGCATGAAATTGTTGAGCTTGTCTAAAAAGTATCATTTTGTCATCATAGAAGATGATTACGATTACGACTACCATTATTCCTCGTCCCCCTATCTGCCCTTAGCCACAGCTCAGCATCTTGGAAACATCATTTATATCGGATCGTTTTCCAAAGTTCTCGATCCGTCGTTACGCATCGGCTTTATGGTAGCTGCCAAGAATTTTATCGATCAGGCCGTTATTTTTAGAAAGATGATTGATATCGGTGGTGATGGTTATATGCAAGATGCCTTAGCGAGCTTGATTCGCGACGGGGAGCTGAAGCGGCATTTAAAGAAATCCAAACGGATTTATCAAATCCGCAAAGATCATCTCGAGCAATTACTTCGCGAGCAATTATCGCCTTATATCAGCTACCGCATTCCGTCAGGAGGTATGGCCATTTGGGTTGGTGTCGATTCTCAATACCCGCTTTTTCAATTGAGGCAGTTGGCCTTAACTTTGGGTTTACAGATCAACGACATCAACGAAACGCACAATGCTTTTCGTTTTGGATTTGCCTCGCTACACGAAAAAGACCTCCGTAGCGCCATCGGTATTTTGAAAAAGTGTTTTGATCAGTTAGACAAAGCGATTGACTCCAAGTAAAGCGCAGGTTGTCCCTATCTCTAATAAATAGAAAAAGAGTTGTACAGCTGATACAACTCTTTTTTCAATTTTATTCCAGTTAATTGTTAGGATTCAAATACAATTTTATTAGCTCCCAATTCCTTAATTCTCGCTAAAGATTCCACCGGTATATTTAGTTCTTGTAAACGACTGTGTCCCAATTGAAACGATTTTTCAATAATAAAGCCCATCCCCAACAAGGTTGCACCGGCCTTTTGTACCAATTCGTATACGCCAATAGAGGCATTACCGTTGGCTAAAAAGTCATCTATAAAAACCACTTGATCAGCGGGGCCCAGAAAATCACGGCTGACACAAATATCATAGGTTTTGTCTTTGGTATACGAGTAAACCGACGAGGTTACCATATTATCCATCGTTTTAGGAACCGCTTTTTTTACGAAAACCACCGGTAATTCCAATAGATACCCTAACATGATAGCCGGAGCAATTCCACTGGCTTCAATCGTAACAATTTTATTAATCGGTAAGTGTCCAAAACGACGTACAAATTCAACGCCTATCGATTTCATCAATATCGGATCCATCTGATGGTTGATAAAACTATCTACCTTTAATATACCCCCGTCAAAACTTTTACCGTCTTTAAGTATACGGTCTTTTAATAGTTTCATTGTAAAAAATTTGCACAAAGATAAACGTTGTCGCTGACAACCAACGTATCAAAATTTTATTTTCCACCTTGTCACTAATCATCTACCAACCAATTTCAATAAGCTCTATCCCTTCGATAATAATCGAATACAAAAAAATTATTATTTATTTTTTTAGACCAGTCTAATTTAATATTTTTGCTAAACTAATAACGCCGTCTGATCTAATTTTTAAACCGGATCCGTTTATCATCTTCTAATAACTATAAATAACATCAATAAAATTAAATTCTCAAAAATGACTATTAACTTACAATTACCGGAATTACCTTTTACGCGAGATGCTTTTGAGCCTATGATCAGTGCTGAAACTTTTGATTATCACTACGGCAAGCACCACGCTACTTATGTACAGAATCTGGCAGAGCTGATCAAAGACACTTCACTGGCAACGGCTTCACTGGAACAGATCATTCAACATGCCGATCAGCAAAAAAACACGGCATTATTTAACAATAGTGCGCAACACTGGAATCACAGCTTTTTCTGGCACTGTTTATCACCTGTTGGAGGATCAGAGCCGAAGGGTTTGATAGCTGAATTTATTATTAGGGATTTTGGCAGTTTTGCCCTGTTTAAAGAGCAATTTTCCAGCACTTCCATAAAATTATTTGGTGCTGGATGGGTTTGGTTGGTTCAAAACGAATTCGGTCGACTTGAAATACTGGCTTTAAAAGACGCGCAAACCCCTTTAACACAGCGAAAAAAAGCCATATTGACCTTAGATGTTTGGGAGCATGCCTATTATATTGATCACCGCAATGCGCGACCAAAATTTGTTGAGAGCTATTGGGAAATCGTCAATTGGGACTTTGCAAACCACAACTTAATAACATCATTATGAGCGATACTTGTATCAGTCAAATAGCATCACATTGGAGCACCAAAACAAGCTTCTCCAATGCGCTTTTCCAACGCTGCGCCTATCAGGAAGCCTTATCGTCTTATGAAGAAGCGCTTTATCGTGCGGAGGTATTAACCAATCATTATCAAGATTGTTTGCGCAACGGCATTCCGTTTATTCAAATATATATGACCTCTTGTACGAACATAGCTCATACACAGTCTGCCTTACACGCACACGATAAGGCCGAAGAAATGCTAAAAAGAGTCCTTTACTATTTGTTGCATCTAAGCAAAATCAAGGATGTAGATCCTATGGAGATTAAAAGAGCGTTAAAACGAGCCGTAGTTTATTACTATGATTTTGTACGTCAAGTCGCACAGTCGTGAACTAACTGATTGAACGCAATGAGTTGTCCGCACGATTTACGTCGGAAAATATTAGAAACTTAACTAGTAGGCAACATACAATTACACGATAAATTATTAAAGATCAAAAAACTCGCTATAAAAAAACATTTCATAGCGAGTTTTTTATTTGATAAAATGCATTATAATGGCAATTTAAGCCTCAATTTGCAATTTATTTTCCCAAACAGTCACAAAACCGCTCTTATATACATGAATTAAGAACATATAATTATAAAAAAAACTTATTTTTAACAAAAGTTGATCTATATTTTGTTATATTTGACCCGATTTTAAAATAGAAAATACTAATTAGTGCTATCCTTTTTATTATATGAAAACTACATACTTACTATTCACTTTTTGTCTGGTGTTTTTTGCCTGCAATTCCAATAAAAAAGAAAGCGAGCCTGTTTTGACGGATTCCGTTGCTTTGGCTCCAAGCACCCAAGCAGAAATTACGGAAGTTTCGAGCTCGGTTGCTAACGATGCGGCTGTGGACTGGTCTGATATTCCTTCTTTAGAAGACATTGGAAATTTTCCTTTTATAAAAGCTCCCAAGGGATTAGCGATAGAAAAAGAGGTAAATGGACTGACTCAAGTTTTTGAATACGAACAAATGGTCAATTACCTCGGGGAAAATCGATTCTACCCCACTGAGGGAAAGTTGGGTATGATCTTTATAGAATTTAACGATGCCCAATACAACAATCGTTATTTCGATAAAAATATTTACACCTATCTCGACGAGCTTGGAGCAAAGAAATTATTCTCCGGTGAAATCGTGCGTAACGACCTCACTAAAGAGCGACTAAAAAACAATCAATATGATGGTAAATACCGTTATTCCAGCATCAGCGACTCCGCCCCCTTTAGTGTTTATGCCTTTAAGAATAAGGGTAAAAAATATTTAGTGACCGTGCAATCCAATACAGCACTCGGAACGATTTATATAATGGAGTTAAATGATTTCGTACCGAGCATTGAGAAATACACCGCTGAGCATATGCAGGCAGAAATCGATAAAACAGGTAAAGCCGTATTGCAAATCAACTTTGATACTAATAAAGCGACATTAAAACAAGATGGACGTGAAGTGGCAGATCAAATCATACAACTGTTAAAAGCAGATGGCAATTTAAAGCTTTCGATTGAAGGCCACACCGATAATACCGGTGATCCACAAAAAAACATACAATTATCCAAAGAACGAGCTCAAGCAGTAGTGAGTTACCTCGTTGAACATGGAATATCTTCTTCCCGATTAAAGTCTAATGGATTTGGAGCGACTAAAGCGCTTTTTCCCAACGATACGGAAGATCATAAAGCTCAAAACCGTCGTGTCGAATTGGTTAAAATCAATTGATTCGCAATTTTTTTATTCATTCATTCAACATTTAAAAGGTTGTCATCGAAAGCGAGGCAACCTTTTTTAGGTATATAAACCGTGTATATCAGTATGAAGAGTACCCTTTTACAGCAACATATACTATAGCTTGGCGCAGCAACTGTCAAAATAAATTAAACTAGATTGGGCGGTTAACTGAAGCTGATTACAGTTTTATTCAAACTTTAACATCTAAGATAAAAGCCTGACATTATTATACTTACTATCTATATATATTGTTTTACCACTCAATCCCCCATACTTTAACATCCCTGCAACAATTTTAATTTTAATACTCCGTTATTACAGTAACCAAAGAAAAACAGCAAATATTTTATTCTATTTTTACGATAATAATAACATCATCATTTTATAACTAAACAAAATTAGGAGATATAATGTTTAATTTGTTTATTTGGCAACTGAAAAACAAATCAACAAAAGAATAAATGAAATCATATTCCATTGAAGAAATCAATGATGTTCTAAAAGGCACTATCGTTGGCAACACCCTGCAAATGATCAAAGCTCCAGAGCAATTGGAACGCGCCTGTGATACTGAAATTTCGTTCATCGGAAACAAGAAGTACGAGCGTCTTTGGATCACTTCCAAAGCTTGTGTAGCCGTTGTTAATGAAGACATTTCTATTGCACCGGGAGATAATCGTGCTTTTATTAAGGTAAAAAATGCCGATTTAGCGATGTCTCAGGTATTAGAATTATTTGCCCCATCCAGTCCTGAATTTCACACGGAGATTCATCCTAATGCCGTGGTTGATCCACTGGCGATTATAGGAGAAGGTTCTCGTATTGGAGCGGGTTGTTATATTGGTCCAAAAGTGGTTTTAGGAAAAAATGTAACCGTCTACCCCAATGTAACGGTCTTAGATGATTGTACTATAGGCGACCGAACTGTAATCTGGTCCGGTACTACGATCAGAGAGCGCTGTCATATAGGGAAAGATTGTATCATACATCCCAATGCAACTATTGGAGCTGACGGATTTGGATTTCGTCCGTGTCCAGAACGCGGTTTGGTCAAAATACCTCAAATTGGCAATGTGATCATTGGAAATAGCGTAGAAATTGGAGCGAATTCTTGTGTGGATCGCGGTAAATTCAGTGCTACAATCATCGGTGATGGTTGTAAAATTGACAATCTTGTACAAATTGGACACAATAGCGTCTTAGGTCGTTTTTGTATCATGGCTGGAAATAGCGGATTAGCCGGATCTGTAACCTTGGGTAATCAGGTTATGATCGGCGGTAGCGCCTCTATCAAAGACCATGTAACCATTGGTGATGGTGCCGTAATCGGTGCCGGATCAGGAGTAACTGGTGATGTAGAAGCCGGAAAAACCATGTTGGGATATCCTGCTGTTGAAGCGAGAAATGCACTGAAACAATGGGCCAAATTAAAACAAATGGTCTCCAACTAAAGTTTATTACTGTACTTATTTATAATCTTAAATCCTGCAACTTATTGTTGCAGGATTTTTTATTAATTTTGTATAAGAAAATTAATAATTCTCACAAACAAATAAAGATTTTTAAGGTGAATCCGACCAATTAAAATAATCCTCTATGAAAAGAATCTGTATACTCGTGTTAGTCACTCTCTCCTACGCTTCACCCCTATTTGCCCAAGAAACTATTCGTTTTAAAATTCCCAAAAACAGCGATACGGCTATGGATTTGGTCTATGCTTTTTCTCATGACTTAAAACACGACGGGATAACCGACGGGTATATGGATGATCAAATTCAAGGCACCTATATTTCCCTGATTAATCCGCGCCAAGGCGATCGCTCTTTAGATCAATATGCGCTTTCAAAAAACATAAAATCCAAAGAGTATTTGGTTCAAGCCACTTGGAATATAGAAGCACTTCGCTTGGATGATGGTCATTCCCAAATAACCATCAAATTAGAAAGCGCCGTAAACAACGATAACAAACAAAGAACTACTGCTCAAATTAAGTCAACAGGGCAATTTGAAAGAGAGCTTGAAGACTTTTTAAATAGTGATGCTACCCTTATCAAGAACCTCTATGATGTGCAAGATAGCACAGTAACAGCTGATTTTTCCGATTCTTTTATAGATACAGATTATATAATGGAAGAACCAACTGTTAAAAAAACTTCTGCTAATCTGAGTAAACTGATCAAAAATGGCAAAACCATTCCGTTTCCATTAAACGCTGATTATTTCACCAAAAAACTTAAACAAACACCGACAATTCACGAATTGGAAACCGCTGTAGGTGAAAAATACTACAGTTGGAATCTCGATGAAAGCATTGGTCTACTCTATGTCAAAATGAAAACCGGTTTGGAATACTACAGTTTTTATACACTCGATGACTCTGTTATCACCGGTTTACCGTTTAATCTAGAGATGAACTATACTTCCTTAGAATGGTGTTTACAAGAATTTAAAGGCTATTTACCACAATGGGTCCAAGTAGTTGGTGAAAACGACGATACTTATCTACAAATCGAATTTAGTACAAAGGATCAATTTGTTCACCTCGAATTCTATAGCGAAAACAAAAATTTAAAAACCGTATTGATTGCCAATAAACCTTTAAACTAACAGATAAACTTCCCCTTCTAAAAAAAGGCTCTATCATTCAAATTGATAGAGCCTTTTCTTTTTATAATCCCACTCCTTCATAACCGTCGTAAAATCCTTTTGGCAGTCATTTCTTTAAGGGGCTTTTTACGAAGCAATTCCGTCAAATTGTTTGGTCAACCCCAGTAGAAATCAGGAAATCGACCAGGCTATACCTCTCCTATCTACAGTATAAGCAACGCGTTTAAAAATACGATTTACGCACACTTAAACAACTATAAATAAGTTTCTTATATTATTTTGACAAAATAATTGAATAAAAATGAATCAGAAATTAAACGTTTGTTTAATTTTGTAGCCGAATTTAATTCACTACCTGATGAAATGGAATGAAAAACAGCAAAAAATATTGCTGGTCGCTGAGGAGATCTTCTCGAAAAAAGGCATTGATGCCAGCAGTATTCGCGAAATTTCGAAACAAGCCAAGATAAATATAGCGATGGTTAGTTATTATTTTGGATCAAAAGAAAAACTAGTTGAAGCTCTTTTTGAGATGCGCTTAGAAAAATTAAATACCAGCCTACAAAACTTACTTGAAAATGAATCCGGCGATTCGATGGACAAGTTATCTTCTTTTTTACAAGGTTATCTTTCTCGAATCTTGAAAGAACATGAGTTTCATCGCATCATGTTACGCGAATATTCCAAAACCGATTCGCCTATTCAGATCAAAGAAGGCATTAAGAAAATGAAGTTAGAAACCCTACGCATTGTACAAGAGATGATCGATACGGGTTACGAGCAAAAAATTTTTGGAAGACGTGCTCATGCCGAAGCGATTATCAGTGTAGTCATCGGCAGTACATCCTATTTAATACTCAATGAAAATACGTATTCTGACAAGTGGCAAATTCGCACTCATGAGGAATATGCCGTTTATATCGAGGATAATTTTTACCCTTATTTACTAGATTCTTTAAAAGCAATATTAATGTACAACAATGAAAACTAATTATTTTCTCCCCGTATTGTTGCTGTCTTGCCTGTACATCGAAGCACAGGAAACTCATCCGATTAGTCTTAAACAAGCGATTCAATCGGGTTTGATTCACAGCAAGTCAGTACAAGCTGCGGCGGCAGCAACTCAAACCTCTGCTTACCGCGTGAAGAGTGCCAAAAACGCTCAATATCCCAATGTAAATGTCAGCGCTGAGTATTTACATTTATTTACCAACACCAATATCGATTTACAGGTTCCACTTCCCAGTTCTGAAAGCAATTCTCCTTCCAATTCAGTTAGCCCTAGTCATTTACTGATTGGACAAGCCAGCGCAAGTGTACCGGTTTTTAATGGTTTTAAAATTAGAAACCTGATCAAACAGAGTGAGTATGCCGTAGAAGTTTCCAAGATTGGAGAAAGTGCTACAAAAGAAGATGCTGTTTGGCAAACGATCAATTTGTATTTTGGCTTGTATAAAACACAACAATCGATTGCTGTTTTGAACGAAAATCTAAATCGTGCACAACAACGAGTCAAAGATTTTCAAAATTTTTTAGACAACGGTATCATTGCTAAAAACGATTTTCTACGAGCGAAACTGCAGGCTTCCAATGTACAGCTGACGCTAGAAGAAACCAAAACCACTTATAAGAATCTCAATTACCGTTTAAATCTGCTGATCGGTCTGCCTGAAAATGAGGTTATTGAGGTAGAACAAGCGAGTCAGCTTCCTCTGATTCCTACACCGAACGCCACCTATACGCATAGAAAAGATGTTCAAAGTTTAGAGGAGCAATCTAAAATCACCAAAAATGCAATCAGTATTGCCCGATCAGGATATTATCCGTCTTTGGGTATCTCGGCGGGATATATTGCATTCGATCTGGATCAAGTGGTTAAAGTAACCAACGCCACAAATGTAGGAGTAGCTTTAAAATATGATTTAACGTCAATATTCAAGAATCGCGCAGAAGTAAAAATTGCCAAATCCCGCGATATCGAAAACGACTATCAGTTGGCTTTATTACAAGATAAGGCCAAGGTTGAAACTCAAGAAGCCTATAACAAATATGCCTTAGCCATTAAAAAGAATGTGGTAATCGCCGATGCTTTAGAACAGGCTGATGAGAATTACAGAATTGTAAAAGACAAATACGACAATGGTCTGGCGGATACCGACGATTTGCTGGAGGCTGATGTTCAGCAACTGCAAGCACAAATAAACCAGGTACTGGGTGAAGTCGATCAACAGCTGTCTATTTACGAATACGCATTTACCACAGGAAATTTATTAGAAAACGTTCAATAACAAACCGAATATGGAACCAACAGCATCAAAGAAAAAATTAAATAGCAAATTCATTGGCGGCTTGACCATCTTGGTTGTAGCCGGCGTCGCATTTGGAGTTTATAAATACATCCATTCTCAAGCTCATGAAACCACCGATGACGCTCAAGTGGAAGCCAAAATAAGTCCTGTAATCCCCAAGGTTACGGGCTATGTAAAAAGCATCAATATTCAAGACAATGAATATGTTAAAAAGGGAGATACCCTATTGGTCATAGACGATTCGGAGTATCAGATCAAATTACAACAAGCCGAAGATGCCCGATTGGCAGCATTGAGTCAGTTGGCGGTTGCTGAAGCGGGAATTTCTTCAAGCAACACGGCAATTTTATCAAGCGAGGCCGGCGCTTCTACTGCCTGGGCCAATGTCGCAACTGCTCAAGCCAATATTGAAGCTGCAAAAGTACAGGTATGGCGCGCTCAAAATGATTTTAATCGTTATGAGAAATTGTTTAACAATCAGTCCATCACCAAACAACAGTTTGAACAAGCACAGGCTGCAAAAGAAACCGCCGAAAAGCAGCTATTAGTACTTCAGGAGCAAAAGAAAGCCGCTGAAAAGCAAGCTCAAGCTGTAGGTCGACAAGTGGATATGAGTAAATCACAGACCAAAGTCACCCACTCTCAAACCGATGTTGCCAAAGCCAATTTAAAGCAAGCGGAGACCAATATTGAAAATGCAAGATTATTTTTATCGTATACGGTAATCACAGCAGCTGAGGACGGTCAGGTTTCAAAAATAAATTTACAAAGCGGACAATTAGTTCAAGCGGGACAAGCCCTTTTTAATTTAGTTAAAAACAACGAAATCTGGGTGGTTGCGAATTTTAAAGAAACTCAGATGGAACACCTTAGAGAAGGACAAACGGTTGAGATTAAAATCGATGCTTTTCCCAAACACCGATTTGAAGGTACTGTCAATTCCATATCCCCAGCTACGGGTGCAAAATTTGCTTTACTACCACCGGATAATGCCTCTGGAAACTTTGTGAAAACCGTGCAAAGACTACCGGTGAAAATCGTTTTCTCTCATACCGATGACCCGATGTTACAATTGATTCGTCCGGGCATGAATGCCGATGTTGATGTTTTGATAAAAAGCGGTAATAACAAGCAATAACTCACTTACTAAACGAAAATTATGGAAGACAGTTTAGTAGAATATGGTTCGCGCCGAGTCATCATAACGATTACTGCAATCTTATGTGCTTTACTCGAGATTGTCGATACCACTATTGTCAATGTCGCGATGAACGACATGAAAGGTAGTTTGGGAGTTTCCCTGACTGATATTGCTTGGGTAGTGACGGCTTATGCTATAGCCAATGTTATTGTAGTGCCGATGACCAGTTGGTTGTCACAACAATTTGGGCGTCGCAATTATTTTGCCGTTTCGATCATCATCTTTACCATAGCCTCCTTTTTATGTGGAAATGCCACTACGATGTGGGAGATTATCCTGTTTCGATTTATACAAGGATTGGGAGGTGGTGCTTTATTGGTGACTTCACAAACGATTATTACAGAAAGTTACCCGATGGCCAAACGCGGTGTTGCACAAGCCATTTATGGAATGGGAGTAATTGTCGGTCCAACCTTAGGCCCCCCTTTAGGAGGTTATATCGTTGATCACTATTCGTGGCCGTTTATCTTTTACATCAATATTCCCATCGGAATACTCGCTACTGTACTGACATTCATGTTTGTAAAGAGTCCGAAATACTCCGAAAAAACCAGTTTTAGAAAGGTTGATTTTCTCGGTATCGCCTTGTTAGCCATCGCAGTGGGTTCGCTACAATATGTGTTGGAACACGGACAACAAGATGATTGGTTTCAAAACTCCACCATTGTCACCCTGAGCATAGCCTCTGTTTTTGGTTTTATCTGTTTTGTATGGCGTGAATTGGTGTATTCCAATCCCATTGTCAATCTTCGGGTGCTAAAAGATTCGAATTTAGCCATTGGTACGATCTTGTCGTTTATCTTGGGGTTTGGTCTTTACGGATCCACATTTATTATTCCGATTTATACCCAATCCATTTTGGGATGGACTGCCACAGATGCTGGAATGTTATTGGTGCCTAGTTCTATCATGACCGCCTTTATGATGCCGCTTATTGCGCGTTTGTTACAACGCGGTGTGGAACCAAAATATTTGGTTGCGACCGGATTTTTAGTGTTTTTTATCTACAGTTTCTGGGCGCATAACGTTTTAACACCAGACACTGGGGCAGAACATTTCTTCTGGCCTCTAGTGATTCGCGGTGTGGGATTGGGACTGTTATTTGTACCGATAACCACGCTTTCCCTATCGTCTTTACAACGCAAGCAAATCGGTGAAGGTGCCGCTTTTACCGGTATGATGAGACAATTAGGAGGGTCGTTCGGTATTGCATTAATTACCACTTTTATCTCGAGATGGACCATCAATCACCGTTTGAATCTGGTTTCCCATTTAGAAACGACTGCTCCCGAAGTGCAAGCACGAGTAGCAGGTTTACAACAGGGTTTTATCGCCAAGGGATTTGCTCCAAATGAAGCCTTAAACAAAGCCTATCAGTTACTGGATATGAGTGTAACCAAACAAGCTACCGTGCTGACCTATATGGATATCTTTATGTTTTTGGGTATCTTATTTCTAATTTGTATTCCCTTTATATTGTTTTTTATCAAAAAAGGCGCCGGTAAAGTCGATATTTCGGCAGCTCATTAATGGTTAGAGCACTTTGTGTATATTCTTAGTCAGTGCCCTAGCTACATTCCATGTGGATCAGGGCATACTAAGATTTTAATTTCGAAGTTAAGCCGTTGGATTTGAGCCTATCTTTTAAAAAAATGAAATAAACATTTGTTTTTATTTACTGCAAATATCCTCAGTATCTACAGTAAAAAACTTCAAAATCTGACAAATAATTAAGGTTTTAATTTATTTTTAATTTAACAACCCAAAACCGTATGAAATACGATAACCTCAGTATAGTTAAATTAATCTTAAGAAAACTTGATAAAATAATCTAAAAATTTACATTTGTTACTTTATAATATTAATCATTTCTACAATGTATTCATCCTTAGTATTTCTTGGAGCAATAGCTCCTTCTGAACTTATCTTAGTTGTTGCATTTGTATTGTTGTTATTCGGAGGAAAAAAAATTCCAGAATTGATGAAAGGTTTAGGAACCGGCATCAAGGAGTTTAAAAACGCCACTAAGGATACGGACAATCCAACTGCAAAAGCTACTACACAAGCTCAGGAAGAACAGCCCAAAGCAGAGTAGTCATACTCTTTTCTATATCAAAACGCGCTAAGAAATTAGCGCTTTCTTTTTTTATTCCTGAGTCGTGATTCGAAATTCGACACTCATAATCTCGAGCAACAATCAAAAAACCCTCGTGAAAAAAATCACGAGGGTCTAAATAAACCTACTTTATATTTGTATTTCCCTTACTAATAGCACAACTTTTAGGTTGTGATGATGCTCTAAAAGAGCCTAAAATAGGTTGTATTTTACTTATCTATTGGCATTAGCCGTCCAAACTTTACCGTCTTTGGCATAGGCAATAACCAGTTTGCTGTTGTCAATCGAAATGTAGTGCGTATCGCTAGATCCGATATTAATCACCGAATTATCGCCTTTCTTTTCGAATTCTACTCCTGTAATATCAGGAATATTATCGGAAAACACAAAATTATAATTATTACCCACTTTAACTACTCGAACGGTTCCATCCTTTTTATCGATATTTTCGCCATCAGTTATATAAGTGACATGCCCTTTATAAGTTCCTACGAATAAGTCATTATCCGCCGGGTCGTCATCCTTACTACATGCAGACAACACAAAAACAGTAAGTACTACAGCTCCTAATAATTTGAAAATAGATTTGATTGAGTTTTTCATGATATGTATTTTTTAAGGTTACTGTAAATAGATATGCAATCGCCGTGCCAACAAAAACATATTACATAATTTTATAGATAAATAACTATAAAATACTATATATATTAACAACAAAAATTAAATATAATTAAATTTTAGCTGTAAATAACCTCACATTGTGGAAACAATACTCACTCTACAACCCCCTATTTTACCATACCAATTGCAGTAAATTGCAGTGCTATTTCAAGTGATGCCATGCTGTTAAACTCCAATACACTAAAAACCAACCCCATACGATTTTATTATTCTAAAATTTACAATTTTCGCCTAAGCTTATTATATTTGAAAAATCACATGAGCTCAATTGCGAGATTTTTACACGAATTGCTGTATGGGTTAAACCCATTGAAAAATCAAAAAAAACATACAAAAAAATGAAATTTACCCCCAAAACACTAGTACTTAAAAACGGAAAAGAGGTTATCATCCGCAGTGCGGAGCTATCCGATGCCGCCAGACTGTTAAATACCGTAAGAGAATACATCAACGACAGCGAGTATATACCAAAATTAAATGAGGAATTCACCCTCAGCCTTGAGGAGGAGGAACAATGGATAAAGTCCTTTATCGATCATAAAAATTCCTTGTTGCTAATTGCTGAGTTTGAGGGGCAGATTTTAGGAAATATCAATATCAGCAGCCATCAACGCATCATCATGCAACATACAGCCGTTATTGGAATGGGAATCTTAAACGCCTGGAGAAACAGCGGTTTGGGTACTCATTTGATGCAACAAGCCATAGAATGGGCAGAAGAAAATCCCGTATTGGAATTATTGTGGTTACAGGTTTATAACGAAAACAGATTGGGACTTGGTCTTTATAAGAAAATGGGGTTCCAAGAGAATGGGGTCATCAAAAACTTTTTTAAACACGAGAATCGGTATTACGACAATTTAACGATGAGTTTATCGCTAAAATAGTTGTGAGGAGGCATTAAATCCGTTGTTATTTAATGCCTCATGACTCTTTAAGCACGTTCTAATACAATAGCGTAACCTTGGCCTACTCCGATGCACATGGTTGCTAAGGCATATCGTTTGCCCGTTTTTTGCAATTGCAATGCTGCGGTATAGGCAATTCGCGCACCAGACATACCCAGTGGATGTCCTAATGCAATAGCACCACCATTTGGATTGATCCGCGGATCGTTGTCTGCTAATCCCAAGGCTCTCGAACAAGCCAATACCTGGGCTGCAAAGGCTTCATTGAATTCGATAATATCGATCTGATCTAAGGTCAATCCCGCTTTTTTTAAGGCTTTTTGTGTAGCAGATACCGGTCCGATTCCCATGATTCGAGGTTCTACACCGGTCACTGCGGAGGCTACGATTCGCGCCATCGGTTTTAATCCGTATTGCTTAACCGTGTCTGCCGATGCAACAAAAACCGCAGCAGCACCATCATTAAGCCCCGAAGCATTACCAGCCGTAACCGTTCCGTTTTCTTTAAAAGCCGCTTTCAATTTTGCCAAACCTTCTATAGTCGTTGTAGGGCGGATAAATTCATCTTGTGTAAAGAGAAGGTCCCCGCCTTTTTTCTGTGGGATACGAACGGTCATGACCTCCTCACCCAAGCGGCCGTTTGCCCATGCCGCTGTTGCTTTTTGTTGAGACCATAACGCAAATTGATCTTGATCTGCCCGAGTAATACCGTATTGATCTACCAAATTCTCCGCAGTTAGTCCCATGACATCGGTACCGTACATCGCTGTCATTTTTGGATTGACAAAACGCCAGCCAAACGAGGAATCTTCCAGTTTGAAGTCTATACCAAAGGCTTTGGATGCCTTAGAAATAACCAACGGTCCTCTCGTCATGTGTTCTACTCCACCAGCGATAAATACATCGCCGTCACCCGCTTTTATAGCCCGAGCAGCATGTACCACGGCAGACATACCCGAAGAACACAATCGGTTGATGGTTTCTCCGGGCACCGTAACCGGCAAGCCCGCTAATAATGCCGCCATGCGAGCAACATTTCTGTTGTCTTCACCCGCTTGGTTGTGGCATCCCAAAATCACATCATCTATCACCTCTACGGGTATGTCGGGATTCCTCTTGATCAATTCAGCGATGGGCAAGGCCGCTAAGTCATCTGCTCTTATCGCAGAAAGCGTTCCTCCGAAACTCCCCATCGGTGTGCGAATACCGTCAATTATATAGGCTTCTTTATTCATTTTACAGGATTTTACATATTTAAATATACGTTTTTAGACCGTATATATACCGACCAAAAAAGGATCAGATGATAAAAATAAAATAGTTTTAAACTTCGCTCCATACCATTTTTTAAAATGTTGCGAGAAGCGTTTTAGAAGTTAGTCTGTCAATCGTTCAACAAATTTAGCCGTGGTTTGCCTGCGCACCTCTTCCAAACTCGCTCCGGGCATCAATTCAATCAAAGTCAATTGCTGATCGATAAATTCAAATACGGCTTTATCCGTAATGATCATATCGACTGCTTTGAGGGCAGTGACTGGTAAGTCACAGTTGGGAACGATCTTGGCAACGCCGTTTTTTTCCGTATGCATCATGGTTATGATTAGGCGTTTGGCCCCAGAAGCCAAGTCCATCGCACCTCCAACACCCAATAAGGGTTGTCCCGGAACCGCCCAGTTGGCCAAATTGGCATTTTCATCGACTTGCAATCCTCCCATAACCGCGCTATCTACGTGTTTTCCGCGAATCATCGCAAAGGAGTCTGTCGAGTCAAAATACGATGCCCCTGCCAAGGCCGTAACCGGTATTTTTCCAGCATTAACCGGATAATCCAAGGCTCCTCCTCCATCTGCAGGAGTTGGTCCCACTCCCAACATCCCGTTTTCCGTATGCAGTATAATTCCATCGCGATCTGTGATTAAATCGGCCACCAAAGTCGGTATTCCAATGCCTAAATTCACTACATCGCCTTTTTTCAGTTCTTTTAACGCTCTTTTAGCCATATTCATACGGCTATCTGAGACTTTCTTACTCGACGATACCGAGGCGGAACTGCCCAGGTCCTCTACCGTTAAATGCGCTTGCACCAAGTAGTCGATATAGGATGCAGGGGTATGTATATTTTCGGGTAAGATAGCCCCTACTGCAACGATTTCTTCTACCTCAGCAATCACCAAATCCGCAGCTGTCGCCATGGCTCGGTTAAAGTTTTGCTCGGTCATTCGGTATTGCAAATTACCGGCAGTATCTGCTCGCCAAGCGCGTATAAACGCGACATTTCCGCGAATACCCGGAATAAAAACCTGTTCGACACCGTTTAAAAACTTCGTTTCCCGACCCGCAGCCAAAGCCGTTCCGGCCGAAGTAGGTGTATAAAATCCGCCGATACCCGCACCACCCGCGCGGATGGCTTCGGCTAAAGTACCTTGAGGCAATAATTCGTAGTCAACCGTACCGTCCTGAGCCGCTTTAACCGCTTCTGGATTTGAGGTAAAGAAGGAACCGATGATCTTTTTCAGCTGTCCGTTTCTCAATAAGCGACCACCTCCCATGCCCGCTTCTCCAACGTTATTACCGATAAAAGTTATGTTTTTGGTTTTGGTTTCAGCTAAAGCATGCATCAGGTGCACCGGATTTCCCGTCATGCCAAAACCCCCTTGTAAGAGTATATCGCCATCCTTCACCATAGCCGCTGCTTGCGATAGGGTTATTTGTGGTGTTGTCTTCATTGGTTTGTTTTTAGTTTTGTGTGAACTGTATGATGTGATCTGCAAAGGCCTGCGGATGTTCCATATTCGATAAATGTGCCGCGTCTAAACGCACCAATTGCGCCTTAGGTATTTGCTCTTGCATCCATACTCCATCCGCTACCGTAGTCACCTCATCAAGTGTTCCGACGATGATCAGCATCGGTACCGTTATTTGTTGTAGTTTTTCTCTAAAATCAGCTCCAGCCACGGCATGGCAACTGGCCGTATAACCTTGTAAAGACGTATTTTTAAATTGGTTTAAGATCGCTTGTATTTTATCAGGATGCTGGGTTCGGTATGCCAAACTAAACCAACGTGTTGCTGTCGGTTCGAGTATGCTATCCAATCCGTGCTGATTGACTTGTTGCACCCGACTGTTCCAACCTTCTAAACTTCCAATTTTGGCAGCCGTGTTGCTGATTATAATTTTGACAAAACGACTGGGATGATGAATCGCCAACGATTGACCAATCAAACCGCCAATCGAAAGTCCACAAAAATAAACGTGCTCCAATTTTAACACCTCTAAGAGTTCGACAACATCGTCTGCCAATTGATCAATATGCACAACCAATTGATCAATAGTACTTTCACCATGACCGCGACTGTCGTAACGCAAGATATTAAAATGAAGACTTAAAAAGTCGATGTTGTCGTCCCACATCGCGTAAGTAGTTCCCAACGAATTGGAAAGTACCAAGTTTTTTTGATGTCCGAAATTCTGATATATATAATTGCAGGTAAAATGAGTCAATTTTATTTTTTGCATGGTTTATATTTTAAAGTCCTTATAAATATACGTTTTCAAGTATTTAAGTGTCGTAACTATCGCTGGTTTTGTTTGCCGTTCACAGCCGATTTTTAGGACTGAGAACTTTAATAGTCAAAAAGAACAGGGAGCACTTATTTGCTCCTTGAATACTCCCTGCCCCAAAGCTGCTGCGCATGATATTGTTCCGTTGTTCATCCAGTCACTTCGGTACTATGCTACACTCGCTCTTTTTCGGTGGTTTTCACCTGCAGCGGCTCCTGTTATTTCTCTGACCATATAGAAGTTGAAATCAATTTTGGCGAAGGCTTCTTCTTTTCCATAGTTTACCGCCTCTTGTGCCGAAATTCTGTTTATATGTGGCACTAGTTCTGAACGGGTTGCAAAGGCAAAGTCTTCATTGATCAACGGATCGTTTTCGATATTGATCTGTGTGGTAAGTTTTCGATATCCAGGTGCTGTGATGAAAAAATGTATGTGCGCCGGACGCGATCCATGACGTCCCAAAGATTTCATCAATAGATCGGTCGGTCCGTTAGGCGGACAGGAATATCCCACAGGTACAAAGGATTTGAATTCGTATTTCCCATCCTGCCCAACGTTGATAGCCCGACGAAGGTTGAACTCGGGTTGGGACGAATCAAAGTGCGAATAAAGTCCCTTTAGATTGCAATGCCATACTTCTACTTTTGCATCAGGAATGGGATTTCCCTCCGGATCGTATACCACACCACTCATGAAAAGTCGTTCCGAATTGGGTTCTACTTCAGTTTCTAATTCAGCATAGGAAATGGACTCTGGCGAGCCCGCAACGTATAATGGTCCTTCAATCGTACGCGGGGTTCTGTTTTCAATACCCGCTTGCAGGTCTTCCCAATCCATCTGAACATCGATAAATTTCTCAATGCCTAAGCCCGCATATACCAAGCCCATTTCATTGTTCTTTCCAGCTTGGGTCAACCAGTCGCAGGCTCTCCACATTTCTTCTGATGTAATGTCTAAGTCCGCCATCGCATTGAATAAATCTTCTAGTAGTCGGTTGACAATTGTCTTGGTTCTTTCGTTTCCCGTACCTTCTTTTTCCTGTGATTTTATCAACTCCAAGGTTTGGTCAATTAGTTTTTGATCTAATCTTTTCATAATATTCTTGTTTTTGGTTATTAATAGCGCTTCCTATATCATCGCATCCCTTAATGCATTGGGATGTTTGCAGATACTGGTTACTTTGATGTTCATATACGGAAATAAGGGAAGTGAACTGACAATACTGTGCAATTCATCGGGTCCCGAGACATCCAACACACTGATGTTGGAATATTTGCCCGCTACGCGCCATAAATACACCCATTTTCCCGATTTTTGATGTTGTTGTGAGCAAGCCTTTTCACGGGCCAAATAGTCCGCTATTTTTTCTTCACTCCAACTTTCAGGGATGCTCACATCCATTTCAACTACGTATATCATAATTAGTTTCTTTTGTATTTTTCGATTTTGTTCATATCCAGCTCGACACCCAAACCGGGTCCCTCAGGAATTTGTAAAGCATAGTTGTCATAAACAATGGTTTTTTTGACAATGTCATCAGTCAACAGCAACGGACCGAATAACTCGGTACCCCACTGTAAATCGGGTATGGTGGCACATAAATGCGCTGCCGCCAACGATCCTATGCTTCCCTCCAACATGGTTCCACCATATAGAGCGATTCCAGCTCCTTGTGCTATAGCCGCTTGTTGCTGTATGGCACGCAGTCCCCCCGCCTTCGCTATTTTTAAAGCAATGACACTGACGGCGTGAATTTTGGCCAGTTTAAAAACATCTTGTACCGTTGCCGCAGCCTCATCGGCCATAATCGGCACTTCAAAATAGGAGGTCAATCGCGCTAAACCCTCAAAATTCGATTTCACTATGGGCTGCTCAATCAAGTCTACCCCCGCAGCTTGCAATTTCTTGATGGCACGCTTGGCTACGGCTTCCGTCCACGCTTGGTTGACATCAACCGTTACCCTAATATCTCGACCCAATGCAGCCTTAATGGCCGCCACATGTGCAACATCAGTGTCGGGATCTTTACTGCCAATTTTAAGTTTAAAGCTGTGGTGCCTTTTTTCTGCTATCAGCTTTAAGGCCTCATCGATATCGGTTTGCGTATCACCACTAGCCAAGGTCCACAAAACCGGAAGTGCCGTTGTGATTGCTCCGCCAAAAAGCGATGAAATCGGTACGTTTAATCGTTTACCTTGAGCGTCTAATAAAGCGGTCTCTATACCCGCTTTGGCAAAGTTATTACCCGAGATGTTTTTGTCCAACAAACTCATGATGCTGTTGATAGATCGGGGATCTTGTCCAATTAACAACGGAGCGAAGTAGGTATCAATCGCCAACTTGATGCCCTCGGGAAATTCATCCGCATATGAGATACCGCCTATAGTGGTGGACTCCCCTATGCCCTCAATACCGTCTGAGCAAAACAAACGGATGATGACCATCGACTGTTTTCTCATTACAGCCATAGAGAGATGATGGGGTCTTATCGTCGGTAAATCAACAATAATGCTTTCGATATGGAGTATGGTTAGTTGCGACATAAACGATTCATAATAAGTATTAAAAACAGTCTAAGTATTTACTTAGTGCTTCACAAACTTACTCGGAATCTGTATTTTAAGAGTAGGACTATTCCTTTTTTACTAAGACAAATCTGTTTAATTCGTTAAATTGTCCATTGATCCGTGCTAACTGCCTATTTTCTTTCTGAACTCATTTGGCGTCAAACCAATTTTTCGTTTGAAAACTCGCGAGAAGTAACTGGGATCGTCAAAGCCCAAATCATAGGAGACCTCGGCTATGGTTTTTTCGCCATTGACAAAAAGCAATTGCGCCTGGGTAATATAGTAATCCATGATTATTTCCTTGGGGGATTTAAAAGCTATGGTGTTGCATATACGACTTAGGTGCCCACTGGTGATTTTTAAATCAGAGGCGTATTCTTCGATGGTTTTTTTGTAAGTTATACTCTGCCTAATCAATTGGGTAAACCTTCTGTAATAAATAATGGAAGCGTTGTTAGCTATAAATATACGCTGTTGTAAATCGCGAGGCAGTCGTCTTAACTGCACAATGAATTGTCCAACCAAATGTTCTAACATCAACAATCTACCGGGTTGGTCCGATTGGAACTCCGCTATGCATCGCAACATGGTACTGAAGATCTCTTCGGAATACTCCCCAACCACTACTTTGGTTACTTGAAACAATTCAATGGCCTCAATCACTTCGGCTTCCCGCCTAACCATATGCTCCAGCATATTGTCTGACAAACTAATAATCCACCCTTTTAGAGGAGTGAGATGTTCGAAACCGTGATCCGTGTTTTTGGGGACCGTGATAAATGCTGGTGCTTGTATGTGATAGACTTGCTTGCCGTAGAGCAACTGGGTTTCTCCTTCCAATATTATGAAAATCTGAAACTGATTGTTGTGGGCATGTGTTTTAACACTGTTGTTATTCTCTCGACCGATAACGCCAAAAGGATAGACGTAAATCAATCCTTTCGTAAATTCAATGCGGTCATTGCCATATAGTCCTTCAAAAAAAATTCTATTTTCCATTGCACTCGTCCACTTAATCTGCCCTAATTTACAATTTATTCCAGATTAAAAAGGTAAAAGTATCTTGATAAATCCACCTCCGCTTATTTACCACTCCACAACTCATACAGTATACAAACGCTGTAATCTCACACCTACACAAAGTATTTGCCTTTTTAAAATTCGGCAATGCTCCTATTATTTAGATAATTTCTTCACATTGATACCCCAAGGTATGCAGCTTTATGGTGATTTCCTCGGGTTTTACCTCCAAAGCATCGACGCGCAAAATCTTGTCACAGTCCTCCAAATCAAAGTTTACCGCCGCCATAGACGGAAAGTTGAGCAATAACATTTGAAGAATGTCGTTGACCTGGTTGGAGTTTGAAACGTTGGTTTTAAAAATCTTGATCATAAATCTAAAAGTTTACTGTATTTTTTTAAAGGATTACTTTTTATAAAAAGGATTAAATGAAACACCGGCATTGATATAAAAACTGGGTTTAGGCGTGTTATCAACACTGTAGTTTTTAAAGGATTTTTCCTTTTCAAAAATTCTCGATTCAAAAACATTTTGCATTCCCGCCTTTAGTGTTCCTATAAAAGCACCACCGAAAATCCGCTTATAAACAAGACCCGAGTTTATTTCTAATTGACGAAATTCATAGGTGTGCGCCGGATTGTCATAGATGTAAAAAGAGGTTTTGTTTAATTGGCTGCCCAAGGATAGTCTACTATGCTCTAAAAATTGCTTTTTAAGATAAATTCGCTGCGGTAAAGTCATGTCCAATTCCCAATCGTTTTGAAATCGACGAACATAGGAAAAAACGGGTAAAACCGGAACTTGGACACTGGGTTCTATAATGGCGATTACCCCTAGCGATATGGTGGTTTCAACCGTGTGTTTTACAACCAAGATTCCCGACAAAGCTCCTTTTACCCGTTCAAAATGTTGTTCGCTGCCGTCAACGCTGATCGTAGCATTAAACACCGCAGCTTTGTTAAACAGCCGCTTAAAATGCGTCAGATTCATTCCAATACTCTGATAATGAAAATCACCCGAAAAACTATTGATCACAAATGGTTTTTGAACTGCCGTACCTCCATTAAAAGAAGTTAGTTGATAGTGTAAGGATGTTGATAAAACCCATTGTCTGCGCTTTAAAAGTTCGAAATTACCATCAAAACGAAATTGCTCCAATTGCTTAATCCTATACTGCTGCGATTCCTGTGAACCCGCTACCCTCATAGTCGTGTTATACGGTGCCAATTGCTTGTATTCCATGTTTAAAACCCTAGTAGAGGGAAATTTGTCTGCCAAAGCCGCCTTTACTTTGCGAGTCAGACTGTCCTGCTGCGCGTAGCCCAAAAAAGACGACAGACACACCAATAAACCTATAGTGCTTTTATACATTTAACTAACTTGATTATACTAGTTTTTCAATTGATGAACGGTGAAAGTCAAATAGAAAAATCTGATCAAAGAGCTTGCTAAAATCCGATAATTCCGTCGGTTGAATATTCGTTTTGGTTTCATTATAATCATCCTTTACGAAAATCAACCACAATTCATGTAAGTTTTTCTCCATCTTGGTCGATGACAACAAGTCCGAAGCTAAATTCTTGTGGAAACTCTGGTTTAAAAACGAATCCAATTCATAAAAAACAATACCCGATAATTTGTCTTTAATGCTAATGATGTTTACCGAAGAACTCAGACAGTCAACCATCTCAATCTTCTCGGCATTATAACCGTTTATAAATTCATTAACGTCTATAATCTGTATCAGCTTGTCGTTTTTCTGTTTTGCATTGAGCTTAGAAAATGCCGCAGTATGTATCCAATTGTTAAACTCTAGTATCACTTTGTCGTTATTTAGTAATACAAATGACTGCATTATATAGGCGAGAATGTAAAGTATTATACCAAAGGGGCTATTTATTATACTAAATGCGTTTGTTTGTAGGCGGATGGGCAGATACGCAAATACGCGGATACGCGGATAAGTTGAAGGCTGTTCCATTTTTACGAGTAAGGGCGAATGGACATATAGGCTTTAGATGCAGATACGCTGATACGCTGATGGGCGAATACGCAGATACGCGGATAAGTTGAAGGCTGTTCCATTTTTATGAGTAAGGGCGAATGGGCGGATGTGCGAATGGACATATAGGCTTTAGATGCAGATACGCGGATACGCGGATAGGCGGATAGGCGGATGGGCGAATACGCAGATACGCGGATAGGCAAATGCGCGGATAAGTTGAAGGCTGTTCCATTTTTACGAGTAAGGGCGAATGGGCGTATGT
>DCKE01000018.1:2973-22679 GCA_002320285.1 Flavobacteriaceae bacterium UBA1682 | reverse complement strand
AATGGACATATAGGCTTTAGATGCTGATTGGCGAGCAAAGGTTTGTTTTTCAAAATTATACTAAACCCGCTATTTATTATACCAAAGCAGTAAAGTTGCCCTCGTAATAATAGATTCGAAGCTTAAAACAAGCATAAAATCAAGTACTGCCAATTTATAATAATGTAATTTTGCCCTACAGTCGATTAAAACAAGTCTCGTATTTATGGATCACAATATTCAAAGCAAACAATTCATCAGTTTATTGACCGAAAATCGGTTTCGCTTTTTTCGACATATCACCATTTTATTAATATTGATCGTCTTTATCTTAAATGCAAGAGACTGGCAAGAGTATTCCGGTAATTACGAGTACTACAGCTTGGTGATCGCCTATGTGGTGTTTGTCAGCATGTTTTATATCAATATGTATGTCTTGGTTCCCAATTTCTTTTTTAAAGCTTACTACATCTGTTATCTCAGTCTGGTCTTTATCATGGTCGCCCTAGGTATTATGACCCTAAAATACATTTCTGAAATTTATTTTGAACCCTATAGAATCGTTGATCGCATACATTGGAACAAACCCATGCGCGAGATTTTTTCAGCAACCGTGTTTTTCTCCCCCTTTATCATGGCTTCCACCACTTTAAAATTATTTCAACGCTGGATCAAAGATAGCGACCGCATCAACGACCTCAAGAGTCTTACTTTAAAAATGGAACTCAATGAGCTGAAAAATCAAATCAACCCCCATTTTTTGTTTAATATGCTGAATAATGTTTCGTTTTTAGTGAAACAAAACCCCGAAAAAGCATCATTTACCATTCATAAGTTGTCGGAGTTTCTGCGTTATCAATTGTATGAAAACAATCAAAATCAAGTTTCCCTAGAAGCAGAACTCGAGTTCCTTTCGAATTTTTTAAATCTCGAGAAAATTCGACGCGATCATTTTAGTTTTCAGATACAAACAGCTATTCCGCCAGACCAGACCAAAAACATACTGATTCCACCCAATCTGTTTACAACTTTTGTCGAAAATGCCATCAAACACAGCGTCAACCTCGATGAAACTCCGACCACCGTCGATATCCATTTTTATGTTCACGAAGAACGATTGATTTTTAAATGCCGCAATTCCAAAAACAACGATCAACGGATTCATGCTGCCAACAAAAGCAATGGTTTGGGTTTAGTCAATATCCAAAGACGCTTGGAATTACTATACGAGAACGATTTTGAATTGGTGTTTGACAATCAAAAAGATACCTTTATGGTACAATTAATTTTACCACTATGACCTGTATTATTATAGACGACGAACCCATTGCCCGCGAAGGACTCAAGTTATTGATCGAAGAGATTTCTGATTTAACCGTGGTAGCCAAGTTTTCCAACGCCTTGTCAGCCATCGATTTCCTGATCAATAATAAGGTGGATTTGATTTTCCTCGATATTGAAATGCCCGGGATCTCCGGTTTGGAGTTTGCCGAAAAGATCGATAAAAACACCTTAACGATCTTCACTACAGCCTATTCACAATACGCCTTAAAGAGTTATGATTTACAAGCATTGGATTATTTGCTGAAACCCATCCACAAAGAACGCCTCTCCCAAGCGATTACCAAAGCACAAACCCATCACGAACTCGTTCATAAATCGACCGAAGAACCGTCGGATAAAGATCTCTTTACATTTATCAAATCCGAACGCAAGTTTTATAAGGTATTACACCGCGATATTGTTTATATCGAAGGTTTGAAAGATTATTGCATCGTTCACACAGCCGATCAACAGAAGTTAGTAACCGCCATGAATTTGAAGTCGATTTCGCAAAAAATACAGTCGCCAGATTTTATTCGCGTTAGCAAGTCCTATGTAGTCAATATGCAGTACATCAATTCGTTTGATAAACACAGCGTTTATATCCAAGCAATCGAGATTCCAATAGGGGAAATATATAAGAAATCGTTTTTACAACAATATACCGGCTCGACTTCAAACGAGGGCTTTTAAACTAATATCAATTTTACCCACACAACATCATCATCCGACTGTAGAAAATAGAGTCCCATAGTTTAACGCACTAAAACAAATAGTTCCGCTCTTTATGCCCTTTTATGTTTTGTCGTAATACGTTATCTTTGTCGATAGTGTCTAACCAATACGTCCGTATCATGAAGTATAATAATGTTTTAGAAACCATCGGCAATACTCCGCATATTCGACTGAGTAATCTTTTTCCCAACCACGAAGTTTGGATCAAGTTGGAGAAAATGAACCCCGGAGGCAGCTTGAAAGATCGCATCGCATTAGGTATGATCGAAGCTGCCGAGAAATCAGGAGAACTACAAGCCGGAGGTACGATTATTGAACCAACTTCTGGTAATACAGGTATAGGATTGGCACTGGTAGCCGCTATTAAAGGCTACAAAGTGATCATCGTCATGCCCGAATCCATGTCGATAGAACGTCAGAAACAAATGAAAGCCTTTGGTGCCGAACTGATTCTGACACCTAAAGATCTCGGCATGAAAGGCGCTATTGCACAAGCATATGAACTCGCCGAAGAACTCGAAGGAGCCTGGATACCTCAACAGTTTGAAAATAATGCAAATCCAGAGATCCACCGCCAAACTACCGCCTTGGAAATCCTAGCAGATTTCCCCGAAGGCTTTGATTATTTTATCAGCGGTGTAGGTACCGGAGGCCACTTGACCGGTATAGGTGAAGTGCTGAAAAATCATTTCCCAAATATTAAAATTATCGCCGCAGAACCGAGCTTGTCCGCTGTGCTCAGTGGAGCCCCTGCCGGTGCACACCCCCTACAAGGTATCGGAGCGGGATTTGTTCCCAAAAATCTTAATGTCAATCTACTCGATGGTATCGAAAAGATCAGCAAGGAAGAAGCTTATGCCTTTACCTTAAAAGCAGCTACAAAAGAAGGCTTGTTTGTCGGAATTTCTACAGGAGCTTCTTTGGCCGCAGTTGAAAAGGTTTTACAACAACAACCCAAAGGCACCAAGGTACTAACCATCAACTACGATACCGGAGAACGGTATCTGTCTGTGGAAGATCTTTTTTAATCAAAATCGGTTATAAGAATTTCACCCCTACGGGGTTTTAAATTGTGGAATCATTTCATCTACATTCATTTCATCTACATTCATTTCACCCCTACGGGGTTTCTGGTGTCGATATTCTATAACAATTATACCCCTACGGGGTTTTAAATTGTGGGAACATTTCATCTACAATCATTTCATCCATAATCATTTCATCTACAATAATTTCACCCCTACGGGGTTTCTATTGTCGATATTCTATAACAATTATACCCCTACGGGGTTTTTAAATTGTGGAATCATTTCATCTACAATCATTTCATCCATAATCATTTCACCCCTACGGGGTTTCTGGTGTCGATATTCTATAACAATTATACCCCTACGGGGTTTTAAATTGTGGAATCATTTCATCTACAATCATTTCATCCATAATCATTTCATCCATAATCATTTCACCCCTACGGGGTTTCTGGTGTCGATATTCTATAACAATTATACCCCTACGGGGTTTTAAATTGTGGAAACATTTCATCTACAATCATTTCATCTACAATCATCTCACCCCTAAGGGGTTTCTGGTGTCGATATTCTATAACAATTATACCCCTACGGGGTTTTTGGTGTCGATATTCTATAACAATTATACCCCTACGGGGTTTTAAATTGTGGGATCATTTCATCTACAATCATTTCATCCATAATCATTTCCCCCCTACGGGGTTGGGGTTTCATGGATCAACAATTGATAAGAATTGCACCCCTTCGGGGTTGGGAATACTGAAATCATATTAAGCTAACATTATGTCACCCCTACGGGGTTTAGAGGTAATAAAAATAATCAATATGCAATGGAAAATTTCATTATAATGGAATTGGGAGTTATACCTAAATTGCCATTTAAATGGTATAGTCGTCTCTCTCAATAATCCCCGCGCGAATAGCATAACGAATGGCGTCGTGTACGTTGTTGATCTCCAGCTTTTTAAAGATATTCTTGCGGTGGGTAGTGATGGTATGTATACTCAGATTCCGCTCTAATGCAATGACCTTAGTCATTTTACCCGAAGCGATTTCCTTTAAGATCTCGCGCTCAGAATGGGTTAAAACCTGATCTACATGTCCCGAAAAACGGTTGTAATTCTGTATTTTTTCGGCAATGCGTTCGCAGATGTAAGTCTCCCCCTTCAATGCAGCCGTTAATGCTGTGCGAATCTGATATAAGGAATCCGTTTTTAATATTAAACTAAAACCCTCCTTGTTCAACAACCAACGCTTTAAAAAGAGATCACTAAAGTCATCCGAAAACAAAATCCAATCCACCTCGACAAATTCTGTGGCCAAATCGGAGATTTCATCAAAAGCCTCCAAATCAAAAAGATTATTGTCCATCAACACTACAGCCGTAGGATACTTGGAAATATATTCTCTAAGTTTGCTTTTAGTAAGCACCTCCTCAACAGACTGAAAACCATTCATATCACGAACCAACTGGGTGATTCCCCATCGAGTAATATCCTGTTTGTCCGCAATGACCAATGCTCTCATGTGTTTGGAGGAGTTTGCTACAAAGATACATTTTTTTAGCTGCAAATTCGCGGATTTGCCGATTGCTACGCCCGTTCTGATAAAGCCTCGGGTCGTAGGCAGGGAGCAGTAATCAGTGAGCAGCTAGCAGTCGTTAGTAGTAAATATTGTGGTAAAGACACCTGATCTATACAATCGTATTACTCCTTCATTTTTTCCTGAACACTAGACAGGTGCATATCCAACGAAGCAAAAAGTCAAGACGGTATAAAAAATTCTTCCCCCCTGACTACCATAACAAAGTTTTACTTTACTTGATTTTCACCAATTCCACCCGACGGTTTTTGGCTTTGTTATCGTCCGAATCATTAGCCACCAAAGGTTTATCCGCTCCAAAGCCCTTAGCCGATAAACGCGTTTTGTCAATTCCCTGTGCAATTAAGGATTGCATCACAGCATGAGCGCGATTTTTAGATAGTTCCTTGTTGTGTGCGGCATTTCCCGTATTGTCCGTATGCCCCTCAATTGCAATTTTTAAATCCGGATCCCTTTTTAATACCGTAGTGATTTGACGAACCGCCTCATCTCCATCAGCCGTGATATCGGATTTATCCAAGTCAAACTGGATGTACAGTATCGATTTTCCCTTGTCGTTAAGGTCGCGTTGTATGTCGTCTGCAGATACTTTGGTTATGGTTTGTTTAAAAGCCTCTTCCTGTAAGATGTTTAGGGTACCTCCAGCATTATTCGCCGTGAATTGTACGTAGATATTACCCTGATCTTTAGAACGAATAACGTAGCATCTAATCTGCTGATCCGCATAGCCCATATCACCCTGATCTCCTTTATTCGGATCCTGTTTGGTATAGCGTTCGTATGCTTCTTTGGTAATTTCGCCATCAAAAATTTTTATAGCCCCCACCGATACTAAGTATTCTTCCAAACTCTTCTCAAAATAACGTTGAGAGAACTCCTCCCCATCTTCTGCAGTGATATTAGCTTTGTAAAGTCGCCCCTCGAACGACGTCATCACACCATTTATAGGAAAAAAACAAATGTCGTATTTCTTTTGCAACGGATCTACAGTTCGCAACCCCTTAGGCAATGTTAAAAATGGAAATACGCCCAAATCCGCCTCCGATACGGTTAGGCTATTTATATCAAAATCGCTCCCCTTTTGCAGTGTAGCACCGGCATCTACAACTTCCTCAGTCTGTTGTTCGCTTTCAACAACGGTCTGTTCCGTTTTACTTGTCTTGTTACACGAGAGCACCACCACTGACAATGCCACTAAATACATCACTCTTTTCATAATTATTATTACTGGTTCACAACTATAAAGTTCCTACAAAAATTTTAATATTCAAAAAATTGTTACAAAAAAATTAAGCTAATCGATTGATAGTCGGGGATTAGTGAGCGGTTCCCTAGTGGTAAAGGTTGGTACAAAAGAGAGATTGTTGTAGTTACCTAAAGTTTCCTTGAAATCATTAGAAGGATTTGGATCCCCAGTTTCTTATTTCTATAAACAGTCGAGAAAAGGTGATTGGAAATCAGTTTATTTGTCATAAGCGACCGTTCTTAAATCGCAATTCAAGGAACAATCTACCCATTGCTAAGGATTTTTTTGTATAAAAGAAAAGAGACCAGTGTAGGTACCTTTTCTTGTAATTAATGATTAAGTTCTAATTATTACAAATTAATTTTACTATCGCTAGTCTCAAACTCTTTTAAATTACTTCCATCTTTCATTTTCCATTCGGTTAAACCGTTGGCATTACGTCCCATTACTGTAGCTGCTGCTAAAGACGGACTGCTAAAAACATAATCATCAAGAAATACAAAAGAATCCTTCTGTTCTTCTAAAATCCTTTGTTGGATCAGTTTATCCCGCAATCTCAAAAAAGAAGGCGTCAAAGAAGGTACTGTATTTATAGTGGCCTGTGATCCTTTTAGTACCAAGAAGCCGTCTGTGTGAGGTTCCCCAATCGCATTAGCTCCTCTTGTTCCTTGTATATAAAAAAGCTTTTTATCGTTTTGAATAGCGATTTCCCTTTTCGGTTCAAACAATTTATGCCCAAGTGTGCTTACCAATAATTTCGCGTTTTCAATAAAAACTTCCATTTCTGCATAGTCCGATTCTGCAATAGCGGGTTTGCTCGGGATTAAAGTATTTTCAATTATATATCTATTGGCATCCTCCACAATATAATGCAAACGATGCTCCAAGTACTTGATATGTGCTTTATTTAAGTTTTCGTCTTTACTTATAAAAACAATAACCTCATTCCAAAAATCTTTAGTTGCCAAGTGTTGATTAAGCCTCTTAAACACTTGCTCAGCCTCTCCGATATAGACCATATCATTGCCCTCAATATCTTTTCCTAACAACAAATAAACACCGGTCTTCTGCAGCTCCTCTCGATCTTTACAGTCTTTAATTTTTGCACGATTAATTTTATATGCCTTACCCGTCCAGTTAGATAATTCACAAGTCATGCGACCATTTGCCTCACCATCTATTAAAAAAATCTTGATCGTTTTTCCGTGTTTTGTCATTTTACTATGAGTTTATAGTAGTTGTGTTCTTGTATTTCTATTAGCATTACCTTCCAAAAGACCTTTGTGTACTTATTTTAAAATCTTGCTTAAATTGTTCATCCATCAGTTGTTTTGTGAATTCCATCTGAACTTTACGCATGGATAAGGAAACTTCTTCAAAAATCTTGTTGTATGCTAACTGTCTTGTATGAGCGTCCTTATTATTCATATATTTTGCTTCAAAATCAGGATGTTGGGCAATTTTCTCTGTAAAGGTAAAATACACCTGTCTTTTTTCTTCTGGCGTTGCATTCCAATTGGAAAACCAACGCTCATTAAAGTCTTTAATAATTTGCTCTAAAGCTGATTTTTCATCATCCGCATGCGCACCACGAGGATTGGCATTGGCCGGATCTAATTCACCCAAATCTTTATCCAATTCAATACTTTCATTGAGTCGGATGCGTTCAATACCATAGGTGGATAAATCTACCGATTCAAGTAACTCATCCAATAATTCATCTTCTTTCTGTTTGACCATCATTTTAGGCACCAAGAATTTTAAAAACCAAAATAACTTTTCCCAGTCCATATTTTCAAAAGAAATAATCGCTGCAACTTGACCGTAAACTTTTATAAAATGTTTGGACTTTATTTTTAAGTCGGCTTTTTGATCGTCGTTCAAATCCAAGTCATTATTGAAACGATTGGCAGCCACATCAATTAAAGGGCTTAAATCGCTAGCATTAACCCCTAAGAAAAACTTGGTATTAAAGTGTTCTACTTCGTACCATTCATACATTCCCGAATCGTCTAACACCTCTTTTAAATCGTGCAAGACATTGACATCGGTAGCTCCACTCAATGATGTAGCTGTATAAAAGGGATCAAATGATGCTTTAATGTCGCTACTTTCATTAAAGAAATCCAATACAAAGAGATTTTCAGTTTTTTTACCATATTTATTGGCGGAACGATTTAATCGCGATAATGCTTGCACACATAAAACACCTTGTAATTTTTTATCAACATACATGGTCGTCAATTTAGGCTGATCAAAACCCGTTAGGTATTTGTTGGCCACGACTAAGATTTTATACGGATCGCTATCGAATTGGTCTTTGGTATCCGTTTCCGGAAAACCATTTAATGTAGATTCGGTGTATTCGATGCCGTTGATTTCTTTTGTTCCAGAAAAAGCAACAATGATTTTAAAAGGATTTCCACGATCTAAAAGCAATTCTTTTAAGGCTTGATAATAGCGAATAGCCGATTCTATACTTTGGGTAATTACCATGGCTTTGGCCTTGCCTTTTAAGGCTTTTTTATCAAAAACCTGCTCCATAAAATGCGTTAGCATAATATCTGCTTTTGCTTTAATGGTGCGTTCATCTCGCTCCACAAAAGCCTTTAACTTTTGCTGTGCCTTTTTGGTATTAAAGTCGGGATTATCCGCGACAGATTTCTGTAATTGATAATAACTTTTAAAGGTAGTATAGTTTGCAAGTACGTCCAAAATAAATCCCTCTTCTATAGCTTGCTTCATTGAATACAAATGAAATGGAACATAAGAGCCGTCTTCTTGCTTTGTTCCAAAACGCTCTAACGTAGCATTTTTTGGCGTTGCTGTAAAGGCAAAATAAGAGGCATTCCCATTCATTTTACGGGTTTGCATCGAACGCACCATAAGGTCTTGAGCATCGATTTCTCCTTCTTCATTTTCGTCAATTTTACCCAATACCTGATTCATCTTATCTGCCGCTGTACCACCTTGGCTGCTGTGCGCTTCGTCAATAATTACAGCAAAACGCTTGGCCCCCATATCGTCAATTTCCTTTACTACGTGAGGAAATTTTTGTATGGTTGTAATGATGATTCGCTTACCACTTTCGAGTGAAAGACGCAAGTCGGTAGAGGAATAAGCCGCACCAATGATGTTTTTAATCTCTGAAAAACTCTTTATATTATCGCGAAGCTGTTTATCTAGGATTCGCCTGTCGGTTACCACAATCACCGAATCAAATAAGGGAGTACCGTCTTGATGCGCTACCTCTATTAACTGAAAAGCAGCCCAAGTAATGGAATTCGATTTTCCCGATCCTGCTGAATGCTGAATTAAATAGGTTTGCCCTGCTCCTTTTTCTCTAACATCGGCAATCAAACGATTGACAACATCCAATTGCTGATACCTTGGAAAAATATAAAACTTTTTGCGAAGCGGTTCTTTATCGGTACCTTCCAACAACATAAAGTGCTGAATGATGTTGGCTAAACTTCCCTTTGTAAAGACATCTTCCCATAAATAAGCCGAGCGATGTCCATTTGGGTTAACGGGATTGCCTTTTCCGAAATTATCTCCTTTGTTAAACGGTAAGAAGAAAGAATCTTTCCCCTGCAATTTGGTACACATATAAACCTCATCGGTATCTACTGCAAAATGTACCAAACAACGACCAAATTCCAACAGCGTTTGATTAAAGTCTCTAGATTTATATTGACTGATTCCCTGAACAGCAGCTGTCTGTCCGGTCCAGGTATTCTTGAGTTCTATAGTGGAAATAGGAATACCGTTGACAAAGAGCACCATATCTATTTCTTCGCCCGGATTGGTCGTAGAAAAACGCAGTTGTCGGGTTTCTGAAAACTGATTCGCTTCAAAATTATCTTTGACTGATTGGGCAGAACTCGCACTTGGTGCTTCATAAAACAGCGTAAAATGGGCATTGTCTATAGACAGCCCTTTTTTAAGCAGATACAATACCCCATGCTTTTTAACCAAACGATCAAAGCGCTCCAAAATCTTGAGTTTCCAATCGGAAGCCACTTTGAGTTTATCGAGTTCCTTCGCTTGGGTTTTCTCTAAGAAATCCCAAAATCGCAAGGAATCCAAAGCATAATTTTTATCAAAATCAGACGGTTTTCCCCTATAAAAACCTTGACCCGACCGATAAAGTATTGCCCCCTCGCCTAAAATATCTGAGGTGTGCCCATTCTCTTCTAATTGCTCTAAGCTTGTACCGGTTAAGACGGTTTCGATGAGGGATTCTAGTGCTTGTTCGTTATAGTTGGTTGTCGTCATTTAGTTGATTGAAAAATAGTTGTCAATAATAAAAGAAACCACATTTGATAAACTCTCTTCTTGAAATTCATCAATTCCATGGACTTTAATAGTAAAGTTAAGTCTATTGTTAAGACTATTGTAAACAATTCGCACCGATTTCCCATTTATATGAGTTATTCCAAATTGCTCATAGTTCTTTAAGTATCCAAATTCAATTTTATCCGTATCTATATTTTTGTTTTTTAATTCAGATAACAAAACTATAGACATAAAATCATAATCAACCAAGGCATTGTATTTGGTTTTATTTAAACAATAAATAAACTTCTCTTCCGCATGACCAAAAAACTTAACATAATGCTGTTTTGAATATTGAAAGGGTAAAGGATATTTTATAAAGAAGAACTTCCAATCTTCTAAGCTATCTATTTTCAAATAATTTTCAATTATTTGAATTAACTGGCTATTCACAGAAGTTCCAGTATTTAAATCACTAAATAATTGTATTAATGCAGTAGCACCTACCTTATAGGTAGCTCCCATATTTGCTACCTCCTTTAATAATCTGCGCCAGGACAAATCTCTGCTATTGGTATTGTTATAAAAGAACCAGTTTGTAGAGTAAATTGAAAAATCTCCATAGCACAACAGCGCTCTTCTAAATTCTTCATTAGTGAAAGCTATCAGCCCATTATCGTCAAAAATTTGATTAAATATTTTTGTTGCTTGTTCAAGTGCCCCATGAAGGTTTTTTAATTCAACATCAGATAAATTTAACAAGCTACCATTCTTATATGCAGCAAATATCCCACTAAAAACTAACAGGCTGCTAATTTGCCCTTGTAAAAACCCGTGATTTTCAATCGCATCAATCAATGTCAACCAATCCACAGATTTTGATTTCAGATGATGTTTGATCAATTCCTCTTCTGTTTGAATTGAGTCAAATCCCTTGATACTATGTAATGTAAAGTCCGTATATAAATTGTTTGTGTATAACTCTAAAAAGCTATTGATACCTTTTAAACTCGCAACAAAATTATCAGAGCCATCATACGATGTGTTTTTAGTGAGGTTGTGCAAAAGCCTAGACCATTTTTGCAATTCTATAAAATCTAAGTGATCTTTATTTTTTAAAATAAATTTAAATATGCCATAAAAAATAACTCTACGTTCATAATCTGCTTTTACCTTATCTGTAAATACTGGCTTAACGATATCTTGTAAAAAAAGAGTCTCCTTAAAGAAACGAACCAAAACATCATTTTTAGAACACAATATATCTAAGGTATCTATATATTTTATTAAGCTTTCTTCGTTTAACAAATGATTGTGATTGAGCGAATAATAGCTAATGCTATCTAATTCCGCTAATGCTAAAATTGCTTTATCGTATTGCTCCCGATTCAACACAACCAACTCATTTAGTGAAATAAAAGTCAATAAATTGAGTAGTTTATGGTCAAAGTTGTTGTTCGCATCTTTTAAATCCCAAAAATAATCAGACCAAGTAGTATCGACTTTAGTTACAAAGTACAGCTCTACATCTACTTTTTTAGTAGCATTTGCCGTAACTAACTCATATTGATAATTCTTATTAAAGTCGCTTTCTTTGATCAACTTAGCCAATTGCGCTTTTAGGTTTTCAAAACTTGTAAGTTGCTTGCCTCTGGCATTCATTTTAATGTAAAGACTATCAGATAATCCAAAAGCATCTAATTGTAAAAAATTAAATGTAATTGCCTCTTTTTCATCATTAATCAAATCTTCTATAGCAATTCCCGAATGATTAAAAACTTGATGTATGCTTTCTAGCATCGTTATTATGGACTGTATGGTATTGTCATAATTCCAACTTGCATAATACCAGTTTTCATTTTTAATTACATCTTCAAAAGATTCGTTTAAATTAAAAATTTGATTATTTTCCTCATCGCCCATCTCTTTACAAAGACACCTAAGAAAGAGATTGGAAGAAGGCCTGGTTTCGTAATGAAACTTAGATAGTACGGGAACAAACGCTAACAATTTTTTTTCTTTAAAAGCGAGATACCAATGAATTAAAAATAAGGTGGTTAACCGTTGCTGCCCATCTAAGGGAACAAAAGACCCCATGTCATTCGTTCCGTACACGAAATCCAAATCTAACGCTACCCCACTGTTACTTTTAACAGCTACAACTGCTTGACATATATTTTTTAAAAATTCGTCCCGTATTTCCCTAGCGCGAACCGTATTTCTACCTTGAGCATAATCCCGTTGTATTTTAGGTACTAAAATTCCATTACGTACCGAAACACCTTCCATTTTATTGCTAAGTATATTCCACAATGTTGCTTTCATTATTTTAGCGCTAATAAATTATACAAATTATTGATTTTAGATTCCACATCTCTAACATATGCCTTTCTATCTTCTATAGTCCAATAAGCATCATGCCCTAAAGAATTCGAATAATACTTAAGAAAAACTTTCCGCGTTTCATTGGGAATATAAGCCATAGCCTTATCAAATTCTTTTATTTTTTCTCTCTTAACCGCAAAAATGGAACTGCTTAAATGGGAATTCATTCCAACATCGAGCAAGGTTAAATTGGCTATAGAATGATCATCTGTGACCCAATTGTGCTTATCGTTTTCGTCATCATTATCCATTAATTCAAGCTTCTCACTATCCTTAGACAGGTATTTATCTATATCCGTAAAAATTTTCAGGAAAGCAGTTTTATACTCTTCCACTCTCCATTTATCTGCATCTATTTCTAAAGATTCCAAAGCATTTATAATATTCAATACTTCTTGATTCTTACTGTCAGACTCCTTCCGAAAATAGGCCAGATGATCAGCAATCCACAATGGATAATCCTTTTCCTTTAAATCTTCTGAATGTTGAGCATAAATGTGTTCTAAAGACCATCGGTTGGTATTTATTTTATCAAAAGGAAACTGTACTGAAGTATCTGGTTGTAATAACGACCCAATTACATTGTGTAGTAACAAAATCCCTTCAATGGTTTTCTTATCGTTACTTTCATAAGTTAGTTCCGCAATGTTTTTTGTCAACAACAATTCTGATATCCGATCCAACAACTGTTTTTTAAAACCAGCTCTATTTAAATTCTTATAGTTTTTTAAAAGTGCCATCACATTTTCGTTTCTTGAAATTAGAAAACCTATAATATGATTGTACCACTTATCAGTGTACCATTCTAAAAGTATGTCAAAGTAAGATTTCAACTCCAACCATTCCTCTTCGATAAAGGACACATTGCGCCTTTTCAATTCTTCAATGGCTTGAGGATTATTCCTAAGCAATCGTACTTTATTATAATACACATTAAAAGAATCTAAACTATCTTTCTTATTAATTGGACTTTCGGTAATTAAATCGAGGATATAGTCAATTCGCGTTTCATAATTATTTTGCTCTCTATTATAAATAAAAGACCAAAATTCATGATTTTGCAATTGCTTTTCCATCGCATCCCACTCCAATGCAATGACGCCTTGTTTATTATTCAATACTGTTTCGGCTATTTTCTTGTCGGACTCATTTAGTCCCATTTGCAAATTGTTTTTGCTTAAAAAAACCGCCTTAACCAACTCGGAGTTTGTCAGTGGAATTTTCCCTATATTAATTCGTGTAAATACATCTATGGGATTGATAGCGTCTTTTATTTCATACCAGATAATATCGACTTGATTTACAATAACCTGAAAAAGGTTCATTTTTAAACCGCTGTAGTCGTTACTCATTGTCATAAACCATTCTGAAATTATAGTATAGGCTTGGCTTATATAAAAATAATCAGGATTTTCGTTATTGATTTCCAAACTGAGGTTTTGTAAGAAGGTCCCACTATTTGGTCTTGTTTCGTATGTTAAACCAAAGAGATTAATCTCTTTGTAATCTTGTTTTAGATATGACAACAAAATGAACAAGGTTGTCAAACGCTGTTGTCCATCTAATACTTCATATTTCCCGTCTGCTAATTGCTTTACCACGATTGGTTGCAAACAGTAACGCTCCAACTTACTTTGGTTACTGTTTAAAAACTCAAGTAAATCATTTAACAGCGCACGAACTTCTTCTTTACCCCACCTATACCCCCTTTGATAGGAAGGTATGAAAAATTGATAATTATTTTTCGGCAAGGTTAAATCCCCCACTAAACGGGGCTCTAATATATTTGTCATAAGTCGTTTTAATTGGTTGGTTTTTTACTTAACTCACTTTCACTTTGCCCGTCACCACTTCATTTATTAAACTTTGTTTGTACTCTTTTAACTTTAGAATTTGCTCTTGTTTTTGTACAATGGCTTGGTCTATTTTGGAGGTTTGAGCTTCTAAATATGTGACGATGGTTTGTTGTTCAGCGATGGGGGGGATTGGGACATAATAATTTAGGAAATATGGTATTTCAATACTTTCAACAGTAGCTCCATCCTTCACCCAATCTTTCAAAAGAAAACTTTCTGTTCCTTTGATAAAATAATAAAAAAATGTAATCCCAATGGCTCCATTTGCCGTAATTGCTTTTATATCTTGATTTATTGTAAGGGGAATATTGGCAAAACAAACTGGTATTGTTCTTTGTAAAATTCCTGAACGAACAACCATAAGCAAAGATCCCTTTGATATCAATTTTACACTTGAGTTTTTAATAGCATCCTCTGTTATCAAATCTTCGGTTCTATTAATATATAAGCTTTTCATGTCTTTTGGAGATACCCATGGTATATTGCCATTCCAATAAGAATTATTTTCCTTACTAGGCGTTCCACCTCCACTTAAAATAAAATTATATTTAACTTTCAATGTTATCCAATGTTTCGGGATATCCCCAATCCATTCGATGCCAGAATCTTTACGTTCAATGTTCGAATCAAGGCCTTTGGTCACGGCTTGATGAATGACAGCCTGTCGCCTTTCTTTGAGTAAGGCGATTTGCTGCTCTTTTACCGAAACCAAGGCATCTACTTTGGCACATTTGTCGTCTAAAAAATCCGCAATGGCTTTTTGTTCTTGGAGGGGGGGGATAGCTAGATGAATAAATTTCATTTCATCATATCTTGTTGTCCATAAATCAGCTACGATTCCATGACCATTGCGATAGAACTCTTCAATAAATCCATTAGACTTTAACAGGTAATTAATAAAATTGCCTTCAATAAATCTAGGTTTCATAACAATATTAATTAAAGAAACAGATCCATCTAAATTTGATAAGCCACTCGATCCCTTCCGATCTGATCGACTATTAATAACGAAATCGCCTTTTTTTACTAATTTCCTATTATCACTATCATTTGATTTTGCTACATTGTCTAATTGAGGGACGATTCCTTTTTTAGTTACTGATAATGCTTCAAAATCCTTGTCAGAAACTTTGATTCTTCTTTCCTCAAACCAATTTCCTAAACGCTTACATTCCCAATGCTTCGGAATCTCTCCAATCCATTCCACACCACTATCTCTATATTCTTCGTATTTTTTCATGGCTTAAACATTTAAGATTTCTGCCAATAGACCGTCGCCTTGTTCTTCCAATGCCAATAGGTCTTTGGTAATGGCTTCTAATGAACGCAAAGGCGTATGTTGGTAAAAGTATTTGTTAAACGATATTTCGTACCCAATTTTTACTGAATCAAGATTGATCCATGCTTCTGCCACATGGGGTTGCACTTCGCGAATAAAGTAATCGATGATCGATTCTTCTAATGCAATTTGCTCGCTATCGCGCAAGTCACTTTCCGTTTCATAAGTGGTGTATTCCCCCTTTTTAGCAGTTGGGAAATAACCGAATAAAGGCAATTGGGTTTCTGTACATCCCAACTTGCTTAAAAGTTGAGCAACTTTATCTCCCGAGAGCTTTTCTGTTTTTTTAACCACTTTTTCTGCTTCGGCATCATAGGTTGAAACAGCTGCCAAAATATTTTTTTTCTCGACTGCACCCAGCGTTAATTTTTCTTTTTTAACGGTGGTGTCTACCAAGGTATTCAGGGCATTAAAATCCATAAACACCGCATCGCCTAGGTGTTTCCACAGCAGTAATGCCGCTTCATAGACTGCTTTTGGTTTTTGCCAAGTTGCTATTTCCGTTAGTTTAAGCAATTGCTTTTTATTCAATCCCCAATCTTCCTTTTCGGCTAGTTTAGCGATTTCAGTCGCCTTGGAAGCCAAGTCGGTATAGATTGATTCCCCATAAATTTTGTACAATGCTTGCATGGACGTCATCAGGCTTTTATCAAAACGCAACACTTCCAGCGCTTCCGCTGTAAACTGCGTTTTTAAACGTTTTGGGCGTTCGATGTTGACCTTGTGATAACCGAAATCGGCATTGTTAAATCGCTTGATATTCAATTCCGAATCTCCGGCATTGGTCGTCCAATTCTCTAAATAGGCTTGGGCTATTTCGTCGATATGTGCTGGTGCAAATTCTGAGTTTTTATTCCCTAAATTTTTGCGCAGTTTGCGGAACAATTTATTAGCATCTAACAATTGAACGCTTCCTTTTCTTTTTTGGGGCTTGTTGTTATTCAACAACCAGATATAGGTGGTAATCCCCGTATTATAGAATAAGTTGTTGGGCATTTGTACAATGGCATCCAAAAGATCGTTTTCGATAATGTAACGACGGATATTGGACTCCCCCGAGCCCGCATCGCCCGTAAATAAGGAAGAGCCATTGTGTACCGAAGCAATCCGAGAACCTATTTTATTGGCTGTAGGCGCTTTCATTTTATCGACCATTTCCATCAAAAACAACAATTGACCATCAGAAGAGCGGGGTGTCGCATCCACTGTTTCCCAATTTCCCCAATAATCTTTGAGTTTGATTTGGAAACGACTGTCGATGACGTCTTTTCCGTCTTTAATGTATTTTTGTTCGGAAGCCCATGATTTTCCGTAGGGTGGATTCGACAACATAAAATCGAATTTCATGTTCGAAAATTCATTGGTCGATAAGGTAGACCCCAAACGGATGTTCTCGGGATCTTTCCCTTTAATCATCATATCCGATTTACAGATGGCATAGGTTTCGTCATTGATCTCTTTACCATATAAATAAATATCCCCCTTGTAGGCTATTTTACTATCTTCTTCTATCAGGTAATTTTCACTTTCCGTTAGCATACCCCCCGAACCACAGGCCGGATCATAAATGGTGATAATATTGGGCAATTTCCCTTTCAAAGGTTCAAAGACCAAAGTCGTCATCAATTCAATGACTTCACGTGGTGTAAAGTGTTCTCCTGCTTCTTCGTTGTTTTCTTCATTGAATTTACGAATCAATTCTTCAAACACATAGCCCATTCCCAAATTGGATAGAGCTGGCAAAGGACGACCATCGGGATCGTTAATAATAAACGGAGTTAAATTAATATGAGGCGAGGTGAATTTTTCCAAGACGTCCAATAAAACATCTTTACTCGCCATATGCCGAATTTGCGCTTGTAAATTGAATTTCTCTACAATTTCGAGCACATTCGATGAAAAACCGTTTAGGTATTCTTCAAAATTCGCCACTAATTTTTGTTGGGAATTGGTGGCCGTACCTTTCAATTTTTCCATGGTCCAGGTGGAAGTGTTATAAAACACATAACCCGAAGCGTGTTGTAAACCACTTGGATCAAGCAGAACTTGTTCCAAATCTTCTTTCTGATAGCGTAACTCTTCTAGAACAGCCTCTTTGGTTGGCTGTAATAGTGAATCAATTCTTCGCAGTACGACAAAAGGCAATATAATATCGCGGTATTTTCCACGAACATAGACATCGCGTAAACAGTCGTCTGCTATAGACCAAATAAAACTAACTAATTTATTGTGAGATTGTTGATTCATTAATAGGGTATCGTAATTATTTATAAAAGTAATTCGTAAATATAGTCAATGTTATTTTGGAACGAAACGCAAAAGAAAGGAATTTATAGGGGTTTTTCGTAGGGGAATCCGCAAAGCTTGGTTGTTTGTAAAGCATTTCGTGAAAGAGTGACTAGAAATCAGTGATTGTTGATCAGTTCGTTAATGGTACGTTGAGGTAAAAGAGTGACTAGTTATCAGTGATCAGTAATCAGTTCGTTAATGGTACGGGTCGATGTAAATATACAGGACCGATACAATCGTAATATTTCTTCATTTTGTCTTGACACAAAACGAAGCAAAAAGTCAAGACTCTATAAAAAATTCCTAAAATCCCCTTATTCCGCCTAAAAGATTTTGAACTCGCTGCGCTCAAACAGAAAATCTTTTTACGGCTACATTCGACGATTTCTTAACGGATTTTTTATAAGGTCGCAAGAGTCCGGTAATATGAAAATTCTAGTATAACTTTAGACAGTTTCGCTTATTTGACCAACTCCCGTAAATGGTAAAAAGTGATCAGTAATCAGTTCGTTTATGGTACGGGTTGATGTTAATAGAAAAGCATCATACAATCGTATTGTTTCTTTATTTTATACTGTTCCTTAAGTAAATACCAACAAAAACTGTAGATTTTCATATACGCGCATCAGCACATCAGCGTATCAGCGCATTTGCAAATCAGCTTTTTTTAACACAATTATCTTGATTCCTCATTTGGATTTTTATGTCTTATTTTTTACATTGGTCTTGAAAAATATTATATAAAGCGTAAGCTATCGTATTGGTATCAGAAAACTAGGAATCTTCGAGACGACCAAAAACGATAGACTTACGCTCGCGCCTGATATTGGCGTGGGCTAAGTCTGTCTGGTTGTCGGGTCTCCTAGTACCTCTGTTCCGATAGATTTTAGTTCCACGCCTTTTTTAACCCTAAAAATACAGGCACGATGAAAAATGTTTTAACTACTCCCCTTTTTTTAGATACGCTATCGACTGTTAACACGAAAACGATGCGCCACCAGTCCAGGGTTGTTCTAAGTCTTCAAAACCGCCAATACCGCAGTATTTACTCCCTTCTAAATCAGCCCGACCTATGAAAACAAAGGATTTTTATGCCGTACTGATACCCCTAATCAATTCGATCTTAACCGGAAAGCAATCGATTGATTATAGTAGCCCAGACATTCCAGTATCACCCGATTTTATTGCTTCTCGCTGCTTTCGATTACCCGATAGTTTTAATAAGTATGTCCTCCAATGTATTGATGCCTATCTCAGTACCATCAACAAAAACCAATTAGAAAATCTTACTAAATTGTTTCTCGAAAACCGCAGTTTACTGTCGATAGCCGTCCTGATTCGCGATGGCAATTCCAGCGTTCAACAGTCGTACGCCTTTTATAATGATGAACTTACCTTGATTTTGCTCGATTTTCTCGATCAAAAAAAAATCGACCATACCCTGCATCTCACACTTTATCTGTATCTGGAAAATTTACTGTACGTCGATGTCCTCAACGATTTTATCTCTTTTGAAAGTTATCAGCGCATACTGCTGTTTAATTCGAGAGTACGGACTAAAGAAGAAGTTTTTTTTTAGTGGTATGCCTGTAAAGCCTATACGCGGATTCGCCCATTCGCCCATTCGCATATCAGCATATCAGCAT
>DCKE01000018.1:0-2918 GCA_002320285.1 Flavobacteriaceae bacterium UBA1682 | reverse complement strand
GCATATCAGCATATCAGCATATCACCGTATCTGCGTATCAGCATATCAGCGTATCTGCGTATCAGCGTATCAGCAATAAATGCACTATTTCTTCATTTTGTCTTGAACCCGAGGCGGGTGCCCATTTAACGAAGCAAAAAGTCAAGACTCTATAAAAAATTCCTAAAATCCCCTAATTCCGCCTAAAAGATGTTTTTTTAATGCGGATTTGCCTATTTGCAAATTTACGGATAAGTAAATAGTGATTGGTGATCAGTTCGTTTGGGTAGAAGTTGACGTGGAAAATCGACTTCTGATAATACTTAAAATTCCATCGAAATCTTTAGAAGAAATTGATTAGGCTATGTTTAATCTTTCTGTAGCTCAGCAGTGTCCATCAGTTGCATAACAAGTATTTATTTATGTACGTAATAAACAGTATATTGTACTATAGAACGATATATACTATGAAAACAATAAGCGTATCTGAATTTAGAAAAAATATTAAAAAATATGCCGATTTGGCGCAGACAGAGCGAATCATTGTCAGTCGTGGAAGTGGCGATGCATTTGCTGTTGTGCCTATAAATAAGCTCGAAGATAAGGGGTATGATCCCAAGTTTGTAAAAAAAATATTGAAGGCCAACGAAGCTGCTAAAAAAGGCGCTGTTACTATTATAAAAGACAGTAATAATATATGGGAAGATATATTATAATTGTCGAAAAAAAAGCTAAAAAAGAATTGGCCAATATCTATAAATCTGGCAATAAAGCTGCTATTGCTATCATTGAGAAAATTTTTAAAGAATTAGAAATACATCCAGAAAGTGGGATTGGAAAACCTGAAAAAATGAAATATCAATTATCCGGTTTTTGGTCTAGACGAATTAATTCAAAAGACCGCTTGATTTATAGTATAAATGACTTACAAGTTATCGTAACATTCTTGTCTGCTCAAGGACATTACTACGATAAATAAAAACAAATCTATTATATATCGTTAGAACTTAAGAGCAATACCGATTCATTCATCTGCGTATATATAACTAACCTGTTACTTTTTTTGAATTCGTTTATTTGCAAATTTGCCTTATAGCGCTGTACATCCGCAAGACCATTAAAATTGCCCTGTTTACTTCATTTTGTCTTGAACTCGAGGCGAATGACCACATCTCATGCTTATATGCGCCTTCACTCATCAGCATATTTAAAATAACATGTTACATTTTTCGCGTTTTTGTAACACGTTTTTTAATGCGGAGTTGCCTTTTTGCAGATACATAAATAGTGATCGGTAATCAGTTCGTTATGGTACAGGGTGATTTAAAAGAGTGACCAGTAATCAGTGATCGGTGATCAGTACGTTATTGGTACAGGGTGATGTAAAAGAGTGACCAGTAATCAGTGATCGGTGATCAGTACGTTAGTGGTACAGGGTCATGTAAATATGCAAGACCCATACAATCGTATTTTTTCTTTATTTTACACCGAACCTTAGACAAATAACTGTAAACTTTCCTATACGCCCATCGGACTATCAGCGTATCAGTTCATCCACATATAAACTTATTTGCTTTAAATAACGATTATAGTATCTTTAAACCCTGTTTTATCTTTTAAAAATTAGTATGGATTTTTACGATCGTTCAAAATACCCCAAAATTGCATTCTTAATGATCTGTGGTCCCATTTTGATCATCACTTTTTTGCTGTTTACTTTTTATCAGGATATCAATTTATTCTATATCCTTTTAGTAACTAATTTGATACTACTGATCAGTGCATGGCGCATTTACTCAACTGTTTTAGCACTGCGAATAACCGATGAAGGGATTTTTTATCAGTTGACACCTTCCGATAAGTCCGAACAACTTCTACCCCTCAGCAGCGTGTTAAACATCGACTTAATCCCTCTGGACTATACCACCAAATTCGGAGGATGGGGAAAAAGATCCCGTAAAAACGAAATTGCCTATGTTTTTAACGACGGTATGTTTCTGAAGATCGATACCTCAACGAAAACCTATTATTTTTCCGTTTCAGATGCTCAAAAAGCTGCATGTGCCTCAGTAGTTCAGAAAATACGCGAAAATCAAAATAACGACCCAATAAGTCAAAATTGAGTTGTATTGCTTTGCAACGCATTGAACATCAGCGTGACGCTGGCGCAAGCAAAATCGGGAATAAATCATTAGTGATCAGTAATCAGTGCGTTAGTGGTAAGGGTTGATGTAAAAGAGTCAATAGTTATCAGTAATCAGTGATCGGTGATCAGTAAGTTAGTGGTACAGGTTGATTTAAAAGAGTGACTAGTAATCAGTGATCGGTGATCAGTACGTTAGTGGTACAGGGTCATGTAAATATGCAAGACCGATACAATCGTATTATTTCTTCATTTTGTCTTGACACAAAACGAAGCAAAAAGTCAAGACTCTATAAAAAATTCCTAAAATCCCCTTACTCCGCCTAAAAGATTTTGAACTCGCTGCGTTCAAACAGAAAATCTTTTTACGGCTACATTCGGCGATTTCTTAACGGATTTTTTATAAGGTCGTGAGAGGCCGATACTATGAAAATTCTGGTATAACTTTAGGCAGTTTCGCTTTTCTGACCAACTGTAGTCGATGGTAAAAAGTGATCGGTGATTAGTTCGATCATGGTAAGGGTTGATGTAAAAGAGTGAATAGTGATCAGTGATAAGTACGTTAGTGATACAGGGTCATGTAAATATGCAAGACCGATACAATCGTATTTTTTCTTTATTTTACACCGAACCTTAGACAAATAACTGTAAACTTTCCTATACGCCCATCGAACTATCAGCGTAACAAAGCCTATTTGCACATACGCACATACGCTTATTCGCTCTTACACGTAAAAAGGGAGCGGCCAACTTATCTTTTTATAAGCCTATTTGCCCATCAGCGTATCAGCGTATC
>DCKE01000005.1:522039-551974 GCA_002320285.1 Flavobacteriaceae bacterium UBA1682 | reverse complement strand
TGTGGAGTAATAAAGTTATTAAGCAAAAAATAAGTTATGTTCACAATAATTCAGTTGAAGCGGGTTTGGTTTACAGAGCAGAGGATTATATCTATAGCAGTGCTATGGATTATGCAGGTTGTAAGGGGTTAGTTGATAAAGTAGTGGTATATGAATCTTATAGTTAATAGCTATATAAACACCAGATATCCTGAAATCAAAGTATTTTTGTGTTATGTATTGTAGAATTCTATTTGCCACACGAAAGGATTCGTGCGGCAGCGGGGGGGGATTCAATTATTAGTTTATTCAATTTGCCACACGAAGGGATTCGTGCGGCAGCGGGGGCTGTGGCTTTCGGTGAAGATTCAAATATTAAGAAGGCTGTGAAGACAGTGGATTCTTTGATTACTGTTAAATATCTGCCTTATTCTTATGGAGGTGTTAGTGCAGAAATAGATTCAGTACCAGTAAAGACATCTCCTAATTCGGCTAGAGGTAAAGCTTTAGAGCAATCGAATCAAACTAAAAGAGCGACCAATAAAATATATTTAAAAAATAAAGCAAAATAATTTAAATTTATTATGTTGAAGAATTTTTTTTTTACTGTAGCTTTATTGTTACTATATAATTGTAATGGAAATGGAGAAACCAGTATAGAATATTATGATACTGGTGAGGTTTTTAAGAAAACTGAAAAGCGAAAAGTAGGACAAGAGGTTATTTATTACTATCATAAAGACGGCATTTTAAAAAGTATAGTTACGGTTTATGATGATGAAACTTCTTATAAAATGTTTTTTAAGAATGGTCAGATTTCAAGAGAAGGGAAAATCAGAGATTTTAAAGATATTGGATGGCATGACTTTTATAATGAAGCAGGAAAAAAGACAGCAAGTATTTTTTTTATAAATAATAAAAATTGTCAAGTTAAAAATTATGACGAGAACGGGAATTTAAATTTACAAGAAAGTCTTTATACTGAATTGTTTTTGCCGAGCGATACACTTGAGCAATATAAAGAAACTGAGGGGTATTTGCGCTATCACAATGGTAAATCAAAATATGAATATATTGATGTTTATTTAAATTCAAATATAAATTCTGATTTCTCCAATATTTATACAGTCGCATTGGATACTTTTTGGTCTAAGGAAGAAAATAAAGATATCTATTTTAAAGTTAAATTTGAGAATTTTGGTAAAAATTATATTAGAGGGTATCTTTATGATGCGGTGTCTGATAGTTTAGATATTTATAAACTGAATGGAATAAGAGTATGGTTTGAAAAAGAAGTTTTTGTAAAGAAAAAGGACGGTCCCCCGCTGGTGCGCGAGTATTAAAAATGTCCGAGCACGCTACATCGCGAGTCCTCTCGCGTGGTTTTTGTATATTACTTGCGTTTTAAGAGAGGAATTTATGTTGATTTGCCACACCAAAGGATTGACTTTGTCGAATTTTATTGGGAGCGGTGGCAGTGTTTTTTAAGTACCGCACAAATCCAAAACCTCCTATTTATTACGTTCGATCAATTGTTCTAATTTCTGCATCATCGCATCTTTTTCTTGAAGCATACGTTCGTAAAGCGCAATTTTTTGCTCGTGGATTTCAATGATTTTATCCACGGGATGAAAAGTAGGGTAGTTATTTAGAGCTGAATTATCGTGAAAAATGTTGGAGATAATATTTATAGCCGATTCTTCATCAAAATTCTCAATAGCTTCTACGGGTATCTTCAGTATCTCAGACACCTGACGTAAAATAGCGGTTTCTATATCTTGTTTTTGTTCGAGTAACGATATTTTTTTCTGATTCCATTCCTCGCCGAGTTCAAAGGCCAAAGCCTCTTGCTTGATACCGAGCATTTCACGGAAACGTTTTATATTTCGACCTTGATGTATTTTTGACTGTGACATAGTACGAGCTGTTATGCAATCAAATATAGTATTTTTAGTTTAAAAATACCAAGTAGGCTTGGGAATAAAATGCCATTTTAACAATCGATAGGTTATAATACGCCAAAACTTAGTAGGAAAAAGCTAGAGTGTTGGGAATTAAAGAAATATCCTTTTACCTTTGTATAGTGATAAAGATATTAGTAATAGAAGACGATACCCGCATGGCTGAATTGCTCAAGCGCGGTTTAGAGGAGCAGGCCTATGACGTTACCGTGGCCTATGATGGGTTTATGGGGCGCAAACTGGCTTTGCAGCATGCCTATGACTTGATTATAACCGATGTGATTCTACCTCAGATCAACGGTATTGACTTGTGCAAAGAATTAAAGCAGCACTTGCCACAAACTCCGATTATCATGCTTACGGCATTGGGAACTACCGACGATAAGGTGGAGGGATTCGATGCCGGAGCGGAAGACTATTTGGTCAAACCCTTTGAGTTGCGAGAATTGCACGTGCGCGTTCGCGCATTACTGAAGCGTTTTGATACCAAGCACAAACCCGTGTCCCACTTGTTGACCTATGCCGATTTGGAATTGGATCTCAACGCCAAACAATTGAAAAGGCAAGGAATTGAAATTCATCTGACGCCCAAGGAGTTCAATCTGTTGCAATACATGATGGAACATGCCGAAAGAGTCTTAACGCGTACCGAAATTGCCGAGAAAGTTTGGGATACCCATTTTGATACCGGTACCAATTTTATCGATGTGTACATCAATTATTTGCGCAAAAAGGTAGACCGTGATTTTGATAAAAAACTAATCCATACCAAAGCCGGTATGGGCTTTATTTTGAAGGCCAATGAAGATTAAAATCCGTTTGACCATATTATTTACCGTATTGGCAGTGGCGATTTTGCTTGTCTTTGCTGCGGTGCTTTATTGGTCATCGGAAAAGAGTCGCGAGAAAGAATTTTATCTGGTTTTACAAAAGGAAGCCATTACCAAGGCCAACCTTTTTTTAGGAGCACAAATCTCTCCCGAAACCCTACATCAAATTTACAGCAACAACAGACAAATACTACACGAAGTGGAAGTAGCGGTTTACGACACCTCATTTCACTTGCTGTATCACGATGCGGTTGAGATTGATATGGTGAAGGAAACAAAGGCTATGGTCGATGATATTTATGCAAAAGGATCTTTAAAATTTTATCAAGACCGTTGGCAGGTTATCGGATTGAAGTACCGTTTTAACGATCAGGACTATGTCGTTACCGCTACGGCTTTCGACGAATACGGCTATAAAAAACAAGAAAATCTATTAAAAAACATACTGTTGATGACTTTGGTATCGACGGTATTTATTTTTGCTGCGGGATATTTTCTGTCCAATCGCGCGCTAAAACCCGTTCAGGATATCATCGATGAGGTCAATAAAATTTCGGTGACCAATCTGGATTTACGCATCAAGCCACCGCGTTATAAAGACGAACTGTTTCGCTTGGGACAAACCTTTAATGCCATGCTCGACCGATTGGAAGATTCGTTCGACGCCCAAAAACAATTTGTTTCCAATATCTCCCATGAATTGAGAACGCCATTGGCAGCGATTATAGCCGAATTGGAATTGTCTCAACGGCGCGATCTCACGGTGGATGAATATGTCTGTACCATCAACAACGCCCTACTAGATGCCGAGCGTATTGTCAAATTGTCCAACAGCTTGTTGGACTTCGCCAAAGCGCATTACGACCGCTCGGAAATAGCCTTTAAAGAAATACGGGTTGATGAGGTCTTGCTAGACGCCTGTCAGCAATTACAACAATCGCAGGCAAACTATAAAATTCACTTGAATTTTCAAGAGGACTTGGAATTGGAACAATGGATATCGGCCTATGGCAATCCGTATTTACTTCAGGTGGCTTTTGTCAACTTATTGGAAAATGCCTGTAAATTTTCAGACGACCATCAATGTAGTGTGTTGATCGCGTCAGACGAATCGGATATGACGATCACTTTTACCGACCGCGGTATCGGTATCGCTGCTGAAGAGTTGGAACATATATTCACGGCTTTTTACCGAGGCAGTACAGCCAATTCTTTTGCCGGAAACGGCATTGGACTTTCGCTGACCAAAAAAATCATTGAACTTCATCAAGGACAAATCAACGTGGTTTCTCAAAAAAATCACGGAACCACCTTTACCGTAACCTTACCACATCTTTAATCTCTAATGAGATTCTAATTTTTTTCTAAGGGCTTTCTAACAGCTCCTTTTTTGTGTATCCTATACATTTGCAACATCAAAAAAAAAAACATGGAAGCAGATCCCAATAGGACGAAATTTAATTAGTTAATCAAAATCATGACGCAGTTGTGTTTTTGATGAAACACAAAAAAAGAGTTATGGTTATTACAGAATTTATTTTCCGATTGACATTGGCGTTTATATTGGGAACCTTGGTTGGAGCCGAACGCCAATTCAGACAAAAAAGTGCAGGACTTAGAACCAATACCTTGGTTGCTGTAGGTGCTGCGAGTTTTATACTGCTGTCCCTATCCCTTACGGGTATAGAGGGCGACCCATCTCGAGTAGCGGGTCAAATCGTAACGGGAATTGGTTTTCTCGGTGCTGGGGTCATCATGAAATCCGGGATGAGTATCCGCGGACTTAATACCGCCGCTACCATTTGGTGTTCCGCTGCTGTGGGCTCCTTGTCTGGTGCGGGACTATGGCAACAAGCGGTGTTTTTGACCTTAATCATTGTCTTTATACACATCAGTATGCGATCATTGGGAAATCGAATCAATCGAATTTCCTTCGCAAAAGTAGATTCTAATGAGCCCTTGTATCAACTGATTGTCGGTTGTAAAGAACAAGTGGAGAATCACGTCAGAGTATTGATGTTGAGTGCCTTGAAAAATGAACCCAATTTACAACTTCGCTCGTTAAAGAGCAGTGACAATGGCAATCCTGCCTACTCCTATTTAACCTCAGAAATTTTAGCAAACGGTAAAAATGACGAAATGATGGAGCGTATTGCGCGACGATTATCATTGGAATATGGCGTCTCTGAAGTGAGTTGGGAAGTAATCAGTCATGTAAATGAATAAAAGCAAAGACTATGAAAACAGCCAAAACAAGCACCAAAATGCCAAGCACGTGGATTGCTGGATCTAGTCAGATCGATCACCTCTTTCAAATTGTTCCCCTACTAAAAAAAATGCCCGTAAATGAAGTCAGTGATGTATTGGCTATGGTTGACAATACGTTGTTGCAGCAATTGTTAGCGGAATTTGATCGGGAAGCACAAGTGTTGATCTTTCTCAATTTTGAACTGGAAAAGCAGTTGTCTTATTTTCAGGCAATCACTAAAAAACAATTTTCGGCTTTGTTTGAAAACATGAGTTCGCAACAGCGAAGCAATTGGTTTCAGATACTGACCGAGCAGGAACAAATTGACCTGTTGCCGTTTGTCGTACAGCGAACAGGAGAAAAGTTGATCTCATGGAGTTACTATAAATCGAAAAAATCGTGCAAGAAAGAACCCGCATTATAAAGGAATTCAAGGAAATAAAATCGGACGAGAACGTGTCCATTCAAATGATAAATTCAAAACCATTATTTCACCAAAAACACAGTTACCATGATTAAAAAAGTACTAGTTGGAGGATTATGTTTTTTGTTTGCCTTCTGCAAACAGAAACCAATTTTAGAAGAAGAAGTGCCCTTTGAGGTTTCCGATCAGCTGATAACACTTCGGGAGGGTTCCAATGTGAAAACAAGAATAAAAACGGCTAAAGTCAGTCAAGAAGAGTTTAGTTTTCATTTAGTTACGGCTGGAGTAGTGACTACTATTCCAAATAATTATGCCGAGATCGCTCCCCCATTTGCTGGGAGAATTCAAAAATCGTTTGTTCGTGTGGGGCAAAAGGTACAAGTAGGTACCCCGCTTTTTGAAATCAGCTCACCGGATTATTTTGAAGCTCAAAAAGATTACTTCGAAGCCAAGCAAGAGTTTAAACAGTCGGAGCTCAATTTAAAGAGACAAAAAGACCTGTTGAAAAACGGGGTTGGTGTTCAACAAGAAGTCGAAGAGGCTGAAACGGAATTTATAACTAAAAAAGCCACGATGACACAGGCGGGAGCGGCGCTAAAAATATTTAGTATCGATCCGGATCAGGTTGTTTTGGGGCAGCCGTTAATTGTCCGCGCGCCTATTGCCGGTGAGGTGGTGAGCAATATGATTGTTCTGGGCCAATACATTAAAGAAGATGCCGAGCCTATTGCTATTATCGCCGCTTTGGAAAAAGTATGGATCGTTGCTAAGGTTAAGGAAAAGGATATTAAGCATTTATCCAAATTACATCAGGTTCATATTGAGTTGTCGGCTTATCCGGACCAATCGATTGTAGGGACTATCTATCACATCAATGAAATCGTTGATGAAGAAACCCGAAGTGTCGAGGTGATGATTGAAGTCGAAAATCAAGATCGCAAGTTAAAACCGGGCATGTATGTCAATGTCAACTTTATGGATAAACCCGAACCGGTCATTTTTATTCCGACCAAGGCGTTGATGCAAGATGAGGACAGTTCGTTTGTTTATATAAAAGTAGCAGAAGATCAATACCGACGTCAAAATGTGGTCAGTGCGGGAAGTGTTGGGGAAAGAACCATAATTGTCGAAGGTCTGACTACAGACGCTGAGGTAATCAGCGAAGGCGGAATATACCTATTACAAGCCAAATAAAAACGAACAGCAAGCGATGAAAAATTTATTACAAACAATTATAGAAAAAAGAGGTCTGGTAATCTCCTTATTTCTCTTATTGGGAATCTTCGGTTATTTTTCTTGGAAACAATTGTCGATTGAGGCCTATCCGGATATTGCCGATGTCACGTCACAAGTAGTGACTCAGGTACCGGGACTAGCCGCAGAGGAGATGGAGTTACAAATTACCATACCTATCGAACGAGCGTTAAACGGTATGCCCGGTATGCATGTGATGCGAAGCAACAGCACTTTCGGACTGTCGATGATCACCATCGTTTTTAAAGATGGTGTGGACGATTATTTCGCCAGACAACGCATACAGGAACGACTCAATGATTTGGAACTTCCCTATGATGCGGTGGCGGAATTAGACCCCTTGACCTCTCCAATTGGAGAAGTTTACCGATACATCATCGAAGGAGATGGTTACAGTCTGCGCGAATTGACCGATATACAGAATTTTACGATTATCCCGAAAATTAATCAGGTTTCTGGAGTTGCCGAGGTCACTAATTTTGGCGGAATTACCACCCAATTTCAAATTGAACTGGATCCACATAAATTAGAACAATATGGACTGTCGCTAAGCGATGTTGTCGAAACCGTAGAAGATAATAATGTCAATGCAGGTGGAAGTGTTTTAACCCGCGGAGATTTAGGTTATGTGGTAAGGGGAATTGGACTGATTAAGAATTTGGAGGATCTCGGTCGTATTGTCGTTAAGGCCGAAGACGGAGTTCCCGTTTTTCTAAACGATTTAGGTCATCTCAAATATGGAAACTTAGAACGTAAGGGCGTATTGGGATATACCGATCGCAAGCGAAACTATTCCGATAGTATAGAGGGAATTGTACTGTTGTTAAAAGGACAAAATCCATCAGAGGTACTCGAAGGAATTCATCTGGCTGTTGCGGAACTCAATAACGGTATCTTACCTGAAGGGGTGAATATCCATGTGTTCTTAGATCGCACCGATTTGGTCGACACTACTTTAAATACCGTATCCAGAACCTTGATCGAAGGGATTGCTTTGGTTATTATCGTTTTAATTGTCTTCTTAGGCAGTTGGCGCGGTGCCTTGTTAGTAGCGGTAACGATTCCGTTGTCGTTGTTAATCGCTTTTATACTGATGCATTTCACCAATATCCCGGCGAATCTACTTTCCTTAGGTGCTATTGATTTCGGTATCATAGTCGATGGTGCCATTGTTATGATGGAGAGTATCTTAAAAAAGCGGGAAGAAAAACCCGATGAAGCTTTAAAAGAGAAATCGATCGCCGATCGAGCCAAGCAGGTTGCTAAACCGATCTTCTTTGCGACTTTGATTATCATCACGGCCTATTTACCCTTATTTGCCTTTGAACGTGTAGAGAAAAAATTATTTACACCGATGGCTTTTACCGTGGGTTATGCCTTATTAGGAGCTCTAGCAGTTGCTTTGTTCTTAATACCGGGCTTGGCTTATATGGTTTATAAAAAACCTAGAAAAGTATATCACAACCGTTGGTTGGAAAAATTAACCGCGCGGTATGCTAACCGCGTTCAAAAAATCGTTTCCAAACCCAAACAGGTTTTTTTACCCTTATTGATTATATTGATTGGAACTGTGGCCTTGACGATGAAGGTCGGAAAAGACTTTTTACCGCCCTTAGACGAAGGCTCCATTTGGTTGCAAGTACAGCTTCCGCCGGGAATTTCTATAGAGAAGTCCAAGGAAATGAGTGATACTTTACGAGCGCGAACCATGAAATACGATGAGGTGACTTACATTATGGTTCAAGCTGGGCGAAATGACGACGGAACCGATCCGTTTACACCGTCACATTACGAATGCTCCGTCGGATTAAAACCGTATTCGGAATGGCCTAGCGGTAAAACTAAAAATGATTTAATCGAGGAGCTTTCAGCGGAATATGCCACTGTACCGGGTATGACTGTCGGTTTTGCACAACCGATGATCGATGGGGTTATGGACAAAATTGCCGGTGCGCATAGTGAGTTGGTAGTCAAAGTATATGGGGAGGATTTCCATGAAACCAGACGTATTGCCAATGATGTAATGAAAACGCTCAAGGGCGTTGAGGGCGCTGTGGATTTGGCCATTGATCAGGTACCGCCTTTACCGCAACTTCAGATCCATGCCAATCGAGAAAAGATTGCACAATTTGGGTTAAACGTTGCTGATGTTGCGGAATTGATCGAAGTAGCCATTGGAGGGAAAGCGATTTCTCAGGTTTTTATAGGAAACAAGGTATATGAAATCAGTTGTCGTTATAGCGAGGAAAGTCGGGACACCCCGGAGAAGATCGCCAATTTGATGTTGACTTCGAGTACAGGCGCGAAAATTCCTTTGTCCCAAGTGGCTGAAGTAATTACCAGTACAGGAGAAAGTACGATAACCAGAGAGATGAACCGACGTCATTTGACGGTAAAACTCAATGTGCGTAATCGCGATTTGGGCTCGCTGCTGAAGGATGCTCAAAATCAAATCGAGCAAAAAGTACAATACGACCACGAGAAATTTAAAATCGAATGGGGTGGGCAGTTTGAAAATCAGAATCGCGCTTATGACCGACTGATGATCATCGTGCCACTGACCTTGTGTTTGATGTTTGTATTGTTATATGGTGCCTTTGGTAAATTTAGACAGGCGGGATTGTTGATGATTGTAGTGCCTTTAGCGCTTTTCGGAGGAATGCTGGCTTTAAACATCCGCGGTATGTCTTTAAACGTTTCATCGGCTGTCGGGTTTATTGCCTTGTTTGGAGTAGCGATTCAAAATGGTGTAATCATGATTTCACACATCAACCAAAAGCGAAAAAAGCGAACCAAGTTAAAAGAAGCCGTTTTGTTGGGGGCTAAAGAACGTTTTAGACCGGTCTTAATGACGGCAACTGTAGCTGTGTTAGGATTGTTTCCAGCCTCCTTAGCCACGGGTATCGGTTCGGATGTACAGCGACCATTGGCAACCGTTATTGTCTATGGGCTCTTATTTGCAACCTTATTAACGCTGTTTGTTTTGCCGGCTCTGTATTATCTGGTAGAAAAAAAATGGGGTAGTGAGACCGACTTTTTAAAAGTGGAAGATTTAGAAGAAAAATAGTTGTGGAAACCGCCTTGATCTATAAGGAGTTGAAAGCCCATTTGGTAGAATAGGGCGGTATCACAACATCTTAAAAAACACAAATAATAGCGAGGTATGAAAAATATATGGATTTCCCTAGCGGCAACTTGTTTTTTGCTGCTCTGGGTTACACCGGCAGCGATGGCTCAAGTGCAAAGTCCGCAGTTGCCATCACAGAAAATTACTTATCACGATTTCTTAAATCGAATAGGGACACAAAATTTAGGGTATATAGCAGAAAAATACAACTTGGATATTGCCGATGCGGAAGTGGAAGCCGCAAAAATCTTCCCCGATCCTGAGTTGAGTTTCGGATGGGTTGATAATGGTGAAAGAAGAATGGAAATGGGCTATGGTTTTGAGGCAGAATTAAGTTGGGATCTCGAACTGGGCGGTAAGAGAAAGGCGCGAAAAAATTTGGCAAATAGTCAAAAGGTGCTGGCTACTCTTGAGCTGCAGCATTACTTTCAGGAACTTCGGGCCGAGGCAACCATCGCTTTTTTAGAAACCCTACAACACAAAATGTTGGTGGAGGTCAAACTCGACTCCTACGAATCGATGAAGCAGATTTCAAAATCGGATAGCATCCGTTTTACCTTGGGTCAGATTAGTAAAGTAGAGTCTGTACAGAGCCGACTAGAAACCAAGTCGATGAAAAACGAAGTGGCAGATGCCGAAACGGACTGGGCAAATAGTCTTTTGGAACTGAAAAAAATGTTTGCTTCCGGTCAATCGGATTCGCTGTATTTACCCGAAGGCGATTTTGAAAAATTCGACCGTCTTTTTGACTTGCAGGAATTGGTGCTACTGGCTAGAAACCAGCGCACAGATTATCTTGTGGCCCGACAAAATCAAACGGTTTCTAGTAATGAAGTTCGTTTAGCACAGGCAGAACGCGTGGTGGATTTGGGATTGAGTTTGGGAGTAGAAAACAACTCCTTTGTCCGAAATGCAGTGGCGCCAACTCCGGGACATACTGCTGTAAAAGCAGGGATATCTGTTCCGCTAAAGTTTTCAAACAAAAAAGACGCAGCACTGAAAACGGCCTTGTATGAGCAAAAGCAAGCTGAACTCGAATATCGCGATGTCGAACTCGAATTGGAAAAAGAAATCGCACAAGCGCTTCGCACGTATTTGACCAAGCAAAAGCAAATTCAACTGTTTGAGCAGAGTATGTTGGCGGAGGCTAAAGAGGTTTTAGATGGAATTACTTACAGCTACCAACGCGGAGCGAGTAGTCTTTTAGAAGTTTTAAATGCACAAAGAACCTATAATGAAACCCGCGAGGCCTATGTGGAAGCGCGATTTGATTATGCTGTGGCTTTGGTAGAATTGGAAAAAGCAGTAGGTATTTGGGACATTGAATTTTAAAATATAAGGATGATGAAAAAAGAAATAGTAATCGGCTTTTTTTTACTGCTGACGCCTTTATTAGGGCAGGCACAAGATGGGAATCAAGCCAAGGGAAATACTTCATTCGGAATCAAAGCCGGATGGATTCAATCGGATTTATATGGTAAACATTTAGATCAATGGGCCGTAGACGGTAAAACCGATAAACAAGATAGTTTTTTTGTCGGATTCAGCGTTTCCAATTCGGTAGGCAAACATTTCGCATTAAGACATGAGCTCTTCTATCAACAATATGGAGCCGGTTTTGATCGAGAGTTGGAAGAGGATGTTGTTATTGATGCCCAATTAAAAATGAAGGGATTAAGGATAAACCCGATCTCGCCAACCTTTAAATGGGGTGGATTGGAAATTTATGCCGGTCCTTATATCAACGTATTGCTCGAATCGTCGATCACGGCATTGGATGAAAACGGAAACAAATATAAGGATTACGAAATATTTGGTACAGGACCTGAAGATACCGAAGAATATAAATACTTACAGAAAATGGATTATGGTTTTGTAGCGGGTATTGATTATGTTTTTAAAAAACGATTTTCAATAGGAGCGTACTACTCCAGAGGGTTTGCACCGATATTTGACAATGCAAACTCGTATGGACTCGAAGGCACGCCGGGTATTAAAACCTTAAAAATATACAATGAATCCTATGGAGTTTCTTTAGGGGTACTGTTCTGATAACCGACGCTTGAAAAAAACTTCAATAGAGATATAAAAAAAGAGAAGAAGAAAATGGAATGTAAAAAGCCCCTGTTGCACGAGCAACAGGGGCTTTTTTATAGCTGTTACAACAGCGGTCTTTTTAGAACTTTTCTATAATTTCAGACAACTTCTTGATGGTTGAAAAACGCGGATGAACGATCTCGTGATCGATGCGTTCGTGTGCCCAAGTGGTGTGAAACGGCACGTGAATAGCAGTTGCTCCAATGTTTAACACAGGCAAAACATCGGATTTTAAAGAGTTACCGATCATGACGAATTCCTCGGGTTTGATATCCAAACGCAATAATAGTTTTTCATAATCAATTTCGCGTTTGTCTGACATCACTTCGATATGGTGAAAATACTCCCCCAATCCAGAGTGATGCAGTTTTCGGTGCTGATCCTTTAAGTCACCTTTAGTCGCAACAACCAGTTTATATCGTTGTTTCAGTTGTTGTAAAGTATCTTCTACATCATCTAACAGCTCTACGGGCTTGGTCAAAAGCTCTTTGCCGATTTGAATGATTTTCTCAATCACTCGAATACTAGCCGTATGATTAGATACGGTATAAGCCGTTTCTATCATAGACAAGACAAATCCTTTTATTCCATAGCCATATAAAGGTAAATTGTCTATTTGAGTTTTAAATAAAGCTTGTGATAATCCTTGATGGGATAAATAGTCTTCTAATAAGATACAAAATTTTTTCTCGGCCTCGTTAAAATACGGTTCATTGTTCCACAGGGTATCGTCTGCATCAAAAGCGATTACTTTAATGTTGTTCATAGGTTGTTATGGGATTTACACAAAGATATTGAAATTATTGATCTTTTTTTTGTTTAGAACCACTTAAACACAGACAGAATATAACATTTAGCTAACATTAAAAATTTTAAATCCTTTAATTTTGTAGCCGTTTAGTACGGTTTCTCTAAGCGATATCGTTTTTTGTGAATGAATTGCCTTGGGCGAATGTTAATTGAATAACTACCGTTGTGCTGAACTATTATTATGATTAATTTTATCCTTACATAATTTACTATACACAGGCGCTACAAAGTTTTTTTTAATCGAAAATAGACTTGAGATACTAGCGGACCAAATGGACCTAATAAAACAAAAAATGAATTTAAAATCCAGTTTTTTAGTAACGATTACACTGTTTTTCTCCCTGGCAACTTTTGCTCAAAATTCCTTGCCAAAACCCAAATTGGTAGTTGGGGTAGTGGTCGATCAAATGCGTTGGGATTATCTCTATCGCTTTCAAGATCGCTATGCGGACAACGGTTTTAAAAGACTTTTAGATGAGGGGTTTTCGTGTGAAAACACCTATATTAATTACGTACCAACCTACACGGCAATTGGACACAGTTCGATCTATACGGGTAGTGTACCGGCTATTCATGGAATTGCCGGAAATGATTTTATCATTCAGAGCTCTGGTGAAAGCAGGTATTGTACTCAGGACGATGGCGTAGAGGGAGTAGGTGTAAAGGGAAAAGTCGGTATGCAATCGCCAAAAAATCTATTGACTTCCACCATAACAGATCAATTAAAATTAGCGACTAATTTTAAATCCAAGGTTATTGGAATTGCGATGAAAGACCGTGGAGGAATTTTACCAGCGGGTCATTTTGCCGATGCGGCATACTGGTTTGATGGCCAATCGGGAACTTGGATCAGCAGTACTTTTTATATGAAGGAATTACCGAAATGGGTTTTGGATTTTAATGCGGCAAAACCGACAGAAAAATACTTGAATCAAACTTGGAATACCCTATATCCTATAGAGACATATACCTTGAGTACCGAGGACAATACGGTGTATGAAGGGAAGTTTAAAGGTGAAACAGCACCGGTATTTCCTAGAGACCTAAACAAATTAAAGGCAGAAAACGGATTGGACCTGATTAAGGGAACTCCATTTGGAAACACCCTGACCTTGGATTTGGCAAAAGCGGCCATAGAAAATGAAAATCTTGGTCACAATCCAGAAGGGGTAACCGATTTCTTAGCCGTGAGTTTGTCTTCAACAGACTATATCGGACATCAATTTGGTATAGATGCCATCGAAATTGAGGATACATACTTGCGTTTGGACGCTGACTTAGCGAGCTTAATCAGCTATTTAGATGAACATATAGGAAAGGATGAATACACTTTGTTTTTATCGGCCGATCATGGGGCAGCACATAACCCCCGTTATTTTAGAGATAAAAAGGGAAATGCTGGTTATTTTGACACCAAAAAACACAAAGCTGAAATCAATATGATGTTGGAATTGAAATTTGGTGAAAAGGAAATAGTCAATAGTTTGATGAACTACCAAGTGCATTTAAACAATGCATTGATTGCCACTGAAAAATTAGACGAATCGGATATCCGGGAAGCCATAGTAGCTTATATGAAAAAAATTGAAGGGGTAGCGTTTGTAACGGATATGGACAAAACAGCAACGGCTTCTATACCGGCGCGAATCAAGGAAAGAATCATCAACGGTTATCACATCAAGCGAAGTGGCGTTATTCAGTATATTTTGGAACCGCAATGGTTTAGTGGAACGGAGAATGGCACCGGGACTACACATGGAACTTGGGGGTCTTACGATGCACATATCCCTTTAGTTTTTATGGGCTGGGGAGTAAATAAAGGAAAAAGCAATCGCGAAACACATATGGTTGATATTGCCCCAACTTTAGCTGCAATTTTAAAAATTGAAGAGCCAAACGGAAATATCGGAGTGCCGATTGAAGAGGTTATCAAAAAATAAACCGCTCCATCTTTTAGAATATAAAAGCCCTTTTGATTTGATCAAAAGGGCTTTTTTTTGTGGTTTTTATTTTTAAATAATTGATATATAGTATTTTGTATAATGAAGGTATTGGTGTTTTTGGAAATCGCTATACCTATTAGGTATGTGATATCGGCCTGAGAAACCATACTGTATAATAGCAGGCTTTTTGAATAAAACACCGACATAATCTTTTAATTATGGGGCATTTTACCGTGCATTGTTTGCCGATTTCTTTTTTTTGATGTCGATTCAGTAAAAATGATCGCGGCTAATATTTTTTTTTGCACAAAATATAGTTATAGCCTTAACTTTGTTGGCTGTAAAGAGAACCACATCCAATGAAAACAGATTTAATAAAACAGTTACCCGTAGTAGCGCTTGTTTTGTTGTTCCAAATCCCCTTAGGAAGTTATGCACAAGAGTTGCATCTGTCCATTTCCGAATTGTTTGCGTTGACTTCAAAGAACAGTGAACGCATCAAATTAGCGCAATGGAGTGTTGAGCAGTCGAAAGAGAAGATCGGTCTGGCCAAATCCGCGCGATTACCGGATATAGAAACGGACATTTCGTATTCCTATCTATCGGATATCACCATTTGGGACCCGCACTTCAACAACAGAGAAATTGCTGCGATGCCTCATAACGGAATGAAATTCGGTTTAGAGGCTACTCAAATTATCTTTGCAGGGGGTCGAATTAATAAAAATATTGAAAAGGAGAGTTTAGCGAGTCAAGTGGCCTATCTGAATTTGGAGAAAGACCAGGCTGATGTCAAATTATTACTGGTTGGTAAGTATTTGGACTTGTATAAATTGATCAAGCAAAAAGTGGTTTTTGAGCAAAACATCAAATTGAGTTTGTTACGCCTAAAAAATATTGAGAGTTTAAATGAGGAGGGGATGGTGACCCATAACGACATTACCCGCAGTCAACTGCAATTGTCAAGGTTGGAGCTCAATCTCGAGGAAATTGATAATTCTATTGAAATCGTCAACCACGAACTTTGTGTCACCTTGGGATTGGATACACATACACGTATACATCCAGAAGAAATAAACGATCGCGTGATCTCTTCAGAACGCAGTTATCAAGATTGGATGGCAGAAGCGGTTTCAAAATTACCGGAAAATAAAATAAGTGGGCTTCAGCTGCAGCTGGCACAGAATGAGTTGGACTTGGTGAAATCGCAACGACTTCCTATTTTAAATTTTTTCGCGGACAATAAACTCACAAGACCGTTGACTATAGTAGTGCCGGCACAAGACATCTTTTTAAATGACTATCAAATCGGTTTTAAACTTCAGTATGACATCTCTTCCTTATATCATGTCAAAGAAAAAATCAATTTGGCCAAACACGGTATTTCCTATTCGGAGGCGGCTTTAGCACTACAGGCTCAACAAACAGATCAAAGCGTTCATCACGCCTTTGTCAAGTATAAGGAAGCCCTTTCAAAAATGGATACCTATCGGAAAAATGTCGAGTTGGCTCAAGAAAACTATGAGCAGATTGAGGTAAAATATTTTAATCAATTGGCCTTGCTTGTCGATATGATTGATGCGAGTAACGAGAAATTAAATGCGGAGTTACAGTTGCAAAACGGACAGGCGGAGCGCATTTTTAATTTTTACAAACTGGAACGAACAACGGGTAATTTATAAACAGACGGACAGCAAATGGAGGCTAAAATAAAAAACAAAAAGCGAATTAAGATCATCGCAAACGGCTTAAGTATTTTAATTGTTGTAGTAGTGCTTATATGGGCGGTGGTATCTTTTTTTGAATTGGGAGAGCAGGGCTATACCAATGATGCTCAGGTGGAAGAATTTATCAATCCCGTCAGTAGTAGAATATCGGGTTATGTCAGCGAAATTCGTTACCGCGAACATCAATCGGTGAAGAGAGGCGATACTTTGGTGATTTTGGATCGTCGGGAATTTATGATTCAGCGCGAACAGGCATGGAGTAATTTACTTGAGGCTCAGTCGGGTAGTGCTGTGGTTTCAGCGGGATTAAATACGGCGCAAAACAATATTTTAGTTGCAAAATCCAATATAGCCGAACTCAAAGCGCGCTTGGATAATGCAGAAGATAACCTAAAACGCTATGCGAACTTGCTAGAAAAAGATGCAGTGACCAAATATCAATACGATCAGGTAAAAACGGAACAATTGGCCTTACAAGCCAAATACAGCAGTTTAGTGGGGCAGGATAAAAGCAGTCAACTAACTTCGGCAGAGGCCGGACAGCGCGTCAGCGTCAGTGCCGCGGCCCTAAAGCGTGCACAAGCACAATTAGATATGGCGGAGCTAAACTTGTCTTACACCATTATTGTAGCGCCTTACGATGGTACTATGGGGCGTATGTTGTTGCAGGAGGGACAATTGATTCAGGCGTCACAAGCTATAGGAACCATTGTCAAAGGCGATGAAAAATGGATTACGGCCAATTATAAAGAAGGCGATGCGGCCAAACTGATTGTTGGAGACCGGGTCAACATTCGTGTTGATGCCTTGTCTGGATTGAAACTGTCGGGTACCATTACGGCTATTTCGGCTGCTACAGGAGCCAAGTACTCGAATATTCCCATCGACAATTCTGCGGGAAACTTTGTTAAGGTAGAGCAGCGAATACCGGTCAGAATCGATTTTGATAAGGACACGGAAGCAGCGATAAAAAACCTAAGAGCGGGAATGAATGTTGAGGTAAACCTAATTCACTAAACATGTATAATACCGGTGTTTTTGAAGATTGGGTACCGCGTTGGTTGGTCATCGTATTGGCTTTTGCGTTAAATATTCCGATTTGTATGGTTGTGGGAACCTATGCGGGTATTGCAACGGTCTTAACCAGCGAATCTGGGAATATTCAGGAGGTGTATACCTATGCTTTTTACGCAACTTATATCGGTATGGCAGTGGTAGTACCGCTGTTTTTTCAGCTAAAAAGGATGCTGAAAACCCGTACTATACTCTTGAGAACCTATTTAAGTGTTATCGTGTTATTATATATCACAACGGTTGTCACAGTACCTTATTTGATTGTACTACTAAGCTTTTTAGCAGGAGCCATGCGGATGATAGCCGTACTTGAAATATTGGGCTTGCTAACACCGATTTTGGCGCCAAAGGGACAACCCTTTATCAAGTACAGTTTTTTATACCCAATTATAATCGCTTTTGGACAAATCGGAAATTATGTAGTGGGAGTATTGGCTTTTATGTATAATTGGAAATACGGATATTATGCGATACTGTTTCTACAGCTGATACCGATTCTAATCGTCTTAATTTTTGTTCACAATAAACCCTATACTAGAAAAATCAAATTTCATATGTTTGATTGGTTTAGCCTGTTCCTAACCACGGCAATCTTAATGCTTGGAGCCTATGTCGCGACATTTGGAAAAATAAGAGATTGGTTAGACGCACCGGAGATTATTGTGGCAATCGGCTTCCTGCCGCTATTGATTTACACGTTGCAAAATCGTCTATGGAAATTAAAACACCCCTTTATTAAAATTGATTTGTTTTGGAACAAACATTTTAACTATGCGCTGTGCTTTATGTTTTTGATTTGTATGTTTTATTCCAGTACCAGTTTGCAAACCGTGTTTTATAGCAATCTTTTACAATACAATATACAAACGCAGGCGGAACTGGGCATGGCTATGATACCCGGTATATTGATTGGGGCAGGAGTGAGTTTTTATTGGTTTAAAACCGGCAACAACTTTAAGGGGATTTATTTGATAGCGATTTGCGCTTATATGATATCCCATATTCAATTTTATTATTTGATGGATCCTTATATAGCAAAGGAACAATTGTTTGTTCCCATAGCATTTAGAGGAATGGGATTGGGTATTTCTTATATAGCTATTGCCACTTATGGAGCTCAAGGTTTTACCGTACGTGAGGGCTTGTCTTCTGTTTTTTGGTTGATTTTAGTGCGTTCTGTTATTGGTCCGGTGTTATTTGCGAGTATATACAGCAATTTGTTAAACTACAAATTGGTGGATTTTACAACTCGTTTGTCTTCCAAAGTCGATTTCACACAGCCACAAACCCATCATGTATACTTACAAACCTTTAATAAGGCACTGAGCACCGGAGTAGATCGGGTACAAGCGCATCAGTTGGGAATTCAACAGCTCTATTTGTCGATTAAAACCGAGGCGACCATGTTGTCGTTGCAATATATTTTCGGAACGGTGATTTTAGCGGGAATTGTCTTAATTTTACTGACGCTCCTGATCAAAGTGCCTCCAATTAATACCCGAAAGAAGGTTCGATGGAGACAAGCGCTAAGAGGAGATTTTATTCGAAACCATATTTAAACGTCACAGACCATGGCCACCAAACAAAAGAGAAGTGTTTTTTCAGAGATTTTTGAAATGTCCAATTTAACCGGATCAGCTTATCGAATTTTAGTGCGTCGCAGATTTAAGGAAGCACAAATTGATTTGACCGTAGAGATGCTTCAGGTATTGGGGTGCCTATGGCAGCAAGACAATCAAAGTCAACAAGAACTGGCAGACCGGTTGCTTAAAGACAAAGTCAGTATGACGTATTTGATCAATAATTTGAGTAAGCGAAAACTGGTAGAACGCTGTGAAACGGAGTCCGACAAAAGGGTTAAATTGATACAACTGACACCAGAAGGAATGGCTATGGAAGAACAAGCACAGAAGATTTTGGCCGAATTGCGATCGTTGGTGATTGGAGATATACCTGCTGAAACCATGCGGGTGGTTTTGGATTATTACGATCAATTTAACCGTAATATTCAAGAGCAGTTGGCTAAATAGTTTTTATTTTGCTTAAGTTTAACCTGTTTTTTTTGATGTATCATTCAGAATTTCATATTTTTAAGAAACAAATAGAAGCAACAGATGCGTGATAAAATAAAATTTGGGAAGTCGGACTTATTGGTTGCACCGGTATCGTTCGGTGGTAATGTATTCGGATGGACTCTGGATGAGAAAGAGTCTTTTAGAATGTTGGATGCCTTAGTGGACAACGGTTTAAACTTCATAGATACGGCCAATAATTATTCGTACTGGGTACCGCAACATAGAGGGGGAGAATCGGAGGAAATTATAGGAAAATGGTTTAAGGAATCGCGAAAACGAAATCAAATTGTACTGGCGACTAAAGTTGGTGGACAAATGGGTGATGGCTCCAAGGGTTTGAAGGCAGCTTATATCCGACTTAGCATTGAAGCATCGTTAAAGAGGCTGCAAACCGATCATATTGATCTGTATCAGTCGCACTATGATGATTTGGAAACGGGTCAAGAGGAAACTATGGAGGTTTACAATCAATTGATCCGCGAGGGAAAAGTACGTTTTATAGGTGCCTCCAATCTAGAGCCTCAACGCATCCTGAGTTCGAATCAAATTGCAAAAGCCAATAATTGGGCGGAATACATCAGTGTACAGCCATTATATAATTTATACGATAGAGCCAAGTTCGAAAATGAGTACTTACCCATAGTACAAGAAGATAATTTGGCGGTAATGAGTTATTTCGCATTAGCCAGTGGTTTTCTCAGTGGAAAATACCGTTCAGAAAAGGATTTAGAAGGCAGTAAAAGAAAGGATATGGTTAAGGGATATCTCAATGAGAGAGGGCTGCGTATACTTGATGTTTTAGAGAAGGTAGCGCAACAACATCAGGTATCTATGGCAACCGTGGCAACGGCTTGGCAAATCGATAAACCAGAAATCACTACACCAATCATCAGTGCTACAAACAGCAACCAATTAAAAGACATCATCCAGGCGATGGAGCTTAAACTAAGCTCTGAAGATAGCGCTGTTTTAGATGAGGCAAGTCGTTATTAAGGCGTCTTGTAAATCCTTTTTTAGTGTTATAATTAAAAATCCATAAGTACAAGCTTTTACCAGCTTCTACCTATGGATTTTTATGGACTACTAGGGTTATATGAAACTATTTGTTTTGAAGAGCTTTTACTGCTTTCATTTTTTGGTCAATTTTATCGAGAGTCTTTTTTAGTGTTTTCATCGATGGCTTTTGATACAATGTATAAAAAAATCTATTCGAATTCAAAAAAGTTATATTGGTTGATTTTAGTATCATAATAGCCCAAATACGTTTTTTGTTGAAATTGAAATAAGGTTTCTGCCTTTGATTTAATTTCTTTAGTTGAGAGAAACGCGTAGATGTTTTGATAAACCGTTGATTTAATTGTACCGGGAATAGCTTTAAAGTCTTTATCGGTTAGCACAGTAGCTGATATGCTTCGTGCTTCAGAAAAAGCCTGCAGTTTTTTGGCCATAGGATTGGTAGACATGCTATTAAATGCGAGATACAAAAAGCTGCCTGTCAGCCCAAAAGAACCCGCTAGGGCTATATCTACGTCATTTGTTCGCGGTTCAATGGCGCCAAAAATGATGTTGTAACCGTCTTGTTCTGGATAGCAAGTAACGGCCATTTTGTTATATTTAATCTGTCTTAAAAATGCCGCTGTTCTTTCGATATTCTTTATACTACCAGTTTTATTGTTTTTTTGTACCGTAGGTTTGCCGTTGATAAAGGACATTTCCTCATTGTTATTGGAACTGTATTCGGCGATCACATCTCCTTTTAAATCCTTTATAGTGAGAAACAGTTTTTTTGTTGAGGTTTTTAACTGAACGAGATGATTCTGGTGCAAAAAAGAATTACTGTTTAATTCAAATATCGATTCGGACTTTATTAGCGGTTTAGTGATATGCAATTGCTCTGTACTGTTGTTGGTTAGATCAATTCGAATCAGGTCAGTATAGTTTGCATTGTGATCGAGTGTAATGGTTAAAATGTTGTTTTCAATGTAGAATTTTTTCTTATTAGAGGTCAGACTAATTGGGTTAGGAGATGAAAGATCTATTTGTTCCAATTCAAAAGGTTCGTAACCCGCTTTTTCGAGTGCAAAGGAATATTTTAATACTTGATCAAGATTTTGTTTTTGGTAGTCTCGATCGAAAAATCTATACGTACTCAGGTTGATTAGTTGTGGTGTTACCGTTTTAGAATCGGTAAACTTATAGGCTTTAATTAAACTACTATCATCGATCAGTGTGAATATATAAAATTGGTTTAAAGCTGTAAATTGACATAAAACTTTTTCTTTTTTAAGGTTTAAATCAAATTCATGGGTATAGTATTTACGATCTTTAAAATCAAATTTTTGTGATATAATGGCGCTGCTATTCTTTGTAGACCAAAATAGTACAGGTTGATCATTTTCAATAATAGAACCGGTAAATTTATTGTATTTCGAATCGAGTTTAGCTTGATGAATGGAATCTTCAACCTGCATTTTAGCATTTAGCTTATAAACTGAAGCGTTTACTCTGTCGTTAACTAAAAGGTAATTGAGAGATTGTTTTTGATCGGTAAATTGGTAGGCTTGTGCTTCGCCTTTAATATTTAACCGCAGACTATTAATTGGTTTTTGACCAAAAATTTGGGATACCGATAAAAGTACCCCAAGGATTAAAAAAATATGTTTCATTGGAAGATATTAACTTATAGTAGCCCCATTGCTAACTGTTTCAGAATCTGGATTGACAAAGACCAATTTTCCTTCTTTGTTTTCAGTCATTAAAATCATGCCTTCGCTCTCAATACCTCTTAGGTTTCTAGGAGCTAAATTAGCCAAAACAGTAACCTGTTTTCCGATGATTTCTTCTGGAGAAAAATGCTCTGCAATTCCAGAAACGATCGTTCTTACATCGATACCAGTATCGACTTTTAGAATTAGTAATTTGTTGGCTTTTGGCATTTTTGCAGCTTCAATAATAGTACCCACACGGAGATCCAATTTGGCGAAATCTTCGAATTGGGCTACTTCTTTTTGAGGTTCTACTACTTTGGAGTCGGCAATATTGCTGATTTTGATGTTTTCAAGCCTGTCGATTTGTTTTTGAATCTCCTCATCTTCGATTTTAGCAAACAACAAAGTTGCTTGTCCAATGGTATGGTTGGTCGGTATTAAATCCGATTTTTCCGTAATCGATTTCCAAGTAAGTGCTGTTTGTAGATTTAAAATCGCTTTCAGTTTTGTCGCTGTAAAAGGTAAAAACGGTTCTGCCAAAGTACTCAATGCAGCGGCGATTTGTAAGGCTACATACATTTGAGTTTTTACGCGTTCCGGATTTTCTTTGATCACCTTCCAAGGCTCTTCATCGGCTAAGTATTTATTACCCAATCGGGCTACATTCATCATTTCGCCAAGCGCTTCTCTAAAACGGTAACGGTCAATAGAACTGGCTATCACGTTTGGATATGCTTTTAGCTCTGCTAAAGTGGCTAAATCAACTTCAGAAAACTCGTTGGGCTGAGGAACGATCCCTTCATAATATTTATGAGTCAGTACCACAACACGGTTGATGAAATTTCCGAAAATCGCTACCAATTCGTTGTTGTTACGAGCCTGAAAGTCTTTCCAAGTAAAATCGTTGTCTTTGGTTTCTGGAGCATTCGAGGTTAGCGCATAACGCAAAACATCTTGTTTCTCTGGAAAGTCAACCAAGTATTCATGCAACCAAACCGCCCAGTTCTTCGAAGTAGAAAGTTTATTACCTTCAAGATTTAAAAACTCATTGGCAGGAACGTTGTCTGGTAAAATATAACTGCCTTCTGCTTTAAGCATAGCAGGGAAAATTACACAGTGAAATACGATATTGTCCTTTCCGATAAAGTGAACCAATTTGGTATCTGCGGATTTCCAATACGGTTCCCAGTCTTTTCCTACGCGTTCGGCCCATTCTTTGGTCGATGATATATAGCCAATTGGTGCGTCAAACCATACATAGAGAACCTTTCCTTCCGCTCCGGCAACAGGTACTGGAATTCCCCAATCCAAATCGCGGGTCACAGCTCTCGGTTTTAATCCATCTTCCAACCAGGATCTCACCTGACCATAAACATTGGGTTTCCAATCGTTTTTATGACCTACTAAAATCCATTCCCTTAAGAAGGCATCGTATTGATCTAAAGGTAAAAACCAGTGTTTGGTCGATTTTAAAGTCGGTTTGCTACCGGATATAGTTGATTTGGGATTGATTAAATCGGTTGCGTTAAGCGTGCTTCCACATTTTTCGCATTGATCACCATAAGCTTCTTCATTACCACATTTAGGACAGGTTCCTACTACGAATCGGTCAGCTAAAAATTGTTGAGCTTCTTCGTCATAAAGTTGGTCGGTAACTTCTTCTATGAATTTCCCGTCTTCATAGAGTTTTTTAAAAAACTCAGAAGCGGTATCGTGGTGGATCTTTGAGGAAGTTCGCGAGTAATTGTCAAAAGAAATTCCGAAATCTTCAAAGGATTGTTTGATGATCTGATTGTATTTGTCAATGACTTGTTGAGGCGTAATTCCTTCTTTCTTAGCTTTCATCGAAATAGCTACTCCATGTTCATCACTTCCACAGATAAAAGCAACATCCTTATTTTGTAGGCGCAAATAACGCGCATAAATATCTCCAGGAATGTACACGCCAGCAAGATGTCCGATGTGAATTGGTCCATTGGTATAAGGTAAAGCCGCCGTTAGCGTATATCTTTTAGGGTCTTGTATCATATATGGTAGAATTTAGCTTCAAATTGATAGGCAAAAATAAGCAATCGCGCTGTAATGGTAAACTTTTTATTGGGAAGACTCTATGACAAAGCTGATCTAAACGTAAAAAACCATCCCTCGGGATGGTTTTGTGTGTTTTATGAGTTGAATTAAGATAAAGGTTGTCCAACTGCGATGTCACAACGGTGACCCGGTTGTCCGTGTTCTGGATTTAATTTTCCAGTTGCAGCACTTGCTGCTCCTTTAGCTCCGTCATTTACTAAAAATGGTTGTTGAGCTTGAGCAGGTGCACTTGGCGTAGCGGCTGCATTCGGCTGTGTTGCCACAGGGCTGTCTAATGGAGCTCCGACAGGAATATCACAACGATGTCCTGGTTGTCCGTGCTCTGGGTTCATTCCCTCAGCTTGTTGAGTAGTACCGTGGTTGTGACCATCGTGCTCTGAATGGCCCTCCGGTGTAACATTGGTAGCTGGTGTCTCTGTTGCTGTTGGATCTTCCGTTACAGCCTCTTTCTTAGTGTCATTACAAGAAGTCAAGAATGCCACTGAAGCTATTGCAATAAAAGCGTATTTTTTCATATTTTAAATTTTAATGATGTAAACATACATATTTTATTCTTTTTGAACAATTTTTTTATTGAGTTGTCAGCAACAAGCTTACTTATTGATTTTTAGTATCGCTCGCGCTAGGTGACTCGGATATCGGTAGTTGCGACAGCAAAACCTTCTTTTTAGTACTCGAAAATAAAAAATAGCTGCAACTGATCAGCCAGCCAAACCAAAAGAGATAGCCGCCACTGTGAAAACTGCCTTTCATCATTTTATGTGTCGTTGTGGTAAAGTCAATATAAGTAGCATAAGCTCCAATTAGTCCAAAAACGACAAACAAGATACAAATCAAACGATTTACTCTAGATGGGCTGAGCGTGCGTGCAACGACTAAGATCAGGATTAAAATCAATTGAATCGCAAAAATAAGTATAGCGGTTTTCCACCAGGTCTTAAAAATTAAATAATCGCGGTGTAAAAAATTGATGCCCATGCGTCCAATAAACGACATTTTTGACATGAGTATGCCACAAATCAAAGCGAGTATAGCCTGAACAAGCGCCAGTATGCTGATGTTTTTCATGAGGTGAATAGCGGTATATATTTAACGGTATTGAAATTCGCTTGGTCTTCATTACTAAGTAGTAAAGCTAAGCTATTATGGTCTAGGAGAAAACGCTATTTCGCGACTTCCCAGCCATACTGTTCGTCGTATTTTAATTTGAATTTTCTAGTGATAAAATTCGAATTGGGATTTTTGTCTTCTGCTAATATAGAAAAAGGAGTTTCCTTTTTAAACAACATAACCGTTATGTTAGCGGTGCGTTTACTTTTGTTATTAATCTGTAAGGGCTGATCTTTGTCTAATTCATAAATCACTGTTTTTACAGTGACTTTGGATGATTTTTGGTCTATTATATAAGGTTTGGCTAAATCTGTGATAGCGATTGAAGTATTCCATATGCTGTCTTTGGATAACCATTTCTTTTTGATGCTTTCTTCTTCAAAGGATATCAAGCCTTTTTTTTCTAAGTTTTTGTATTGCTCGATCTCTGTAGCGTCTTTCGTCGTGCGTAATTTCAAACTGCCTAATGAAAGGGTGGTCGTTTCATACACCGGTTTTTCAGCTAAGTAATTTTCTATGACCTTTAGGGCAGTAGAAGTGGTGAGATTTTCATCGGAACAGCTAAAAAGTAATGCACTGCTAGCTGCTAGAAAACAGAGGAGTACGTTTTTTATAAGTTTGTTTTTCATCTTCTAAAATTTTTAATAAAGATATAAAAAAATAGGTTTATTATTGTCAATTATCACAGGTCACTTCGGTGATAGTGATGAGGGTATGCGCAATTTGCTCGACGATACTGCGGAATTGATCGTGCAAATAGGATAAATTGTTGACTATCTTTAGGCGAATAAAGCGAAGTATGCGTTAGATCGTGGTTTCCTCAATTGGCGTATTACAACAGGGTTGTTAATTTTAAAAATCGAATCACATGAGAAGTATGTTCCTTTTTATTTCATTGTTGCTGCTGTCCTGCCAGCAAAAAAATGCCGAAAAACAAATGGTTAGAGATACGGCTGCTGTTCAGGAAATGCTGGATATCAACTTGGCCAAACGTATTTTTGCGTTGCCTGTTCATTGTTTAACACAAGAATATCCGAATAAATTGGGGCAAGTATTGGGCAGTAGCAAGGATTTAAAATCACCAAGAACCTTACGTCCTTTGTTTTATGGCTGTTTTGATTGGCATTCTGCTGTCCATGGATATTGGTCAATAGTTACATTGATAGAGGCTTTTCCTGAATTGGATAATGACGGGCAAGTTCGCAATTTGCTGGATCAACATATTACTGTTGAAAACGTTCAAGTGGAGATAGACTTCTTTAATGATGTCAATAATACCAGTTTTGAGCGCACGTATGGCTGGGCTTGGATGTTTGCCTTGCAACAAACCTTAGAACAATCTAAGGACCCGCAATATCACAAATGGGCAACGATTTTAAGACCGCTATCTGATTTATTGGTTAAGAGATATACGGCATATCTGCCGAAGTTGATGTATCCCATACGTACAGGGCAACATGATAATTCTGCATTCTCCTTATCGCTGGCTTTAGATTATGCACGTGTTGTGGAAGATAAAGATTTTGAAACCCTTTTGGTCCAACAGAGCCAGCGTTTGTTTGTCAATGATGTCGATTGTAGTCTGACTTATGAACCGAGTGGTTATGATTTTTTGTCACCCTGTCTTGAAGAAGCGCGTTTGCTGTCCAAAATTTTACCGCAATCAGATTACCGAACGTGGTTGAAAAAGTTTTTACCCGAGATTTTTCAAGCGGAATTTGCGTTAATACCGGCAGTGGTATCTGATCGTACAGATGGAAAATTGGTTCATTTGGACGGCTTGAATTTTAGCCGGGCAAGTTGTTTGTATGAGATTTCGAGGACTTTACCAGAGCTAAGTCATTTACCCCAAAATGCAGATGACCATTTTAAATATTCTATCGATAATATATCTAATGATGACTATATGGGGAGTCATTGGTTGGGAACTTTCGCGATTTATGCTATTTTGAACAAATAGCCTTTAGTGCTATGGGTTGATGGCGGTAGTATCTTAAGGGTTTTTTTCTAAAAAAAACCACTTTTTTTCATTTTTTTTATAATTGAATTCAAATATTCTTAATTGTATTGTTTTTTAACTTGTTTTTTGAAAGTTTTTGTTTTAATTTTATTCTCATAACACGAACTGTTGTACTTATTGAGTATGAATTACGACATAAACTGTCAATGTTTTGCCAAAAGTAAAACGGAGATAGTTTTTTTAATCGTTTATATTCCTATAAATTTGCAGGCGCTCGTTTGTGATTTTTAACTGTAAAAAATAAAAGTTAGATTTTATGACAATTAAACTTTTGTTGACGGAATTTAGGGAAAATATTTTTTTTCAATTTAATGTGATTTTAAAGTTCATCTTGGGAATTTTATTATTGCAATTATTGTTCATTTGTTTAAATATCCCCGTCTATGTTGACTTGTTTGTAGGGCCGCTACTTTATTTGTTTACCGGTAAATCCAATGATTTTAAAAATTCTTCTTTATGGGTTCCCTATCTACATCTAGGGAGTGCGTGTTTATTGTTTTGGCTCACGATACGCAATACCGGTGAATTCGTTTTGTTTTTGGATGCCTTTTCGCTGATGTTTTATGGTATTCTAATTCGATTGGGCCTTAAAAAGTCGTTTAAATCGAAAAAGCTCTTACATAGCTATACTATTTTTGTCAGTTTTTGCACGTTCTATCTGGGTGTGGTCTCCTTAGTATTGTTTATTCAGTTTTTTGAGAATAACTTCATAAAAATATTCAGTTTTAACAAGCAATTCCTTATTGTGGGCATGCTGTCTACGGTGATCTGTTTTTTGTTATATCTGCTGTTTAATGAAAGAAACGCCTCAGTAGTTTTCGATCAAAGTATGGATGAAACTGTGGATGAAAGTGTGGATCTCGAGCGCGAAAAAGTGGTTGCTGTTGTGGCAAAGGATTTATTTCGTACAGAGGACGTGAATAAGATCAATATGTTTTTTGAAAAATCGAACCTTTATCTTCAAGCGAACTTTACACTTGAAGATATGTCGATCGAGGTCGATATACCCCGGACTGTCTTAACCGATATTATGAACAAGGAGATGCAAACGGGGTTTTACGCCATTTTGGGAGAGCATCGCATTCGTCATGCCAAAAAAATGTTACTCGACAAAGAGAATTTTACCATTGAAGCTTTGGTGTTTCAGTGTGGATTTCACTCCAAGTCAACTTTTAATAAGTATTTTAAACAATATGTGGGGCAGACACCATCGAGTTTCCGCGTTGAGAATATGCATAATATCAGGACGTTTTGAGTACAAGCGACCTACTTCCATATTGTTTTTTTTTAGTGCTTACGGCGGTTGTGGTGTTGTCATTGGCTACCTTATATCTTAATGTTAATTTTCGAAATCGATCGTTGTTCGATAAAGTTATCGCTGTTTTTTTGATCTTTCTAGTGTTTCACAGTATATATGTCTGTGTAATGCGCTACGGATTTGACGATGTTCCCTTCGCCGATATTGGGGCGCCTTTTAGTCTTTTTTATGGTCCTTTTTTTTATGCGTCTTTGCTGGCTTTAAAAAAATCGCGAAATTGGAACTTATCTATAGTGCTGATCCACATGATTCCGGCCTTGTTATTTGGAATTATTTATATCGCTTTTTTGCTTGACTTAGACTATTTCAGAGCGTATATACCAAAGTATTTGCTGTTGTTGTATTTAGGAGCAGGCGTACAATTTATTGTTTATGCCTTATATGGTTTTATTAAATTTAATAATTCTTTTGACACCAAAGAACTAAAATTAGTAACGAATTACGCCGTTAAAATCATGGTTATCGTAGCGTTGATTTTTTTGAGTTTGGTGTTTGAAAGTGAACGTACAAGAGGTGAAAAAAGTTATATAGATGGGTTGGTTATTTATTTTCTGATGTTGGTAATTGCCGCTGTTGTCTTCCGATATCACGTGATCAATATTTTTAAACACTATGGGGCCGATATCGTTGAAACACCTGTTAAATTGACGAAAATAGCGGTCAATGAAAGTGAAAATACGATCAAGAAAAAATACGAAAAATCGAGTATAACTGAACAAGAGGGAATTGTGTATTTGGCGCGATTAAATAAGATGATGGAAGTTGAAAAAGTATATCTAGACTCCGAGCTGACCATCGATAGTCTTTCTAGAAAACTGAAAATCACAAAACATCATCTCACTCAGGTTTTTACGGTCATTTTAGATACGAATTTCAACAAGTATATAAATAATTATCGGGTTATACATGCCGCAAAGCTTCTTAAAGAGCCAAATGGCAAGGTTTCTATAGGTGATGTGGGCACCGAGAGCGGATTTAATTCACGGACTTCTTTTTATCGTGTTTTTAAAGCGTATCACGGCGTATCTCCTGTCGATTTTAAGAAGAAAAAAACCGGTGTCGGAGAAGAATAAATAATGAAACCCCTAAAGTCTTTTCGGCTTATCTGTGTATTCCTTTCTGTGTATTGCTTTCTGTGT
>DCKE01000005.1:451498-521851 GCA_002320285.1 Flavobacteriaceae bacterium UBA1682 | reverse complement strand
GTGTAATCCTTTGAGTGTAATCCGCAATTCTAACATTTTGCGATTAATTTATTTTTTTAAGATTTGCAGGTGCTTTTACTACAAAAATCCCTGCTGCTTTTTCCGCGTTTATATTTATCAAAAGTACTTATCGTTGTAGAATAATTCCACATTTTTATATTATTCAATGTTATCAAAATTTTGTACGTTTTTTTATTGAATAAACTCTTTATTTGTGATTTTTTTATATTGTTTACTGTTTTTTATTGTGTTATGTGTATTATTATTGGTGTAAAATGACTCTATATCGCATTTAGCCTAAATAAAAATCTGGAAATGTTTAAAAAAAGCTGAAAAATAACATTGAAATCGCTTTTTTATTTGAAAATTATTTTTCTGGGAAGCCAAATGTCCTCCCTTTTTGGGACAACCACTCTTTAAACCCTTATCATTCCTCGGATTTTTAAAATGAAAGACTTTTAAAAAATATGTTCCAAATAATTGGCGTGTATTCCGTTTCAATTATTTGAAACATTTTATCAACCTGATTGTTAGAATTTTGCAAAAATATTATCGGAAATAGAATTTGGCACGGGCAAAGTATAAAAACAAACAACGTGTATACATTTTTATAAAAGTGCTGTTGCGATCGTAAAATTCAGACGGACTGAACACTACAGCAAAATGTAAGATTGATATAAAGTTTTATTACTCCAGTTAAAAGCCAGAATAAAGGTTTTAAAGTTCACCTTGTGTTATAAAGTACACAAAGTGTATTATAATTTCTTAGCAATTTCTGACGAAAATGTAAAAATTGAATTATGTAAATCGCAATTAAATAAGATTTTCTACCGAATAGAAGTCTACGACAATTAGGCGATACCGCATCCACTAAAGATACGAATTTTCTAGATAGGAATTCGAAAAAGGGGAAGTTAAATTAAAAATTAATGAATGTTTTAGTATACGAGTGTTTAACCTTTAAAATGAATTTATGAAAATAATGACGAGCTAATGGATCAGCAATTAATCACCGAAATCACGCGAAAAATACGGTGATAGGAATTTAATTAAAAACAAAAAAACAATTTATGAATTACAAAATTACACTAATGCGATTTCTTGCAATTTTTAGAAACAGGGTACCCATTCCAATGGTGGCTTTGTTTTCTTTTATGTTGCTGCTTGTAACTAGTGCGACTGCTCAGACTCTAAAAACGGACAGTAATGTTCCTTTACTTAGTGTTTGCGGTGATTACCAACAATTGACGGTAAGAATCGGTAAGGGTAGTAGAGCTTGTAGCCAAGGAAAATTGAAAATAGAGATTCCGACAGGCTTTGAACTGCAAACGGGATCTGTAAAAGCCAACGGCAATACCGTAACGGTTACAGGAGAAACGGGACAGGGAGTTACGGTTAATCTACCAAGTCTTACCGCTGGACCTTCATCAGAAGAGATGGTGGTTACCTACAACGTAAAAGCGTTGTGCTCGGTTATTGGTAGTACAGTGGCACCAGAACAACAAGTAGTTAGTTATACATTTTCAGGATGTACAACAAATCCACAAAGTGGAACTAGTGAAATCATCAATATCGATTATGCCATTTTAAGGGTATCGATCAACCCAGCGGTTAGCTCCGGTAAAGTAGGCGATGAAATTGTACGTACGGTAACGATTCGAAATCAAGGTAATGGGGCAATCTCGACTTTGACTTTAGATCGTTTATTGGGCAATGGATTGGCGCAGGTTTCTTATGACTTTGGTTCTGCCTTGGGTTGGACAGTAGATGCTACTAATCCAAATAAATTAACTTTTTCCGGTTCCTCTCTAGCAACAGGGGGTACGATTTCATTTAAAGAAAAAGTAAAAATTACCAACTGTTCTTTATCACCTACAATCTATGAGGTGTATTATGGTTGTACTACGAAATGTACCAATTCTAATGTGAATGGAACAGCTCAACATATTATTAATATAGACAATTCGTTTAAACCTTCACTAGAAGTGACGGCGGTTCCTCCGGTAATAACTTGTTTTAATCAAACCTACACCAATACTTGGAATGTTAAGAATACGGGTAATGCCGAGGCTTCTTCTGTTGGTTTTGAGATCGGAACTAATGATCTTGAAGGCTATATTAATATCAATTCAATTACTATAGGTGGGGTTGCAGTAAGCCCGGCAGACATTGTCGTAATTGAGGGAACTGCAAGTAAACCGACTCGAATTAAAGTTAATATCAGTGCTGATAATACTTTAGATCCGAATCAAACTGTAGTGGTGAAATTTGATCAGTTTTACGGAGCACCTTCTGCTTCTAGCTGTGATACAGCACCAACTTCATTTACAACAAATGATAATTATTACAGCCTTTCTTATGACTTCGAAGGTGGCTGTGGTGGACCTTATACCGCTACAAAAACGGTAAGTCCTGCTGTTACCTATAACTACGAAGGTTTAAATATTGGCGAAATTGATATCGTATCTGGGCAACCTTATGGTGCAGATTATTTATTTACCAATTTCGTTATTCCTCACGCAGGTTTAAATATTGGAGATAAATTCGATATTACTATAGAGTTATCTGCTATGTTAACTGTGGCAAATATCAATGATATTAAATTACTTACAGGTGCTAGCGCTGTTAATGCCGTTGCCTCTGCGGATGGTGCGAATAAGTATCGTTTGACCTTTACCTATGGTTCTGCGGTTTGGCCAGTTGGAGAAGATTTAAACCTGTCTAACAGTCGTCTGAAATTTCCTATTGACTTCTTATGCGATGGTGGAGTAAATCCAGGAGAAATCCAAGATGTTTGGTATAAAATAGGTGGGGAATTGATTAAAAATCCAGGATGTGCACCGGTTAGTTTTAAGTGTAATCAGGTAGATTTACTAGGTTATTGTGATGCAGGGCCATGTGCCGATGGATTGCACAACCGTTCAGCAGATCTAGAAAGAACTACTTTAGGCTTTGCCGTGAATGCCGCTGGCGTACCGAGCAATACTCGTGTAAATAAAAATGACACCAATGTTCGAACCTTTATAACGGGGGATGTACTTGAGGTTTATCAGGATTCTGATGTAATCATTTCTTCAGCAGGTGCTTGGACAAAACTAAAGTTCCAAATAGAAAAAGATGCTGACACCAATGTGCAGTTGTTAACTACTGCAGGTAGCTTAGTAGTAACACGCGGGGGTGTTGAATTCCCGTTTAATGGACTGACTGTGGTAGAAAATCCTACCAACTATGTTTTGCAGTTTGATCTTGCGACGCAACCCAATACACTAATTACTTTTGCTCAAGGTGATAAAGTGCGTTTTGGTATGCAGTTTAAAGCGAAGACATCGACTCTGGGATTGAAAAAATTCCCGACTAAATCGTATTTGATCGATTCTAATGGTGTGGAGAAAATTTGTGGTAGAGCCTATACAGCAACTGGTTTTTATGTAAATAATACCGTTGACATTAAAGGGAATAAAACCAATTTCACAACTTGTAGTAATAGCGATAATAAATTCGTAATCACCTCGTCAATTCTTGGTTTTTCAAGACAAGACGGTGTGTTTGAAGGCGAGTTTCGCGATTTATTTGAGCCGACAAAAGCTGTTTTAACAGTTCCTGCATTTTTGACATTAACTGGTGCTAGAGTGGAAATTAAAAACCAACCTTGGTTGGGTGTTAATAATACTGCTATTATCACCGGACTTAATGTAAATAACGGTACGTATATACTAGATTTAAAAACGATTGTTTCGGCTTTGACCGCTAATAAAAATCTTGATGAAGGTTTTGTGATCGAAATTACTCCAACGGTTTCTTTATTTGAGTGTGAGCCTTCGGCAACTGCTTTAGTACAAACCATAGGCATTACTCTAGAAGGTGATGTAGTTGATGGAGCTGGTGATAAAACACCTTTCACAAAAACACAACAATTAGAATACAATACCGGATTTGGAAGTTTAACACTTGAATTGTCAAACAACAATTTAGATGGAGAGATGAGCCCAGACGGTCAAGTGGTTTCATGGGTTGTTAAAATTGCGAATACATCTGACTCCAGAGCTTTTACAAATGTATGGTTAGGTAAAAAAGCAGGTAATCTGGTTATTCAATCGGTTCAAAAAGTAGATAACTACGACGGAACGAATCCGCTTGTAGCTGTTGTACCGAATGGGGATGTTTACAGATTAGGAGATTTTGCAGCTTCAACTACAAATTACTATTTGATTAAAGCAAATCTGATCAACTGTAATATTGAGTCTTTGACTATACCAGTTGGATATAGCTGTACGGCTTATCCAGCAAATGTTAGCGCAGGTGTTTGTGTTATTAATAATAAAGTATTGACATATAGTCAATTGAAAAATAATTTACAAACTACGATCGCTTATCAATCAAATGCCAATACACAACACGGATTTTGTGATATATTATCCTATACGGTTCAAATCCACAACGGTGGAGATACCAATGTGAAAAACTTAAGTGTTCGTATTCCTTTAGCAACTGCTCCTGGATTAAAGTATAATAATAGTTTTCAGTATAGTACTGTATTCACAGGTAATATCACTCCGGGCGCTGTTTTTGCTAACGGAAATCCTGCTAATGCAGTCATTAATGGAACCGACCTAGTAATTACTTTAGGTAATGGTATTTCATTAAATACCTTGGAGAGAATCCAATTAAAAGTTGAGTTTAAAATTGAAACTTGTGAATTTAGAAGTGGTCAGAGAATCTCATTTTTGCCATCTGCGCAAAATGTATGTGGTTCTGCACTTCCACAAGGAAGTATAACTTCTGCTAGTGGTAATAGAATTATCGTTGCTGGTGGTTCTACGGCTTTTCCTGAAATGGTTCTTAACAAACATGAGGTTCGTTTAGATCCTGTGTTAACCGTAGGAGCTAACCTAAGAGCTGTTTATAATTTCTCTACTGTCAATTCAGGTAACTTCGGTAATACCGATGCGATTACTACGGATTATAGATTTGCCTTCAAATTTCCAGCTGACTGGACTATGGTAGGTAATCCAAATGATTATTTAGTACCTGCTGGTGTAGCTACATTTGAAGGAATCGATCCAGTTAGGGGGTATATTTATAAGGTAACTAAAAATATTCCTGTAGGTACAGAGGTTAAATTGGTAAACGTACCGTTGAAATATACAGCGAATGACGATACTACTTTATCTTGTGAACACAATTTTGGAGACGTTAAAGTTTCGATTTTCCAGAATATTGCAGTTCCTACCTGTGTTAATCCAAACTTGTCTTGTCCAAATGGAATTGATCAAGTTTTGATTGAAGATGAAATACCAATGGTATTGCCAATTGATAATATGTTGATGATTAATCCTCCACAACAAACTCGTGAGATCTGTAGTCCACTAGTAGGAGGTGGTCAGCCAACTTTAGCGGATATCTCGTTTTCGAATGGGTATTACTTATCATGGTATGAAAACGAATTGGATGCGCTTGCGGAAGTTGCTCAACTACCAATTACGACCCAATTGATTCACGATAGAACCTATTATGTAGTTAATAGATTTATTGCTGGAGGATTGTGTAAAAGTAATTTGGCTGCGATAAAAGTTTTATTGAAATCAAATAACTTAAAAGCAACGAATATCGAATTCGCCTGTTCAGTAGATCAGAAGTCGTATAAGATGTTTGTAACCTTAAATGGTACAGCTCCTTATATTGCAACGGGTACAGGAGCACCAGGTGTTTTCAATGGAAATGTTTGGACTTCAGAAAGTATTGACATCGGTAAACCTTATGATGTTACTTTTGAAAATGCGAGCCTTTGTACTCCACTGACGATCACTGGAATTCCTCCGGTTTGCTGTACACTACAGATTGCTTGTCCTGCTAATGTAGAAGTATTATGTGGTACTAGTTATGATCCATCGGTAACCGGTATTCCAACTGTAGTTACAGCTTGTGGAAATACTACTTACGAATACGCAGATTCTGCAATTTCAAATTGTGTAGCAGGTTTAAGAACTTTTACAAGAACTTTTACGGTTACAGATGCTAGTGGAAATGTAGAAACTTGTACACAAACGATCTCGATAAAAGATCTTACTGCTCCGGTATTAAATATTCCAGCTGCTAACTTATCGGTTGAATGTGGAACTAATACAGCGACAGCATTAAATAATTGGTTAAATAGTCACGGTGGTGCTGTAGCAACAGATGCTTGCAGTGCAGTAACTTGGACTCACAATTATACCGCATTAACTGCAGGTGCTTGTGTCGGGACTCAATCCGCTACCGTAACGTTTACAGCTACTGATGCTTGTGGAAATAAAGTTTCTACTACAGCTGTATTCAAAGTGGAAGACAAAACGCCACCTACAATTAGCTTGCAAGCTACTGACAAAACAGTAGAATGTGATGGTACAGATCAAACGGTAGCGCTAAACAAATGGTTGGCTGAGCACGGAGGTGCAACGGCGACTGATGGATGTAGCACCGTGACTTGGACACACAATTTTACAACATGGACTGCAGGTGCTTGTGCGGGTTCAAAAATAGCAACGGTTGTTTTTACTGCGACAGATGCTTGTGGAAATGCGTCAAAAACTACAGCTACTTTTGCTGTTGTAGATACGACCGCTCCTGTTATTACGGTAGCCCCAGTAAACAAAACTGTTGAATGTGACGGAAATGGAAATCTAGCTGAGTTTAACGCTTGGTTGGCTAATCATGCTGGAGCAACAGCAACGGACAATTGTGGTGCAGTTACTTGGACTTACTTGATTGAAGATACCAATACAACTTGTGGTAAAGCAGGTACTATTATTGTTGATTTTATTGCTGCGGATTCTTGTGGAAATAAAACTTTCAAACAGGCGGTTTTCATCATTAAAGATACTACAGCACCAATAATTGATAAGGAGGCTAAAAACCTGACGATTGAATGTGGTGCAGAAGTAGATGCTTTAAATGCTTGGTTAAACAATCACGGAGGTGCTATTTCTAGTGATAATTGTGGAACCATTACGTGGACTCATGATTATAATGGCTTGACTGCGGCTTGTGGAAACACAGGAAGTGCATTAGTGACTTTTACTGCAACAGATTCTTGTGGCAACAAAAGTACTACTCAAGCAACGGTGAAAGTGGAGGATAAAACACCACCAGTAATTGTGAAACAAGCACAAAACCTGACCATTGATTGTGGACCGGGTATGGAAGATGCTATTAAAAATTGGTTGATTAGTAGTGGTCATGCAGTGGCGCAAGATAATTGTGGTGCGGTTACATGGAAGCATAACTACATCGGTTTGACTACAAGAACTTGTGGGGTAACCGGAACTGCATTAGTGACTTTTACAGCAACAGATGCTTGTGGAAATGAAGCTACTACAACAGCTACTTTAAAAATTGAAAATAAAATTGCACCAAAAATTATTAAAGAAGCACAAAATAAAATTGTAGAGTGCGACGGAGGTAATTATAGAGCTGCATTGGATATCTGGTTATTAAGCCACGGTGGAGCAATTGTTGCGGAAACCTGTAGTGAAGTAACTTGGGTTAATAATTTCAGCACCTTCTCAGGAGGTGATACGGGTACTGCAGAGGTTACGTTTGTTGCTACGGATGCTTGTGGAAACACGGTATCTACAACAGCTACGTATACTATTGTAGACAATACCGCTCCAGTATTTACTGTTCTACCTCAAAATAAAACAGTGGAATGCGACGGTAAAGGAAACCTTGTTGAGTTTCAAGCTTGGTTAGATAGCCATGCAGATGCAGTGGCTACTGACGCATGTGGTGCGGTTACTTGGTCATACTTGATCGAAGATACCAATACAACTTGTGGAAAAGCAGGTACGGTAATCGTTGATTTCATTGCCAAAGATGCGTTTGGAAATAAAACGATCAAACAAGGAGTGTTTATTATTAAAGATACTACTGCTCCAATAATGGAAACGCTTGCAAAAGATTTGACAATCGAATGCGGCGCTTCAGTAGATGCTTTAAACGCGTGGTTGAACAACCATGGTGGAGCTGTGTCAACCGACAATTGTGGAACCATTACTTGGTCACATAACTATAACGGATTGACTGCGGCTTGTGGAACTACGGGAAGTGCAATTGTAACGTTTACTGCTACAGATTCCTGTGGTAATAAAACGGAAACGACTGCAACGGTAAAAGTAGTGGATACCATAGCACCGACCATGGTAAAAGAAGCACAAGACCTAACGGTTTCTTGTGGTGCAGATACTGCGGTAACCTTAAATAATTGGTTGATTAGTCATGGAGGTGCAAAAGCACAAGATAATTGTGGAGCCGTTACTTGGAAACATGATTTCACCGCTTTAACAACAACGGCTTGTGGGGCAACTGGAAGCGCTTTAGTAACTTTTACAGCAACAGATGCTTGTGGAAATGAAGTAGTGACCAAAGCAACTTACAGCGTTGAAGATAAAACGGCACCGGTAATGATTAAGAAAGCACAAAACAAAACAGTAGAGTGCGACGGTTCTGGAAATACAACAGAATTAACGGCTTGGTTAGCTGCAAACGGTGGTGCTACAGCAACAGATAGTTGTAGTGATTTAACCTGGACCAACGACTATACAAGTCTTGCAAAGTCTTGTGGTGAAACCGGAAGTGTTATAGTGACTTTTACTGCGACAGATGCTTGTGGAAATCTCGTTAAAACGACGGCTACTTTCACTATAGTAGATACGAAAGCGCCAGTAATGACGACTTTACCTAAAGATGGAGTAGTAGAATGTGACGGTGCTGGTAATCAGGATGCGTTTAACACTTGGTTAAACAGTCATGCTGGAGCTGTAGCCGAAGATGCTTGTAGTACACAATTGACTTGGAGTCATAATATTGTAGATACTAGTAATCTATGCGGTAAAACAAAAGTGACTACGGTTAATTTTGTAGTGACAGATGCTTGTGGAAATGCAACGACAAAACAAGCTAGTTTTACCATTGCAGATACTACAGGACCAATCATGACTACTGCTGCTACAGACCTAACAATGGAATGTGGAACTAGTGGAAACGATCGTATTGCGACTTGGTTAAATAACCATGGAGGTGCAACAGCAACAGAAGCTTGTGGAACCGTAACTTGGTCTCATAATTATAAAGGCTTAACTGCGGCTTGTGGAGCAACAGGTAATGCGGAAGTGGTGTTTACAGCTACGGATTCATGTGGAAATACAACCACTACCATTGCGACAGTTCGTATCGTAGATACGGTAGCACCGACATTGACTAAAGAAGCTCAAAACTTAACGGTTTCTTGTGGTACAAATACGACAGAAGCTTTAAACAATTGGTTGATCAACCGCGGTGGCGCAAAAGCGACAGATACGTGTAGTTCAGTAAGCTGGACAAACGATTATGTGAGTTTAACTGCTGCTTGTGGATCTACGGGAAGTGCTTTAGTAACGTTTACTGCAACTGATGCTTGTGGTAATACGATTACAACAAAAGCGACTTTCACCATTGAAGATAAAACAGCTCCTGTAATTACTAAAACAGCACAAAACAAAACGGTAGAGTGTGATGGTTCTGGTAATAATACAGAGTTACAAGCTTGGTTAGCTAGTCAAGGTGGAGCGAATGCAACAGATAGTTGTAGTGCTGTAACTTGGACGAACGACTATACCAGTTTAAATAAAGCTTGTGGAGCAACAGGAAATGCTGAGGTTACTTTTACTGCGACAGATGCTTGTGGAAACAAAGTATCAACTACAGCGGTCTTTACGATCATCGATACGAAAGCACCTGTAATGACAACTTCACCACAAAATGAAGTCGTAGAATGTGATGGAAAAGGTAATCTTGACCAGTATAACGCTTGGATCGATAATCAGGGAGGAGCAGTGGTAACTGATGCTTGTAGCGCAGTGACTTGGACTCATGTTGTTGTGGAAACCAACAATCTTTGTGGAAAAACAAAAGCGATCACGGTTAATTTTATCGCAACGGATGCTTGTGGAAATAGTGTTTCTAAACAGGCTACGTTTACAACAGAAAATACGACAGGACCTCAATTTGAAGTTCAGGCCAAAGATTTAACAGTAGATTGCGACGGAAGTGGTAATGCTAATGATTTAGCTGCTTGGTTAAATACTCATGCCGGTGCTGTTGCTGTTAATGCTTGTTCAGCTGATTTTGTATGGACTAATGATTTCAAAGGTTTGGATAAAGCGTGCGGATCAACAGGAAGTACTAAAGTTACTTTTACAGTAAAAGATTCTTGTGGAAATGTGAGTACAACTACGGCTACGTTTACAATTGTAGATAAAACCGCTCCTGTATTTACTACAAACCTTCCAAAAGACATCACTTTAGAATGTTCAGCTACAATTCCTGATGCGGCTATATTAAACGCAACGGATTTATGTGGAACGGCGGAAGTGAGCTTTACAGAACAGCGTGTGAATGGAAATTGTGAAAACAATTACCAATTAGTGAGAACTTGGACAGCTACGGATGCTTGTGGAAACGCAAAAACTCACGTACAGACCATTACTATTCAGGATACCACAGCTCCAGTATTTGTAGATCCATTACCAGCAGCGGTAGTTTTCATGAAATGTGAAGACTTAAAAGATGCACCAGTAATTACGGCTACAGATAATTGTGGAAAAGTGACGGTTGCATTTAATGAAGAAAAAGTACAAGGTGATTGTGAAAACAAATACAGTTTACTGAGAACTTGGACTGCTACAGATAGCTGTGGAAATGAATCGATTTATACGCAAACCGTACATTTATCATGTGAAATTGAAATCTACAACGCAGTTTCTGCAAATGGAGATGGCAATAACGATGCACTAGTGTTGAAAGGTTTGAATTGCTATCCTGGTAATACGGTTGAGATCTATAACCGTTGGGGACGTCTGGTTTATAGTACAACAAACTATAACACAAACGGAAATGTCTTCAGAGGTTTTGCTAATGCGAAAGATGTGGTAAGTAAAGAAGAGAAACTTCCTACAGGTACTTATTTCTATATCGTTCAATACGATTATAATGTTGGAAATGGTCAATCTGAACACATGAAGCAATCTGGATACATTCATTTAGAATCTAATTAATTTGTAAGCGATGAAAATTCATAAAACAATTAAGAGTACGTTTTGTGGAATCTTGTTAATGGGCAGTGCAGCAATGCACGCCCAACAAGATTCTCAATTCACCCATTATATGTACAATACCATCAACATCAATCCGGCTTATGCTGGTTCACGTGGAGTGATGAGTGTTTTCGGTTTACACCGCGAACAGTGGGTAGGATTAGATGGTGCGCCGAAAACAAATTCGTTCTCGATCAATACACCTATCAATAATAGTAAATTGGGTTTAGGAGTGTCTTTTATCAACGACCAAATTGGAGTGATGAGAGATAATACCATCTCGGTAGACGTGTCCTATACCATCGATTTAGGAGATCGTGATCATAAACTGTCTTTTGGGGTAAAAGGATCGATGAATCTGTTAGACGTTCGTTATAGTGATTTGAATGTATACAATCCAAATGATGCTATGTTCAGCCAAGATATCAACAACCAATTTAGTCCTAATGTGGGTGCCGGTATTTACTACCATACTCAAAAGAGCTATATCGGATTGTCGGTTCCAAACTTCTTGGAAACCGAACGTTTTGATGACAATGTTTATGCTACGATGCAGCAAAAAATGCATTTCTATTTAACGGGAGGTCATGTTTTTGACTTAAATCCAAATTTGAAATTTAAGCCTGCTATCATGTTAAAAGCAGTACAAGGCGCGCCTTTACAAGCGGATATCAGCGGTAACTTCTTGCTCAACGAAAAGTTTACGCTTGGAGTAGCTTACCGTTATGATGCGGCATGGAGTGCTTTGGCCGGATTCCAAATTACGGATGGATTGATGATCGGATATTCTTACGATGCCGAAACAACCAAATTAGCTCATTATAACTCAGGATCTCATGAGGTGTTTATGCGTTTTGAACTCTTCAACAAGTACAAGCGTATCAACTCACCAAGATTCTTCTAAAACAACAGACCATGAAAAAAATCATCAGCTCCTTATGCGTTTGTTTGTTAGTGTTAATGAATCACAACGCCCAAGCGCAAGTAGGTTTGTCACGAGGTGATAAAAACTACGATAAACTAGCTTATATCGATGCCATCAAAATTTATGAGAACATCGCTAAACGCGGACATGTTAATACGAGTATCTTGAAAAATCTGGGTAATGCCAATTATTTCAACGCTCAATATGCTCAAGCTAACAAGTGGTATAGCCAATTGTTTACAGACTTTTCTAATGATGAAATAGAATCGGAATACTATTACCGTTATGCTCAAACCTTAAAGAATGTAGGAAATGAAGCAGAGGCTAAGGTATATCTAAAGAAATTCGCAACGAAGAATAACGAGTCAAACAGAGCGAAAATTATTCAAGCAGATAAAGATTATCAAGCCGAAATTACACGCAATTCCGGTAGATATGATATTCAAGATGCTAAAATCAATACCAGTTATGCAGACTACGGCAGTAGTTTTTATAACAATCAAGTATTGTTTACCACGTCTCGTGATACAAGTAATTTCACAAAACGTGTTCATACTTGGACAGACCACGCTTTTACTAATATCTACGTTGCAGATGTTCAAGAAGACGGTACATTGGCTAAGGCAAAGAAGTTTAGTCGTCAAATTACGACCAAATTCAATGAGTCTACTCCAGTGATCACCAAAGATGGTCAAACGATGTATTTTACGCGTAACAACTATGATGGGGTTCGTCGTATGGATAGTAAGAAAACGACCTTATTAAAAATTTATCGCGCGGTATTAAAGAACGATAAATGGTCTGATATCGTCGAATTGCCGTTTAACAGCAACCAATTTAGCACCGCTCATCCGGTATTAAATTCGGCTGAAGATATGATGTATTTTGTGTCGGATCGCCCAGGAGGTTTCGGTCAATCTGATATCTGGCGTATTGCGATTACATCTAATGGATTTGGAACACCTGAGAATTTAGGAGCTTCAATCAATACAGATGGTAGAGAATCTTTTCCATTTGTAAGTTCTGATGATGAATTGTATTTTGCAACGGATGGCCGACCAGGAATGGGAGGATTAGACGTCTATGCTACCAAAATCAAATCGGATGGAAGTTTCTCTGATGTTCAAAATATTGGAGCAGCTGTAAACAGCAGTGCTGACGATTTCGGATATATCATTAATAAAACCACAAAACGCGGTTTCTTTTCAAGTAATAGAGCAGAGGGAATTGGAAACGATGATATCTATGCTTTTGTTGAAAATCGTGCTTTGGTTTTGGAGTGTGTTCAAAATCTAAAAGTTACTGTGGTGGATGCTAAAACACGTAATATCATTTCTAATGCAACTTTAAATTTGTATCAGATGGATTACACGGACAAAGCTAAGACGAGCAAGATGGATTCCAACAGCCAATACCTGTTCGATACCGCTTACAATTGTGGAACCAGCTACCGCGTTAAAGCGGAAGCTCCAGAATATACTGTGAAAGAAGAAGTGGTTTCCCTGCCTAATGAAACGGGTGTAACAGAAATTACTATTGTTTTGGAACGCACCAAAATCCCTTTGAAAAAAGGAGATGACTTGTTTAAAGTGTTAAACCTAAATCCTATTTATTTTGATTTGGATAAACACAATATTCGTCCTGATGCAGCAATGGAATTGGCCAAAGTTCTTGCAGTAATGGAAGAATATCCTGAGATGAAAGTGGATGTGCGCTCTCATACAGATAGTCGTGCTTCTCATAAATACAATGATGATTTATCGGAGCGTCGCGCTAAATCTACAGCAGCATGGTTGATCAAAAATGGTATTAACAGTTCCCGTTTAACTTGGAAAGGATATGGCGAACGCCAATTGACCAACCAATGTGCAGACGGTGTGAAGTGTACTGAAGAAGAACACCAAGCCAACCGTAGGTCAGAATTTATTATTGTGAATTTATAAGTATCCAGTAGAGCAATCATTATATTGCTTGATTTAAATTATTAGGGGTCAGTACTTTTGGTGCTGACCCCTTTTTTTATGCAAAACTATAGGGAACTTTAGAGGTTTTAATCAAATTGGACTTATAGTGCTGTTTTTATAATTTTTTGGAATCCATAAAAGGGGTAACTCCTTGACTTATAGTGTGCTATTTTTTGCATCAGATTGATTTTTATTTAAAATTTGAAGGCAAAATTTAAAATATTGATATTGAAATGCTTAACATTATAGCGATAATGTCAAAGTAGTTAAAACCCGCTATTGGTAGTAGTCATGTAGATATGAAGTGATTTAATTTTTTTAACTTTGAGTAAATATATAAATCACTACAAATGGAAAATATTACTAAATATCTTATATTTTTATTACTAATTGGGAGTAATAGTGTTTATTCACAAGAGGAATTAAAAATAGTTACTGGAAAAGTATATGATCTGCATACAAAAGCTGATTTAACTACAGTAACCACCACCTTATATGACCAGGATCACAATAGTGTCGCTATATCACCTGTTAATAGTCAAGGTTTCTATTTTTTTGAATTAGAGGGTATTGATAACTCCTATCGCGTAAAAGCCGAGGCGCAAGGTTATACTGCTGCAGAAGTGGCGGTTAAGTTTTCTAATGGCAACCCGACGAGCCGTATGAACTTTGGTTTGTATTCACTTGCCAACGGTTATAAGGCTAATAATGGCGCAGGCAAGCCAAAAGAGCTCATTGAAGTGCGAGGTGTCAAAGATGTGATTGAAGTGATCGATGTTACAGCGTTAAAAGAGGCTAAAGGCGCTGGAGCAATAAGAGGTAGTGGTAGTAAAGAGGTAAGACTAGATCCTATTTATTTCGACTTTAATAGTTCTTACCTAAATGAGAATAACATTAAGGAATTAAATGGCATTATTGAAATACTGCGAGCAAATCCAGCAATGAAAATTGAGGTTCGTGCACATGCCGATTCTAGAGGATCGATTGGTTACAACAATTGGTCGGCCGAACGGCGAGCAAATCGTACTGCTGATTGGATCATCCAACAGGGAAAAATTAGCCCGAGTCGTATTATAACTAAGGATTATGGCAAAACGCAACCGATTAATGATTGTCCTCCTGGAGTCAATTGTTCTGAGGGGAGGCATCTCGAAAATAGAAGATGCGAATTTATCGTCTTATAAGTTTTACTGTAAAAAGATCAAAAAAAGGGATGCTCAATCAGTTTCCCTTTGTTGGATCTAAAATAAACTTCCTTGAATCGACTGTGAATCGGGTTGACTTAAGAATGGGTATACGGCTATGATTTCAAACTGCTTTTTGGTAGGGTTGAACTGACGTAAAGCGATCTTATCGAAGCTAAAACCTAAATCGATTTCATTAAATAACTCGTGGGCAATTAAAATTTTCTCGTAACTGAGTTTCCGTGCTATAGTCAAATGCGGATCGGTTCCGCGATGGGTATTCGGTGTGGGAACAGCGTGCTGAACCTGTTTCATTATTTGAGACAGAACAGGCAGAGATAATAAATCGGGTTTGATAAAAAAGGCGCCATTGGGATAGGTATCAAAGCGGTCAAAGCGCACTTCAACGGGTAAAAGACGATCGCAACAACGTTCCAATTGCCGTTTGATCACTTCGATTTTCTTATCGTTGACCACGAACTCCTGTATCGTAATATGGGCCATGGCATGTCGACTGGCATACCAGCCGATGGTGTCAGCTAGCTCGGATTTCATCTCTTGAATAAGATCCACAATCTCTGATGAGGGTTGGAAAACAATAGAATAACGTTGTGACATTTCTAAGGGTATATCAGTTGTAAAAGGCTAAAGATATAAACTATTATTTGATTACGATAGTGTATTTGAAACGGTTTAATAGCTTTAGAAAAAAGCTCGTAATTGGATATTTCCCGTGTGAATGGTATTGGAGTTTTCGTTGGTTCTACCTTGGTAATTTAAATTTAGATCGAGATACTTCGTAAGGTTTCGTTGCAACAATAATCTCCAAGTGATGTTTTTACCGGGTTGCAAACCTTCGAGCATTTGATAGGCAACAGGCGAGAATGCATTTCCTGAAAATTGATTCTCGTAAAACGAAACTTCGCCATTCATCGTGAAATTGTTGGTTGACGTATACATAAACGTAGTTCCCAAACGGTGCTGGTTTAAGTTTTCAAAGTCGGATTTAAGATTTTCTTTTTTCTGAAATTCATAAAATAAATCCAAACTGGCATTTCGCGAGAATAAGTACGATAATCGAGGTTCAATACTGCTGCCGTGGATCTGATAATTTTTGGACTCGTAAGTATCTGAAGTCGTTTCTGAATCCGATGTTTTTCCCGATAAGGAAACCAACCAGCTTTTAGCGATTAAGTGATTGTAAAACAATTGATGGCCTACAGACTTATTTTGCTGCGTACCGAAAGAAAGCAGATTTTTAGTGCCATTTCTTAAAAAGGTGTACGTGATAGAGTGTTTCTGACGTCCCCGGTTATAAAATAAACTATTTCTAAAACTCTCGTTTAATCCTACGAGGTTGTCCTGGTCACTTGTAAAGGGGTTGAAGTTAAAACCATCGCCTTGCCTCAGATCTCTTCGATCGATGAGATACGAAGTCTGATTGTTGAAGTGTGATAAGATTCGTAAAAAACCCGGTTCACTTTGCCAGTGAATAGGATTTAATAATAGCGATTGAGAAAACTTGTTCTGATGGGTTTTTACAAATATTTGATTGGGTAAATACAGCCGTACGTATTTGGCTTGATCTGGAAAGGGAGCTATTTCAAATTCTTCCAATTCTTGTATGCCGTTTTCGTTATAATCGATCCACATATAAATTCCGCGTCCCGGTTCGACTTCAATATAGGTGTATTCTTGTTGGGCTATACTACCAGAACTCGTCTCGTAGACCGTGTTGGTCTGTAGTAGCCCATCCCAAAAGCGATCGTTATACACCAAACGCGAATTAAGTGTTTTCTCCTGCTCCATTAAAGGATCTGTCCAGTTTAAAATGCGATAATTAGCATAAATGCTCAAATCTCTATACTGAGTTTGAATCATTTTTGATTTGATATAAAAAGTATTGGAATTCGAAACATTTTGAAGTATTCCGAGCTGTATACTGTCGTTGATTCGGTGTGTATAGCCCAATTCGGTATAAACCGAGGTGCTGTCTCCGCGTCCAATATAAGCAGTTGCCTCAGTAAAGCGGTGACTTAAGGGTAAGAGGTTTTTGAATCCTGATAATTCTTTTTCCTGTTGATCTTCCATTTCTAATCGACCCCCAATCCAGTTTTGACCAAAGTGATAACGCGCATCGGATTGGCTGCGTATAAAGCGCGTTGTCTTAGTACTTGATTTGGCATTCAACAAGCTGTTTCGCGTAAATGCCTTCCAATTTTTACTGTTCCAATTTCCATTGATATGATGGCGTGTACCCGAAAACATCGAGCCATAATCGAGCTTTTCCAGTTGATAAGTCAATTGTCCTCGTTCCGGGAAAGTGAATTTAAAACCACCTGCAAATAAACTTTGATTTCCAATAGCAAAATCCAAATTCCAATCCCGATCGAATTCGATGGAATACAATTGCTCTAAGGATTTGAAGTTTTGGTGAATAAATTGAAAATCGGAAAATGCATCAATCCAGATAGCACCCGTATACAATCGTTGTTTTAAATTGACCTGTGTAGCCCAGCCCTTATTGTTTTGATCGTCTAAGGAAGAAAATAAATTTTCATCGTTATTGCTCATTGCAATCTCGGCTTTGATCAAGGTTTTATCGGAGGGGTTATATCCTCCCATTACGGTCATAATGGTGTTGCGTATGGGGGCTATCAAGCGAGTTACCGGGGCGTAATTTCCTTGCTTAACCCCGTTTATCGGACTGGTATATTGATAAATTTTTCCAATGCTCTGACTGTTTTGTATGTGATAATCACCATTGTTTTGTCCTACATTAGTAAACTGAACGGCATACAATTCATCTTCGGGATTATTGGAATATGAAAAATATTCTACACCGGATTCGTCTAGTTGTTTTTTATATAAAATTTTGTTTTCCGAGTAGGCATCAACATAGGCAGATGGCGCTACCATTTTATTGGGGTCATTTCCAGCTAAACGCAGAGTTTCAATTTGGTTGGCAGATAAATTTTGTTGTAAAGGCTGGTTTTTAATGTCGGTTTGTGAAAAGACATAACCGCCTATATTCCAATTTTTTCTTTGATGTAGTATGCCTCCATAGCCCACAAAACGCGTGTAGTTTCGATCGGTATACTGATATTCTACTGCAATTCGCATATCCGAAGTTATCGGGAATAAGGTAGTAAAGCGGATTTCCCCCGCATTGTAGTCGATGACGTAATCGTTGTTTTCGCCGCGTTTTAATGCTATGCCATTAACATATACCCGTTCGGATCCTGAGATGATTAAAATAAATAATTCCCCATTGGGACCTTTCAATTTATAGGGGCCTTGATTGCCTTCCTGTCCTATAAAAGTGCTTTTAGCATATTGACCGCGTGCTAATGCCGCCGCCGCTTCAATATGTGTCTCGGAATGGGCTGTTTTAAAAGTGAATGCTGTAGACAGACCTTGAACTTTTTTATTAAAATTTAAGAAGCGCGATTTTCTGTTTTCCAAAAAGATATCTCCCGCTTTTATCGACCAATTATCCGAGAATAGCTCAATAAAAATTTGTTCAAACTCATCGATTTTCTGAGAATATCCACCGTCTTGTAGTGGGGCATTGCTATCCTGTATCGAAGCGCGAATATTTACTTTTTCGGATAGTTTTCCCGTAATTTGAAGATCGAGATTGGAGTTCATAACGCCATTTTGGTTATTGCCAACGGTAAAACCTCTAGTTATACTACCCGCCGTGTTGAGGCCTTCAAAAGGTACGAAGTTCGATGTGCGGTTGCGATCTTGATAGGCAAATAATTGTTGTCCGGCAGCGTTGGCTACTACGCGCTCAGCTGGATAATAGGTATAAGTTTTGGTTAGAAACTCAGGAAATTGTAAATACTCTACAGTCAAAGAGTCGTTTTTTAACTGGGGGTCCAAAAGTATCAATTGTCCGCTGCTGAAATCGATCCGATAGGCATTTGATGACACCGTGTCTTTGTTGGCTTGTAATACTCTTATAAAAGTGGGGTTCAAATTCTTGGATAATAGGTCTACAGTATCCTTTTCTAGCTTAAAAGTCTTGGACTGATATAAAGATCCCGATTCTTGCGCGCTAAGAACCGAAAACCAAAAAAAGTATAATAAGACGAAAAGGGTTCTAAACATAATTATCTATAACTGATAAATGTCAAAAGTAGTGTATCTAATTGGAATGTTTTTATCGACTGTGATTAAACTATGTGCCGATATCTAAATATTAATTACTGTTAAATTTTAATTTTAAACTGGAATAGTGGGTTGGGTTTTGATTGTTTTCTTATTTTAGTGCACATATAGTAGTGACTTTTATAGAAATTAATATGGTTTAATAGATGAAAAAATTGTTTTTTTTAGGAATAGTGCTTTTGCTGATACTAAATTCCTGTGTAGATAATCAGAATCTATATTTTTTAAAAAAGGCAGAAGAGTGTTTTTATACCCATCCAGATTCTACCCAATTTTTCTTAGATGTAATCGATTTTCCCGAGAAAATGAATGAGAAAAATCAAGCGAGGTGGGCATTTCTAGCGGTACGGTCGCACCAAAAAAACGATGTATCACTGCGAAATGATACTTTGATCTTACAGGCTTTGGGGTATTATAGCGATCAAAAAGACGTACCAAATATTGGCAAAGCAAACCTCTATGCAGGTCGTGTTTTTGAAGCTAGAGAAGAGTATGACACCGCTAAAAAACACTTCGATGAAGCCATAAAAATAGGGATGTTTTCCGGGAATTATAAACTGGCTGGGCGTAGTGCAAGTGAATTAGGTGAAATATTTCAGGAAGAGCATGGTTATGAACTGGCTATTAAATGGTTTACGAGTTCTTATGAATGGGCAAAAAAAGCCGGTGACATTTATTATCAAATCAATGCCTTGAGAAAGCGCGCAGATTGTTTTGTTGAACTGGATCAGATGGAAAGAGCTTTGCGTGATTATCAGGATGCATTGGATCAAATCCCAACCGATGTTGATGATCTTCGCTCGGATATCTATAAAAATCGCGCACTTACTTATTTGAAGATGGAGGAATATATCAAGGCAGAAGAAGATATCAAAAAAGCGATGAGTTATGACGAAAATGGAAAGCTCAAGGGGATCCAGTTTTTAATATTAGCCGATATTTTTGATAAAAACAATCAGATTGACTCTGCCAAATGGTATTATTATAAAGCCTTTATTGCTGCAAAGCAAACACGGGACTTTGCCGTCATAGATGCGGCTTTTGAATCCGTAACTGAAAAGGAGGGAATAAATAAGCCGCTGAAATCGAGTTTAGGTAGCTATCACAGATACAAATCTGCTTCCGATTCGATTTTTGAAAAAGAGAAATTTAATAGTACCGTGGCTTTTGAGAATAAATTTCATCAAGAAAGGATTAAAAACAACAACAAAACACTGATCATTAGAAACCAAAACTACTTGATTGTCTTGTTTATAACTTGCCTATTGATTTTATTTTTGTTTTATAAATTTCGCGTCAAGACTCTGAAGGACAAGGCCATGCTGTTGGAGATGAATAAATTGATTCAACATCGAGATCGAACCATTAAAATTTACGAGATTTCATCTTCCAAACTGTTGGAGATATACAGGAAAATGGTAGTATTAGCCAGAGCGCCGCAAGCGTATAAGTATTCAAAATTATTGGCAGACTACAATCAGATTGTACATAATTCTGATGGTGAACTGGAATTTGAATGGAGTGTTTTTGAAGACTTATTGGATTCTGTGTATCCCAGTTTTAAATATAAAATAACACAGCGTTTTCCGGAACTTTCTACTAAAGAAATTGAAATGATTTTGTTGCAAAAGGGCGGATTCACTTTTCAGGAGATAGCGGATTTGTTGGAATTGAGTATTCATACCATATATAGACGCAATTCCGGAATTCGAAAAAAAATTAGTATTGCAGAAAATCAAAGTATGAATAGTTTTTTAAATGAGATCGTCGGTCAATAGTAATGGCGTTGCGGCGGCCTTGCTAAAGGGGGGGTAACAATCTTCACTGATGTTGTTTTTTAGTTTAGCGATTCAGTTTTACATTGTTTAATAGAGTAAAGGATCTGGTTCAAGTGATTAAGAGCGTCATTGTAGCGGCTTTTGCTGCAATCAGCATGTCTTATCGGGGTAAAACAAGCCCAGAAGAGATTGGGATTATTTTTTAAACGTGTGAAATAAAACTGATTTTTAAGTTGGCAGAAAAGATTAAAGGCGAATGTGATAGAATCGGATTGGGATTTTAACCAGTACCTACAAGCTTAAAAAATGAATGTACAATTAATTTATTTTTTCACATCCGTAAGTTATTCTTTTTTAGGGCATTGATTGTTGTGTATACAAACGGATAATTATGCTATGCAAATAAAACTAATCAAAAATGGCTTAAATTTACTATATGATTTGATTTTTTCAAGTCGTTTATAAATAGGCATTGCTATTAGATTACTGTTGTTAATCTGTTAATCGAATTTTTAATCTGTCCTGATTTTTAAGTACGCTTACCTCTAGATTTTAAGATCGATAGTTATTGATTCTCGATCTTGAGAAATAGGAAATACTAATACTGCCTTTTATAAGTGTTTGAACCCTTTGTGTTGTATTAAAGTACAAAGGGTTTTTAAACACTCAACCCTAAGAAATTATTGCTGCTTTTCAAGTTTCTTTTCGGAACCCTTTGTGTAAATTACATAAAGGGTTTTTTGCGTAAGTATATTTTACCAGAGGCACAGCAATTAGATGTTGTGATTTTAAAGGAGACTGACTATGCCGTTTTACTACATCTTGTTACCTGTCAAAACCAACGATTTTTGTGGTAGTGGCGATCGATGAAATTAAATCAATTAAAATATTTCATATCGTTTGGGGTAATTAAAAGGAAATTCGAGCAACATACTTTGTTCGTACAATAGTTGTTAATTGATGTACAAAATTAATCTTTATTAATATGTATATGTGGTTGTTTTTAAGTGTTTTAATTTTTTTAAATACAAATAATAATAGTCGATATACAAGTGCTTTATTATCCTAATAGGTGACTTTTAATATAAAAGGAATATATATTATGAACTAAAAATCACCTGTTATGAAAAAAATTATTTGTGGAGCAATGCTCTTATTGATTGGTGTAACTTCTTGTCAATATGATAACCAGAATGGAGTTGCGGATGTTTACTCAAATGAGAAAATCGAGGAGAACAATTATAAATCGGATGAAAATCCATTTAGTGTTCAGATAATGCTTAAAGCATTGGACAATTTAAAATCGGAGAAAAAAATAGATCTCGAAGATTTTCCGGGTTTTTCAATCAAAACAACCCATTTATACGTTAGGCTTATGCCTAAAGATGCGGACGACGAAGGATTGATTAAATCCGATTCTACCGTTTTTGTGTTTGACCATCCGTTGCATTTATCAGAGCAAGAAGAGGAGGCTTACTTGAGTAACAGAAAGCCTCTGAGCAGCGATCAAGATGAGGTGCAGAGTGCCTTTTCGAACTATTATGCATCCATTCCGGTTGATGAGGAGAAAAAGTTAAATGGCAAATATGAAGTGATTGATAATTTGTATATTCCGGAAGAGGATCCTTATTTTGAAAAGGTAGATCAGGATGGGGACATTAATCAAGCCATTAAAACCGATGCAGATTTGTTAGCCAACTTATTGTATTATGCCTACAAGCTAACGGGTAGGGAAAGTGAATTAGAGGATGATATTGATGGGGATAAAAAAGGAAACAACGCTTCGTCTAACTTGGGGAATATACAATCAATTTGGGTTTTTGGAAGCAAATGGAACCCTTCAGGTAACTTGAAAATCTGGGATAGTACAATTAAGGGTTATATACCGCTAAAAGGAGCCCAAGTATTGATGAGACAAGGGTTTACAGTGCGCCAAGGAATAACGGATCAAAATGGTTATTTCAGAACTGGAAGTGTACGAGGTAAGGCTAAGTATCTCTTGCAATGGGAACGCCATAATTACAGTATACGTACAAATACTTTTTTTCAAGCCAGTACCAGTGGCCCAAGAGTTAAAAAACAAGCTTGGAACCTAAATATCAAAGGAGGTTCAGACCAGTATTACGGAACGATTCATCATGCGGCGTGGATGTATTATTATACACCTCGATTCGGATTTGCCTCACCTCCTCAAAACGGGTTTTTGAAAAGACAAATAAAAATTGCCGCTAGAAAAAAATCCGGCACGTCTTCACATATGAATGCCAGAGGGCTTTATGGAGGTAGCCAGGTTTCTATCCTGGAATGGGGAAAGGAATCTGATGTTGTTTTTGGAACCACTATTCATGAATTAACTCATGCATCCCATTTTCAATTTGATAGAAGTAGTTACAATAATCTGGTAAAGAAAGCCTATATACCGCCATTTTCTTCTGCTAAGGACGGTGCAAAGAGGTTGCTGGAAACCTGGGCGACAACAGCAGAAATTTTCCTGACCAATCATTGGTATCAAATAGTACTTGGTGAATCTAATTATAAATTTAGATATAATGATTTTCAACAACGATTAATATATGATCCAAAGCATTCAGATACCAATTATTATACCTCGGCAGGTATTGATATGATGGATTATTTCAATCAAAGAGATCATTATCATGCGGGATATCCCATGGATCGCGTAAGCGGGTATACACCTGCGCAATTGCAGTATTCTCTTAGGGGGGCGACTTCTTGGAACGGATGGAAAGATCGTATTAAAAGTCAGCATGTCAATAGTACTTCTGTATATTTAGATGAGTTATTTGCAAATTGGTAATGCGTTGATTTGATGAGGGATAATCGGATACCATTGTGGACTGCGATGGCTTTGAGTTGTTTGTTGAGTTGTGATTTAAATGATAAAACAACACTTAATTATAGCATCGAAAACCAAACCGGCGTGCCTGTGGAGATTCGTTCTTTTGATCGAGGCAGAGATGGAACAATATATGACGGACCCAAATATATACACTTGAAAAATGGTGAAAAGTTAACCCGTACTGAGCGTATGACAATGAGAGCCGCTGACGGTTATGATTTTACCAATTTTTATGGAGGTGGTGTCAAAAAACATCAGACTATTGAGGTGATTTTTAATAAGGCGAAAAAGAGCGTTTTTATAGCTGAATATCAACTTGGGTTTAATCCAGGAGATAGTTGTAGAAATGCTTATTACGAAACGGTTTTGTGTACCTATAGAAACCCGCTTACAATGCATGTACATACAGTGGATAGAGATACATTTATTTTTACTGAAGAGGATTATCAAAACGCGCAAGATTGTCAGGGAAACTGTGAGTGAAGTGGTTTATAAGCACCACTACATTCAATTTGTAACTTTTGAATTCTTGTATGTAATTTTGCCAGAGGCATTGTTTTTTGCTGTTCGCCTAAAGAAAAAATCAATATCATCATAAGGAATGTTCACGTACAGTAATACTGTAACTCTTCAAATTTTAAAACCTCAAAGTGTTTAAGAATAAACAATGAATTGGAGCCCTTTGTGCAAACTGCATAAAGGGTTTTTTTAGGGAACTTCAAACCCGTGTAAAAAGTAATTAAAAACTCTTGATGATTTAACGGTGGGAGAATTAGGGTTGTGTAAGCGGAAGAAAAGAGACTGAGACAAAAACGTAACTTTTATCTACAAAAGAAAAGTGGAAGTAGTTTTGTAATTTATTGATTAACAATTGTTTGTTTGCGTGTTTTTACTAAATAATGAAATTTGTATACAAAGCTTTTTTTTTTAAGTTGGGGTATTTTTAGTTATATGAGGAACGGAATATTCAATAAGTGTTGATTTAGACTTATGAGAATTAAACCGTTCATGGTTTAATCTGAAAAATTAAAAAAATGAAAAAAAAGTACACATTTTACGCACTTATTATGCTGCTAATAGGAAGTAGTGGTTTGCAAGCTCAGGACAACTATAAGTTTTCGTATAACAAAGAATCTTATGCGCCTTTAGAAAATGCAACCGCTTTGAATACAACTGCTTGGTCCAGTGATGATCAATATGAAATTCCGCTGAGTTTTCCCATTTATATGTTTGGGCAGCAGGTTGATGAGTTGTTTTTGATTGGAGGGGCTTTAGGGGGAATCTTGGTTAATGGAGAGTTCGGTATGGTTTGGCCTCAATCGACCGAATTGATGGATCTGGCTTATCCTGAAGATGAAGACAATGTAACAGAGCCAACCTTGTCTCCGTTACAATACAAAACAGAGGGAAATTTGGGAAGCAGGATTTTAAAGGTAGAAGTCAAAGATGCCATCAGTGTAGAAGAAGTGGATTCGTTAGATACGAGATTAATGCGAATTAGTTATCAGATCTGGTTTTATGAAGATAAAAAAGATATCGAGATTCGATATGGAGAAAATTCGATTACGGATTTTAATTTGTTCTTTAATATGTATGATCCGGGAACACAAAGCAATCTTCCTTTTTTATTGGTAGCTTTACTTCGAACTACTAATGTGATACAGGAATTATTTGCGTTAGAAGGAGATGGGAACAATCCTACTATGATATCTGGTGGACCAACCAATGGATTAACCTCCTATCCGGATAAAGATATGGTTTACGTCTTTGGAGACAACCTCAGTACTGAACGTTTTAGCGAATCCGATACCGCGGTGTTTGGTTTATATCCAAATCCAACCACGGATCAGTTGTGGGTGACTTTGGGTGACGAAGATATAAAAGACAGCCGTTTTGAAATTTTTAATATCCTTGGGCGAAAAGTACAGTCCGGCCAAATTGACGTTAAAAATCCGATTGATGTCAGTGCATTGAAAAGCGGTATATACTTTATTCGCATAGACGGGACACAGACCAAGAGGTTTGTTAAAAAGTAAGTAGGTGATAATAGTCAGAAATTTAGACCAGTTTCGGTTTGACTAATTGAGAAGAAGACATAAGAGTTATAAAAAAACCTTTGTATGGATAGATACAAAGGTTTTTTTGATGGACTCCTCAATATAGGTAGTTATTCTTTGATGACCATTTGTATGGTTTCCCGATTGACCTGTTTTAGTAATAAAGTTTTATTTTGTAAAACCTTTTCCGCAGAATGCTCTTCAAAATGGCGTATGGTATATAAGGAAACCCCTTCGTTATAGCTGACCTTAAATTGCTTCGACAGAACCGATCTAAGTGCTTCAAAATGATTGAATTTATCCTCTACGCAGACAGAAAAACTGATGGCCGAATTTTGGATTACATTGACTTTGATGTTGTATTGATGCAGTAGTCTAAAAATTTCACTGATGTTTTCTTCCATAATAAACGAAAAGTCTAATGCGGATAGAGAGATTAAGAGTTGATTCTTTTTGACGATATAACAAGGTGTTTGTGGAATCAAACCAACTCCCTTGGAAACCTTAGTGCCCGGTAGCATTGGATTTATAAATGATTTGACAAACAACGGGATTTCTTTTTGTTGTAAGGGTTGTAGGGTTTTTGGATGTATAACCGAGGCTCCATAAAAGGCCAATTCAATAGCTTCTTGATAGGATAGTTGTTCCAATAAAATGGTTTCCTGAAAATAGCGCGGATCTGCATTGAGTACACCCGGCACGTCTTTCCATATGGTTACGCTCTCTGCATTTAAAGCGTAAGCAAAAATGGCTGCACTATAATCGGATCCTTCTCGCCCAAGAGTGGTTGAGAAACCATTGTCGTCGGATCCTATAAAACCTTGAGTGATATGTAGGGCTGTCGAGCGGATTTGAGCGCTGATGTTGGCTTGGGTCAGTTCCCAATTCACATTAGCATCCCGATAGGTGACATCGGTCTTTATCAAATTTCGAGCGTCAGACCAAACGTTGTCAATTCCACAGCTCTGTAAGTAATGATGAAGTATAACGGTAGCGAGCAGTTCACCATAACCAACGATTTGGTCGTAAACAAAATTATAGTTTGGTGACTTATTGGTATTTAAGAAGAGTTCCAGTTTTTCGAACAATTGGTGCATTTCAGTAAATAAACCCGCTTTGGATTGGGGAAACAAATCATAAGCAATTTGAAAGTGATAATCTTTGACTATTTGCAAAGCTTCATCAATATCATGAGGGGAATTGAAATAGCGAGCTACAACCACTTCAAGGGCATTGGTCGTTTTTCCCATAGCCGAGGCGACGATCAAGCAATCCGTATAACCAACTTGTTGTAAAACATCTGCAACATTTCTAACATTGATCGCGTCTCTAATAGAGGCGCCTCCAAATTTGTAAATTTTCATTTATAGACGATCGATAAAATTTTTAATTCCTTGTTGGTCCATTTGTACCAGGTGCCAATCTTTTAATATGTTGGCTCCTGATTTTTCGTAAAAACGGATGGCGTCTTCATTCCAGTCCAATACGGCCCATTCAATACGGCGAACGCCTTCTTCTGCACCTCGTTTCATGATTTCGCTATACAGGGCACTACCCACCCCTGTTCCGCGAGCTTTTTCTCTTACGATCAGGTCTTCTAGGTGAATGGTTTTTCCCTTCCACGTCGAATATCTAAAATAGTAAAAGGCCATGCCGACAACTTCTTGATTGACTTCTGCTACAATAATTGAAAATAGGGGTGCGGATCCAAAACCATCACGACGAAGCTCCTCAATAGTCACTTCAACAGCATCGGGTTCCTTCTCGAAATGGGCTAATTCGCGGATCAAGTCAATGATCACGGGTAAATCAGTCTCTTGGGCTTTTCTGATATTCATTTGAAATTAATTATAATGATTTTTATAAGGCTTTCAATTCACAAAATTAACGATATTTGTATGCAAAATACACAACTAAATAATCAATATTTCATGTTAGGAGAAAGAACACAAACTTTAGGAGAGTTTATCATCGGAAAGCAAGAGGAGTTTCAATACTCTTCTGGAGAATTATCTCGATTGATCAATTCCATTCGTTTGGCTGCAAAAATAGTGAGTCATAAGGTAAATCAAGCGGGTTTAGTCGATATCATTGGTGCATTTGGTAAAGAGAATATTCAAGGAGAGCAACAACAGAAGCTAGACGTATATGCTAATGAGGTTTTTATTCAAACCCTGATGAATCGCGAGATAGTTTGTGGAATAGGTTCGGAAGAAAATGATGACTTTATCGCGATTAATGCGCGCGATGGAGCTAATGATAATAAATATGTGGTATTGATGGATCCGTTGGACGGATCATCAAATATTGATGTAAATGTTTCTGTTGGAACGATTTTCTCTATTTATAGACGCATTACGCCAGTGGGAAGTCCGGTAACTATTGAAGATTTCTTGCAAAAAGGAGAAAATCAGGTCGCTGCGGGTTATGTGATTTATGGATCTTCAACCATGTTGGTGTATACCACAGGGCATGGGGTTAATGGATTTACGTTGAATCCAGCTATTGGAACGTTTTACTTATCTCATCCCAACATGAAGGTCAAAGAAGATGGGCAAATCTATTCTATTAACGAAGGGAATTATATACATTTTCCGCAAGGCGTAAAAGATTATCTAAAATATTGCCAAGCAGAAGAAGGTACCAGACCATATACATCGCGATATATTGGAAGTTTGGTGGCGGATATACATAGAAATATATTAAAAGGCGGCGTTTATATTTATCCAACAAGCTCTAGAGCTCCAAAGGGGAAGTTGAGATTGCTGTATGAGTGCAATCCAATGGCTTTTATTGTTGAGCAGGCCGGCGGAAAGGCATCTGATGGTTTTACGAGAATCATGGAAATAGAACCTAGCGAATTGCATCAAAGGGTGCCGTTTTTTTGCGGTAGTAAAAACATGGTCGAGAAGGCAGAAGAATTTATGAATACAAGCAAATAGAAACAAATAAAAAAAAGAGGCTGGAATTTTCCAGCCTCTTTTTTTATCTACTCATGTTTTGCATTTCGAAGATAAAAGTTTCACTGTCTACGCTAAGTACCAATAGGGATAAGGCTTTGTCGACAATGTCGTTTACATTGCCCGTAAATCCCAAGGCAACAGCGAATTTCCTTAGAACTTGTTTTTGTTTAGGACCAAGAACGTGATCGACATATACCATTCGGGCTAAATCGTACAAACGTTCGAGGCGATTAATTTGTAAATATGGAGGATTTACCGGAAATTTTGTCGGGTCCTCTAATATTAGTTCATATTCTTCATCGGAGATGTCTAGGCGAATCGCAAGTTCATCTAAAAACTTTTTCTCCTCTTCACTGATCGGGCCATCTGAAATCGCTACCCGCACAATCGAGGCAAAATGACCTTTATTCCGGTCCTTAAAGCCGCTATCAAATAAATCTGTATATGACATAATTTGTTGTTTTTGGTTGTTTCGTTTTTAAAAGTGATACTTTAATGGCTCAATTTAGTAATAATAGTTGTAAATTTGAGTTAATTAATTTAATAAATGATGCTTGAGACGGTTTTTTATATTGCTCGCGGATTTGAGCAGTTTCTTTTAAAAAGCAATTTGATGGGAGTGATGTTCACTCTTATTCTTTTATTACCATATGTTTTTAAAGATTGGGCACGCTTCCTAAGTCTTTTCGGAATGATCGCTTTGGGTTTTCTGTTTAATGCTTCCATTACCTTTTTTGAAGTGGTTACGATTAGTGCACAAGCCTCGAGATGGGTTTTTTGGTGTATGCTGATTTTTTTATTCCTATTTTGCTTGTATCGATTGATGACTAGCGGTAAAAAGTTGCGTAATAAAGGAGATACCATTTTTTATGTTATTGCTTTTATCTTTGGATTTATGGATAGTATCCTTCATGAAGGAGTGTGGAAACCAGTTATTAGTAACGCCTCATATGAGTTTTTAGCACTGGTAGGTTATTTGATTGGCTATGTTGGGGGCTTAATTATGGTGGCAATACTCTATTTTTTAGTTTCCTATGCTTTACAAGCTATACTGCGTTTTACACAAAAAGAATGGGGCCTAATCGTGTCTTCGATGGTAATTGGAGTCTTGATTTCAGAGGTGGTAAAAATAATTTAGAATACTGCTTTTTTCTTGAATAAGTAGTCAAAGGATTGTGTACTTTTGCACTTTCTAAAGATGTCGGGTTCATGGATTTACCCATTGAAAAGAAGGGGCGTTTTTAAAGGATGAAAATGAAATACACAGAGAATACCAAAGTAGCTAAATACGATAAAGCTTATTTGCGAATTGCTCGCGAGTGGGGTCAATTGTCCTATTGTACGCGAAAACAAGTGGGGGCGATTATCGTTAGAGATAAAATGATTATTTCAGACGGATATAATGGAACTCCTTCTGGATTTGAGAATTGTTGTGAAGATGAAGCCGGTTCGACTAAATGGTATGTGTTACATGCCGAAGCAAACGCTATTCTAAAAGTGGCACGCTCAACTCAAAGCTGTCAAGACGCTACACTGTATATCACCATGTCTCCCTGTAGAGATTGCAGTAAATTGATTCACCAATCCGGTATTAAGAGAGTGGTCTATCAACAGGATTATAAGGATACTGAAGGAATTTCCTTTTTGGTAAAAGCAGGCGTCGAAGTTGTGCATTTACCTGATTTAGATAATTAAATTTATGAAAAAGATATTTTGGCCGCTAATTGTTTCTATTGCTTTGTCATTGGGGATTCTTTTGGGAGGATTTGTGGTTTCTTCAAATTTTCAAACCACGAGCCTTACAGCCAATTCAAATAAAGTAAAGTTGAATAAGTTAATCGACTTTATCGAACAGGAATATGTTGATGAAGTGGATACCGATTCTATTATAGACATGACGGTTACTTCAATTTTGGAACAATTAGATCCACATTCGGTTTATATCGCTCGTAGTGAAATGCAATCCATCTCCGAATCGATGCGTGGTGGATTTGTCGGTATAGGAATTAATTATTACGTCTATAAAGATAGTTTGGCAGTTATTAAAGCAGTGCCTGGTGGTCCTTCTGAAAAAGCGGGTCTTTTGCCAGGTGATAGAATACTGTTTGCCGATGGTCAAAAATTATTCGGCAAAAAACTGCCAAATGATAGTTTGGTAAGTATTTTAAGGGGAGAAGAGGATTCTAAAGTACAGTTGAAGATCTATAGAAAAAAGAAAAAACAAACCTTAAATGTGTCATTAACTCGCTCGATGGTACCGCTTAAAAGTGTCGACGTTGGAGTTAAGTTGGATGACGGTATGGGGTATATTAAGGTGAATCGCTTCTCGGAATCTACTTATGCGGAGTTTATCAAGGAATTAAAAACACTTAAGGAGGCAAAGATTTCGGGATTGATTTTGGATTTACGCGAAAATGGTGGCGGTTATATGGATCAGGCAATAAAAATGGTCGATGAGTTTTTGCCAGCGAATCAGATTATTGTTAAAACCGTAAATAAAAAGGGCAATGAAGCGGTGTCCAAATCCACGTCAAAGGGAATCTTTGAGCAGGGGGACTTATTTGTTTTAATCAATGAAAATAGTGCTTCAGCTAGTGAGATTGTTGCCGGAGCTATTCAGGATAACGATCGAGGAATCGTTGTGGGAAGGCGTTCATTTGGAAAGGGATTGGTGCAAAGGGAATTGATGTTGGGTGACGGTTCGGCTGTCCGATTAACAACGGCCCGTTATTACACGCCTTCGGGCAGATCCATTCAAAAAGCATACAATCATGGTTTTGAAGAGTATAACAATGATTTTATCACCAGATACGAAAGCGGGGAGTTGTATGCAGCGGATAGTATAAAGATTGCCGATAGCTTACAATTTAAAACTAAAAATGGACGAATTGTTTATGGAGGTGGTGGAATAGTACCTGATTTATTTGTTCCATTGGATTTAAAACACGGCGATGATGCGGTTTTGATGCTGATGAGATCCGGTTTGGTTAGTTATTTTGTCTTTGAGCAAATCGATGCGGATCGCAACGCTTTTGAAAGTTATGATTTGACTCAGTTGAGTGCCAAGGTAAAGGATAAGGAGTATGTTTATAAGAAGTTTAAGAAGCATTTAAGTGATAACGGGCTGACTTTTAATTTAGATAAGCGCAAGGCCTTAATTGAGTTTTTCTTGATCGGTGAATTTGTTCATCAGCTCTATGGAGAGGAAGATTATTATCAGTGGATTTTAAAAGAAGATCCGATGATTAAAGCTGTCGATAAAAAAGAGGCAGTCGCCTTATAATACTGAAAATAAAATATAAAAAAACTCGTTTGCNNNNGCAAACGAGTTTTTTTATATTTTAGGTGGATGTTAATCTAACTACCTGATGCTATCATGGCTGTGTGTTTCAATACCGTTATTCCATAGGGTCAGTATGTCAGTCGCTACGGCTGCGCCACTTCCAGCGGCTATCGAAAGTTGGCTGCGATGGCCTGCTAGAGTTCCTGCTACATATAAATTAACAGCTACGAGTTGATCTTGATTCTTAAGCTGGATTCTGTTCTTTTGTGGCAACGATTTACCGTGAGGGATTACGTATTCCATCAGTCCTTCAATTTGAAAACTGTGGCTAGAATTTACTGCAATAACAACAATCTTTGATTCATAGATGTTTTTATTGGTCTGAATCACAAAACTATTGCCTTGGGAAACTACCGATACCACCTTTTCATGTTCGATTTGTTCAATTTGCGGATAGTGTTCTGCTAAAAGTAATCTGGATTCCTCTAGAAGTTCGGAGCCCAACTTTCCTGCAGCTACGCCATAGGCATTGTAGAAAACAGCGTCTTGGAGCATGGAGGCTTTTTGATGGGCAATTATGGCTATCTTTTTATGCGTTACAAAAGGTTTTGCGTGGGCAGATCCTAGAATCTGAGCACACGAAAATCCTGCAACGCCACCGCCAATGATCAGGGCATCGTAGGCCATTACTTGGTCTTCTCGTCAATTAGTTTTGAAGTTCTAAAAATCAGAACAACGCAAACAGCACATAGCAAAGCAATGATGCCAATCAATGCAATAAGGCTCTTTCCTTCAAATAGGTTGTTGAAGTCTAATGATATGATGTTGATTACCAATAAAACAGCAGCAAAAAGAAGCGCGATATAACTAAAAATCTTCATTTGATATAAGTAATTAATATAGGAGGTGGAAAAGTACTAAAAATAAATCAGTTGATTAAGCCTTTAACATTACTGGCGAATAATTTAACAGCAATAGCTAGTAAAATGATTCCAAATACTTTTCGAATGACGCTTAGGCCATTAACGCCAATGATCTTCTCAATTTTTCCAGACATTTTTAAAACGATATAAACAAAAATCATGTTTAGTAAGATTCCGAAAATGATGTTGATGTTTTGATACTGAGATTTTAACGATAGCAATGTGGTCAGTACGCCTGCTCCGGCTATCAGCGGAAAGGCTAGTGGAACTATGGAGGCAGTGCTCGGTGCTTCATCTTTGTATAAACGAATGCCAAGTATCATTTCCAATGCCAGAAAAAATAATACAAATGCCCCTGCAACAGCGAAGGAGTTGACATCAATACCGATTAAATTCAAGATTTCATTTCCGATAAAGAGAAAGGAAATCATGATAATGGCTGCTACGATCGTAGCTTTTTCCGATTGGATATGGCCCACTCGACTACGCAGTTCTACGACAATTGGAATAGCTCCTAAAATGTCAATTACCGCAAACAAGATCATTCCGGTAGTAATAATTTCTCTAAAATCTAATTCCATTGGGGGATTTTTTGAACGAATATGATATGAGGCAAAATTAGTGAAATATATTTCTAAATCGTTGCTTGTAATGAGTTATTCGAGTTCAGAATCAATCTAAAATAGTGAGTTTGAATAGGTTTTTGACTTATTTAAGAAATAAACACCAAATAAAGTTTGTATTTTTGCAGGCATTTTAATTTAGAATACTATGTTTCAATTAGGGAAAACAATTGTGTCAGAAGAATTGTTTGAGAGAGATTTTGTGTGCAACCTGTCGGCATGTAAGGGAGAATGTTGTGTGGACGGTACTGCTGGAGCACCTTTAGAGGAGGGAGAGACAAAAATTATGCAAGATATTTATGCTACGGTGAAGCCTTTTCTTCGACCAGAGGGCATTGCGGCTATTGAAGCTCAGGGCACTTCTATTATAGGAGAAGATGGTGGTTTTGAAACTCCGCTAGTCAATGGTGCGGAATGCGCATATGTTATTTTTGATCAGGACACAGCACTATGTGGTATTGAACAAGCGTATAATGAGGGTTTAATTAAATGGAAGAAACCCGTTTCTTGTCATTTATACCCCATTCGTGTACGAGAATTCTCGGATTTTTCTGCGGTGAATTACCACAAATGGAATATTTGTGACGATGCTTGTTCTTTGGGAAAAGAATTGGAAGTCCCTGTTTATAAGTTTGTCAAAGAGGCCTTGGTTCGTAAATTTGGGGCCGAATGGTATACGGAATTGGAACAGGTGGCAGAAGAGTATAAACGATAGGCCTATTTTAAAAATAGATATTTATTTTTATAATCGATGATGGCTTCACCTTGCAATAGGATATCGGCACCGATAATCCCGTGAACCGTTTTGGCCTTGTATTGTTTTAAGGCAATATTGACATGAGATAAGTCAAGCAGTACTAAATCGGCTGTCGTATTTTTCCAGCGTCCCAGCTGTAATTTGTTTTGATACGATACCTGGGTCAACATACCGTTGGCTCCAGCGCCGGATGCTTTGGTATTCGATGCGGATGCGTGAATGTCAAAATGCTCGATAAAGCTAAAATCAATACAGCTATTGGAAGCACCGGTGTCTAATATGAAATCGCCGCTGATGCCGTTAATTTTGGCTTTTAAAAAGAGGTGTTGTGTTTTAGAAACAGTAAATGATATTTTTCTATAACCATCTTTTAATAAGAGTTCTTGTAGGTTTTCCATAAATCAAAAGTAGCTTAAAAACTTTAAATGCGGTAATTTTGCAGTGAATTCTAGGTAGAGATTTATTTTAAACAAAAAACAGTGACTCGATGATTTTGACTGACACCCATACCCATTTGTATTCCGATTCTTTTGAAGAAGATCGTGATCGCGTTATTAAAAAGGCGATAGAACAAGGTGTTTCTCGTTTTTTTATTCCGGCGATTGATTCTACTTATGCGAAAGCTATGTACGATTTGGAGGTTTTATATCCGCAAAATGTACATTTAATGATGGGTTTACATCCCACGAGTGTAAAAGAAAATTATAAGGAAGAGCTCTCGTTTGTCGCTTCAGAATTGCAACGCAGATCGTTTGTGGCTATTGGTGAGATTGGCGTTGATTTGTACTGGGATAAAAGCACCTTGGGAATTCAGCAAGAGGCCTTTCAATATCAGATTCAATTGGCTAAGAAATATAAGTTGCCGATTAATATTCATTGTCGTGAAGCTTTTGATGAGGTGTTTGAAATACTTGAACTTGAAAGAGCTACGGATTTAAGGGGCATCTTTCACTGTTTTTCAGGAACGGAACAGCAGGCATTACAAGCGATTGATCTACAGATGAAATTGGGGATTGGTGGGGTAGTTACTTTTAAGAACGGAAGGATAGATCAATTTCTGGATAAAATTTCGATGGAACATATCGTACTAGAAACGGATTCTCCGTATCTTGCACCGGTTCCTTACAGGGGAAAGAGAAACGAAAGTGCTTATATTGTACAAGTAGCTGAAAAGGTTGCGGACATATATAACGTTTCCATAGAGGAAGTTGCAAAAACCACTACAGCTAATTCAAAGGCTGTTTTTGGTATTTAACAAAGATTTGCGCAAGAATTGCCTAAAAATTGCGTTCTTTTGCCAACTATTAAAACATAAACACTATAATGTTAAAGTTTGATTCAATTCGTCACTATCATGATGTTGAGGTGAATGCCGTTTTGCAAAGCGTTGCAAATCACCCAATGATGAAAGCGTTGATGGGATTTACTTTTCCAGATACTCCAGAATCCGAATGGATGGAACGACTTAAAGGCGTTCATTCTATTCAGGATTTTCAAGAACAGTTTATTTATTATTCTGTCAGAAAGGTTTTGGAAAAAAGCTCGGAAGGTCTTACAACCTCGGGTTTTGATAAATTAGATAAAGATACCTCTTATTTGTTTATTTCAAATCACAGAGATATTATATTGGATACTTCATTACTCAATGTAGCTTTGAAAGATCATGGTTTAATCATGACTTCTTCAGCTGTTGGGGATAATTTGGTGCAAAAATCTTTTTTATTAGCACTTTCCAAACTCAATAGAAATTTCTTAGTAAAACGCGGACTACCTCCTCGAGAACTCTTGGTGAGTTCAAAGTTGATGTCTGAGTATATTTATCATTTATTACAAGAAGAGAATCGTTCGGTATGGATCGCACAGCGCGAAGGTCGTACCAAAGACGGAAATGATTCTACGCATCAAGGTGTGTTGAAAATGTTGGGAATGGCCTCTGATGAACCGGAGTTGATGGACTATTTTAAGAAAATTAAAATTGTTCCAGTTTCTATTTCGTATGAATACGATCCAACAGATGCTCTAAAAATGCCACAATTATTGGCAAAAGCAAAGGATGAAATCTACATCAAAGAGAAAAACGAAGATTTCGTAAACTTACTCAGTGGTATACTCGGACAGAAAAAGCGAATCCACATCCATGTTGGTGATGTATTGGATAGCGAGCTGGAAGAAGTGAAAAATCATTCCTGTAATAATAACAAGCAAATTCAAGCGGTAGCTCAAATTATAGATGAATCGATACTGAGAACCTATAAATTGTGGCCAACCAATTATATTGCTTACGATATTATGTTTAATACCGATCGCTTTGCCTCGAGATATACGCTGAAGGAAAAGCAACTTTTTGAACGTCGTTTGGAATTGCGTGTGGATAAAGAAAATAAAATTATCGTAGACGGATTTTTGGCGATGTACGCCAATCCAGTTGTCAATAAACTAAAATTTACGGATGTCTAAAAAACCGGCAATATTGTTGATTTATACGGGTGGTACCATTGGAATGATCAAAGATTTTTCAACAGGTGCCTTAAAGGCGTTTAATTTTGATCAATTGTTGGAGCGTATACCCGAATTAAATCTATTGGATTGTACCATCGCTACCTATTCTTTTGAAACACCGATCGATTCGTCCGATATGAGTCCAGAGCATTGGGTGAGTATGGTGACGATCATCGAAAAGCATTATCAAGCATATGATGGTTTTGTAATACTACACGGTTCTGATACGATGTCGTATTCGGCTTCAGCGTTGAGTTTTATGTTGCAGAACCTACAAAAACCAGTAGTTTTGACCGGATCTCAATTGCCCATTGGAGATTTGAGAACCGATGCTAAAGAAAACCTAATCACTGCGATTCAAGTAGCCTCTATTCAAAAAAATGGGAAACCGATAATTCAAGAGGTTTGTTTGTATTTTGAGTATAAACTATATCGAGGCAATAGAACCACCAAAGTTAGTGCAGAATTGTTTAATGCATTTACTTCGCCAAACGTACCACATTTAGCAGAATCAGGAGTACATTTTAAAATTAATGAGGCCTTGCTGTTGAAAACCGAAGCCGCAAAGGAATTGGCCGTTTTTAAAACTATGGATACTCGGGTGATGATTTTAAAATTATTTCCGGGAATCAATCAGTCGATGTTTGAGTCGATATTGAGTATTCCGAGTTTAAAGGGGTTGATTTTGGAAACCTACGGCTCAGGCAATGCTCCTACGGAAACTTGGTTTTTATCGTGTTTGAATAAGGCGATAAAACAAGGACTCAAGGTAGTCAATGTGACACAATGTTCAGGGGGTAGCGTCAACATGGGACAATACGAAACCAGTACAGAAATGAAAGAGATTGGAGTGATCTCCGGAAAGGATATCACCACGGAAGCAGCGATTACTAAGTTGATGTTTTTATTGGGGCAGCAGGTTGCCGACCACGACTTCAAAACGGTTTTTGAACAAGCGATCTGCGGGGAAATGGAGTAGTCTTTATACGGCAAAAAAAGAACCGCAGAATAACAATTCGGCAGTTCTTGATTCTAAAAATTATTTCAGCTGATTTTCTTTTTCAAGCTTTATTAGATGAGCCATGTTTTTGATGACTTTATCGTGTTTCAATACGAATGGGTTTTCTTTATCCCACACATATCCCGCTAAAACAGCGCATATCTTGCTTTTAACATCGGGGTTCTCCGGTTGGTGGTAAAATAATTCTTGGAGATTTCCCGTATACCATTCCTGAATATAAGTCGTAAATACAGCGATTCCTTCTTTCATATAATCGGAATATTCTACTTCCCAATTGACCTTTTCACCTTGTAATTGGCGTAGTGCTAGTTTGGCAGAAAGCATTCCTGACTCGGTGGCAAAGCACACTCCTGAAGAAAATACCGGATCTAAGAATTCGGAACTATTCCCCGTTAAAGTATAACCATCGCCATACATTTGTTTGACGGCAGTCGAATAGTTAGATAATTTTATGGGTTCAAATATAAAAGGAAGGTCGCCAAAACGTTTGACGTAATAATCAGATAATTTAATAGCGTTTTTTAAGGCCTCTGTTTGGTCTTCAGAAAGTTGGTTTATAAAGTCCGTTGGGCCAACTATACCGATGCTGGTATTGCCATTGGAAAAAGGTATAACCCAAAGCCAAACTTGAGTCTCCAAAATATCAAAAGAGATTAAAGTACCTTCTCTTCCCTCTGGTCGATTGATATCCACAATATGTGTAAAAATCGCCGAATGTGGGTTTAAGCGTGAAGGTTCATCAAGCTCCAATAAACGCGGTAAGACGCGTCCATAACCACTGGCGTCAATCAAAAACTGCGCTTTGATTTGTTTGATATCTCCCGCTTTGGTTTTGATTGTCGTAAGCGACTCAGTACCATTAAATTCAACGGCGGTAACTTCCGATTCGAACTCCAAATCAATCCCCATCCTGGAAATTTCGTTGGCAACAGCCCAATCAAAATCAGCTCTGGGCACTTGCCAAGTCCAGTCCCATCCTTTGGAGAACTTTTCGCTAAAGTCAAAAATACATACTTCTTCTCCTCGGATAAATCGAGCTCCCCACTTCTTTTCGAAACGCTCTTTGTTTAAGGCGTTGAGCAATCCTGCTTCCTCAAAGTGATCCATCACCCTCGGAATTAAACTCTCCCCAACAACAATTCTAGGGAACTTGGATTTTTCTACAACTTTAACATGAATCCCCTTTTGATGTAGATATCCAGCCGCAACACTACCCGACGGTCCGGCTCCAATGATTAAAACTTCAACATTTTCTATAGTCATATTTTGGATTAGGATGGTTGTTAAAAAATATTAAATTTGCAGTTGTTTTTACAAGACCAAATTTATTGATATAAATGGATCATTTGCCAAAATTACCAGTAAATTTAATTGAAATATAATCGTTATAAATAAAGTTGCCCATGAATACCTTGAACGAATATTTAAGCCTAGAAGAATTTTCCAAAATTATTTTTAACAAAGAAGAGCTTTGTCTAAGTGAAAACGTATGGAAAAGGACGGAAGAGAGTTTTGAATTCTTAAGGGAGTTTTCAAAAAACAAGATTATTTACGGTGTCAATACCGGTTTTGGACCTATGGCTCAATATCGGATTGAAGAGGAAGATTGCATTCAATTGCAGTACAACCTGATTCGTAGTCATGCTTCGGGAATTGGAAATCCGCTGACACCGATTCAAGTGAAGTCAGCCATTTTAGCTCGGTTAAATAGTTTGTCTTTAGGGTATTCGGGAGTGAATGCTACCGTGCTGCAGCTGATGAAGGAATTGATCAATAGAGGTATTACTCCATTGATTTTTGCTCATGGTGGGGTTGGAGCGAGTGGCGATCTTGTACAGTTGGCGCATCTGGCTTTGGTGTTGATAGGCGAAGGCGAAGTTTTCTATAAAGGCGAACGTAGAGCTACGGAAGAAGTTTTCCAAATTGAAGGATTAAAACCAATCGAAATTAAAATTAGAGAAGCACTTTCTTTGATGAATGGGACGTCGGTCATGACGGGTATTGGAGTTGTAAATTGGGCTCAATCTCGAAAATTACTCGATTGGTCTGTCAAAATATCTTGTGCTATCAATGAAATAGTTAGTGCGTATGATGATCATTATTCGCAAGAGTTAAATCATTCCAAACTACATCATGGGCAGCGCGATATCGCCGCTAGAATGCGAACCTATTTAAAGGGAAGCAAACTGATTAAAAAAAGAGAAGAACACTTGTATACCGGCGAAAATCAAGAAAAGATTTTTAAAGATAAAGTCCAAGAGTATTATTCGATTCGCTGTATTCCACAAATACTCGGTCCGATCTCGGATACCATCGATCAGGTTGCCAAAATTTTGGAACAGGAAATCAATTCCGCCAACGACAACCCTATAGTCGATGTAAAAACACAACAAGTTTATCACGGTGGGAATTTCCATGGCGATTATATCGCTTTAGAAATGGATAAGTTGAAATTAGTCATTACGAAATTAACGATGTTGTCGGAACGACAATTAAACTATCTGCTCAATTCGAAAATCAACGAGTTATTACCTCCTTTTGTAAACCTTGGAAAATTGGGTTTTAACTTTGGAATGCAAGGCGCACAATTTACAGCTACTTCTACTACAGCTGAAAACCAGGCTTTATCAACGTCGATGTATATACATAGTATTCCAAATAATAATGATAATCAAGATATCGTTAGTATGGGGACCAATGCAGCTGTATTGTGCTCTAAGGTTATCGAAAACGCTTTTGAGGTCATGGCCATTGAATTGATCACACTGGCTCAGGCGATTGATGCTTTGGAATACCAAGAATTGATCTCGGATAATACACGGGATTGGTATAAGGATATTCGTGCAATCATACCGGTATTTGTAGGCGATCAAGTGTTGTATCCCTACATCAGTCAAGTTAAGAATTATCTGATTGAATCGGAAATGAACGAGGTTTAAAAAAATATTTACCTTTGCTCAAGGAACTTAATTGTTTGATATATAGTGTTTTTTATGGTTTTTGGATTCCATAAATTTGCCTTGTAGCATAGTGGTTAAGTCCCCTAACAGATATAGAGATGATTTTTTTGAGACGCAACGTTTAAATGTTAAATATCGTAGAAATACGTCGAAGTGGTGTTTTTAATATATTTTTTTATATAATATTGGCACAGCTATTGTAAAACTATCTATATAGGGAAATGAGATGGTAGATAAAGATCAGTCAGCAATTGTTTTTAAAGAAGAGAAATAATAATAAAAAGGGAAATAATAAATGAAATGTGCTTTAATAACAGGAGGATCTAGGGGTATAGGAAAAGCGATTTGTTTAAAATTAGCACAGGAGAAGAAGTATCATTTATTGATCAATTATCAATCCAATCACCTGGCTGCAGAGGAGACGCTAAGAGAGGTGATTGCTTTGGGCGGTCAAGGAGAAATACTGGCTTTTAATGTCGGTGATTCTCAGCAGGTAAATGAGGTATTGGGTGACTGGGCTGAAAGGAATCCGGATGCTGTAGTTGAGGTTATTATCAATAATGCTGGAATAACGCGCGACGGACTTTTTATGTGGATGACGCACAGCGATTGGAAGCAGGTCATTGACACGAGTTTGGACGGATTTTTTAATGTAACCAACTTTTTTATCCAAAAACTATTGAGAAATCGATATGGAAGAATTATCAATATGGTTTCGGTTTCTGGTTTAAAGGGAACAGCCGGTCAAACTAATTATTCTGCAGCTAAAGGAGCGGTAATTGCTGCAACAAAGGCATTGGCTCAAGAAGTTGCTCGACGAAATATTACCGTAAATGCAGTTGCTCCGGGCTTTATTAAGACAGAGATGACGGCAGGCTTAGATGAGAAAGAATTGATGAAATTAGTGCCTGTAAATAGATTTGGTGAAGCCGAGGAAGTGGCGGATTTAGTGGCTTTTTTGGCCTCGGATAAGGCAAGTTATATTACGGGAGAAGTGATCAATATTAATGGAGGAATTTATTCTTAACGATATGAATCAGAGAGTGGTGATTACAGGGATGGGGATTTATTCTTGTTTGGGAACTTCATTAGAAGAGGTAAAGCAGTCTCTTTATGAGGGTAAGTCGGGTATTATTTTCGATCCGGAACGCAAAGAGTTTGGATTTAAATCGGCTTTGACCGGAATGGTGCCCCATCCAGATTTAAAAAAATTATTAACTAGACGACAGCGCCTAAGTATTGGTCAAGAAACGGAGTACGCTTATGTGGCTACTTTGGAAGCATTAGAAAATGCAAAGATTTCACAAGAGTTTATCGACCAGAATGACGTTGGAATTCTATATGGAAATGACAGTGTTTCTCAATCCATTATTGAATCTACAGATATTGTAAGAGAGAAAAAAGATACCTCACTGATCGGTTCAGGAGCTATTTTTAAATCGATGAATTCAACGGTAACGATGAACTTATCGACGGTATTTCGCCTTAAGGGTATTAATATGACGATTAGTGCAGCCTGTGCCAGTGGTTCTCACTCGTTGGGACTGGCCTTTACGTTGATCAGAGCGGGCTTGCAAGATATGATTATCTGTGGTGGTGCTCAAGAGATCAATAAGTACGGAATGGCTAATTTTGATGGCTTAGGTGTTTTTTCGCCAAATGAACAACATCCCACGCAGGCATCAAAACCTTTCGATGCGCATCGAGATGGTTTAGTACCCAGTGGTGGTGCAGCCACTTTGGTCGTGGAAAGTTATGAGTCAGCCATGCGTCGAGGTGCTCCTATAGTGGCAGAGATACTCGGATATGGATTTTCTTCTAATGGCGGGCATATCTCTACCCCGAATGTTGAAGGGCCCGCAAAAGCGATGAAAAAGGCCATTGAACAAGCGGGACTGCTGCCTAGTGATATCGCATACATCAACGCACATGCTACTTCGACACCGGTTGGAGATGCCAATGAAGCTAAAGCTATTTTGGAAGTTTTCGGAAATTCCCAACCTTATGTGAGTTCAACGAAATCAATGACCGGACATGAATGTTGGATGGCGGGAGCGAGCGAAGTGATTTACTCGAACCTGATGATGCAGCACAATTTTATTGCCCCAAATATCAATTTCGATACTCCAGATGAAGATTCATCACAGCTAAATATAGTTAGAGAAACGTTAAATAAGGAATTTGACATATATTTGTCCAATTCTTTTGGATTTGGGGGGACTAATTCCGCCTTAGTGATAAGAAAAATATAGAAAGACAATGAAGAATCTAGATGTTTTAGAAAAGATTAATGCCATTTTAGTTGATGAGTTTGAGGTGGACGCAACCATAATTGCCCCTGAAAATAATTTAAAGACTACCTTACAACTAGATAGTTTGGACTATGTGGATTTAGTGGTTATTATAGAATCCAATTTCGGAGTTAAGTTGGTCGAAGCTGATTTTGTTCAGGTGGCGACTTTTAGTGATTTTTATGCCTTAATCGAAAGCAAGTTGTTATTGAGAAACTAATACTATAGATAATGAGTCAATGGGACGGTAAATCTAAAGGGACTCTTTTGGGCTACAAGATCTTCGTGTTTTGTATTAAGAAATTAGGAATTAGAACGGCTTATGCCGTTTTGATTTTTGTGTCTTTTTATTATTTTGTATTTGCAAGAGCTAGCAATCAGTCTTTGTGGTATTATTTAAATAAAAGGCTTAAGTATTCCAAGGTGAAATCCCTTTGGGCCATGTACAACAGTTACTTTGTATTTGGTAAGATTTTGATAGATAAAACCGCAATTGCGGCAGGCTTGCGTGAGAAGTATACTTATGAGTTTGATGGCATTGAGACATTGAGAGAAATAATCGCACAGAAAAAAGGCGGTATACTGATTAGTGCACATGTAGGAAATTTTGAAATTGCGGAATATTTTTTGGCAGATTTGGATTTTGATAGCCCAATCAATTTGGTAACTACGGATCAGGAACACAGCCATATAAAAGCGTATTTAATGAGTGTGTCGCAACGATCCTCCATTAAATTCATCATTGTAAAAGAAGATTTATCGCATATTTTTGAGATTAATAATGCGTTAAATAATAATGAGCTCATCTGTTTTACCGGAGATCGCTATTTTGAGGGTTCCAAAGTGTTGACAGAAGAGCTATTAGGGGAATATGCAATTTTTCCTTCAGGACCTTTCCATATCGCATCACGACTTCAAGCTCCCGTAGTCTTTGTTTATGTGATGAAAGAGCCTGATTTGCATTATCACCTCTACGCCAGAAAGGCAAAGGTTAAACATAGAGATGCTCAAGCACTTTTAAAAGAATATTGTTTGAGTGTTGAAAGTATTTTGAAAAAATATCCTCTACAATGGTTTAATTATTTCGATTTTTGGAACGTTAGAGGTTAAATTAAATATAATGAAAAAGGTACTGGTAGTTTTTTATACACAATCGGGGCAATTGAGGTCCATCGTCGAGCAATTGATGAGCCCGTTGGGTTGCGATGATCAAGTACAAGTGGACTATTTGGAAATTAAAACCAAAAAGGCATTTTCTTTCCCTTGGGAAAAAGCTGCTTTCTTTGATGCCTTTCCTGAATCTTTTCAGCAAATCCCCGCTGATATTGATGCTCCTGATGAACAAATTCTGAATCAAAAATACGACCTGGTGGTTTTGGCTTATCAAGTGTGGTACCTATCTCCATCAATTCCAATGAACTCTTTTTTAAAGAGCAGTTATGCACAAACAATACTTCGTGATACTCCGGTTGTTACCGTTAGTGGTAGTAGGAATATGTGGATCATGGCTCAAGAAAAAGTAAAGGTTTTATTAAAACAACATCAGGCACAACTTGTTGGTAATATTGCATTAGTTGATCGGGCGATTAATTTAATCAGTGTGATCTCTCTGGTAAACTGGATGTTTACCGGTGAAAAAAAACGACTATGGGGGATACTTCCCCTTCCTGGTGTTTCGGAACAAGAGATACAAGACAGTAAAAAATTTGGTGCGATTATTTTAAAATATTTAAAAAACGACCGCTTTGATGGACTGCAAAAAGAGCTGGTCGAGAATAAGGCCGTTGAAGTCCGTCATTTTCTAGTCTCTATGGACAAGAAGGCGAACAAAATGTTTAAACTTTGGTCTAACATGATTATCAAAAAGACTCCGAAATCGAGGAAGCGATGGTTAAAGGTATTTAATTATTATCTCTTTTTTGCTATTTGGGTCTTGTCGCCAATCGTGCACCTGATACATTTGATTTTATACCCCCTTTTTTATCTTAAGATTAAAAGGGATGAACAATATTATAAAGGAATACAGTAGAGAATTATGTCAGCAGTTTACATCAATAAAATATCGAAATTTTTGCCTAATAGTCCCATCTTAAATGATGAAATGGAATTGTATTTGGGTAAGATCAATGATAAGGAATCGAAAGCAAGAAGAATTGTATTGCGAAATAACGGTATCAAACAACGTTATTATGCCATTGACGATAAAGGACAGTTTACGCACACCAATGCGGAGCTTACGGAGTTGGCTATCAATGGGTTGTTTGGCGAGGACTTCGCGCAGGAAGATATGGAAGTGCTTTCTTGTGGGACTTCTACACCCGATCACCTGTTGCCTTCACATGCAGCGATGGTGCATGGCTTGTTAAAAAGCAGATCTGTAGAACTGAACTCCTCTTCTGGTGTGTGTTGTTCGGGTATGAATGCACTAAAATTTGGCTATTTATCCGTGAAATCAGGCAATTCCAATAATGCGGTTTGTACGGGTTCTGAACGGGTTTCAAGCTGGATGCTGGCAGACCGTTTTAATAAAGAAATTGAAAATCTGAAAGAATTAGAGCAACAACCTATTATCGCCTTTAAGAAAGACTTCTTAAGGTGGATGTTATCTGATGGAGCAGCAGCATTTCTATTGCAAAATGAACCCAAAGGTGCTTTGTCACTAAAAATTGAATGGATGGAATCCTATTCCTATGCCCATCAATTGGAAGCATGTATGTATGCGGGTGGGGATAAAATGGAAGACGGTAGTTTAAAACCCTGGAGTGACTACCCCGCAGACGAATGGTTAAATCAATCGGTCTTTGCGCTGAAGCAAGACGTCAAGGTTTTGAACGAAAACATCCTGATTAAGGGAGTGGAGAGCATGGCCGCGGCCTTGCAAAAAAACAAGATTACTCCAGCGGAGATCGATTATTTTTTGCCGCATGTTTCCTCACATTACTTTGTTGACGAGCTTTATAATAAATTTGCTGAGGCTGGTTTAGAAATCGCCAAGGAGAAGTGGTTTATGAATTTACATAAGGTTGGAAATGTCGGTGCTGCCTCTATATATTTGATGTTGGAAGAATTGATGAATGCCGGGCAATTGAAAAAGGGAGATCGAATTTTGCTTTCTGTACCGGAAAGCGGCCGTTTTTCTTATGCCTATGCTTATTTAACAGTGTGTTAGTTATGGATGTGAATTTGCCTATACTGGATTCCAAACAAATCATGCGGTTGATTCCGCAAAGAGATCCTATAGTGATGGTCGACGGATTGCTGTCTTTTTCCGACAAGGATATTGAAGCGACTTTAACCGTTTTAACAAGTAATATACTTGTTCACGATAATCTTTTACAAGAAGCCGGTATCATTGAACATATGGCTCAAACCGTAGCGTTGCATACGGGTTATGATTTTTTATGTAAGGGCATTCCTGCACCAGTAGGTTATATTGGATCTATAAAAAATATTGTCATTTATCGATTGCCAGAGGTCTCCGAAAAGATGATTAGTAAGGCTCATATAGTACAAGAATTTATGGGTGTGACTCTAGTAGAAGTAGAAACTTTTTGCGGCGATACTATCATCGCAAAAGGGGAAATGAAAACCGTTATAGCTCAATGATATGGATATTTTGGGAAATCAAAAGAAAATCAAGATAAAAAAATATCTGCCGCATTGCAAACCGATGTTGATGGTTGATATCATTTCGGAAATAAGCCATGAGCAGGTTAAAACGAGTTTCTTGATTGATGCTGCTGATGTTTTTGTACATGATGATCGCTTTCAAGAGGCCGGTTTAATCGAAAATGCTGCTCAGACATGTTCTGCAATTGTAGGGCAAACCTATTTTTTCGATGAGGATCAAAAAGAAATTAAGAACGCAAATTTATTGGGCTTCATCAGTTCGATAAAAAATCTTACCATACACCAACTTCCCAAAGTAGGTGATACGATTGTAACAGAGGCGAAATTAACGTCAAAGTTTAATACACCGGCTTATTCGATCTGTACGATGACTGTAATAACTTATTTGGGAACGACCATTTTATTAAATGCTGAGATTAATCTACTATTACAAAAGACGGTAACATGAAAAAATCAGAAGTTCCACAAGATAAAAGTAATTTGGAAAGCGTTCAGGTAAAAGAGCTGTGTTATGCAGTCGACGACCAAGGTAACTATACCACGGAATTGAGTACGGGTTGGGAGCCAAAGAGTATAGTGCAACAAGAAACACTTAAACTGTTACAAGAGCGTATTGATCAGGCTAAAAGTGATGTAAAAGACCAATTGGTAAGCCCAATCGTCTATTTTATGGAATTACATAGAATGGATTGGAATACCTTGGGAGCCTATATGAATATGTGGGTTTGGCGTGTAAAGAGACATGCAAAACCTTCGGTTTTCAATAAATTAAATAAAAAAATACTTCAACGTTATGCCACGGTTTTTGACATCAATATTGAAGAGTTAAAAAATTACAAAGGAGATTAATGCAACTAGAATTTACGCATCAACAGTCGGCTCATTGTGAAAATGGTGTAGCTTCTAATTTATTAAAAAACAAAGGAATTCAGATCAGTGAACCGATGGTTTTCGGTTTGGGCTCGGGTTTGTTTTTTGTGTATCTACCCTTTATAAAGGTCAATCATGCTCCGGCCATTAGTTATAGACCGCTACCAGGACTTATTTTTAACAGAGTGGCTAAGCGTTTAGGTATAAAGATTAAAAGAATTAAATTTTACGATAAGGCAAAAGCCCAACAGGTATTAGAACAAAATCTACAAAATGATATCCCATCGGGATTACAGGTTGGCGTCTATCATTTAACGTATTTCCCCGATGAATATAAGTTTCATTTTAACGCGCACAACTTGGTGGTATATGGCAAGGAAGACAGCGAATTTTTGGTCAGTGATCCGGTAATGGAACAGGTCACCCGACTGACGGAGAGTGATTTGGAGCGGGTTCGATTTGCAAAGGGAGCGTTTGCTCCTAAAGGTCAGATTTATTATCCGATTTATATTCCAGAGCATATCGACTGGCAGAAAGCAATTAAAAAAGCAATCAAAAAAACCTGTAACGATATGTTGGCTCCCGTTCCGATTATTGGCGTTCGCGGTATGAGAATGGTGGCCAAAAGCATTTTGAAGTGGCCGAACAAAGTGGGCGTGAGAAAGGCAAATCACTATTTGGCTCAGATGGTGCGTATGCAAGAAGAAATCGGCACCGGAGGTGGTGGTTTTCGTTTTATTTATGCGGCGTTTCTACAAGAGGCTTCACAAATCTTAAACAATCCGGAGCTGAAAGAACTATCGATGGAAATGACGCAAATCGGAGATCTCTGGCGTGATTTTGCAGTCGAAGCCGCTCGGGTATATAAAAAGAGAAGTAATCAAGAAGATGTATATAAAGTGCTATCAGATTTGTTGTTGGATTTAGCGGATTTGGAAGAACAATTTTTTAAAAAATTAAAAAAAGCAGTATAAAGTGGTAGCCAGTTCCATCATACATATCGAAAACTTGTATAAAAAATACAAGGACGCAGATTTATTTGCAGTGAATGACTTGAGTTTAGATATTCAAGAAGGGGAAATTTATGGTTTATTGGGACCTAATGGGGCAGGTAAAACGAGCTTAATCGCAATGCTTTGTGGCTTGTTAGAGCCTACAGCAGGGAACTTTACGATACTGAATTGGAATTATAAACAACACCCTACTGAAATCAAAAGCAATATCGGGGTGGTTCCGCAAGAATACGCCTTGTATCCGACTTTGACGGCGACAGAAAACCTGATGTACTTCGGAAGTATGTATGGTTTAAAAGGTAAGATTTTAAGAGAGAAAGTAGCTTTAAGCTTGGAGGTTCTGGGGTTAAGTGCCTTTGCCAATAAAAGGGTAGAAACCTATTCCGGTGGTATGAAACGCCGCGTTAATTTGATCGCGGGTGTTTTACATCAGCCTAAATTATTGTTTTTAGATGAACCAACAGTGGGCGTAGATGTACAATCTAAAACCGCTATAATTCAGTTTCTAAAAGAACTCAATGCAAATGGAACAACCATCATTTACACCTCACACCATTTGGTGGAAGCGCAAGAACTGTGTACCCAAATAGGGATCATCGATCGCGGAAGATTATTTGTGGAAGGAACACCAAGCGAATTAATCGCTCAAATCCAAGGTGCTAAAAACCTCGAAGATGTATTTATAGCTGTAACTGGTAAAAATTTGCGCGATGTGGTATAAATTGTGGATGTCTATTAAAAAGGAATTACTACTGCTCAAAAGAGATTTTGGCGGTTTGATCATCTTATTTGTTATGCCGTTGATTTTAGTAGTGACGGTTACTTTAATTCAAAACAGTTCCTACCAAGCGATATCAGATAAAAAATTACCGATAATTTTGGTCGATAACGATGGAGGTAGTATCTCCGATACCATCAAGAAACAGATCAATGCTTCGGGAACTTTCCTGTGGATCGATAAGTTGGATGGGATCGCTATTACAGAGGAACTGGCAAAAAAGGAAGTCAATAAAGGTTCTTATCAAATGGCTTTAGTTTTACCTAAAGATTTATCGGTTGATTTAAAAGCAAAAATCAATCAAAATGTCGAAAGCATATTGGAGGATTTTAGCTTAGAGCCGACAGTGAAAACAGGAGCTAGAGAAATTACGCCCAAACAGATTCATTTTTACTTTGACCCCGCGACTCAGAGTACTTTTAAAGAGGGCATTAAAAATGCGATTGATAAAATGATTGCTCAAACAGAAAATCAACTGATTTACAGTGCTTTTCAGGAAAGTCTTGGTGAGGGAAGTGCGCCATTAGCAGCGGGAGTTAGAGATTTTATCCAATTTAAAGAAATGTCTCCCAAAGCTGTAGAGCAAGCAAACAAGCCCAATTCGGTGCAACACAATGTTCCGGCATGGACCTTGTTTGCGATTTTCTTTATCATGGTGCCGCTATCGATAAATATTGTCAAAGAAAAGACCTTGGGTACTCAGGTGCGTTTGCGTTGCAATCCAACACCGACATATATACTGCTAGCCGGAAAAACCATCACCTATCTGTTGATTTGTCTGTTGCAGTTTTACGCCATTATTTTGGTCGGTAACTTAGTGTTTCCACAAATTGGATTGCCTCGTTTTGAAGTACAGGGCTATTTTATCTTATTAACCGTAATGACGCTGTTTGCCGGATTAGCCGCTATAGGTCTTGGAATATTACTAGGAACACTGGCTAAAACTCAAGAACAATCCTCCCCTTTTGGAGCAACTTTTGTAGTTATTCTGGCAGCGGTTGGGGGTGTTTGGATTCCCGTTTTTGCAATGCCCGAGGTCATGCAATACGTTTCAAAATTATCACCGATGAATTGGGCTCTTAGCGGATATTATAATATCTTACTGCGCAACGGTTCTATAATGGATATATTCGGAGAACTCAGCCTGTTGTTTTTGTTTTTCGTTTTAATGGTCACCATATCAATTTTGTATGATAAGAAAAAAAGATCTGTATAAAGAAGTTCCCGAATTAACGGTGACTTGCGATATTAGAATTCGCTTTAACGAAACCGACGCATTGGGAATTGTTTGGCACGGTAATTATATTAGCTATTTCGAAGATGGAAGAGAAGCATTCGGTCGCAAGCATCAGATTTCGTATTTGGATGTGATGCGTCACGGTTATAGTACACCAATCGTAAAATCGGTTTGTGAACATAAATTACCGCTTAAATATGGAGATGTGGTGCGTATTGAAACGATCTTTGTGGATACACCTGCCGCAAAAATGGTGTTTAGATTTAAAATTTACAATAGCGAGAATCAAATAGTGTGTACGGGAGAAACGACTCAGGTTTTTTTAGATGAAGAGGGCAATTTGACGTTAAATATTCCGCCTTTTTTTGAAGCGTGGAAAAAGAAAATAGGTTTGTTATAAAATGAAGAAAGTATATATAAATGACGCCAATTGCATCACTCCGCTAGGTTTTGATCTAGAGCGCAATTGGCAAGCCATACAACGCAGTGAAACCGGTATTGCTCTTATTGATCAATTGGGGGGGCTGACGGACTTTTATGCGTCTAAAATCGACGACTACAAGTTGGATCAGGCATTTAGTAAACTTGGTAAAAGGGATTTAGAAACGAGTCGTTTGGAAAAATTACTGTTTTTAGCTCTTGATCCGATGGTTCAAAAGCGCGGTATTCACGCCAAGACGGGTTTAATCATTTCTACAACTAAAGGGAATATAGATTTTTTAGAAACTGCAGACCCGCTACAAGCGGATATGACTATTCTAGCGAAGAAGATAGCAAATCGCTACGGTTTTAGCACTGAACCCATATTGGTAAGCAATGCTTGTGTTTCTGGGGTTCTGGCAATAAGCGTAGCAAAACGAATGATTCAAATGGATCAGTTCGATGAGGTTTATGTAGTAGCAGCAGATATACTCTCAGAATTTGTTGTTTCGGGTTTCAATTCTTTTCAAGCGATGGGTAATACGGCCTGCAAACCGTATGATGTGAATCGAACTGGAGTCAGTTTGGGAGAAGCGTCAGCTGCCATTTATGTTGCCGGAGATCAGGAAAAACATTCTGTTGAAATCAGCGGAGAGGCTTCCATTGGAGATGCCAATCATATTTCAGGCCCATCGCGAACCGGAGAAGGATTATATCAAAGCGTGTGCAGAGCACTTGCGGAGGCGGGTATTGAAAGCGATACGATAGATATGATCTCTGCTCATGGTACGGCTACAGTTTTTAATGATGAGATGGAATCCATCGCATTTCATCGATTGGGCATGCAACATATTCCGTTGCACAGTCTAAAGGGATATTATGGACATACCCTAGGTGCTTCTGGTTTATTAGAAGTAGTTATGGCTATGATGGCGATGAGCCAAGACAGTTTAATTGTCAGCAAGGGTTTTGAAGTACAGGGAACCTCTGAAAAGCTAAATGTCACGACGAAAAATCAGTATCAAAAGATTCATCGAATACTGAAAACGGCTTCTGGATTTGGAGGGACCAATGCTGCAATCATCTTGGAAAAAGTCAATTAAAGTGAAAGAAGAAATGCATATATCAAAATACGTCGTCATAGAGCAAGGAGTGGTATCCGTGCAAGGGCAGGAAGTTTTTAGGTCAGACGCAGGAGATTTTTCAGTGTTTGCCAAAGAGATTTATCAGCATTTGAACATGGCGTATCCCAAATTTTTTAAAATGGATAGCCTGAGTAAATTAGCTCTTTTAGGCGTGGAATTTCTTTTAAATAAAGACGACCAAGCCCAAGATATAGCTGTGATTTTAGCGAATAAATCATCGAGTTTAGATACGGATATCAAACACCAACAAAGTATTGCTGACAAAACGGCCTATTATCCGAGTCCTGCAGTGTTCGTTTATACATTGGCAAATATATGTCTGGGTGAAATTAGTATTAAACACCAATTGAGATCAGAAAATGCTTTTTTTGTAGCAGCTTCTTTTCCCGTAGATTTGATGCTGGCTAATGCAAACTATTTATTGCAGAGCAATAAGGCGAGTAAAGTGCTTTGTGGCTGGGTTGAGTATTATCAAGAATCCTATAAACTGGTTGGTTATCTCGTGGAGAAGCAAGGTACAAAAGCACATAATAAAATAGAAATACAAAAAATTATAAAGTAAAAAAATGGAAGAATTAAAAACAGAATTGAAAAACAAGATTGTAGAGGTTTTAAATTTAGAAGATATTTCAGTAGACGATATTCAAGACAATGATCCTCTTTTCGGAGATGGTTTGGGGTTAGACTCTATCGATGCTTTAGAATTGATTGTTTTGATGGACAAGGATTATGGTATTAAACTAAGCGATCCAAAAGAGGGAAAGACGATTTTCCAATCTATAGAAACCATGGCTCAATATATAGGGGCAAATAGAACAAAGTAATTATGCAACATAAGGTAGCTATTACGGGAATGGGTATTATAACCGCTATTGGTACTACCGTAGACGAAAATCTGGAATCCCTACTTCAGGGCAAACACGGATTAACGAGGTTGACACAACTGGAGACAGTACATTCACCCGATATTTTTGTGGGAGAAATCAAATGGACGAATGAAGAATTGATTGATCGGCTTGATTTGCCATCTGACAACAGTTTTACGCGAACCGCTTTATTAGGGGCTTATGCCGCCAAACAAGCCATCGACAGCGCGGGAATTGTAGATATAAATGCATATAAAACGGGGCTGATATCATCGACTAGTGTCGGTGGTATGGATTTTACCGAGAAGTATTTTTACGACTATTTTGATAAACCGGAAACGCGTAAATACATTACGAGTCATCACGGGGGAGACAGCAGTAAGAAAATTGCCGATTATTTGGGAATTGAATCGGTAGTCACCACCATTAGCACGGCTTGTTCTTCTGCTGCAAATGCAATCATGCTCGGTTGTCGATTGATACAATCGGGGAAACTGGATCGCGTGATTGTTGGAGGTGCAGATGCGATGTCTAAGTTCACGATCAACGGTTTTAAAACATTGATGATTTTGTCGGACGAGTACAACGCTCCTTTCGATCAAAATAGAAAAGGTTTAAATCTCGGTGAAGCTGCTGCTTATTTGGTATTGGAGTCGGAGCGGGCCATAACTGAAGGTGGAAAAACGGTTTTGGGATATATATGCGGTTATGGCAATGCCAATGATGCTTTTCATCAAACCGCTTCCTCACAAGAGGGTGAGGGGGCTTTTTTGGCCATGCAAAAAGCACTGAAATTAGCCGGTATCCAACCCCGTGAGATTGACTATGTCAATGCACATGGAACTGCAACGGGAAACAATGACCTTTCGGAAGGAAGAGCCTTATTACGTGTGTTTAATGATGAGGTACCTGATATGAGTTCTACAAAACCGTATACGGGACATACCTTAGCAGCAGCAGGTGGTATTGAAGCGGTTTTTAGTTTATTGGCTATGAAACACAATGTGTTGTATCCGAATCTAAATTTCAAAACACCGATGCAAGAGTTTAATCTGATCCCGCAAACCAAAATGGTCTACAAGCCCATAAACTATGTATTGTCTAATTCCTTCGGTTTTGGAGGCAATTGTTCAACGGTTATATTCTCTAAACATGGAGTAAATTAGCGAGATAAGCCAATTAAATCAGACAACACAAATTAATCAATAGTGTAGTAAACCGTTGAAAAAAATATAGGAGCTATATGAAAAAGGTATACATCAATGGAATAGGAGGAGTTTCTGTTCAAAATTCCCAATTGGGGTTGGATATAGAATCATTTGTACCAATCACTCAGGCGATTAATTATGCACAGCATCCTTCCTATAAAGAAATGATTGCCCCAGCTATGCTAAGACGTATGGCTAAGGGGGTCAAAATGGGTATTTATAGCGCACAACAAGCTCTTGATCAGGCGCAATTAACGATGCCAGATGCCGTTATTACAGGTACGGGCATGGGGTGCTTGGAAGATTCTGAAAAATTCTTGAGAAGTCTTTTGGAAAATCACGAGCAGTTTCTAACACCGACATCCTTTATCCAGTCCACTCATAATACCGTTGGAGCACAAATCGCATTACGACTACAATGCAAAGGGTATAATTTTACCTATGTTCATGCATCTGTATCCTTTGAATCGGCCTTGCTAGATGCATTGTTGCAAATTCAAAATGAGGAGCTAAACAACTCATTGGTAGGAGGTATTGATGAGATTTCTGATTATACGTTGAGTTTGTTGCAATTAACCGAATTGGTGAATACCGATTTTGATAAACCCTTCAAAGAAGGGGTTAATATTGGAGAAGGTGCGACGTTTTTCTGTTTGCAAAATCAAAAAACAGACACCACTTATGCTGAAGTAGTGGATGTGTGGATGCAACATAAATTTGAAAAAACCACCTTTAACCAAGGACTACAGCAATTTTTAGAGGCGAATCAACGCACAGCAGAAGATATAGACGTATTGATATTGGGCGATAACCAAATGCTTGAAAGCAAGGGCTATTTCGATCAAATCGAAAGCGCATTACCTTGGGCAGATCTCGTACATTACAAACATCTGACAGGAGAATACGACACTGTTTCGGCTTTTGGACTATTGTTGGGTGCTGTCATCGTTAAAAATCAAGATGTTCCGAAGACCGTTTTAAAAGCAAAGAAAAAAACCGGTTTGATTAAGAATGTTCTAATTTATAATCAATTACGTGGTGAAGATCACAGTTTGATACTTTTGGAGAAATGTTGAAACACAAGATCATAGTTCCTGTTTTTATAGTAGTGGTATTAGCCGTTGTGTTAAGTGCTATTATTTTTAAAACCACACTAATGGGATTATGGGGCGTGTTGTTGGTTTTTTTAGCGATAGTGAGTTGGGGGGCTTTTGACATTAGATTGGGTTATTTTTTACCGGTTTTTTATAAAAAGAAAGGGGAGATCAATAAAAGAATAGCGATTACTTTTGATGATGGACCTACTATTTATACAAAATCGATATTAAAGTTATTGGAGCAATACCATGCCAAAGCAACCTTTTTCTGTATTGGTAAGCAAATAGAAAAACATCCGGACTTGCTCAAAGAAGTTTTTGATCAACAACATCTCATCGCCAATCATACCTATACCCACGCTGTCAATACAGGTTTTTTGAGCACTGAAAAAATGCTGGCAGAAATAGAGCTTAACGATCAGATCATCGAATCGGTTATTGGTGTGAGGCCGCTGTTGTATCGTCCGCCTTTTGGAGTAACGAATCCTCATGTGGCAAAAGCAGTAAAGCGATCCGGGCATACGGTTATCGGCTGGAGCATACGATCGTTGGACACGGTAATCAAAGACGAAGAGAAAATATTGAGAACGGTGATTTCAAAAATTAAACCGGGAAGTGTGATCTTATTTCACGATGTTAGCCCGCAGTCGGTAAGGATAGTGGAACAATTATTGAACTTTCTAAGTGAAAATGACTACCAATGTGTCACGGTAGCGGATTTGTTTAAAATCAAAGCATATGACGATATCGTATATCCTTAATGACAAAAATATAAACAGCATATGAAAATTAGCATACTATTAGTTGTATTTGTAGCTTACTGCCACGGAATTTTTGCTCAAGAAAAGAGTATGACTGCCTCAGAAGTAAAAAATTTCAAGGAAACCACGGTTGCAGAGGCAAAAAAAATTAAAACATTAACGACTGATTTTATCCAATACAAACACATGAGTTTCTTGGATAAGGACATCGTGTCTGACGGTAAAATGTCTTTAAAAACACCGGGAAAGCTCCTTTGGCAATACGATACCCCCTTTGTGTACAGTATCGTTTTTAAAGACAACAAAGTATTTATCAACGATCAAGGAAAGAAAAACAAGGTGGATCTCGGTAATAACAAAAAATTTGAAAAGATCAACGCTTTAATTATGGGAAGTGTCAGTGGGAATATGTTTGACGAAACGGCATTTGTAATCACGTATTTTAAAGACAATAACAGGGATATTGCCAAATTACAGCCGAAGATTAAGGAAGTAAATAAGTATATCAAAGAAATCGTTTTGTATTTTAATAACAATCAAAGTACGGTTTCCGAAGTGAAACTCATTGAGCCGTCTAATGACTATACGCGTATCGTCTTTAAAAATAAAAAAATCAACACCGCTTTAAATGATGCGATATTTAATAATTAGTATTTTAATCTTGTTGAGTTTGAATTCGTGTAAACCATTCCAACTTGATGGGCAGAATCCGACTGTGGTTCGGGAAAGCGTTATCAATAATTATTTCGCAGATTACAAAAAAGAAACCCTTTACCGAGGGCGTATAGAGGTTTATGGCAAAACCATAACGGGTTTGTTTATTGCTAAGCGCATCGGTGAACAAGAACACAGAATGGTTTTTACTTCCGATTTTGGGAATACCCTATTTGATTTTACCATCACAGACACTTCCTTTCACGTTAATTATGTGATGGAGGATCTAAACAAGAAAATCATTCTCAATATTTTGAAAAATGATTTTACCACCATGTTGAGAATTGTCAATCCAGTAGATAAAAAGTTCGATGCTGGAACTAGTTGGGGATTTAAATCTGAGCTGGACAAGAGATATTTTATCGTAAACAAGGAAGATGGTCAATTGAGTCAAATCGTTCTCTTTTCTAAATATAAAAGAAAGGTGGATTTGAATTTTACATCCGATGAGCATAAAGAATTAAAACAAATCGAAATCATACACCACAATATAAACCTAAAAATTAGTTTAACTCATTAATCGATTTCAGTTGAATTGGAATGGTAAAACCCATAGCTAAGGAATTTCTTAATTGTTGCAAGTCAAAAAAACAGTTATATAATAGTTTGTCTGGACTCATCGTTAGAATTCATCTCCTCTGTCTTTTACTTTATAAGCAAGCATGTAGTAAGATAAATGTTAATAATTATGATAAAAGGACAATAAGGTATGTAATAATGTATTATATTTCGTAAATTATCATTGATCAATACGATTGGTGAACAATCAGCATTAATTTAAAACAACAAACTTATATGAAAAAAACACTACTATTATTTTGCCTTTTTGGAGCTTATCAAGTTTATTCACAAGTAACTTTTAATCCGGGTGTACGCGCGGGAGTTAATTTTAGTAATTTAACTAAAGTGGATGGAAATACCAAAACTGATTTTTATGTCGGAGCATTTGGAGCGATTAAGTTTACGCCATTTTATACACTACAACCGGAACTGACTTATTCTAGGCAGGGATCCAGTGATGTAATATACCAATATGAAACGGCATATCTACCACCTATTGGAGGAGGTTGGGGAGAATATCAAGGTCAGCCTGAATTAAAAGGCGATATATCCCTTCAATACTTGGGGGTAAACATTATTAATAAATTTGAATATAAAAAGTTTAACTTTCATGCAGGGCCGGGTCTTGAATTTTTAGTGAATTCACCAAAGAACGTCAGTACAGAGGTAGATGTTACGATCAACATCGGTTTAGGATTTGATTTTACAGAATCATTGGGTATTGAAGCGCGTTTTAAAAAGGGATTTGCAGAACCTTATTCCGATTATGATGATTATTATTTTGATTACGGCAATCGCATAACGAATTCTACTTTTCAAATAGGCTTATATTATAAGATGAAGTAAATTATAAGGGATGTGTTTTAAACAAAACACATCCTTTTTTTGTTATGGGGTAGATTTGCTATAGCGGTGTAGGATGTTTAACAGTACAGGGTGGTTTAATATCCGTTTTAGTGGTAGGTATTAGTTGAAATTTAGGACTTCCTTTTATTTAAAAACCACTTGTATAAAAGCCAATAAAGAATGTATATTTGTAAAAACTAAGAATTTATAATACAGTTTAATTTACGATGTTGTTAAAAGATTTTTATTCCGTAGTGAGTCTTGATAATTTGGACGAGAAAAATTATATAGTCTGGATCAGATTGAATAAAGAGCATGAGATCTTTAAAGGGCATTTTCCAGATAATCCGGTTACACCAGGAGTTTGCATGATGCAAATTGTAAAAGAATTGACGGAGCGTTTTACGGGTAAAAAATTGTTTATGAGTCAGGTTAGTAACGTGAAATTTATGGCACTGATCAATCCGGAATTACATCCGGAATTGAAATTGGAAATGAGCGTGGATACCGATTTAGAATTAGCACAGTCCAAGGTCAAAACAACGGCTGTTTATGAAGAAACGGTCGCTTTAAAAATGGGTACAACCTTTAAAATAGTATAAGATGAAGTTTTTTTTTATATGGATTGCGGTTTTTTTGGGTAGTACAAGCCCAGATTTGGGGACGATTCGTGCTCATTTTAAAGTAGCTAATAACTCTAAAGAAAAGGCCAATGCTTTTTATGAATTGTTTTCAGAGGAACCTGCGGCATCGGCATTAGTCGAAGCTTATAGAGGAGCAGCCATTACCTTAAAAGCTAAAAATAGCAGCGATTTGTTGCATAAAAAAAAATATGCAACAGAGGGTTTGACTATTTTAGAAAAGAGTATTGCCAAGGAGCCAAAGAATGTCGAAATGAGATTAATCCGTTTATCCATTCAAGAGCACGCTCCTAAAATACTAAAATACAGCAGCAACATACAAGAAGATAGGAAAATGATTGTCGAGGGTTATAAAAAGGAATCCAAGGCAGTTCAGGATTTAATAAAGGACTACAGCTTGCAATCAAAGGTTTTTAGCGATGCTGAAAAGCAAAATTTTTAAATGCCCTTGCAATGAACGCCTTATTAAACACTACAGACAAAATGCAACAGCATGGTATCTGTGTTATTATTCCCACTTACAATAATCCCAAAACACTTTCTCGCGTCATTGAAGGTGTTTTGTGTTTTACTGACGATATCATTATCATTAATGATGGGTCTACGGATCAAACGGCCAGTATCTTACAGGGGTATAGCGACCTGCATCAAATTCATTTTTCAACCAATTGCGGAAAGGGGTATGCCTTGAGACAGGGTTTTAAAAGAGCATTGGATTTAGGGTATAACTACGCAATCACTATCGATTCTGACGGACAGCATTTTCCAGAAGATATTCCAATTTTCGTAGAAAAGCACATCGAAGCCCAACAAGATATATTGTGGATCGGCAGTCGTAACATGAACCAAGAAAATGTACCCAAAAAAAGCAGTTTTGGCAATAAGTTTTCGAATTTTTGGTTTTGGTTTGAAACGGGAATTCAATTAAACGATACACAATCGGGTTATCGGATGTATCCGTTACGATCGATTCCCAAGAAGTACGTGACGTGGAAATTTGAATTTGAAATAGAAGTGATCGTGCGTACGGCTTGGCGACATATTCCCGTACAAAACGTACCGATTAATATATTATACGACCCCAACGAAAGGGTATCGCATTTTCGACCGTTTAAAGATTTTGCACGAATAAGTGTTTTAAATACCGTATTGGTAGTGATCGCTTTATTGTATATTTTTCCTAGAAATTTAGTACTGCGATTTAAAAAAAAAAGCTTTAAAAAGTTTCTCCGAGAAGACATTCTCGGCAGTGATGATTCCAATGAAAAAAAAGCACTGTCGATAGCGTTAGGTACTTTTATTGGTATAGCTCCTTTATGGGGGTTGCAATCCTTTCTGTCGATTTTTTTAGCGGCGGTACTTCGCTTAAATAAAGCCTTGTCATTTGCTTTTTCGAATGTCAGCATTCCTCCGATGATTCCCCTGATCATTTATGGCTCGTTGCAAGTAGGCGGACTTTTTTTTTACAGTGCTGCAGTGCCTTTTAGTTTCGATCAAATCTCTGTCGATATGATTTCAAATCACTTGCTTCAATATTTGGTAGGTAGTGTGATCTTAGCAACTGTAGTCGCGAGTAGCTTTGGATTTGGCTCTTACGTATTGTTGCGGTTTTTTAAAAATAAATAGTTATGCATCAGTTTTTTTATCAGGTATTTTTAAGTGTAAAACGCAACAAAAGTATTGCTATAATACTCTCTATGGTCGCTTTAGTGATCATGGGCTATTTTGCGTATCAAATAAAATTTGAAGAGGATATTACGCGGATCATACCTAAAAACGAAAAGACCAACGTCAGCTCAAAAGTTCTAAAACAGCTTAAATTTGCCGATAAAATCTCTGTAATCATCGAAAGGGATTCTCTCGGTGATTTGGATAGTATGACCGAGATGGCTCAGGTTTTTTTAGATAGTTTGGCACCTTTAGACTCGTATATCGGTTCAATACAGGGACAAATAGATGAAGATAATATCAATCAAACCTTTGATTTTATTTATACTAACCTACCGCTTTTCCTGGAACCACAAGATTATCAGATTATAGAAGCTAAGATCAATAGGGATAGTCTTTCCCATTTAGTCGCAGATAATTATCGCACACTAGTGTCTCCTACGGGAATGATTGCCAAAGAATTTATTTTAAAGGACCCCGCGGGAATTGGTTTTCTGGCCTTACAAAAACTACAAAAACTGAATCTCAGCGACGATTATAAACTTTATAACGGATTTATAGTATCTCAGGATGAAACCAAGTTGCTGTTGTTTATTAATCCCAAATTAGCCGGTACGGAAACCGAACATAACACCTTATTTATAGCGGCACTGAACGAGATTAAAGCAAATTTAAATCAATCTTTTAGCCACAAATCATCGATTGATTATTTCGGATCCTCCTTTGTTGCAGTTGCGAATGCTAAACAGATCAAGCACGATATACAAAATACCGTGATGATTTCGATGTGTGCCTTAATGTTGATATTGATCTTGTTTTACAAAAAGGTATATATCCCGATCATCATATTTATTCCATCGCTTTTTAGCGGTCTTTTTGCATTGATGATCTTATACTTTTTAAAGGATTCGATTTCGGCGATTTCGTTGAGTATTGGGGCTGTATTGCTGGGTATAACCATTGACTATGCCTTGCATATCATGACGCATTACAAGCATTGTAGCGATACCAAAAGTCTGTATAAAGAGATTACTAAACCCATATTGATGAGTAGTGGGACAACGGCGATCGCCTTTTTGTGTTTGTTGTTTGTCAATTCCGAATCCTTAAAGGACTTAGGGATATTTGCGTCGATTACGGTAATGGCATCGGGTATCATTTCCTTGCTGATGATACCGCATTTGTATCATCCCAAAAGAGGACTTGAAGAAAATCAGACCATAGTAGATAAGGTTGCTCATTTTAAGTTTGATCGCAGCAAAACCTTGATGATTAGTTGTGTACTTTTAATAGTAGTAAGTTTTTTCACTTTTAATAAAGTCGGGTTCGATGACGATCTGTCGAAACTGAACTTTTTTCCGGCAGAGCTGCAAGCTGCGGAGGCTAAGTTGGAGAGCAGTACGGATAAGGAAACGAAATCGATTTATCTCGCCAAATATGGTTCTAAAATTGATGACTTAATCCGTGAGAATACGGCCTTGTTTAACCAATTAAACCAAGGGGTTCAACGCGGTGAAATACTTAATTTCAGCTCTTTGGGGGGATTAGTTCTCTCACAAAAGGACCAGGAGGTGAGAATCGCCAAGTGGAATGCGTTTTGGAGTACTACAGTCGATACTTTACAGTTTAAACAACAGCTGATTAAAGAGGGGCAAGCATATGGTTTTAAAGCCAATACTTATCAAGCCTTTTACGAGTTATTGCAAACGCGATTTGAACCGATTACTCTAACCGATTACAAGGGATTAAACCCGCAGATTCTCGAAGAATTTATCACCGAAGATCAGGGGTTTTATACCGTTTCTACCTTGGTCAAACTCGAAGATGCTAAAAGGGCTTCTTTTGTCGACAAAATCAGTAAGGAGACAGATCTGTTGGTCATTGACCGTAAAAAGATGAACGAAACCTTTTTGGGAGAACTCGTAACGGATTTCAATAATCTTATCAACTATTCTTTTGTCGCGATTGTACTGATTCTATGGGTCTTCTTTAGACGTTTGGAATTGGTGATCATCAGTATGATACCGATTGTATTAACGGGTTTGGTCACTATGGGGCTGATGGGCTTGTTTCATATCGAATTTAATATTTTTAGTACCATAGTCTGCACCTTGGTTTTTGGACATGGAGTAGATTTTAGTATTTTTATGACTGCGGCATTGCAGAAGGAATATACTACGGGTAAAGATGAAATGCCGGCTTATCGAACCTCTATTTTACTGGCGGTGTTGACTACCATATTGGCGATTGGGGCATTGGTTTTTGCCAAGCATCCTGCGTTAAAATCAATTTCTTTGGTATCGTTAATAGGGGTGTTTTCTGCTGTAATCATCACTTTTGTGCTGTATCCAATTTTATTTAGAACCTTTATTACCAATCGACCGAAAAAAGGAAAGTCGCCGTTGACGATAAGACTGTTTTTTCATTCGTGTTTATCCTTTTTGTACTACGGTTTAGTTGGAGTCTTATTTTCATTGATCATTCGGTTGTTTATGATTGTAGCTCCGGTTAGCAAACTCAAGAAGTACAAGGTATTCAGCAAGGGCATGTCGTGGTTTATGACCTCGGTTTTATATCTGAATCCCTTTGTGAAAAAGGGGTTGATCAATCGAACAGGGGAAGACTTTAGTAAACCCGCGATTATCATTTCCAATCACACCTCTTTTTTGGATACTTTGGCTATTGGAATGATAAATCCCAATATTGTTTTTCTGATTAATGATTGGGTTTATAATTCTCCTATTTTTGGAAAAGTAGTGCGTATGGCGGGGTTTTATCCAGTATCACAAGGTATTGAAAACAGTTTAGATAAATTGCAAGAACGCATAGATCAAGGGTTTTCCCTGATGATTTTCCCCGAGGGAACCCGTTCGGTAGACAATGATGTAAAACGCTTTCACAAAGGGGCTTTCTATTTGGCAGAAGCTTTAAAGATCGACATTTTGCCGATTTATATTCACGGGAATTCCGAGGTAATTCCCAAGGGAGATCACATCATTTATGATGGACAAATCATTGATTTTATTGGAGCTAGAATTCAATACGATGATCCGGCTTTTGGTAGCGGTTATGCCGAGCGTACCAAAAAAATCAGCCGACACTTTAGAAATGAGTTTGCTGAAATTCGCAAAGAGCTCGAGGGTGAAGATTATTTTAAAAAGAAATTATTGTTGAGTTATCGCTACAAAGAATATGAGATAGAAACGGCAGTTAAAAGCGATTTTGAAAAATATAAAACAGCGATTTATCAATGGAATAGTCATATAGATGCACAGGCAAGTATATTGCATATTTCCAACGACTACGGTCAGAAGGACTTTATGTTGACCTTGCAGCAAGCCAAGCGTAAAGTGCAAACTTGGATTATAGATTCCGAACATCGCGCGATTGCGCAGACCAACTATCTATCTAAAATTCGCGATATCAGCTATCTCAATCAATTGGAAGAAGCGACGACGGACTGTAAACTGTTGTTGATTACTACAGTATATAAATTGGTAGAAGTACCCGAATCGATACAAAAAATAATAGTGCTGGCGGATTTGAATATGGAATTCAGTTGGGAATTCTTTGAACAAGAGTATGAAGATCAGTATCTTCGTATATATAAGCGCCGAAATAATGGAGTATAAGCAATATGATGTTGTAGTGGTCGGAAGTGGTTTAGGGGGTTTGGTTTCGGCCGTTATCTTAGCCAAAGAAGGCAAAAAGGTCTGTGTATTGGAGAAAAACAACCAATATGGCGGAAATCTGCAAACTTTCGTTCGTAACAAAACCATTTTTGATACCGGAGTACACTATATCGGTGGTTTGGACAAAGGGCAAAATCTCTATCAGTACTTTTCCTATTTGGGAATCATGAAAGATTTAAAGCTTGAGCGAATGGATCAGAATCACTTCGATGTCGTTACTTTTGACGGTGATGATCATTGGTATCCCCATGCTCAAGGCTATGATAATTTTGTTGACCAATTATTGACTTACTTTCCTGAGGAAGAATCCAATATTAGGGCTTATTTAGATAAAGTGGAAGAAGTGTGCCATGCTTTTCCAATGTATACGTTACAGTCGGGCAAGGGGTATGATGAAGAGATACTCTCCATTAATGCTAAAGAATATATCGACAGTATTACGACGAATGAAAAGTTGAAAGCCGTTTTAGCGGGAACCAATTTTTTATATGTAGGCGACGCAGACCGTACCCCGTTATATGTACATGCACTATCTGTTAATTCCTACATCAATAGCGCGTGGAAGTGTGTAAATGGAGGTAGTCAGATATCCAAATTATTGATCAAAGAACTTAAAAAATACGGTGGTGAAACCTATAAACATACGGAGGTGGTCGATTTTATCTTTGAAGATGAAATACTTCAAGCCTGTGTCACTAGTGATGGTAGACGTTATAATGGAAAACAGTTTATTTCGAACATCAACCTTAAAACCTCTTTGAAAATGATCGGGGAACATCGGTTCTCCAAACCTTTCACCAAACGCATCAAAGGATTGGAGGTGGTACCGTCGGTTTTTACGGTGTATTTGGTACTAAAACCAGAATCATTCCCGTATTTAAATTACAATACCTACCATTTTGATTCGATTGATTCCGTTTGGAATACTTTTGAAAAACCGAAAGGAGCATGGCCCCAATTGGTTGTGTCAACGATGAATTGTTCAGAGAAAGATCAAAAGTGGGGGGAGAGTATGACTATTATGAGTTATATGGATATCAAAGAATTTGAACAGTGGGAGGCGACTTATAATACGTCAACCATACAAAATAAAAAAAGCAGAAGTGAGTCGTATGAGCGGTTTAAAGATGAAAAAGCCGATTTAATCATTAGCCAATTAGAAAAGAAATTCCCAACAATTAGGGAGTCTATAGCCGAGATATATACGTCTAGTCCGTTGTCGTACCGTGACTTTATAGGAGCAGAAAATGGTAATATGTATGGATTTGTTAAGGATTCCAATGCACCGATGAAGACTTTTGTTTCTGTCAGATCCAAGGTTAGTAATTTTTTCTTTACGGGTCAAAACGTCGGTATGCACGGTATTTTGGGAGTAACTGTTGGTGCATTTGTTACCTGTTCGGAGATTTTGGGTAAAGAATATATGTTAAATCGAATACATCGTGAATTAGAAGAATATGAGAATTTTTAAAAACTTTTACAGCGTTTTTATAATAGTATTATTCTTGAGCTCGTGTGCTGTTAAAAAGAGTTGGACTGATACGAGTAAATTTGAGAAATTTGATCAAAATTTTCCTGTTCGCACTCAGATTAACGATACGATCGCGCAGGTGGAAGACAACTTTCTGATTAAAAATCGTCAACAATTATGGGAGTTATATGTTTCGGGTGATCCCTTGCAAATCGGATATAAAACTGGGGCATTAACCCAAGATTTATATCGTTTTCAAGAAAATGTATTCTTTTCAAAAGTAGAAGAAATGATTCCCTCTGCATGGAAGCAGCGGTTATTGGTCCGCTTATTAAAATACTACAACCGCGATATTCTGCATTTCATTCCGTTGGAATATCAGACAGAAATTTATGGGGTTTCCCATTATGCTACCGATCATTACAATTTTTTGGGAAACAAATTTGAGCGCAATATTTACTTGCACGGGGCACATGATATTGGACATGCTTTTCAGGATTTGGCGCTGGTGGGCTGTTCGTCTTTGGCGGTTTGGGATGATAAATCGGAAGATGGATCGATGTTGATCGGGCGTAATTTTGATTTTTATATGGGCGATGACTTTGCTAAAAATAAGATTGTAGCCTTTGTAAAACCCGATAAGGGACATGCCTTTATGTCGGTTACTTGGGGAGGCATGATCGGTGTGGTTTCGGGCATGAATGAAGAGGGATTAACCGTTACCATTAATGCGGCCAAATCGACGATTCCGTTAAAAGCTAAAACACCGGTTTCTATACTGGGCAGGGAGATTTTACAATATGCCACAACGATTGACGAAGCCATTGCTTTGGCAAAAGACACCAAGGTGTTTGTATCCGAGTCGATTATGGTAGGTAGTGCTAAGGATAGGCAAGTGGTTTTACTGGAGATTTCTCCGAAAAAATTTGATGTATATCGCGTTGAAAACAACAATTACATCCTGTGTTCCAATCACTTTCAAAGTGAGGCCTATCAGTCTGATTCACGTAATTTGGCTCAAATCGAACAAAGTCATTCTGCTTATCGTTGGGACAAGATGAATCAGGTAGTTCAACAAAGTGAACAGCTTAATCCTGAAAAAATGGCTGAGATACTAAGGCAAACGGATGGTTTAGCCGCCAAGGAAATCGGGTATGGCAATGAGAAAGCCTTAAATCAGTTGTTGGCACACCACGCTGTGATTTTTAAGCCGGAACAGCGCTTGGTTTGGGTATCCTCAAATCCGTATCAGTTGGGGGAATTTGTGGCTTATGATCTCAAGGAAATATTTAAATCGCAACCGATAGGCGTACGTACATTAGGGATTGATAGTTTGACGATTCAAAAAGACCCGTTTTTGCAGTCGATTGACTATGTGAATTATGAGAAATATAGAATAAAAGAGCGCGAGATCGAACGAAAAATAGATGCTAAGGAGTTTATTTCTGAACGAGAATTTGCCGCATTTCAGGAATTAAATCCCGAACTTTGGTCGGTATATTTTTGGGCCGGAAAATACTATTATCAAAAAGGATACTTAAAGCGGGCCCAGATCGAATTTGAAAAGGCGAAAACTAAAGAAATCACAACCCAAATTGAGGTTGAAAGGGTTGAAAAATACCTTAGAAAAATTCAGAGAAGATGCAGATAATACCACCGATAGAGTTGGCTTCGCCAGCGGCGATCAAAGCCTTTCAAGAAGAGAAACTTCGCGCACTATTGATTTACTTAAAGGAGCATTCACCGTATTACCGCAAACAATTTGAGGAAAATACGGTTGATATCAACCGTGTACATACACTAGAGGATTTGTGTGATTTACCGATTACTACTAAAGACGATCTACAAGCTTATAACGACGATTTCTTTTGTGTTCCCAAAACACAGATTATCGATTATGCGACGACTTCAGGTACTTTGGGTAATCCAGTGACTTTTGGACTTACCGATGGTGATTTGGATCGTTTGGCCTATAATGAAATGATTTCTTTCCAATGTGCGGGTATACAGCAGGGTGATTTGGTACAATTGATGACTACGATGGATCGCCGTTTTATGGCTGGATTGGCGTATTTTCTGGGTTTGCGAAAACTCGGAGCTGGGGTAATCCGCGTAGGGGCGGGTATCCCGCAATTGCAATGGGACTCCATCCTAAAATACCAACCGAAATACCTGATAGGTGTACCTTCATTCTTATTGAAATTGATAGAATTTGCTGAAATCAATCATATTGATTATCAGAATTCCAGTATAAAAGGGGTGATTTGTATTGGTGAAACCTTGAGGACAGCTGATTTAAAACCCAATATACTCGCGCAGCGCATCACGGACAAATGGGATATCCAGTTGTTTTCGACCTATGCCTCTACGGAGATGAGTGCGGCTTTTACGGAGTGTGATCACTTTCAGGGCGGGCATCACCATCCGGAATTGATTATCACTGAGATTTTGGATGAAAACAATCAGCCGGTGGCATCGGGACAAATTGGTGAATTAACCGTGACTACATTGGGTATAGAGGCCTTGCCGTTGTTGCGATTTAAAACCGGCGATATGGTACGCAAGCACGAGGACGTTTGTGCTTGTGGCAGAACCACCTATAGAATCGGACCGGTTGAAGGGCGTAAACAGCACATGATAAAATATAAGGGTACGACTTTGTATCCGCCGGCGATGCATGATTTACTGGCGTCTTTTGATGAAATCAAACTGCATTTAATCGAGATATCGAATAACGATATCGGTACCGATGACATCTTGATACGCATAGTCACTTCCAACGACACGGTTGATTTCTTAAATATAATTAAAGATTTATTTCGCGCGAAATTGCGTGTCACGCCGCGTATAGAATTTAATGATTTCGAGGTTTTACAGAAAATCGTATTTAATCCGATGAACCGTAAACCGACAACCTTTATCGATAAAAGGGCGCAACAAAATTTGGTGTAGTTTTTTAAGTGAGTTAAAGAAGAAAATTGAAGGAATTGATAATCGGTTGTTAGAACAGTCGTTGATTAGGCTAAAGAAAAATGGAAATAATTATTGGGGATTTATTTACCTATGAAACCTTGTTGTTGTGTTTGGTATCGTTATGTGCGGGATTTATTGATTCTATAGTAGGTGGGGGTGGATTGCTTCAGACGCCTGCGATGTTGGTGATTTTACCGCAGTATCCCATTGCCACTTTATTTGGAACCACTAAAATACCTTCTTTGACGGGTACGGCTTTTTCGGCTTATCGTTATTCTAGAAATGTTGCCGTAGATTGGAAGTTGTTGTTTCCTATAGCTGCTTTGGCTTTTGGAGGTGCGTTATTGGGTGCACATACCCTAACATTGGTCAGTGGGGCGGGTATCAAGCCGGTTATATTGGTTTTGTTGATTGCTATTGCGATCTATACGTACTCGCGCAAGGATTTGGGGTTACATTCTCAACAGACGCGTACTAAGATCAATCAATTGATTATCGGTTTGGTCTTTGGATTTGCGATTGGATTTTACGACGGTATGATAGGACCTGGAACGGGAACTTTTTTGTTGTTGGCATTTGTATCGTTGATTGGCTATGATTTTTTACAGGCGACTACCAGTGCTAAATACATCAATGTGGCTACGAATATCGCTGCGATGTTGTATTTCGCGCAATCGGGACATATCCTTTATCAATACGCCATTCCGATGGCGGTTTTTAACCTTTTAGGGGCATTTTTAGGCGTGAAGCTCGCCTTGTTGAAAGGAAACTCCTTTGTAAGAATATTCTTTCTGATTATCGTTGGTATTACGATACTGCGTTTTTCGTGGGATGTATTTGTCAAATAGCGTTAGGGAGGCTTCATCAGAACGATTGTTGCTTTAAAAATATCGATAAAAAAACTTTTTACATCCGATATATATCCTATATTTGCACTCGAATTAGAGAGGTGGCCGAGCGGTCGAAGGCGCACGCCTGGAAAGCGTGTATACCTCAAAAGGGTATCGAGGGTTCGAATCCCTTCCTCTCTGCAAAGAAAAACCGATTGTGAAAACAATCGGTTTTTTTGTTTCCCCCTAGCGTTGAAATTTTAATTTCATAAGCGTAGGGGAAACAAAAAAACCAGGGCGCCAGCCCGTGGTTTTTCTTTGTGTTTTGAAACCCTATTGGGATCACGCAGTAATCCCTAGCGTTGAAAATTCATTTTCATAAGCGTAGGGGAAACAAAAAAACCAGGGCGTCAGCCCGTGGTTTTTCTTTGTGTTTTGAAACCCTATTGGGATCACGCAGTAATCCCACCGCGTTGAAAATTCATTTTCATAAGCGTAGGGGAAACAAAAAAACCAGGGCGCCAGCCCGTGGTTTTTCTTTGTGTTTTGAAACCCTATTG
>DCKE01000005.1:374662-451393 GCA_002320285.1 Flavobacteriaceae bacterium UBA1682 | reverse complement strand
CAGCCCGTGGTTTTTCTTTGTGTTTTGAAACCCTATTGGGATCACGCAGTAATCCTTTCCTTTCTGCAATACACTCTCTTGAATCAAAGAATTAAATAAGAAACACCCAATTTTGCACCCAAAAATTTAAGCTCGGGTGTTTTATTTTTAGATTATAAAAAATCTAATGGACTTGGTGTTGATTTTTTATCTACATCTGTAATGTGGGTGTAAATCATAGTTGTTCGAATATCAGTATGTCCTAATAATTCTTGCACAACCCGAATATCAATTCCGCTCTTTATTAAATGCGTAGCGTACGAATGTCGTAAAGTATGCACGCTACCTTTGGTGGTAATGTTGGCTTTTTTCATGGACCTTTTCAAAACTAACTGAGCACTTCTTTCGCTGTATTGTGTATCATTAACTCCTTCAAATAAAACACTTTAGGTTTGTATTCAATATAATATTCCCGCAATAAACTTAATAGCTTATCAGGTAAAGCTACTAGTCTATCTTTATTTCCTTTGCTTTGTTGTATTAAAAGTAAATCACTGTCTGATTTTACATCGGTTAGTTGAAGATTAATTAATTCACTCAAGCGTAATCCACAGCTGTAAATAGTAGTAAGAATTGCTTTATGTTTTAGATTTTCGGTAGCATTTAGTATCTTCTTCACCTCTTCTTGAGAGAAAAAAGTAGGTAAATGAGTTAACTTTCGTTTAGGATATAAATAGTTTAATTCTATCTGTTGATTATTGACCAGTTCATATATTTTCTTGATTGCGCCAACTAAAGAGCGCTGATACGACGCACTAATGTTGTCTTGAAATACTTTTTCATTGATAAAAGTTTCGATCTCAGCAATAGGTATTTCATTAAGCGTATGATATTTAGTCATATACTCTAAGAATATTTGTGCATAACCACAATATGACTTTATGGTATTATTAGCATATCGTTGCACTTGCAATCGGTTATGTAAAGTTTTTAGAATTGTTTCGCTATCCATATGTAAGTAAAATTAATTTAACTAATTTTATTTCGCTATCCACAAAAAATAACTTTCTAAGTGCCTAATTTACAAAAAACTAATTATATTAGCGGGGAATTTAACGAAATACAGATATAGGTGTTTTTTAACGAAACAAAACATAGTGTAGTTTCGTGAAAAAACAATGTTAGGCGTAATTTTAAAAAGACTTGAAACGAGACAAAATATATGAAGACTTACATTTTACTTCTGACTTTTCAGTAGAAGATTGGAATGCTCTATTAAAACTAAAATTAGGAAAGTATTTCTCAGATGAAACTATTGTTGAAAAGAACAAAGAGATATTGAGAACTGAGATTATCAATTACATACGATTCTGCACTAAACCTGAGTATTTCAACCTTTTCGAGTGGATGTTTGACCTTTATAAAGAATGCATTGGTTCCGACAAACCTCGAATCATTAAAGTTCTGGCTGACTCATTTAACGATATTTCAAATACTGACATGAAGTGGATGACAAATGTATTGACACAGCCAGACGAAAAAGAGTTTTCGGAAAGAGACAAAATAAGTTATTACTTCAAGGTAATTGACGAAACCCTGGAAGGAGCATTTAAACCTCGATTCAAATTATTAGACAAACTTGTTAACTATAAATTGCATGGAAATATTCCTGACAATTCAAGTGCAGACTTTGGAAAAGTAATTCGGGACTTTCCTAATCAGGTAAAAGGGGAAACATTTCTGTTTCTCGAAGATCCTTTTTTTTCAATTTCGACAAATCAGTGGAGAAACATTGCTGCACACAAATCTTTCACTATTAACAAGCACGACATCGTGGTTGAGTATGGAAGAAACAATATTCAGACACTCACGTTGACTTATGACGATTTCTACAGAATCTTACATTGGACACAAGACATATATGGCGTAATTCGATTTGGTCAAGTGTTGACTGACCTAAATTATATTGAAGAAATAGTTGCTGAATTAGGCGGTACGGAAAATATGAGTATTCGATTTGAGTCTTCGCTCTTGCACATCATTCATAACATGCAAATTGTCGGTTTTGAATTTGTATCAAATGAAGAACAGGACGAAATTTTTTGTCTTAATGTTAAAGGAAAGGTAGGACATGACGTTAAATCTTCTTTAATACATGCATCGCAATGCCTAGACCAACTTTCATGTGCAATTTACGATGACAAGTTTGTAAAGGATAATTTCAAGAAAACTAAAGTTAGTATCGTTGATAACAATAGAAATACCCTTGCTTCAGCGACAATATCGATCGAAGTTGCAGTGAACAAGGCTAAAGGAAAAATGACACTTGATGAATATCTGAGTAAAATGGATTTCGATATAAAAAACTACGCCTAACACGGGTTTTGCGTCAGGCGGGCTGACGTGCAAACTTGGAGTTTTGTGCTTCTAATGAACTTTTGTAATAAAAAGAAACTTTGTGCTCCGAAACCCGCCCGAACGCAAAGCCCGAAAACGTTATGCGTAATAGCGCAAAATCAAAACGTAAATAAATAATGGATAAAAAAACTAACTATTTTACAAGAACATTAATTTGTCTTTTTTCAATATGCTTAGCATTAATGGTCGGATATAATTATGTTTATGTTGAACCTATTGGAACTTTAAAAAATGGAAACCTTATAATAATATTTTTAATCCTGATTTTAATATTAAGTGAATCATTTGATAGTTTTTCAATTGGAAAAATTATTTCAATTAGTCGCAAATTAAAGGATAAAGAAACTGAAGTTGAAAAACTAGAAACAAAAAACGCTCAACTCATATCACAAGTAATTTCTTTAACAACAAATCAAAACCAGGTTCAATCAAGTAAACAAATTTTTGGTGATTATTATGAAAAACCCAAAAAGCAAAGAAATGTAGACAATGAAAAAGTTGTTAACGAACTTTTAGACAGAATCGGTACATCCTTAGTGATAGCAGACTTAGAAGAATCCATTAAAAAAGAAATTACTGGAAAAGGTCTTGAAGTATCAACAGAAACAGAAACAGTATTAATAAGACATTTAGCGGGAACTCAGTTATTATTAGAATTTGTAAAGATTGATAAATATATTTTTGGAAGTCAATTGAATCTTTTAAAAGAATTATCAGAAATTTCACCTGAAGGTTATACAAGAATTGAAATTGAGGAGTATTTTGAGAGTGTTAGACAAAGCTTTCCAAACTCATTTAACAGTTGGGATGTAAAGAAATACCTAGGATATTTATTCAGTAGTATTTTAATTACAAAAAATGAAGACAAAATCCATCTAACTAATTTTGGTCAAGAATATGTTAATTGGGTTAATGAAAATAGAGCAAATGAATATAGAAGTCTGTAGCTACTACGCATAACAAGGGTTTGGCGCAATGACGGGTTAAAACTAAAATTAAAGTTTCGGCTTTCTATTCCGCAAAAAGCCAATTACATTGACTTTTTTCTTAAATTTAGTCAATAAATTGGCTTTTGCTTACTGTGACGCTAAATTGAAACTTATCGCTTCAATTTCCGCCACCTACGCCAAGCCCAGAACCGTTATGCGACACCCCCGCTACCGCACGAATCCTTTCGTGTGGTAATTAAAAACTCTGCGACCTCAAAAAATGAAATTCGCTGGAGTAAATCCTTTCTTGTGGCTTAGTCAAAAGACTTATCCTTGTTTTATATTTAAAAAAAACTCTTTATACTAGCAAAAAAACCAATATGAAGGATAGTTGTTGAATATAATACACGCGACGCGAGAGGACTCGCGCTGTAGCGTAGTATAACCACAATATGACTTTATGGTATTATTAGCATATCTCTGTACTTGCAATCAGTTATGTAAAGTTTTTAGAATTGTTTCGCTATCCATAAAAAATAACTTTCTAAGTATCTAATTTACAAAAAACTAATTATATTAGCGGGGAATTTAACGAAATACGGATATAGGTGTTTTTTTACGAAACAAAACATAGTGTAGTTTCGTGAAAAAACAATGTTGTACGCAATTTTATGAGAAAAGTCGATTATAAAAATAAATTATGTATCTACTTAGACCAGTTTGTTATTAGTGATATAATCGAATCAGTTAATCCATATTGGATTGAAATAAAAAAATTAATTGAAGAGTCTTATTATTCAGGTAAGATTTATTGTCCTCTCAGTCCCGAACACATTTTAGAAACTGTAAGAAAAGATTTTGAATCAGCTAAAATTCATGATAATTATTTGAAGAGTATTGCGGATGGTTATATTTTAAAATCTGAACCATTTTTAACATCTCAATTAATTTCATCATTGATTAGAAAAAATAAGAAAACATTAAATACATTTCTAGTAAAATCAGAATTTAAAAATATTGAAGACTTTTATGAAGATATAAATAAGCATCACGATATATTTAGCAATGGAATAAAATCAGAATTTTTAAATGTAAATACTTTTCGCAAAGTAGTAACAAATAAGTTAGACAAAAAAACTGAAAACCTATTTATTGAAACTATAAAACAAAAAGAAGTAAACACTTTTAAAGAACGATTACAAGAATATTTAATACTGAAATCCATTAGGATTAAACCCGATAATTTTGGAAACTCACAAATTCCAAATTGGATTGACCAACTTTTATATCAACTTACTAATAAGCATAGTTTCAAAGAAAAAGAATTAAAATTATTATTAGCTGAATTGGAGAAAAATGGTTTTTCTAGAATTCCTACTTTAAATACAAAGTTTTCAATTGGAGCATATATAGCAGTGAAAGGGAAACAAGAAAACTCTGGAGATCAAATTGACATTATGAGAATTTCTAGTTATTTATTTTCAAGTGACATTTTTTTTACTGACAAGAAAAGGAAACATGAAATTTGCGAATTAGAACTTGATAAAAAATATAAAACAGAAGTATATTCTGGAACTGAAGCAGATTTAAAAAAAATTATTGAAGTTTTAAACAATTTATAAAAACTGCGTACAACATAGGTTTGGCGCAATGGCGGGTTAAGGCTAAATTTGAAATTTCGGCTTTCTCTTCCGCAAAAAGCCAATTATATTGACTTTTTTCTTAAATTTATTCAATTAATTGGCTTTTGCTTACCGTGTCGATAAATTGAAACTATCCGCTTCAATTTCCGCCACGTGCGCCAAGCCCCAAAACGTTACCTGCAATGTTAAAAAAAAATCTACAAAATACAATATATGAAAGTGACAACTTCCGAAATACATAAAAATGACTTTTCAGCAATGGGTTTTTATGGTGCGATGAATTATTCTGTCAAACAGATTAGAGAAGCCATTGGGTTTTATAAAAATTTGAGAAAAGTTAATACTTCTATTTTTGGCGACATACACGCTTTAAGTTTACTTAGTGTACATTCTAATAACTTTGACATTCCAATAATTCAAAAAGAAGCAGAGGAATGGAAAGAAATTTTACTAAAATATTTTGAAAGGATACAAAAAAAAATACCCGAAGAAATAAGAGAAGATTTCAGACAAAATTTATCAAAAGACCTTGAAACAATTATATTAAAAGGAAAAGATTATCCTGAATACCGTTGGAAAGAAAGATCTTATCAAAGAGAAATTACACTCACAATTAAAAATGAAGAACTAAAAGATAGATATGAAAAATTAGCAGAAGAAATATATAAAGGAAAATTAGGAAATGCTCTGCATAATTACATACACGATTGTCTCGAAAAATTGGATAATGGAGGTCAGGAGAAGGTCCTCAATTCTGATGCCACTGATAATCAAAAGTCAATTATTTTCAATCCTACCTATTTTAAGTCTAGCAACACGGAATTTACATACTTACTTAACGATTTTAACTTTTTTCTTAACAAAGCGGAATTAGAAAATGAAGTTGAGATAAATGCTTACGATATAGAAAAATCAATAAATTTATTCTTGGCAGATAATGATAAAAGCCTTATCAAACATCTGCGATTTGATACTGAGAGCTCTCTACTTTCCGTACAATCAGATGAGATGGAGCATTTGATAACATTAAATGAATATTTATTAAAAATAGCGACTGACATAAATTTAAAGATGAAATATCTGACCACTGGAATGTAACGCAAACACTGTAGGTACCAAGGGTTTTGCAATAGTGGGCGAAACTGCAAAGTTCAACAGCAGTTCTTCGATTGAGCGTTAGTGCTAAAATCCGCTCCCTCGCAAAGCCGCTAGACTTTAGTGCTCATTGTAATGAAAACTCTATTAAACCAAAATAAGAATTATGGAGAATACATTTGAAGCAGGAATAAACATTGCGATAAAAATACCCAAAAGTAAATATGACGCAACGGTAAATTTTTATCGAGACGTATTAAAATTTGAAGTTAAAGAAGTTCAAATAACAAATCCGACAGTTTCGAAAACTCATTCTGTTAAGTTTGGAGCAAATGTTATCTGGCTAGATTGCGTTGACAATTACACGCATTCGGAAACTTGGCTACAATTAACAGTCCCAAATGTAGAAGAGGCGACAGAATATTTAAAATCAAACGGTGTCGAAACTTGTGATGAGCTTGAAGAGTTACCAAAAGATATGCATTGGATTACTGATCCAGCTGGAACAGTTTTTAATTTGCAGAAAAAGTAAAATTTACTAAACGAACTGCAAACAGCGGTTTTGCGCAACTGCTGTTTCATTGGTAAAAGAAACTACTTTTTTTCCATAACTTCGTTCGGTCCCGCCGAGAGAACCCAGTTCCAATTTCCTTAGCTGTCGCAAAGCACAGAGCTTTATGTGTAAACCTTTGATAACCGACCGATCTAATAAACAACCGACAAAAAATGAATGCGTATTTTCCTTGTAAATTAGTTGAACACCCAAAAGGTTTTTCAATGATCTGTTCAGACTTTCATTATTTCGATAATTATTTTGGAGATAAAGATTGTGGTGGTTACACGGTAGAAAGACTTGCGGAAAAACTTGTAAAAGAACATAAAATTCAAAAAGAAGTTAGTTTTGATAGTGAAGCGGGAATGTTTTGTGCCTACTCACAAACTAAAGAAGATTTATTAAAGTTAGCTCTGTTGTTAAGAGAAATTACAGGAGGTGAGGAAAACCATACAGCACAAACTGAGGTTAGCCCTAAAATCCCTCTTGAGGAAGCAGAGAAATTACTGCTAAATGGGTTTGTTATTGGATTAGATGAGCAAGCTCAAAATGACTTTTACAAAAATGTTCCTTGCCAAAATTAGAAGAATTGGACTTAAATGAAATCAATACGAAATTAAAGGCAGAGCAATTTTATTTTCTTACAGAAATAGACACTTTAAAAACACTTGATTTTAGATTTATCGACTACAATAAATCTAGAATTGAAAAACTTAATAAAATTTTCAAGGAAAAAAATAAAGACCATATTCTGAAAAAATAATTGCAGTTAATAGGGGTTTTACTACTGTAGTGCTTAATTTTACATGCGCGCTTTCTTTTCTGCTCCCAGAAACGTTAGCCTTAATTAAAAAACACCGATTACAAAGAATTTTCCAAAACAGAAAAAATGCAACAAACAAAATCAATAATTTTCGGACTCATAATGATACTTTTCTCGATGCCATTATTTGCTCAGGAATCCAATGAAATCGAAACGATTACGAGAGAAATTCAGTCGCTTTACCAAAACTTAGAAGTTGATGATTATCAAAATATCTTACCCTATAAAGTGAAAGAGAAAACGGGCTTTGTTAACGCAAAAAACAAAAAACGGATTTTAAAACCAACTGCTAATCTGAAAGAAGTAAGCCTTGCAAAACCTAATATTACAGGTGTTTACAAAGAGGATTACGAATATGAGATCAATGCTAAAACGCAAGAAGTTAGTGTGACAAAGATATATAGAGATCAAGATCTAATGGCTATGGAAGGTCCGCGTCAGCCAAAAATAGACGTACTGGATTCTAAAGACGGATACAAAGGTTTTAAGGTAGATGATAATGGGAAGCTAGTAGCTTATTCGGATTTATACTATGCTCAAAGTCATCACGAATTTAATGTAAGCCCTTTTAAATTCAATGGGAAGTATTATGCGATAGCGACTAAAAAAATAGCTGATGATGAATATTTTGATGGAATAATTGATACGGAGGGAAATGCTTTACCTCAGTTTAATTTTAATGAAAAATGTATTAATAAAATTAAAGAAGAAACGGATGATATTTGGTTTTCTACAGGGCTTTGTCGTGGCTTAAAAGGATCTTTAGTTAGTTTTAAAGGAAAGATAAAATTTGAAAATGAGCTTTTGGGTTGGTTAAACAGCTCTGGTAATATTTTTAAGTACAATCACAATCACGATGACAAATGGACTACCCACGGTATTTTTGATGTAGATAAATTAGAATGGATTATAAAACCTCAATCCAAAATATACATTAGAAGTTTAGATTATACCAGCTACGAAAAATTAGATCAGGACAATATATCTGATGGTCCTAAAGCAACGATTTATTTCTTGGTAGAAGACGGAAACAAATCGTATTATATGGATTTGAATTTGAATAAATATTTGCCTTAAACAAATTCGCTTCAATTTTTGCTACTAACGCCAAAGCCCGAAGCGATAGCCATGATTGTAGAGCGACGCCGTTAATATTGAACAAATAAAAGATGATAGACAATTTACCGACCTATATTTCGGTGGCTTTTATACTGACAACCGTGGCAACTTTAGCGCTTTTTATTTGGACAGTTAGAAATTCAAATTCCGAACTGACACGAAAAAAAGCAACGCCAATTTCTATTGGTTTGACGCTTTGGTTGATAATTCAAGCGGTTCTGACTTTAAAAAACAGCTACAACACTGACACAAGCACTTTTCCACCAAAAATTATATGGATAGGGATTCTGCCGACAATTTTAATAATTATTTTATTGTTTGCAAGCTCAAAAGGCCGACGATTTATCGACAGTTTGCCACTTGAAAACTTGACTTACCTAAATGTGGTGAGAATACCCGTTGAAATAATTTTGTTTTGGCTTTTTCTCAACAAGGCAATTCCTGAATTAATGACTTTTGAAGGTCGAAATTTTGACATTCTTGCTGGAATCTCTGCACCATTTATTGCATATTTTGGATGGACAAAAACTAAATTGAGCCGACAGACTATTTTGATATGGAATTTTATTTGCTTGGGACTTTTAGTAAATATTGTAGTGAATGCCTTATTTTCAGCGCCTTCTCCAGTTCAAAGATTTGCTTTTGACCAACCGAATGTCGCGATTTTGAACTTTCCATTTAGTTGGTTACCGACATTTATTGTACCGATTGTATTGTTTGGACATCTAACATCAATCAGACAATTAATGAAATATGAAACAGAAATAATAACGAACGAAAAAACAACGAACGGTTAACAAGGGTTTTGTAAAAGGAGGTTAAACGGCAAAATCCAACAACTATTCGTCTATAGCACTTTTGTATAAAACTGAACTTTTCGCTACTTCTCCCTCCAGATCGTATAGCTCCGAAACATTAGCTCCCATATGTACTGACAACTTTAAAAAAGATATATGGAAATAGTAAGATGTATGTGTAACCCCCATTATTTAAAATGCAAACCTACTTATAGGCGGTTGTGTTATTGATGCTTAGGTTGTATAGTCCAAACGGGCAACCTTAAATAGAATGTTCTCTTTTATAGCGAGTAATTTGATGTAGGCAACTAGTATATCGTTATTTCCTAGTGGAATCAAGTATAGTATTTATGAACAAGGAATTCCCTCGTGAAATTAATTACAAGGGAATTTTTTATCAATTTATCTTACGGTTTTGACAAACTTTCTGTCTAGCTCCATATTTCTTAATTATAGATAATTTGTTCTGTACCTGATGGACTAACTAAAATGATTCGACTAGTGTCTCCTCCAAGATCCTTGGTTATAGAGGTAATAACATTTTTAAAATTCTCTAATGTGCCTTTTTCCAGCAGATCCATGTCATAGGAAATTAGGGCTTTCTCTTCGTTTAAAACCATTATTTTTTTGAATTGCTCAATTTCTTTGGCATTTAGGTTTTCAAAAATCATAGGTATTTTTGTTTTTATATAATTGTCTATTTCATATGAAACATTCTTGGTTAAGGGATTGATATTTGGTGATGTTGTCGCATATTCGGAGACATAAAGTACACAGACGCCTTTTCCTTCAGCGCATCCTTCATGAAAGCTGTTTACCAATTTTTTGTAATGATAAGTACCCGGTTTTTTGGGCTTTGATGCTGTTTTTTTTTCGATTGAATCCTCTACTGTTGTATCTTGATTGTCTTTTTCACAAGAAACAAAAACTACTGCCATCATAAATGACATTAAAATAAATCTACTTTTTTTCATAATTTTATATATTTAGTTACTATTTAATAATTCAGTTATCAATTGAAGTGCTTTCGATTCTTTGCCGTTAGCTATCTCTATATTTTCGCTGTCTTTCCTGAAAAAAAAATAGGGATAGCCCGGTTCTTCTTGAAAATAATTGGGGTGGATTTCTTGAATTAATTCTTTGGAAGAGAAAAACACATTCCATTCCTGATTTAAGAAACCAAAATTTTCGTAGGCAGTTCCTTTTTTGTAATTATCTAATACTTCGGGAGACTGTAGGAATAAGCTAACGAATTTGTAATCTTTGTTTGTAGAGGATGTAGCGAGTTTGTTCAGATCTTCAAATAGAATAAGACAATGAGGACAGGTCAGTGAGGTAATCAAAAAAACACCTTCCCAGTTTTTAATCAGTTCTAAATCAAACTCTTCTCCGTTTACGTTGCGGTGGATTTTTTTGTTTTCAATGATTCTTTCGTTGCCGAATTCATCGACTAAGATGATTCGACTGATATCACCTCCAAAGTCTCTAGTAATATTTGTTATAACGCTATCGAAATATTTGCCAGCTCCTTTTTCCAATAAATCCATATCATAGGAAATTAAAGCATTTTCTTCATTAAAAAGCATAGCTTCTTTAAATGAAGCAAGTTCTATTGTACTTAAATTTTCAAGTATAAAGGGCATTTTTTCTTTTATATAGATCTCCTTGTTGTCTTGCTGTTTCTGACATCCTGCAAATAAATAAAAGAGGATAAATAATGATGTGATTAGTTTCATGACGATGTTTTTTTGAATAAAAATATATATTATTTTCAAAAAAACAAACTTAGTATTAATTATTATTTATAATATAGGCGTGTTTGTTTGTTAATTTGTTAGTTTGTAGTGCTTATATTTGTTTTTTATGTGCTAATATTTGTTAAATTTAGTATTTTGATTAGATTCTGTTTTTGGTATTTTGTAAAAGACTGATTATATGTAAATTATGTTATTTTTTAGAAGAATTGAATTTATATTGATTTTGTAAATTAATAGGGATCTAAAATTAGATTAGTGTGGTTGTGTTTATTATTGTTCTTATGTTGGATTTAGACAAGTCGCCCGCTGTCGCCCGAAATGCGATGGAGTACAATCCTTTGGTGTGGCTACGACTCTTCAATTCAATAGCTAAAACAGCTACTCTCCAATGTTCTGCTTGGTACCTAGTGCCTTGCTAGCTTCAAAAATCTTCTTACTTTCCATAGTGTAAAGACTTATGACTGAGTTACTAAATAGACCTTTTCTAAAAGAGGAAAAACACCTAATGTCCAGCAGTAAGATGCGAGTGTCAGCGGAGATACATAAAGGTAAAATAATTATAGATGATTATGCATTAAGAAAGGAAGTCCGAGCTGTTGTCGTCAATATTTCCGAACGAGATTTCAGTGCTTTAAAAGAATGTTGTCCAAATATTTATTGGTCTAAGGCGCGTGTCGATAGTACCTTGATTAAAAATTAGACTATAGAATTACTTAATACTTACAAATAGATTCTCTTATTAGATATTGGAATCTTGTACTTTATCGTGTTGTCTTCACTGAAAACAACCTTGTTGTATTCAATGTGGATATTGGTTGTTTGTTTTAGCTGTGCATGTGTGTTTATAATTGCTGGAATGGTATAATTCGATACTTATTGATAATTGGGATGGGATATGATTACTTTTTAATTGAAAGTTGTTATCCGTCCTTTTTTGAGAAGAATGTCTTTCTTCAATATAAGAGGATTACGGAATGATTAGTTCTTCCTATAACGATTCTTCAGTAATGATACGTATTACAATTTTCTCTAATATAAAAAATCATAAAAAAATCAGTGTTTAATTAATTAACAACTTTTTTATATATATTAGTATTTTATTAATCACATAAAATCAATGTTATATGAGAAAAATTAAGTATTTAATGGTTTTTATGCTTTTTATGTCAACTGTTTTTACGTATTCCTGCTCTAACGAACAAGGTGAAAGGCGTGAAAAAGTTTATAAAAAAGTATTGCAGCTTCCAATTGACGATAAGGATTTAGACAATCCGATTATTGGATATATATCTGAGGGTAATAAGGCGGTTTTAACCAAAAATAGCGAATTGTTGTTGAGTAATTGGAATAGGAATTTGCTTATTCAATCTAAAATTGACGCTAAATTGGATGCCGTGGGTTTGATTGAGTTGGAGCAGGATTACTACCTACGGGCAACATCAAGTAGTACGGGTTATACTTCTACTGTTGGTGCTTTTGTCGATAAGGGGTATGTATATGCTACAACGACAAGCTGCGCATCTAGCGGTTGTTCTGGCAGTCAATGCCTACCCAAAGGAACGGATTGTAGTTCTTGTTTTTATACTTGTACGAGAACAGTGACCTCTACGAGTACTTTGTATCTACAAGCAAGTTTAATTGAAGTCAGAGTAGATAGGTATTTATTAGCAGATTACTACATTCGTAAAGGCTGGACTGACCAAATTTATTGGGAATACAAGAAATAAGTTACTTTAGATAACAAATAGGCAATCTAGTAGTTTGCCTATTTGTTTCGTTGGGGGAGGGCTTAAGAAATAGTTTTTAGATTGCTGACTATTGTATGATGATAGTACTGTTGTTTACTATGCGAATGTGTACTTCAATTGGGATTATCGGCTACATAAGATGTATTCAGCTTAAAAGTAGACGTCCTCGCTAGCGCACGAACTGAAATTCGATGGAGTCAATCCTTTGGTGTGGGTATGACTCTTCAACTCAATAGCTAAAACAGCTACACTCCAATGTTCTGCTTGCGGCCTAGTGCCTTGCTCGCTTCAAAAATCTTCTTACTTTAAACATTGTAGAGACATCGTACTGCGGTACTAAACATACCTTTTCGACAATATAAAAAAGGCGTTATGTCTAGTAGTATGATACTGCTATCAGCGGTGGGACACTGCGTTACAATTTTAATTTCATAAGTAGAGGAGAAGCATAAAAACGAGGGCGTGAGCCTATGGTCTTTCTTTTTGTTAAATAATTAAAAGTATATTTGCCAGCATAAGTGGTGTTTATGAATTTACCACGGTTTTAGTACTGATTATTAAAAATATAAAATGATGAAGAATACGGTTTTGTTGTTGTTTGTTGTATTGTTCAAGTTGACTGGATTGGCCCAAGGTAAACCGGTTGATTTTAATAATAAAGGAATTGAATTCGCGAAAAACAAGCAGTTTGAAAAAGCAATAAAATCTTTTGATCAGGCTATAAAAGCGGATCCGGATTTTGTGGCGGCTTACTCCAATAGAGGACAAGTCAATAGACTGCAAAAAAACTATGAGCAGGCGATTAGCGATTTTACAGCTTCACTGGAAAAAGGGGGTAGTATAGATGTGTTATATTCTCGAGCGAATACCTATATGGATGCAAAAGATTTTGACAATGCAATAAGAGATTATGGGATGATTATGAATCAAAATCCAAGTTATCCTTCTATCTTTTTTGATAGAGGATATGCCTATATTATGTTGGATAAATATGAGGAGGCAAAAAAAGATCTTGAAGAACAATTAAAAAGGGATCCCAAGGATTTTAAATCGCTAGGTAATTTAATAGGATTAAAGAAAAAACTCAAACTTTATGACGAAGCTCTTGCCGACTATGAGATTCTCTTAAAAGAATTTCCAGATAATCCAAATAGTTATATCCTCTATAACAATCGAGCGAGCCTTTATCAAGAGATAAAAGATTATGATAAAGCATTAATCGATGCAAATAAGTCCATTGAACTGAAAGGAGATTATGCTATTGCTTTTATCAATAGAGCGGAGTTATATATGAAAATGGGAGACAAAGTAAGAGCATGTCAAGATTTCGAAACGGGTATTAAATTGGGAGTCGAAAAACACCAGCATTTTAGGGCAGATAAAGATTTTGAAGATCTACAAAAGCTTTGTAAGTAATTTGAAGCGTTTTCCTTCTTACCAATACAGGTAGAGGGTTCTATAGTGTTTTTTTTAAAGATATCAAACTTGATACACCGATATAAAAAGGTAAAATCACCTATTGTAGGTAATATAATTATGCATCTAAAAAGAAAGTTCTTGCTGTTGTTGTCAATAATTCCGAACGAGATTTAAATACTTTAAAAGAACGTTATCCATACATTGATTGGTCTAAGGCGAGGTGTGATAGTATCTAGGTTGAAAATTGGATTATACAATTTCTTAATACTTACAAATAGATTCTCTTATAAGATGTCGGAATCTTGTACTTTATCGTGTTGTCTTCATTGAAAGTAACCTTGTTATATTCGATGTGGATATTGGTCGTTTGTTCTAGCTGTGCATGGATGTTTATAGTTGCTGGAATGGTAAAATTCGCTACTTTTTGATAATTGGGATAGGATATGGTTACTTTTTGATTGGAATTTACGGTTGTTATTTCTTCTTTTTTAAGTAAGGCACTTTGGCCTTCCAGATAGTAGGTAGACTGAGTTTGATCAGGAGTGGAGTAGCTCAATTTATGAAATCCATCTTCCATGCTTGTGATAAAATTACGATTGATTGGATCATCCGTTAATTGACCTAATAATATATTTTGTAGCTGACTATAGGTAAGATCTTTGCCAACTATATGATTTAAGGCCGTATAATCTCCTTCGTAGTACGTGCTATTTAGGTTTTGGTAATAACTTAATTTCTGTGGAGTGATTAAAGCCTTGGCTATGGGAAAACCTTTAAAGTTGATGCTCACAAGGATTTGTTTATCTTTCTCTATTTTGATATGCATGCCGACTTCTTGATTGATGGTGTTGGAAGTATAGTCAACCGTACCTCTTATGGAAACCTGGTTAAATAGCTGCGTATTTTTAGCGTGTTCGTTTAAGATAACAAGAGTTGTTTTGTTTACTGTAGCGGTTGATTGCTCTACAAAGTACCCGCTTTTAATCGTCTTGCATGCGGTAGTTAGGGCGATCAAAATTAGGATATAAAAAAGTTTTTCCATAACTTATAGTTAGTAATGTAGTGCATCGAAGATAGTTTAAAAATTGCCCTTAGCACTATGGTATTGCGATTACTTTACTTTGATTATTTGCATTTTGTTGTTTTAAGTCTTGTTGTTATTTTTTTTCCCGATGTCAGTACTGTCTTAATGATGGTTTTTCAGGTGCTAATTTTAATTTTTTGAGATAAAAGGTTTGTTTTATAGCGCTTTCGATAATAATTATAAATTATAAGGTCTTGATCGACTTTGTTTTGTAAATTAGAGGGAACAAAAAACTAACAAATTATGGATTACAAAATAGCTTCTTTGAGGAAACTGCAAGAGGAGGGAAAACCGATTTCTAAATTGCCCTTTTCAATTCGGATTTTATTGGAAAATGTATTGAGAAATCACGATGGTTTTGTGGTTACGGATGAGCATTTAGAAACGTTAATTCACTGGGATCCGAAGGGTACCGATAAAGATATCCCATTTAAACCTGCGAGGGTATTAATGCAAGATTTCACTGGGGTTCCTGCTGTAGTGGATATGGCTTCTTTGCGTGATGAGTTTATTAGAAAGGGAAAGGATGGAAATAAAATCAATCCAGCCATTCCGGTTGATTTAGTCATTGATCATTCCGTTCAAGTGGACTTCTTCGGTACGGATTATTCGTATGAGAAGAATGTTGAGAAAGAATATGAACGAAATTCCGAAAGATATGAGTTGCTGAAATGGGGGCAACAAGGCATGAATAATTTCACCGTTGTACCGCCAGGTATGGGGATTTGTCATCAGGTCAATTTGGAGTATTTAGCTCAGGGGGTCATTAAAAGAGACGGTTGGGCTTTTCCAGACACCTTGGTCGGAACCGATTCGCACACACCTATGGTCAATGGGATTGGTGTTATCGCATGGGGTGTTGGAGGAATTGAAGCGGAGGCTGCTATGTTGGGCCAACCGATTTATTTTACCTGTCCCGAAGTAGTTGGATTAAAGTTGACTGGGAAAATTCCGCAGGGTTCTACTGCTACAGATATGGTGTTGACCATTACTAAATTACTGCGTGACTATGGAGTGGTTGGTAAATTCGTTGAAGTTTTCGGTTCGGGCTTGGATCACTTGTCTGTGACGGATCGTGCAACGATATCGAATATGTCACCGGAATTTGGTTGTACCGTTACCTACTTCCCAATCGACAATCAGACCTTAAATTATATGCGTAAGACCAATCGCTCGGAAGAGCAGATCAAATTGGTTGAAGACTATTGCAAGGAAAATCTATTATGGAGAGTTGACGAAGATAAAATCGGGTATTCTCATGTATTGGAATTGAATTTGGATACTTTGATTCCTACGATTGCCGGACCTAAACGACCGCAGGATAAAATATTTGTCAAGGATTTAGCAACAGCCTTTTCGTCTTTGTTAGCAGATGAGCACAATAGAACTTATGTTTCAGTTAAGGAACGTCGAGAAAACACTTGGTTGGAAGAAGGAGGGTCTGGTACGGAGTTTCGTTTTGAAGACAATCCGATTCCCAAACATGCAACGAGTATTGAAGTCGCGACAGATACCTTGCGTTCTGTACGTATAAAATTAAAAAACAAAGAATATATACTCAGTGATGGTAGTATCGTGATAGCCGCGATTACCAGTTGTACCAATACCTCAAATCCCGATGTGATGATCGGTGCGGGATTGGTGGCGCGAAAAGCGATTGAACGGGGACTACGAACCAAATCGTGGGTCAAAACCAGTTTGGCTCCGGGGTCTAAAGTGGTGACGAAGTATTTGGAGCGCTCCGGTCTGTCTGAGGATTTAGAGGCATTGCGTTTCCATACTGTGGGATACGGTTGTACTTCTTGTATTGGGAATAGCGGACCTTTACCTCCGCATATTGCAGAGGCGGTAGATAAAGAAGACCTGGTGGTTGCCTCGGTATTATCGGGCAACAGAAACTTTGAAGCGCGAGTGCACTCACAGGTTAAGATGAATTTCTTAATGTCGCCCATGTTGGTGGTTGCTTATGCCTTGGTGGGTCGAGTAGATATTGATTTGATCAATGATCCTTTGGATTACGATCCCAATGGGGAACCGGTTTATTTAAGAGATATTTGGCCAACCCAAGAGGAGATTAATGAGGTAATTAGTACCGCTATGAAAAAAGAGGATTTCGATGAGGTCTATGGCGTTATTTTCGATGGAGAGCAAGATTGGAAAGACTTACAGGCACCTTTAGGTCAGAAGTTCGATTGGAATCCGGATTCGACTTATGTTCGAGAAGCACCTTTCTTTGAGAATATCAATGAAGAATTGTTGCCTTTAGAAGATGTTGTTCGAGCTCGTGTATTATTGTATTTAGGAGATTCAGTGACTACCGATCATATTTCACCAGCGGGTTCATTTAATCAGGAATCGGCTGCGGGAAAATATTTGATGTCTCAAGGGGTTGATCCCAAGGATTTCAATTCATACGGTTCGCGAAGAGGAAATCATGAAGTGATGATGAGAGGAACCTTTGCCAATGTGCGAATTAAAAATAAGATAGCACAACGCGAAGGAGGTTACAGTACCTATTTGCCGACTGGAGAATCGCTGACTGTTTTTGAAACAGCTGCAAAATATCAGCAAGACGCTACGCCTTTGGTGATCTTTGCAGGAAAAGAATACGGTAGCGGATCGTCGCGAGATTGGGCAGCAAAAGGAACCTTTTTACTGGGGGTAAAAGCAGTGATCGCCGAAAGTTTCGAGCGAATTCACCGTAGTAACCTAGTGGGAATGGGAGTTGCTCCATTGGAATTTATACATCCAGATACCGCACCTTCATTGGGATTAGATGGTACTGAGATTATTACGATTACCGGATTGGCCAGTGGATTAACGCCGCATAAACGCCTAAAGGTTATTGCTGAAAAGAAATCGGGAGAAAAAATTGAATTCGAGGTTTTGGCTCGATTTGACTCCGCCATTGAAATTGAATATTACAAAAATGGTGGAATTCTTCAATATGTATTAAGAGATTATCTAAAAAGATAATACCGCAAATAATCAAGTAAAAAGGCCTGTATCTTCCATGATATAGGCCTTTTTTATTAGTTTGAAAGGAGGTTAGACTATACAAAACCCTGTTTAAACGCTTGCTGAATCAGACTATACGTATCGGAAACATTAAAGGCTTCTTTCATTTTGTTGATTCTTTTCTTTAAGGTTGCGGGTGCAAGTGGAATTAATAAATGCAGATCATTGAGTTTATTGCCTTTTGATAAATAGAGCAGAATCAGACGATTATTGTCGTCAAGCATCAATTCTTTTTTCCAAATTTCTTGATTGCACTTTTTTACGGTTTCGCTTTGAAATTGTTCTCCGTCTAAGATTTTGAGCAACAGTAGTGGAAGATTCGTTGGAGTGATGTCATTTTTAACTACCAAAGCATGTGGTCGGGTGTTTTTGATCACATCATAAATAATAATAACCTCGGTATGTGCTGTGATAATCGCTACTTTACATTCCGGTAGAAACTCCATGATATATCGAGCCAAATAAGAACCGTCTTTGATATTTTTTTCTTCATAAGCGGGTAAGCCAAAATCGATCACTGCCAGGTCAAAGGGCATTTGTCGTTCTTTGGATTCGTTGACCAGCTGATAGGCACTTTCGCAATTATATGCTTTTGAGAAACGAGCGTTATCAAGAAAGGCAGGATGCTTCGCTATTGAAAAATGATAGCCTTCAACAGTTAGAGGGTGATCATCGACGATTAAGATATTCATGGTTATGATTTGGGGATGAAATTGTAGAATAGTTAATTTTAAGTAAAACTAATTCCATAAGACAGTATAAAGATAGCTAAATTAATAGGGAAAACCAGTACATAATCAAGATTTTTTATGCTTATTTTTGCGGCGAAAAGAATTGATATGTAGGTGTTATGAGTTTTTATAAATATGGTATAGGTGTGGTCCTTTTTCTAATATTAGCGATCTCTTGTGGTAAATCCAAGAAAGATTTGATTAAAAACACTCAATTTCTAGATCAAATGGATCTGAAAGAACTATCCAGTTCTGAAAAAGAGGGTCTTTTAAACTGTTTGTTTAACGATGCAATGGATAGTGAAAATTCGGATACTTCAAGGGCGTATCTCTTGGAGTTGGCTTTGAGATTTGATGAGGAAGGGGAATCGCGGTCTCTAAAAATACTCAATCGTGTAAGGGCATTTTCAAAAGAGGAATCAGATTCTTTGACTTTAGCCAAAACATTTGAAAGTCTGGGAGATTACTACGAAAGTAAAATGCAATTTGATAGTACCTACTTTTTTTATCAGCAATCTGGGAAATGGTATACGGCGCTCAACGATTCGATTAAGATTGCGGAAATGTCACTTGCTAAAGCGTCTATATTATATGATTTTGGTTTCTATACCGATGCGGAAGTAGAGACGATTCGAGCGTTGAGGTATGCTAGTAATAAGCAAAGTCCGATGATGGTTTATGAGAGTTATCAATTGTTGGGCTTGGTTTTGTGTGAGTTGAACTCCTTCGAAGAATCCATTAGTTATTACCAGTTGACTCAAAGAGAACTACAAAAGATGAATGCTGAAGGAAGTTTTGATTCTTCGAAATTGGTTTTGGCATATGGCGCTCTGTACAATAATTTTGGGGGAGCTTATGAAGTTCATAAAGAATTTGAAAAAGCGATAGAATACTATCAAAAGGGTTTGGATGTTGCTGGAATTGATGAAAATAATCCGGCTATCTATTCAGCGCTACTGAATAATATCAGTTTCACTCGTATGCAAGTTAACGATACCGTGGGGGTGCTCGGAGATCTGAAAAAGGCGGAAGCGATCCGTTTAAAAAATGGAACTCCTCAAGAGGTTATCACTAGTAAACTGACCATTGGGGAATATTATTTTAACAAAAATCAGATCGGAACGGGCCTACAGTATATTTATGATGCATATGATTTGGCCCTATCTATCAAAAGCGATTATGATCAGAAAGAGGCTTTAAAGTTTTTAGTGGAACACGATGCCGTAAACAAGAGTAAGTTCACGAGAGAATATGTTAGAATACTCGAGAAAATCCAAGCTAAAGAACGTTCGTCTCGTAATAAGTTTGCTCGAATTGCTTATGAGACGGAAGAGATGATTAATAAAAACGAACGATTAGCGGAGCGAAATCGGAAGATCATCTTTTTGGCTTTAGTCAGTGTGGGTTTTTTAATGTTTTTATTGTTGCTTTTGAGGCTGAGTTCACGAAATAAACGCTTGATTATGGAGCAGAAACAACAAGCGGCTAATCAGCAAATTTATCAGTTGATTATCGACCAGCAGCACAAAACTCAAGAAGCCAAAATGGAAGAACGCACTAGAATAGCTAAAGAATTGCACGACGGGATTGTCAATAGGATTTTCACAACCCGCTTTAACTTAATGCAATTAGACAGTGAAGATGTGCAGCGAAAAGACTTGTTGGTTCAAGAATTAGTCAAAGCAGAAGAAGATGTTAGAACCATTTCGCACAAATTGTCTGATCGTCAATTTCTAGAGGATACCACTTTTGAGGAGGTAGTTAAGAAATTAATTGAAATGCAGCAGAATTCATTTGGAACGAAGTTCGAATTGTCTGTTGATCGAGGTGTTGTTTGGGGTGCTTTATCGACTGAAGTAAAAATGCATTTATATCGTATACTTCAAGAGGTTTTACAAAATGTCAATAAATACTCCCGAGCCAAGCAATGCACTATTTATATGCTCAAATTAGAGGATAAGACCATATTGCGTATTTCTGATGATGGAATCGGTTTTGATATCCAAAAGATCAAGCGCGGTTTGGGTTTTAAGAATCTATCTGAGCGCATAGCTGAAATCGGAGGTGAACTCATACTGGATGCGGCAGTAGGCAAGGGCGTTACCTTAGAAATTATCTTTTAAAGCTTTTTTATAGGCATCGAGTGCGCGTTCGCGTGCAAATCGGTGTTCTACTATAGGCATTGGATAAGTACTGCTATTCCAATCGCTAATCCATTTCTTGATGTAGAGGTGGTCGGCATCAAATTTTTCTAATTGAGCTTGAGGATTAAAGACTCTAAAATAAGGTGCAGCATCACAACCCGTGCCTGCGGCCCATTGCCAATTTCCGTTGTTAGCGGCTAAGTCGTAGTCTAGTAATTTTTGCGCAAAATAGGCTTCACCCCAACGCCAGTCTATAAGTAAGTGTTTGGTCAAAAAGCTGGCTACAACCATACGCACGCGGTTGTGCATTTGTCCGGTGTTATTGAGTTGGCGCATTCCTGCGTCTACAAGCGGGTATCCCGTTTGTCCCGAGCACCATTTAGCAAATTCTTCTTCGTCGTTTCTCCAGTCGATTTGATCGTATTTCGATTTAAAACTGCTGTTCTCTACTTTTGGGAAATGGTATAGAATCTGCATAAAAAAACCGCGCCAGATCAGTGCTTTAAGCCAGGTTGCATTAGTGCTTAAGCCCAGTTTAACACAACTGCGAACCGAAACGGTTCCAAATCGCAATGCGATGCCTAAATGAGAAGTCGCATCCAGTATCGGGTATTCTCGAACGCTCTCAAAATGCTCAATTTCTATCTCAAGGAGATTGGGTTTCTTATAAACGACATCAGTGGATTCAAATCCCAGTTCACTTAAGGGGAAAATCGATGGGGCATTCCAGTTTAAAAAATTGATTTTTAACAATTCGGACGAGAAACTTTGATAGTCAATCGCCTTTAGTTTTTCGATCCATTTTTTAGAGTAAGGAGTGAAAATCGTATAGGGTGTTTGATCTGATTTTAGAATCTCGTTGGCCTCAAAAATCACTTGATCCTTATAACTCTTTAGTGGAATTTGCTTTGAATTCAATAGCAACCGCACAGCTCCGTCGCGGTTTAGTGCTGCGGGCTCATAGTCGGTATTACAATAAACTTCTTGAATGTCGTATTGATCGATCAGTTCGCTAAAACAGCTCAAAACCGTTTGATGAAAAAAGCGAATCCCTGATTGTTGCAGCAGCAATTCTTGCTGTATCGCTTGTAGGGCTTGGTGGAAATAATCAATGCGGCGGTCTCTAGGATCTTCAAAGCGTTGAAGAATATCTGGGTCAAAGATAAAAATGGGAAGAACCGGGAAATCGGACTTCAAGGCTCTGTACAAGCCGTGGTTATCTTCTAATCGCAGGTCTCTTCTAAACCAAAATACACTAATTTTCTGCCTTTGCTCCATGGCTCGAAAATACTGCTTTTTCAATAAAAAGCCTAATAAAAAAAAGGCCTTAGAGTCAATTCTAAGGCCTTTAGTGTTTGTTGGATTACCAGATGTGAACGCGGTTTTCCGGTTTGATAAATAGTTTATCACCTTCTTTAATGTCAAAGGCTTTGTAAAAAGCATCAACATGTTGAAGAGGTACATAAGCTCTATACATACCAGGAGCATGCGGGTCTGTTTTTACTTGGTTTTTAAGTGCTTCATCACGAGATTTTGTTCTCCAAATCGTAGCCCATGAAATAAAGAAACGTTGTTCTGGAGTAAAACCATCGATTAAGCCCGGGTTACCATTTGCTTTTAGGTATAATTGTAAACCGTCATATGCAGCATTAACACCACCTAAATCACCGATGTTTTCTCCTAAAGTGAATTTTCCATCTACAAAAAAACCTTTGATTGGTTCCAATTTACTGTATTCTGCAGCTAGGGCATCTCCAAGTTTAGTAAAACGACTTAAATCTTCGTCAGTCCACCAGTTGGAAAGATTTCCATTAGAGTCATAACGCGCACCAGAATCATCAAATCCATGAGAGATTTCGTGACCGATTACCGCACCAATACCACCATAATTGATCGCTTCATCTGCTTTGTAATCGTAGAAAGGCGGTTGTAAAATCGCCGCAGGGAATACGATTTCGTTATAAGATGGGTTAAAGTAGGCATTCACCGTTTGTGGTGCCATACCCCAACGCGTTTTGTCTACCGGTTTACCGTAGTCTTCTATATTTCTGTCGGTTTGCCATAGAGATACATTTCTCATATTGTCAAAATAGTTACCCCCGTCTTTAGCTTTCTTAACACTCAGTTTAGAATAGTCTTTCCATTTGTCTGGATAACCGATCTTTACGGTAAACTTGTTTAATTTTTCAATCGCTCCTTTCTTAGTGGTTTCAGCCATCCAAGGAAGGTTGTTGATTCTTACTTTGTAGGCTTCAATAACATTGTCAATCATCGCTTTTGCTTTCGCTTTCGCTTCTGCAGGGAATTTTTTCTCTACATACAATTTACCTAAGGCTTCACCAACAGTAGCATTAACTACAGCTAAAGCACGCTCTTCAATAGGGCGTTGCTCCACAGCGCCTTGTAGGGTTTTGCTGTAAAACTCCCAATTTGCTTTTTCGATAGCAGTAGTCAATTTGTCCGAAGATTCATTGACTAAAGACCATTTTAAATACGCTTTGATATCGCTGATATCCGTTGTTTTTAAAATGCTTTCTAAAGTTTTCATATAACGAGGTTCAGAGACAACAACTACATCTAAATTGTTAAGACCTAATGAACTAACATATTGTTTCCAATCTACAATTGGAGTCATTTTCTGTAACTCCTCCAACTTCATTGGGTTGTATGTTTTTCTATCGTCTCTGCGCTCTACACGATCCAATTGCGGTTTCGCCATAGTCGTTTCAATACTTAAAACTTTTGCGGCATCTTTTTTAGCTGCATCAGGAGTTTCTCCGACGATTTGAAGCATTTTAGCTACGTGAGCAACATATTTCTCACGTTTGTCCTTCATATCTGCATCTTGTAAGATATAATAATCACGGTCTGGTAACCCTAACGAACCTGTTCCGATATAAACCGTGTTTTTGTTAGAATCTTTGGCGTCTGCATAAACATAAGCGCTATAGAAACCTAGGCTTCCCTCTTTAGAAAGCTCTGAAATCAAAGCGATAGCATCCTTTGATGTTTTTAAAGCATCAATTTTTGCCAAATACGGCTTTAACGGATCCACACCACTTTTGTTTCTCGCAATCGTATCCATATACGTTTCGTAAACGGCAACGGCTTTGGCTTGATCGGATTTTGGATCGATTTTAGTATTGGCAACAGCCTCTTTTAAAATAGCTAAGGCGTCGATATCCGTGTTCTTTCTCAACTCATCAAAACTTCCCCAACGGGTTCTGTCTGAAGGAATTTCCGTTTTGTCATACCAAGTTCCGTTTACATATCTGAAGAAATCATCTCCAGGTTTTACAGTAGTATCCATATACTCCAAAACAATTCCATGCTTTTCTACAGGAGCATCTGCTGTTACATCTTCTGTCTTTTTATCCTTGCAAGCAACCATAGCTAGCGCAGCAGCAGAAAACAATAATAACTTCTTATTCATTTTGTTTTTTTTAGTTTATTAAATTGATCACAAACAAAAGTATGAATTTATTGGTAAACAGCAGGGTTTTTTAAAATAGCATCATTTTTTATTTGAGGCATCGGCACGTCAAACTGCTAAGCTCCCTATTTCAATGGGCTTACTTGAAAACCTTTATACTGATTTTAACCTATTGTTATCAAGTCATTTCGTAAATTCGCAAAAAAAATAATTATGGCAGCATTTTTTAAAAAATATCGTTATTTCTTTTTGTTTTTCTTTTTGTTGTGTGTGGGGATCATGATTATGTTTTATAATGCTTTAGCTTGGCGTAAAGCTTTACCGGTTTATACACCATCTATGGTAAATCCGGAATTGGTAGATACTTTAGTACAACATGAAGCCAATAAGCAAAGACACATCATAGCGCCGTTTAAATTTGCCAATCAAAATGGTGATACCATTACCAATAAAGACTATGCAGGAAAGATTTATGTAGCGGATTTCTTTTTCACTACGTGTACGACCATTTGCCCAATTATGGGTGATAATATGGTGTGGTTGCAAGATCAGATCAAGGATATGCCCGATGTGAAATTGTTGTCTCATACGGTAACACCGGATATTGATAATGTAGCGGTTTTAAAGGCCTACGCTTTAAAGAAAGGAGTTATCGATCAAAAATGGAACTTAGTTACTGGAGATAAAAAAGACATCTTCTATTTGGCGCGACAATCCTATCTCGCGGTTAAAACCGGTTCTCCCGACGAAATGTATGATATGGTACATACCGAGAATTTTATTTTAGTAGATGGTAAAGGACGCATTCGCGGTTTTTATGATGGAACGAATTTAGATACACCGGATCCAGAAGCAAAAAATGTCACACAACTTTTAGAGGACATCAAGTGGCTCAGTAAGCATGAGTCTAAATAAGTTAGTACAGAAAGACAGGTTAATTAGGTATTAAAAAAGTGTGAATGTTAGGTTATCCTTTTTTATTACTTATTTTTGTAAAGTGAATTAAATCTAAATAAAAATGGAGATCACCTTAGACGTATTGGGTAAAAATCAAAAAGCAACCATTATGGATTTCGATATGGAGCACATTCCTTTGAAACTTTTGGAGATGGGATGTTTGCCGGGAAATCAAGTGGAACTACTTGAAGTAGCACCATTTGGCGATCCGATTTATCTATGTATAAATGAGGCACATATTGCTATTAGAAAAGAATTAGCTAAGGAAATACGTGTAGAAATCAGAAAATAATTGTTGATGAAATCAAATTTAAAAATTGCTTTAATCGGCAATCCCAACGTTGGTAAAACATCGGTTTTCAATGCCTTAACTGGTTTAAACCAAAAAGTAGGTAATTATCCTGGAATTACAGTTGAAAAAAAGATCGGTTCAAGTAAGTTGTCGGATGATGCTACTGCGACGATTATTGACCTTCCTGGAACATATAGTATCAATCCGAGCTCGGTAGACGAACAAATTGTTTCAGATTTGTTGTTGGACAAAGACAACAAGTTCTATCCAGACGTGGCGGTAGTAGTTTCGGAAGTCGAAAACCTAAAGCGAAATTTACTGCTATTTACTCAAATTAAAGATTTGGGCATACCGACGATATTGGCTATTAATATGGCTGATAGAATGGAATTAAAAGGAATTTCAATGGACATTGCTGTCTTGGAATCCGAATTAAAGACCAAAATCGTTTTAATAAGTGCTCGTAAAAGAGAGGGAATAGATACTTTAAAACAAGCTATACTCGATTTTAAGAACATTGATTTAGAGCCTTCGTTGAATGCTTCTCAGATCGATCAAACCTTTTTTACGCAATTGCAAGCTTCCTTTCCACAGGAGCCTCTATACAAATTGTGGTTGGTGTTTACACAAAACTTGCATTTGGGATCTTTAGATCGCGCTGCGATTGAAAAATCAGGATTGCTTTATAAGGAAAATGATATCAAGCGCTTACAACAAAAGGAAGTCGTTAAACGATATCAGTTTATCAACGATGTCCTAAAAAAGGCATACCGTATTGATGCATCCAAGGCTAAGGATTTACGCAGTCGTTTAGATCGTGTTTTAACTCATAAAGTTTATGGTTATTTGATTTTCTTCGGGATACTGCTGTTGATTTTTCAGGCGATATTTGAATGGGCTAGTGTGCCTATGGATTTTATCGATGAATCCTTTTCAAATTTGAGTAGCTGGATTAAAGAGGTTATGGAACCCGGTAAATTGACTGATTTATTGGCCGATGGTATCATACCAGGAATCGGTGGAATCATGCCATTTATACCTCAAATCGCGATTTTGTTTATGTTTATAGCCATCTTAGAAGAAACGGGCTATATGAGTCGGGTCGTCTTTTTGATGGACCGGGTTATGCGTCCTTTTGGTTTAAGTGGAAAAAGTGTTGTGCCATTGATTTCCGGTAATGCTTGTGCTATACCCGCTATCATGTCTGCACGTAATATTGAAAACTGGAAAGAACGATTGCTGACGATACTGGTGACTCCGTTTACCACCTGTTCTGCGCGTTTGCCTATTTATGTCATCATCATTGCGCTGGTAATTCCCGATCAAAAGTTATTTGGATTTTTCAGCTTACAGGGTTTGACATTAGGATTGCTTTATCTCATAGGTTTTTTTGCTGCTCTAGGCGCTGCTTGGGTATTGAACAAAGTGATTAAAGCCGAAGTAAAAACCTATTTTGTAGTGGAAATGCCCGGATACAAAATGCCAATCATTAAGAATGTTTTGTTGACCATGTTGGAAAAGACAAAAGCATTCGTATATGGTGCCGGAAAAATAATCTTTGTACTGTCTATTATTATTTGGTTTTTAGGAGCACACGGTCCTGGAGAAAAGTTTAATAATGCCGAAGAGATCGTTGCAGAAAAATATGCAGCTCAGAATTATTCTAACGAAGAATTAGAAGAGCATGTTGCCAGTTATCAATTGGAAAATTCGTATATTGGTATAATAGGAAAAGGTATAGAACCGGTAATTAAACCATTGGGGTACGATTGGAAAATCGGTATAGCTGTGCTGACTTCATTTGTCGCGAGAGAGGTTTTTGTAGGAACCTTAGCTACCATATATAATGTGGGATCGACAGATGAAGAGGAAACCATCAAAAACAGAATGGCTATGGAAGTCAGACCTGATGGCGAAAAGGTATTTAACTTCGCAACGGGTATTTCACTATTGTTGTTTTATGCATTTGCCATGCAGTGTGCTTCTACAGTTGCCATAACGAAAAGGGAAACCAATTCGTGGAAATGGACGATGTTTCAATTGGTTTTTATGACGGTCTTTGCTTATGTAGTGGCGTTGATTGCCTATCAATTATTAAAATAAAAAATTATGAACTATCAAGAAATCATAGCCTACGGTTTAGTAATAATTGCTGTTATCGTATTGTTGAGAAAGTTCTTTTGGAATCCCAAAAAAGGGAATGATAAAGATTCCTCCTGCGGTAGTGGCGGTTGTGGCTGTAGCTAAACGTGGTGTTTTAAATATAATAGGCTGTCATTAAGACGGCCTATTTTGTTTTAGATAATGATCTGTTCATGGTTTAAATTCTCGCCAAAATCAATAAGCTTAATATGCTGATGATTAGCACGGTTTCAAACAGTATCAACACGCGCTTGTCTACTCTCAAGGCTATCAATACACTTGCGACTAGTCGCGACAAAAACAAACAGCTAAAAGCGCTGAAAAAAAGTAGGGAAGACGCAGAGATTAAATCAGTGGTCTTTAGCTGTAAAATCGATTTAAAATCGCGAGTAAGGCCACAACTAGGGCAACTGATGCCATAGGTTTTAGTGTAATAACACGAAACGCTGACGGGACTAAAAAGGACAAATAATAAGCCGACTACAAACACAGCCAAAAGGATACAGTTGACAATTTTATAATTTAGAATGGCATTATTACTTAACTTCCTTGTCATCATCTAAAGTATCTTGATCGTACAAATACGTATCCTGTTCGTCAGAAGTAGAAAAAATAGTGTCGGTATCGCGGGGGTAATTGATTTCCTCTTGTAGGTTGAGGGGATACTGTTTGGCTAGTTTGGTCAATACAAAATATTGTAGTCCCGCAACAAGAGATCCAATCACTGCTAATACTAAGGCTACGATGACAAATAGTTTGGATTGTTGCTGTCGTATCGAAATCCCTAAACCGATACTTGAGACCACTAATGCAAAGAGACCAAAAATTAATGCCGTAACGCCTAAACAGGGTATAAAAGAAATCAGTACGGTAAGTATACCCAGTATGAGACCGGCAATTCCCAGTCCCTGGGCGGTGCTTTTGTATGGTTTAGATGAAAGGTTTTCCATTCGGATAATTAAGATATTTTGAATTTTTATTCAATGGTTTTTACAAACAAATTACTGGCTATCTTTTTGGAAATGGTTACTTCTACGCCGTTGATTTGAACCAAATACGATTGGTCAAAAACTTCGATATCCAAAACCTCAATTTCAGTGCCCAATGACATATGTTGTTTGTCTAAATACTGCAAAAAACTACTCGAAGAATCTTTTACACCAACACAAATACATTTGATATTCTTTTTAACGTCGGATAACAGCAATTTATTAATCGTTTTTATCTCTCCTTTTGCGTTCGGAATAGGATCTCCATGCGGATCCTCTGTCGGATATCCCAGATAAGCATCGAGTTTATTGATCAATTTATCAGACTTTATATGTTCTAATTCCTCTGCTACATCGTGAACTTCATCCCAGGTAAAACCGAGTTTCTCCACTAAAAAAACCTCCCATAAACGGTGTTTTCTGACGATCATTTTAGCAGCCATTAAGCCCGATTCAGTTAGGGTAACTCCTTGATACTTTTGGTATTCAATCAGTTTTTTGTCGTTGAGTTTCTTGATCATATCCGTTACTGAAGACGCTTTGGTTTCAATGCGAGTGGCTATGGCATTGGTGGCCACTCCCTTCTTTTGAAAAAGCGAAAGATGGTAAATCGTTTTAAGGTAATTTTCTTCTGAATACGTTAGCATGATAAAGTTTTTTATAAAATACAAAAGTACATTCTTTTTTATTAATGAAATAATATTTAGATTTGTCTAAAAATTATTTTAAATCAAGTTAAATAAAAATTTATGAGAACACTAATACTTATCGTTGTATTTGGTTTAATAAGCTCCTCGCTTTTTGCTCAAACCGGTGCGAAAGGGCGGGTTTTATCAGGGGAGACTTCATTGATCGAAGCAGTAGTTAAGATTGAGAATACAACTATCGGTACAATTACAGATCAGGATGGTTATTATGAGCTGATGACCTTGAAACCGGGTAATTATACTTTGCGAGTAGAATATATCGGATATAAAACGGTTAGGCGTAAGCTAATCGTGACGGCTGATCAGATGACTACGGTCAATTTTGAATTAGCTGTTGATGCTGATTTAAACGAAATTGTGGTTTCGGCTACTTTAAAACCGGTTTTAAAATCGGAGTCCGTAGTACCGGTCGAGATTTATACCCCAAAGTTTTTACAGAAAAACCCAACTTCTTCCCTTTTTGACGCGGTTCGGTTGATCAATGGCGTACAACCTCAATTAAATTGTAATGTTTGTAATACGGGTGATATACACATCAATGGAATGGAGGGACCGTATACCATGATCTTGATTGACGGTATGCCGATCGTATCGTCGCTATCTTCGGTATATGGGCTTAGCGGTATTCCCAACAGCTTAATCGAGCGGATTGAAGTAGTTAAAGGACCAGCATCTTCACTTTATGGAACTGAGGCTATGGGCGGAATTATCAACGTGATTACCAAAGATGCCAAATCCGCACCTTTATTGAGTCTTGATGGATTTACAACTTCGTGGTTGGAAACGAATTTAGATGCGGCCATGAAATTTCAGATTGGAGAAAAAACCCATAGTTTACTCGGGATTAATTATTTTAAATACGGCGAGCGCAAGGACCACAATAAAGATGGATTTACTGATGTGACTCTACAAGACCGGATTTCGGTATTTAACAAATGGAACTTTGACCGCGCTGAGGGGCGTACGGCAAGTGTGGCGGTACGTTATTTATATGAAGATCGTTGGGGGGGCGAAAACCACTGGGATCGCAAACGCGATCGCGGTGGAGACCAAGTGTATGGAGAAAGCATATTTACCAATAGAATGGAGGCAATAGGAATGTATCAATTGCCAACGACTCCAAACATCTATACACAGTTTTCGTATAACTGGCACCAGCAGAATTCCTTTTATGGAACAGAATCCTATCAAGCCAAACAGCAAGTGATTTTTGGACAGGCATATTGGGACAAAGAATTGCGCAATCACAGCCTGCTAGTCGGATCGTCTTATAAATATACTTATTATGACGATAATACCCGCGGTACGGGTATTTATGACGACGATGGATTGGTGGAGAACGATCCGATGAAACAACCAAATATCGGCTTCTTCGTTCAAGACGAATGGACGTTGAACAAGCAAAATAAATTGTTGCTGGGCTATCGTTTCGACTACGATAAAGTGCATAAGGGCATACATTCTCCGAGAATTGGATATAAATTTACTCCAGCACCCCATCACGTTTTGCGAGCCAGTTTCGGAACGGGTTTTCGGGTAGTTAATGTATTTACAGAAGATCACAGAGCCTTGACCGGAGCTCGGGAAGTGGTTTTTGCCGAAGCCTTAAACCCGGAGAAGTCCTATAATGCTAATTTGAATTACAGTTGGAAAGTACCAGCATCCTTTGGGGTTTTTAATTTTGATGCGACAGCATTTTACTCCTATTTCACCAATAAAATTGATGCGGATACCGATACCGATCAAACCAAAATTATATATGATAATTTAGACGGTCATGCCATTTCTCAGGGATTGTCGCTTAATGTCGATGTCGTTTTTGATTTTCCTTTAAAATTGATGGTAGGAGCTACTTATATGGAGGTTTATCGTAAAGAGGACGGTGATAAGAATCCACTTTACCACGCGCCAAAGTGGTCGGGTAACTTTTTGGCAACCTACGATTTCGGAAGTGGTTTTTCTGCCGATTTAACCGGTAATTGGACAGGTCCTATGCGTTTGCCTCGAGTAGAAAATGATTATCGACCGGAGTACTCGCCCTGGGTAGTGTTGACCAATATTCAAATAACCAAAAGGTTTAACGAACGTTTTGAATTATATGGTGGAGCTAAAAACATCTTTAATGTTCTTCCCAAAGAAGATACTATTGCCCGATGGTGGGATCCATATGGAGAACCGGGAAATGGCGTAACGCCACCAGCGGGAAGAAATGATGTTATTTTTGAACCCAATGATTATAGTTATACCCCTTTGCAGGGAATTCAAGGCTTTTTGGGATTGAGATATACGGTTTTTTAAGTAATCAGTGATCGGTAATCAGTGATCAGTATGGGTTGAGTAATGATTTGGTGTAAATGAATTACTTAAGAGGGGGCTACCGAATTCGCGAATCAACAAATAAAAACAAAACATGAAAAAGTGGATATGGATCATGGGGTTATTTACATGCATTAGCAATGCGCAAATCACGACGACTACTTTTGATAAGGTGGAGAATTTGATGGCAGTGGAGGCACGTCCCTTATTGGTTTTTTTCTACACCGATTGGTGTAGTTATTGCGAATTGATGAAACAAAAAACCTTTTCCGATTCCGAAATAACAAAAGAGCTGAACCAGAATTACTATGTGATTTTCTTCGACGGAGAGTCTAAAGCCGAGGTGAAATGGGATCATCGAAATTGGGGCTTTAGAAAGCGCGGATTAAAATCGGGTACCCATCAGCTGGCCATGTATTTTGCGGAGCATAGAGGTACGGTGACTTATCCGGCTATAATTCTTTTAGATTCCAAATTTCAAAAAATATACCAGCACAACAGTTACCTTAAAGCGTCTGAATTACACGCACTTTTGAAAGTAATTTATTGATTGTATTATTTTTTTTGTTGAAAACGGCACTCTTTTAAGGGTGCCGTTTTTTGTTTAAAAACAATATAGAGAGGGTTTGTTGAGATTATTTGAATTAAATACAATTTTTCATGGTTTTTTCAACTAATTTTAGTTATTTTGGCAAAATTAACATGTTAAAAATATCAATGAAACCTATTTTTCTTATTGTAGATGATCATCCTATTATAGTGGAAGTATACTGTTCGGTACTTGAACAAAGATTTTCTAGTGGAGAATTTTATAAAGCGACTACTATTAATGCAGCTATAGAATACGCTAATACTTTACCCTATGTTGATTTTTTAATTGTTGATTATCAAATTGGAAGAGAACAAATAGGTCTGGTAAAGGACGGCGTGGATTTAGCTCGAATATTTCGGAAAACTTTTCCATTTATTAAAATATTAGTGATCACTGCAAGCGAAGTATCCCTTGTAATTTATAAAATTCATAAAAATGTGTTCCCTGACGGATTGATGATAAAAAGTGATGTGCGGTCAGAACTATTGATTCAAGCAATATTAGAAATTAAAAAAGGAAAACAATACTATTCTACTAAAGCAAAACAGAGCTTGAAATCCATTGCTCAGTATAACTTATTGCAGCAAGATCACAATATTGAGATTTTACTCTTATTGGCAAAGGGATATCAAATAAACGAAATAAGTAAATTGATGTTAGTTAGTGAAGGCATGCTTCACAAGCGCATTGCTCGTTTAAAAGAAGTATTTAATGTCGATGATAGAGGAGGTTTGTTGCGTGCAGCTCAAGTAAAAGGCTTTTTATAAGGCCAATAAGTTTTAACAGTATTATATGCTTCTATTTATCTTAGTGGATATAGAGGGCGGTTTTTTTTGTCGAATATGTGCTCAAATATAATTTTTCAAATTAAAGGAGTTTTCAGATTTGTTTTAGAACAAGCGGTTGCTGTAATTATATAAATTAACAGAGAGTAGTATAAAACTTCCTTAATTGTTAAATACCTTCTCTGGGTTTTAGCATTTCTAGCTTTTCATTTAATATTGGCTTAGTTATAGATATTTTATAAGTGCACTATAATTGTTTATTTACTAAATTTTTAATCAATTAAATTTTCCAAAATGGAAAAAAAGAAATTCAATTCGAAGTTGACATTAAAAAAGATTTCGATTAGCAAACTTCAAGATGAAGATATACAGCTTTTTGTTGGAGGAGCAGCTTATTGGTAAGATTCAGATAGATTATGTAATAAAAGTAAAATGAACGCGAGACAATGTGATAGTATTCTTGCCCCGCCGCCGCCATCTCCTACTGTAGTTAATTGTTGCACGTATGTAAACTGTAAGTCATAGATGAATACAAGAGCTGTCTCAACATGAGGCAGCTCTTACTTAAAAGAGTGTGTTTTTTCGTAATATTATAATTTTTAAATATATGGTAAAGGTATGCATGGTTTTGTTATTTGCTTTTCTTTTTTGGGCTTGTGAGGTAGATGTACAAAAAGAACTTGCATATTCTGCTGTAGTGGTTGAAGATATTCAAGGAGGCTCGTTTGAATGTATAACTGAAGTTTTAAAAGAGAAAGATATTGTAATACTCGGCGAAGCAGGACACGGGGACGGTAAGACATTTGAAGTGAAAGCAAATCTGATTAAATACTTGATTGAAAAAGAGGGGTTTAATGCTCTTGCAATTGAGGGCGCGGGTTTTATCGATATGCAAATTAAAAATAGTGTTATTCCGGTGGACTCTCTACTTGTATTTAAATATAAGAAAGAGTGGTTGCCTTGGTGGGGGTATTCTAAACAAACTAAACTACTAATCGATTTCTTAAAAACGCATAATACCTTAAAATATATTGGTCTTGAGAGCTATGCGCATACAGAATTGCGTGACTTTTTAAATAAGAGACTAAGCGAGGTGGAAAAAAATATGCAAGTACTATCCAAATTTGATTCCGTTTATAGCCAATTGAAAGGAGATAATTTTAAGTGTACTTCAATGGCTGATCTTGATTTTTATCAACAACAGCTGGATAAAATTAGGAATGAGAATGATATAGTTAAAACGAATGGACTTCTTCTTCAAGTTGTTAATAATGAGGGTGTTAACATTGATAATCAAAAGTATAGTGATATTATTGGTGGATTTGAAGCGGAAAATATATATGTTAATATTAGGGATAGACAAATGGCAAATAATCTAATATGGTATAAAAAACGAAATCCAAAGGCAAAAATAATTGTATGGATAGCTAATTTTCATGGAGCAAAAAATATAGGTCAAATTCGCTATAAAGAAGATATTCCCGATCTGTATGCCTCTTTTACACTTTTTAATGATTATCTAGTTCAAGAGTACGGAGACAAAGTTTACAGTATGGCTTTTACATCATTCAAGGGTGGTTTTGGAGAATTATTATTTAGTGATGCACCTCCAGGAATGATTAATACTCCAAATAATTCACTCGAATCTGAATTAGGAAAGAAAAATTTTGATTTTGCTTTTATTGATTTTGAAAGTGTAAGAAAAAAGAAACCTAATTGGCGCAATAAAATATTTAATAGTACCCTATTAGGGTACGACAACAAACCGGGGAAATGGTTAGATGTTTTTGATGGGATTTTTTATATCAGAGAAAATGAACCGGAAGTGGCTTTTTAAATTGAATAATAATAACACTATTTTTCAAAAGGAATAATTTCAACTCAAGAATGGGAAAGTAAAAGCCTTGATTTTCTACAACAAGAAAAGAATCAAAATGGTTTACATACCCAAATTTCACAACTTAGGTCGGTACTTAATAATTTGATAAGTGATCGAGAAACCACGAAATTAAATAAGCAGCGAGATGATATAAACTTTTCTAAGAATGTTGTGGTGGCTCTTAAGCAGCTTAAAAAAGCTATAGCTGAATGGGAACTCGTTTTTACTTTAAAAGCGTCTATTGATGGTAAAGTGTCTTTTCTCCAAGTATGGAGCGCAAATCAAAGTGTGGTTGCTGGTGACGAAATGTTTGTGATTGTTCCAAACAACCGTTTGACTTATATTGGGAAGGTTAAGCCTCGACTGTAAATTCAGGAAAGATTAAATTGGGACAGAAAGTAATTGTAAAATTAGTAAATTTCCCAGATCAAGAATTTGGGGTAATAGAAGGAAAAGTAAACTCAATTTCATTAACTCCTGATAAAGACAATAATATATTAATCGATGTATCTTTGGTCAATAGATTAGAAACTTCGTACCATAAAAATATAAACTTTCAACAATAAATGACCGGGACTGCTGATATTATTACAGAAGACTTACGGTTAATAGAGCGATTTCTTTTCCAATTTAGGGATTTATTTAGAAGATGATTTATTTGTAAAATGTAAAAATAGCTGCGGCACTTTTTTAGCCATGATGTATTTAGAAAACTTTCTTTTTTGTAATGGTTGGGAACTTTTTTCAATAGAGAGATTATCATTGTAAAGTAGTTCAAGTTATGACTTAATTATAGTGAAAGTTTTATATGAAAATACAGCAGTTTTTTGTGTTTTTCACTATGCGTATTCTGATCCCAAATTAATCTTTTGCTATAACAATCTTTATAGTCGTTCCCGCACCAATTTTTGATTCGATGCTCCAGCTGCCATTCAATTCGTTGACGCGTTCTTCAAAATTACGAAGACCGATACCTTTGTTTATTTTGGCTGTGTTAAAACCTACTCCGTTATCTTGAATTTTGATCACATAGGAGTCTGAATTTTCGAGTATGATGATAAAGCCACGTGTTGCCTGTGCATGTTTTAATATGTTTTGAATACCTTCTTGCAGCAGGCGATATATATTGATCTTTTGATCGTAAGTAAAACCTGACCAGTCTAAGTTTTTCGCGATTAGCGATTCGAAGACGGTGGTGTCGGTCGACTGTTTGTCGATTAAATCCTGAATGACCAACGAGAAATTGGATTGTGCAAAGGTGTTGTCCTTTAAGTCGTGGGAGATCTGTCTGATTTGTTCCGAAGCCTGTTCTATATCAGCAACCAATTTTTCTTTTTGTGAATCTTCAGTCGTTTTATTTTGTCCGATATGAAGTTTGATGCTAAACAACGTATTGATAATGCCATCATGCAATTCCTTAGCAATGCGATTGCGTTCTTTGATCAATACTTGCTGACCGATTTCATCTTGTTGTAGTAGTAATTTATAAATTACTTCCTTAGAGTTTTGTTGTTCTTGTAAATAGCGAAGGCGCTTGTTTTTGGCTTGCAATCGAAAGATAAAGAATAAGGCTAGCAGTAATATAGCTAGTGTGCCTAAAGCTAAACCCAAAAGGGAAATCCGACGAATTAATACCTCGTTTTTTTGCTCGACTTCATTGGTCTCAAATTCGATTCGGGCAAATTTGTTACGGGCCAATATTTCAATGTTTTTTAAACTGTCTTGAGTTTTGAAATACAAATCGGAGTAATATTGGTTTTTAACAGGATCATAGCTTGAAAGCAATTTTAAAGTTCTAACAATATCGTCATTACTATGGCTTTCTTTGGCAAGCAAATAAGCTTCCTTCCAATATTTTAGAGCGGTAGTAGTATCGCGATAATGGATGTAATAATCACCAAGGCGAATCTTACTGGTGATGATACCAGGCTTAATGTTGATGCTATCTCTAATTTTCAGGGATTCTGTTAAGAGAGGAAAGGCTACTTTGTGCTGGTTGCGCAGCATATAATTATTGCCAAGATTATTGAGTAACATCGCATATAGTGCGGGTTTTTCGTTTTTGAGATCAGCAATGGATAGGCCTTTTAGATACAGTTCTTTAGCTTGATCGAATTCCAGTAGTTTATCGTAAATATTTCCAGTATTATTATAAATATTTGATAGTGAATAGCGGAGTTGTTGAGGATCTGTATCTGTTTTTTGAAGTTTTTCCAACTCCTGTAGTGCTTTTTGCTGATAAAACAAGGCGTCTTTGTACTGAGCATTTTGGCTCAGTGTTATGGATAGCAGATTATAACATTCGTACAAACTCCGGGTTTCAGATCCCGAACTGAGGAGCTTTAATGTTTTTAGTACTTCGGCCTCACATTCATTATAAATGCCTTCATCAAATAAAATACTTGCTTTGTAGATGGAAGTTTTTACTTGTTTTAGCGTATCGTTGAGTTTCTGATATAGTTTGTTTGATTTGGAGTGATAGTAAAAGGCACTGTCTAATTGACTGCGTTGCTCGTAGTAATCACCTATAAAATATAGCGCTTGTGCAATATGTGTAGAATCGTTTTCACTGATGGATTGTTGATGCAATTGTTGGCACAGGGAATAATACTTTTCATTAAAACCCAAATTGTAGGCTATTCCTGCGGTTTCGATCAAACGTTTTCTGTGATTTAGAGTATTCTTCTCCGCAGTTAGTAGCTGTGATAGAGAGTCTAATGTTTTTTCTTGATCTATAGAAAGTATAGTTGGTGTGTTTAATTTTGCTATATATTGCTGATATACTGTGCTTTGTTTTTCCTGATTGTAATCTTTACAATGGATAAATAAAAAAAGTATCAAAAAATAAATATAGGGAGATTTCATAAATATTTTTGAGATATGGGATTCTGTCCCAAAAATATACAATCTGAAGATGATTTTGGGTCATCTTCAGATTATTTATAGGCTAATAGGTTATATTTTATTTCTTTTTGTCAATATCCTTTCCTAAATCGCCATTGTCCTGAGTTGAATAAACTGGAGGCGGAGGAGGTATAGAATCTGACACACTTAGATTGATGTGAGTCTCTTTTTTGGGAGCGAATTCATCGGAGTCTGATGTACACGATTGAAAAGTTAATACGGTGCTGAAAATTCCGAAAAGTAAAAGTGCTTTTTTCATGCTAAATAGTTTTAAAGTTGTTTTAAAAAAGATTTTATCCGAATCTCATCAAGAGATTTAGAGCGCAGAAAAGCTGGGACAAGCTTGTTCCCGTTTGACAGAGATGACGATTAAAAGATTGATTTTAAAAGTTCCCTCATCCTTGTCAAACAATTGATTGTAAGGTTGATGTATTGAGTTATAACCTATACAAAGAAAGTTTAGTGAAAGTAAAAAGCGAAGGATTTTAGCCGCTCAATAGGGAAAGGGTAGTGTTGAGGAGGATTAGCCTTAAACAAAAGGGTAAAGCAGTTGATTTTGAAACTAAAGGTTCAATTGTTCGATTATATAATCTAAACTTGCACGATAATTCGGTGAGATAGGAATGATTTCGCCATTGATAAGATAGCATTTAGCATGACTGAAATGAATGCGATGTACTGCTTCAATATTGACGATATAACTTTTATGGATACGCACAAAATGATGAGGTAAATTCTGCTGATAGTATTTTAAAGTATTAAATGCCGCAACAGTTCTGTTGTCGAGTAAAACGATATCCGTGGTATTATTATCTGCTTTGAGGTAAACGATTTCTGAGAATTTGATAAACTTATAATCGCTATACGATTTTATAGCTAAACTAGGACTGGTTTTGACGGGTACTCTATTTTTAAATCGGGCAATTGAAGAACCCAGTAAATGAATTTTTAGCGGCGTCAATAGATAGTCTGAAAATCCCGACTGTATCGCTTGTAGTGCAGCGTCTACTTTCGGACTGAGGTAAATAAAATAGGTGAAATCAGTAAGCACTTCGTGTATACGTGATATACTGTCGAAATTCAATGGAGATTCCGGTGTTCCTAAGCTATTTTCAGCTATAAACACTAAGGTTGGTTTTTTCTTGAGTAGCAATTCAAATATGGAATCATCATTTTTAAAAATGCCCAAACAATTTAAATGAGGAAATAGGCGTAAAGTTTCTATAGTTTTCTCCGCCTCAACATCATTATGGTCGATAATGATAAAACTATAAGACATGGATTAAAATTATTTATACAAAGAAAAGTCTGATTATATTTTTTTATATATAGAAAAAAAGTATACTTTGTTAATAAAAAGCTAAAGCATGAATATTCTAGTAGTTGATGACCATCCGCTTATTATAGAAGGCTATATAAGTATTTTGCAAGGGGCCTTCCCTTTTTTTAAATTCTTCACTGCAAATACGATCGATCAGGCGTACAGCATTATGAAGAGGCAGGACCATATAGATTGTTTTATATTGGATTATGATCTTCCGGTTTGTAATACCAGAAGTATTTTGAATGGAGCTGATTTGGCCAAGGAAATTAGAAAGCATTTTCCAAGTTCTAAAATAGTTATGATAACGGCCCATGAGGAAATCTTAACGGTATATAACATTCATAAAAAAGTTTTCCCGGATGCCTTTATGATTAAAAAAGATGTCACAGCAGAGGTTATAGTTAAAGCGATCGACCAGATTCAAAGAGAAGAACGGTATTATAGTGACGCAGTAAAATCATGTATAGGTCAAATCGCTAAAAAAGAATTGATGTGGGAAGAAAACAACATTCAAATCCTACTGTTATTGTCCAAAGGATATAAAATAAAGGATATTGGAGATCTTTTATCTCTAAGTATGAGTACGGTACAAAAAAGAATTTTACTGATGAAAGATGCTTTTGATGTTATGGACAACGGAGGCCTCGTCAAGGAAGCTGTGATACAGAAATATATTTAGAGTTCAATTTTTTTTAATCTAATTTGATTAGATGTCATTCAATTTGTGTTATTTAACATTTAATACCATGTCGTTATACTAAAGGTTAAGGTTTAGTGTTTGAGTACAACCCTGTTGTTTTTAGCACTATATTAGATAAACAGTTAAAGGAAGAGTAGCCAGATTTTCCTTTAAACATATAAACAAAACAAGGGTTTAATAGTAGAGTATACTTAAAAAGTCCCATTAGAAGGTACCGATTATTTACATTTACTAGGAAGCTTATTGAGGTAAAGACGGGTGTTTATGCTAACATCAATGATGTTACATTGTTTAGGTTTTGAGGTTCACATTTTTTTTCCGTCTTTACCTCTTTCAAATGAAAACTAAAAAAGTTTCTACTAAAAAAGTTGATAATCCACGCAGCAGGTGTTCTTATTTCATATTCTCTATTGCCTGTTGTGTGGAATTAATTAAAAGCGGACACCAAGACGCAATTATAAGAAAAGGCTATCCACAGTATGGTTGCATATATTGAAGAAAAGATTCTTCGTCGAAATACCCTCTTGCATCTGGAATTTGAGGATGTAAATAGTCGGCTTCGTTTGCTCCTCCCAAAGATACTAGCTCTAAATTTTCCCGATTTTCCCTTTATGACGTTGTGAAAGCTCACTAAGTATTGTGAGCGGATTTTACATTCGGCTACAGTATAATGTCCATTTTTCGCAACGAGTATGGTGTTGATGTTGGTACCGATATACGTTTCACCATCGTTTGATGAGGCAAAAAAACACCGCAGGATAGATCTCCAGAAGTGTATAAGGAACCGTTTACGATAATATTTCTAGCTTTGATATCAGCCGTTACTATGAGGGTTACCCGATCTTCTATAAAAGCATCTCCGGGTATATCTATTGCGTGTTCGATAGAATTACCTGATGACTAGATCCCTCCTCTGTGCTGAAACGTGACGATGTCTTATCAGAATCATTCTCAATCAAATAGATCCGATGATTTTCTTCATCGTTATTCGTTGGCCAAAAAGGCGCCCTAATCTGCGCTGCTCTTTCCGCGTCGAGCATCCGAAGAAACTGGTTTAGGGTGTCTGGATCTCATTCAGCTTGCTAATAATTTAAGGATTCCAAGGCAGTTTGAACTGCTATATACAATTTTTCCGACCTATTTTTAATCGTTCATTTAATTGCTTTTCCGATAATCTTTCGATGACCTATTGCGGTTAATTTTGATTTATATGAGACGTTATTTAAACGATCATATAAATCAAAATTGCGGTCTTTATTATCCGATGAAAGAAAACTTATCTTCGAATAATTTTCCGATGACCGGTATCGGTTTTTCCTGGTCGTTTACAGCATTAATAATTCCAAATACCCAAAGAATTAGGAGGATTAGAGTTATGTAATTTAAAAAGAATAAAGCTGGAATTATGCTGGTGACAATCGTTAAAGCAATATTTAGAACGAAGGAGAAAATGAAAAATCCGAATCCTTGTCGTAAGTGATAGTTAACCAAGTTACTATTTGGTTCTAAATCTCTGCTTTTGAAATAGGCAATTAACCATCCGATAATGGTGATGTAACTTAAAATGGAAAGTGTTTTATTACTCATAATAGTTTTATTTTTCGCCAAAAGTATTGTTCTCCATCATACAGCACAATAATCCCTTTGTATTTGGTAGCTGTGAATATGTATCTGTACGGGTTCGATTGTCACCTAGATCCTATTAGTCGCGCATTAATTTAAAAAATTCGTCTTTATGGGATCTTGAGATCGGAATCGAAATCTTATCTTGCATCTGTACCATGCCATCTCGCGAGTAACTGACGATGTAGTCGGTATTGATAAGATGAGATTGATGTACTCTTAAAAACTGCGGTGGCAACAGTATTTCTTCATAGTGTTTTAAAGCTCTAGAAACGATGATCTTCTTTCCGCCATTCAAAAAGAAAGTAGTATAAGATCCAGACGTTTCACAACGAATGATATCGTTAATTTTGATTACATGCATCGCTTCTTGGGTAGGTAAAACCAATCGTTCCGGATTTTTTTTTCGATCCATATTGAAGTGCGCCAGCTGGGTTTCCAAAACATATTTTTCTTGACGTTCCACTATGCGTTCCATCGATCTTCGGAGTTCATCTGCATCTATCGGTTTTAAAAGATAATCTATTGCATTGTATTTAAAAGCTTTTATCGCGTGTTCTTCATAGGCCGTCGTAAAGATTAAGTGAAAGGCCTTATGCTTGGTTTTGTTTAATACATCGAAACCCGTTCCGCTTTCCAACATAATGTCCATAAAGACCAAGTCGGGCTTTAGTTGGTCAATCAAACTGACAGCATCTTCGGCATTGGCAGCCTGACCAATGATCTGTGTTTTATTGGGCGCCGCGATTTCTAAAAGTAGCGATAGCGCCTCGCGCAGATGATGTTCATCTTCAACAATAATGGTTTTATACATAATGATTATATTATCGGAATGGTTAAGGTGACGATACAGCCGGATTCTCCGGTCTTGGGTTCCATGTCTAGTACTTCGAGTTTGGTATACGGGTTTTTCTCCAGCATTAAAGCCAGACGTTCATTGGTTATTTTCAGAGATAGCGAACGATGAGTATCTGCTGTTTTTCGATTTCTGGATTCTTTTAGTCCGATACCATTGTCTAATATTGTACAGATCAGTACGTTTTTATCTTCCTGATAGCTAAAGTGAATGTTTAATAGACCGCGACGAAGGTCGGACAAGGGTTTTAATCCGTGTTCAACGGCATTCTCTACAAAGGGCTGAATCAATAATGGCGGTATCTTAAGATGCAGATCAACATCATCCTCGCAGTCAATTTGATAATCAAAGCTAAAGTTTAATCGCAGTTGTTGCAGCTCGATATAGTTTCTTAAGGTGTTGATCTCGTCTTCTAAGGCAATGCGTTCTTGGCGCGACTGTTCCAATACGCGCCGTGTCAGTTTGGCGAATTTAGACAGATAGGAAACCGCTGTAAGTCGATCGTTTTGAAGTATCATACTTTGGATATTGCCCAATAAGTTAAATATAAAATGGGGATCCATTTGAGATTGCAGCAAGCGCCTTTCCAGTGATATTTTGTCGGATAAAGCCTCTAAGGTCTCTTTTTCCATCAATTGCACTTTGAGTTCGGTATTGATCTGCTGTTGTTTTAAAATGTGTTCCCTATTTTGATAATAGCGTTGTCGGTAATAATACGAGCGATACATAAACACCAAACCAGTAAGTAAAACTGCCGAGATTCCATAACTCAAAAGATTAATCTTTTTCTGTAACTCGTTTTTCTTTTCCAATTGATCAATGCGCAACAGTCTTTTTTCAGTTTCATAACGCGCATCGGTATTTTGTAAGATCTTCTGCACATTTTCGTCGTATTTGATTTGATTGTACTTCATAAAAAGTTGATCGTACTCGTAATAAGCCGCATAATCGTTTTCTCGTGCGGCTAGGTCTTTAAGACAGCCGTAGAAAGAAGCAAAGAGGTCATTGTCTTGGTAGGGAAGGGTGAGTTGGTAAGCGATTCCCTCCTTAAATAGTTTTTCTGCAGTTCTATGAGCTCCTTTTTGCAGAAAGTACTGCCCGCGCAATCCAAGCGAGCTCCGATATAAGTTGCGAAAGTTGTATTGCCTACCGATGGCTGTGGCCGTCTCAAGATTGGATAAGAATGAGGCCTCATCGATCGGCTTGGGTCCAATCATATAGAGTGCTGCTATATTCAGATGGGCAATACCGATATTGCTTTTACTGACGATCGCCGCTTCGGATTCGTCAATCAACTGTAAGGTCTTTTGAAAAAAGCCCAACGTATGCTGCCAGGAATTTTGATCCAGCGGATCAAGGCTTTCGTAGAGGTAACTACCGACGGCTAATCGGGCGTGTAATATGCTTTCCGGGTTTTTTGTCAATTCGGCATAACGAAGCGCTTCATCGGCATATTTTTTAGTTTTATCCTCAGAACCGGTAGAAAAGAGATAAGATATATCTGCGCCAAGTCGAGCGCAGTGCTGATAATCTTGCAGCTTTTCATAGAGACTATAAGCATTTAAAAAATGATTCAACGCAGTGGAACGATCACCGATATAAGACATCAGTAAGCCCATAGTCCAGTTGGCATAAGCGGTGGCTCTGTCGTTTTGAATGGCGTTGGCGATGTTGTACGCGCGTTCCGTATAATAGGTGAATTTCTTCAGATCCAACTTGCCTCTGTAAGTCATGGCCAAATAGGCAGCGCAAATCACTTCATCAGATTTGTTTCCTTTTTGTTCCGCAAGTACAAGCGCTTCTTCTTGTATCCGTAAACTGCTAATACTATCTGTGAAGCGGAGGTCATAGGCCTGTGCCGCCATCTTCTCTAAAGTACTAGGCTCTTGGGCGCTACTAAACTGAGGTGCCATCAGTAATAAAAGAAATAATGCTATACGAAAACAGCCTGTCTTATGACGCCTCTGATCTTCCGAATAAAAAGGGAATAGTACTACCATCTAGTTAATTTTACAGGACTAAATTACTAAATAAACTATTAATGGGGATAATGAGGGTTGTATATCTCGTTAGTAATAGGTTGTTTAAGTCACATTTTACAGCCAAAACAGGTCGTTTTTTTAGTGAATGCATCGTTTACTTTGCTAAATACAAACTCAACATAACTGAATGCAAATCGACTGAAACAGGCTGCTCAGATAAGTGGTAATCTTGTTAAATAAAAAGAGAAAATATGAAGAATTTTTTAAATTTCAGAACATTGTTTTGTGTACTTGTTTTAACAGGTTTAGTTGCTTTATCGGCTCATGCTCAAGGTCCGCGTTTAAAAGTGGAGTTTTCGTTAAAAGACGGAAATAAAACCGTGCTTTCTAAGCCAATAAACATTTCGGTATCCTATACCAAACCGGCAAAAAGAACTGCGGAAGACTTAGCCGCCGATGCAGAAGTTTACAGACCTTTCTATATTGTACTTAGTTATGAGGGCTTAGACCTTGAATTGCTAAGAGCTTTTGCTCAGACTAAAGGAAGCATAGATGCAGAAGTGGTTATTACCGATTCCTATGGTAGGCTAGCTACGCGTAAAATGGCGATAAAAGGCTTGGTTTTGGAGGGTCTAAATGAACAGAACGGAGGCGAGTACAGTAACTCGTATGTGAATTTAACTTGTGATGTAGTGTATGTGAACGGTATAAAACTGCCTGACTAAAGTCTTATTGCGAGTAGAAAAAGTGTCAAACCCATTTCATCAAATGGGTTTGACATCATTTATTTAGAATATCGTGAGTAAATTACGAGTTGAACCGCAGCTGATGCTGTATAGCAGACGATTTTTCTAGAAGAATTGTGAAAGGAATTACGAAATAATTAAAGTCTTAAGATGAAAGGGGAATTAAACCGACAAGCACAACAAGCTTTAGAACAGGGAAACTACGCCTTAGCGGCAAAAAATTGGGTACAAGGATTTAGTCTGCCTGATGATGCAGATGAATTGAGCAGGATTTTTAAACAGGTCAACACTTTAAATGAGGCAACGACTAATCCAGATTTATGTGCTATACTGGGAATAATTGCATTGGATTATAATGATGTTTTCAATGAAGATCGGGAGGAGGCACTGATTCAATGTGTGCAGTGGAGCAAGATGGGAATTAAAATAGATCCAGAACATTTTAATTGTAATCGACATGCGGGTTCGGCTCTGTATTGGTTGGAAGACTGGGATGCTGCGCTAAAGTATTATCAAAAAGCCGTAGAGATTTTTGCGTCCCCCGTTTTGAGCATTAGGATATTTAACATGTTAAATGAAGGAGTGGAGCAACCCGATTTTTCAAGTCTTCAACTCGACCTAGCTACTGATCAGGCTATGGAACTTTATAACGCTGGGGTAGAGCTCACGTATGTAATCGACAGGGCGGCTGGGAATGAGGAGGAATTTAAAAGACTGACGAGTCTAAAACGAGCCTGTTACGAGCGCGCTTATTCCTTGTATCGCGCTGCGGTAATTGATAATAACGGAGATCTGTTAAATCGAAATGAGCAGATGTTTTCGGTTACTTGTAACAACTTGTCCGGAGTGTTAAGAAATGAAGGCGATTATGACGCTGCGATCGCGATTACTACCGAGGGAATAGAGGTTTACCCATTTATGGAGCTTTTAGAAAATCGATTTGGAGCCGCTATAGACGCAGACTATCAAGAAGAAATTATTGCCGATGGAGAGCAACTGATAGACGACTATGGTGATCAGATGAGTCTAACGACGTATTTTAGAACGATAGACTTTATTTGTGCAGCCTATCTCGAATTGAAATTGTATACTGAGGTTTTGGAATGGGTTCAATTGGGGTTTGAGGTATATTATTCGATAGACCCGTCGGAGGAGATCCTACAGCAGGAAGAAATCGTTCGTTGTTTTACCAATTTCTATATATACAAGGCCAATGCCGATAGTGCTTTGGGCGTTGCACCGACGTTGGAGGAGAGCGCGGAAAATGCCGATCAGATTCTAGAGCAGGTACTAGACAATCCGAGTGTGTTGATCAGCAGGGCAAATATATGGATTGAGCAAGGTAATTTTGAAAAAGCGATGGAGTGTTACCAATACGCCGTCCATTTTGCTGTCGAAAAGGAAATGACAAGGTCTGTACAGATTGCTTTTTATAATATGGGATATATGCAAGCGGTACATTTACGCGATGATCATGCGGCATTAGATAGTTTTGAGCAGAGTATCGAAATGGGCAATCCAGATTTTTGGTGTTTTTACTGGGCTGCGCACTGTGCTTATAACTTAGTAGACAATGAAAAAACGATTCAATATACCAAAAATGCCTTGCATACGGTAGAAAAACAAGAGGGCGTTACCGACGACATCATAGCAGAGATCTATGAACATCTCGGTATTGCTCAAATTGATTTAGAACAGTATAAGGAAGCAGTGGATAATTTAGAGGCTGCTTTGAGATATGGAGATAGTGAGCTTGCTCGGGAGAACCTTAAAATAGCAAAAGAAAATGCCCATTCATCCCAAGGTTTTTTTAAAAAGTTTTTCGGGAAATAAAGAGTTTACTGTTAGCCAGTTTCGAATGCTGTTTTCTTATATAAATATAGTCGCCTAGAAATAAAAATTATGGGCGACTTTTTTGTATAATACAGTCAGTAATTACAAGGGCCGAGGTCTGATTTTGTTTAAAAGCGGAGAAACCCGCATTTCCGAACGGTTTGATCAAGTTGTTTTATAAAACAGCTGTTATAGGATGATTGAATATTACAAGGTAGTCTTAAACTTTAACGATTAATATCATTTGATGATATTAATCGTTAAAGTGTTTTTGATTATTGGGTTGTTTTTAAAATTTTAGATACTTTAACAATAGGAAATAGATAAGCATTTTTTCATAGAAAAGAGTAATGAATTGGGGTTTTTACCCAAAAGTCTCTTCTATATTTTAATAATGTCTGTTCGTATTTTGCGCTTTGAACCAGTTGCTCGACGAATAGATGTACAAAACAAGTATTATGAGATTTTTATTAATAGACAATCATCCTTTGACATTAGCAGGCTATGTTTCTATACTTGAAAAATACGACCGCGAAGCGGTATTTTATCAAGCGAGTACTTTGCCAGAGGTATTGGAAATTCTCAATTCGGAAGCGATTATAGACATCGTTGTGATGGATTGTAATATTGGAGGGCATAAACAAGCTCAAATGAGTAACGGTATTGATTGGATAAGAAGCATAAAATTGATGCATGTTTCTGCGAAGATTTTACTGATTACAGCACATAAAGAAGTGTTGTCGGTTTATCAAATTCACAAAAAGGTGTTCCCGGATGGCTTGTTAATCAAAAGTGATGTTTCTCTGGAAGTGCTTTGTGAAGCCATTGATGCCGTATTAGATGGTGAGCGTTTTTACAGTGAAGAAGTGCGCAAACAAATGGATGAAATGAGCAAAAACTCCCTAATGCGTGAACATCGTAATATAGAAATACTGATGCTTTTAACTCAGGGTTATAAAGCAAAGGAAATCAGTGAAATGTTATTTCTCAGTGAAGCCGCTATTCACAAAAGGATCGGCTTGATGAAGAAAAACTTTAGAGCTCCCGATAGTACGGGATTGGTTAAAATTGCTGTAAAAAAAGGTTTTGTTTAAAAAATAGAACAGACAATAATGATTAAAGCAGTGATGAGTAAAAGTGATTTGTGATGAATATGACCAAATTGGCAATTTATACCATAGTGGTTCTATTAATAATTGCCATGATTTTACTGAGTATACCAGACATGGATAAAGAATGTATCAGGGATTTAGTGCTTTTACCTGCCTGTATTATCGCGTCGCGCTTATTATTGATCAAATCGCGTAAACGGTAGTGAGTTAAAAGTATTTACAGATTATTAATATCCGAGACCTTGGCGATCTTCATCGACTAGATAGAGGCTTTATCGATTACAAATGCAGGATATTATTTAGAATCATTTTAAAATACAACAAACAGCCCTAATTTTAATAACGTACAAATTCCCTAAACTCCACGAAATAAGCGATGCCCTATTAGTGTATTACAAACAAATAAGCGAAAATTAGTAAAACCGTGATTTGAGATTGAAAATATATCAAACTCTTATTTATATATTTGTGTTCAAACAAATAACAACAATATGTACAACATTATTAAACAGGCGCACTCAGGCATTGCTTATTTGGCGTTAATTTTATTGGCTGTTGCAGCTATCAGTGCTATTATTGGATATGCTTCCAAAAGAGAATTTAAAGAGAGTGATCGAAAAATTGCTTTATTCGCTTTGATTTTTACTCATATCCAATTGGTTTTAGGATTGATTCTTTATTTTGTGTCTCCAATGGTTGTAAGCTTAGGAAGCGCAATGAAAGATCCGATGATGCGTTTATATGCTTTAGAGCACCCGCTGATCAATATTATCGGGATTGTATTGATCACTATCGGTTGGTCAAAACATAAACGCGTTGTAGAAAGCGATAAGAAATTTAAGTTTTTCGCTATTTTCTATACCTTAGGTTTAATCCTTATTTTATCTCGTATTCCTTGGGGAATTTGGTTGGGTTAGGAAAAGTTTAACAAAATAAAAAAAGCCCGTAAGGGCTTTTTTGGTATATTTATTTTTTTTTAAAAGTTGCTGTAAATTTAAACCCTGATCATGAGAATATTTCATACCGGTTTGTTTTTACTTATTTTAGTGGTTATGAGTAGTTTTACTACGAATAATAGGCCCAAGAAAATCAGTAAAAACAACATTACCAATATAGTTAGCATACCAGAACCCATTTTAGATCAGGCTTTAATCTCTTCGGATACTTTATCCAATAAGCTGATCGACTTACCAGAAACCGTGGAAACAGAACTGGTAACAGAATCAACTCAAGCTTCGTATTATCACGATAAATTTACCGGACGACGCACCGCAAGTGGTAAAGTCTTCGATAATAGTAAATATACTGCCGCACACAGCTCGCTGCCTTTCGGTACCAAAGTTAAGGTTACCAACCTCAAGAATAAAAAATCAGTTATTTTAACGATTACCGATCGCGGACCTTTCACCAAAGAAAGAGGAATCGATATCACTAAAAAAGCCTTTATGGAAATAGCTCAAAACAAAGGAAGTGGGGTATTAAACGTGAAGATTGAAAAAATTGATGGAGATATTTAAAAAGTACAACCATTTCCAATTCCAAATTTTATTGTTGTTAATAAGTGCATTTCTGATAAGCAGCTGTTCTGCAAGTCGTGGAAAATCAGTTGCTAAGGTATATAAGAAGAAAGCGGAAGTCAGTTATTATCACGATAAATTCAACGGCAGACCTACTGCTAGTGGTGAGATTTTTTCAAACCAGAAATTAACAGCAGCTCATAAAAAATTACCCTTCGGCACTTTAGTGCGCTTGACCAATTTGGAAAACAATAAATCAGTTGAGGTTAAAATCAATGATCGCGGACCATTTACTCACAGACGTGAATTGGATATTTCTAAAAAAGCGTTTATGAATATTACAGACAATAAAAATCACGGTGTACTAAACGTCAAAATGGAATTACTTAAATAAGATTACCATTTACTATACGGATTTTGGGACAGGTAAGAATTGTAAAATCGAATATCGCCCGTTACCTCTTCACCTAGCCAGTTCGGCTTTATAAATATTTCATTTTCATCGCTTAATTCGATTTCAGCCAAAATTAACCCTGCATTCTGACCGTGGAAAACATCGATTTCAAATAGGTGAGTATCCGACTTAACCAAATACCGCGTTTTGTCTATCACAAAATCCTCGCACAATTGGAGTAATGCTTCGGCATCTTTACGCTCAATCTCTTTTTCCCATTCCATTCTGGTTGTTCCCGATTCATTGCTTTTTCCTTTGACCGTCAAATAACCTTGAGATCCTCTAATACGTACTCTTACAGTTCGTTCCGCTGCTGAATTTAAGTATCCCTGGACAATATCACTGTGATTATAAGACTCCTCAATAAAATCTAATGAACGGATTCTGAATTTTCTTTCAATCTCAACCATAGTTATTATAATAAATAGTGTAATTTTAATCCAAATTACGGAAATTAACTTTTAAAAGTAACTACGTAAAAGCAATAAAAATTGAAGGTAATGAATTTAAGACATAAACTAATTTCCCCCCATACTATTGACGAGCTTTTTAATAAATATATCGTTGACGGAGAAGTTTACTCTGGAGAAGAGTTGCTTTTTCTAATCGATTTGGTGCATGTATTTCGCCCGAAAAATATTAAAAAAATCAGGAGAGTATCCATAGAGGAATTATTAAGTCATCTGATCAACAATCCCATCGATCGTCTGGCCTTTATGAACTACTTAAAAAACTTACTGAGCAACAGAAAGTTTAGTAGAATGATTTCCGATGCTGGAATCCTACAAGATTCTGAATTTCTACCCGAAGTCAAAAAAAGACTTTTTGCTAAAATATTACCCTATCAACCCGAAAAGGACACCTTTGAATATATTCTTAACCAGGTTTTTTACAAACATTCCGATTCAGAGTGGATTAATAAAATTCCGGAAGATCAGATTCTTTCTTTATTTGAATTACTCGATTTCAGCGATATTTTTACCACTGCTAAAGACAATACCGTATTGTCAGAGCTGATTTTATCCATGGGATTAATCACTCAGAGAATGAGCGGAAGAGCAATGGAAAGTAATATCATACGCATGGTCCCCGAGTACAATCATTTAGAGAGCCCCTTTCTTGCTTTTGAAAACGAATTTTTGATGATAGCTCAGGGTTTACGGGAAGGTAAAGTACATTATTTAACGAGTGATGACTTAAATTATAAGCAATTGTTGATCTTGCACAAACAGTGTTTAGATTTTGTCAGTCATGCTTTTAAAAACAGCTCTAAATATGGAATCTCTTTAAAAGTAAATCAAAGTTTGCTGCGCATTCGTCAGCAGTTGTATCGCATACGAATTTTGATTTCGCTTTTAGTAGTCGATCAAATAGAGGACAGGAAGAAGAATACGGTTTATTTAGCCCTAAAATTGATTGAATACAATTGTTATAAATACGATGTTTCGAAATTGATCGGCGAAAGTACGCAGTTGCTGTCGTACGAAATCACGCAACATACAGCAAAAACAGGGGAACATTATATAACGGAGTCCGCAAAAGAATATTGGCAGATGTTTAAGGCATCGATGGGCGCAGGGATTATCGTTGGGGTATTATGTATCATTAAGATTTTAATGTCTAAAGCCGACGCTAGTGCTTTTGGATTTGCTTTTCTATACAGTATTAATTATGCGATCGGTTTTACCATTATTTACTTGATGGGCTTTACTCTTGCAACCAAACAGCCAGCGATGACTGCGGCGACGATTATCAAAGCCATAGAAGACGGAATGAAAAAACAGATTCAAACCGGAGAAAAACACATGGCTTTTGCCAAGTTGTTTGCCCGTTTATTTCGATCTCAATTCATTGCCTTCGTCGGTAACGTTTTGTTGGCTTTTCCAGTAGCTCTTTTAGGAGTTTGGTTGATTGATTTAGCTACGGGGATTAATATAGTGGATACCAAGTGGCACAAATTGTTAACCGATGCCAGCCCGATTGATTCACCAGCGCTATTTCACGCTGCTATTGCTGGAGTTTTCTTGTTTTTATCCGGGATTATCTCGGGGAATGTGTCCAATAAAAATAAACACAACCAAGTCTATTACCGTATTCAAGAACATCCGTGGTTAAAGAGAAATTTGGGTATAACTCGAACTAAAAAACTAGCAAATTGGTTTGAAATCAAATGGCCTGGTATCGTATCCAACGTATGGTTTGGAATTTTTCTCGGAAGTACGGGATCTATCGGGTTTTTCTTAGGTCTAAATTTAGACATTCGTCACATTACCTTTGTAAGTGGAAATATTGCCTTAGGGATTTTTGGTGCTGATTTTAGTGTGGGAACTTCTATGTTAGTTTGGGCATTTATCGGTATGGCTCTAATTGGTTTTGTCAACTTTATTGTCAGTTTTAGTTTGTCATTAGGCCTGGCCTTCCGATCTAGAAATATCCCATGGCTCGAAGTATTTCCCTTAATTCGATCGGTATTGATTTACTTTAAAATGTTTCCAACGGAATTTTTCTTTCCACCGATGAAAACTGATGCCGTTTTGGAGAAGGAAGTAGTTGATAAAGAAACTAAAAAAGAACATCAATAGTATAAAGGTATTTATGGTACTAGAAATAGCAATTATAATTTTTCTGTTGGCAGTCTCTATAGTCTTGGGCTATTATCTTGTGCGTGTACAACAGCGCAATGCGAAACTGGAAAAAGAGTTTTTTTTAGTCGATACGAAAATAAAACACTTGCAATTGGAGTCTCTCGAGTCGCGCTTAGATCCACATCTTTTTAAGAATATCTTGAACTCCATACAGTCCCATGCCTATCAAACCTATTTCGCTTTAGATAAAATGGCAGGTGTTTTGGATTATGTTTTGTATGATAGCCAAAAAAAATTGGTTAGCCCACGAGAGGAACATCAGTTTGCACTGAGTTTGATAGAAATTAATAAAATTAAAATTAGTCCGCTGTTTCAGTTAAACGTCAAATCTAAGATTGCGGCTAATGAAATTTTATACGATCAAAATTTATTGGCCCCATTAATATCGATCGATTTAATCGAAAATGCATTTAAACATGCCGATTTACAAAGTGCCGATTCGTTTATCTCGATCTTGTTTGAAATTAAGGGCGGCAGTTTTCATCTGATGGTTTCGAACAAAACCTCTGCGAAAAATGCACTGAAAAAAAATCACAGCGGCTTTGGATTAGAGGCCTTACACAAAAGGTTGGAAATTATTTATAAAGAGCATTTTCGATTGGAGCGATTTGTTGAAAATGACGTTTATATAGCACATCTTAAAATTAATCTCAATGACTTCAAAGCTAAAATGCATTTTACTGGATGATGAATTACCAGGTCTGACGTATTTGAAAATGTTGTGTGAACAGATTCCTGAAATAGAGATCATAAAAGTTTTTAATGACCCTTTAAAACTTTTAGATGAAGCGCCGGATCTGGATTTCGATTTGGGGATTTTTGATATCGAAATGCCTCAGATCAACGGTTTAAGTGTCGCACAATTGCTCGGTGATAAACCCGTTATTTTCACAACAGCCTATAGAGAATTTGCTGTAGATGCTTTTGAAATTGATGCCATTGACTATATTACCAAGCCCATCAAGAAAGAACGTCTGGAAAAGGCAATTCAAAAAGCGCTCAAACTGATTAAACCTTCTGAGCAGACCACGTTTATGACGGTGAACTCTAATAAGGGAAAGGCGGTTTTACAATTTGAGAGCATATTGCATATCAAACCATCGGAGTTTGATAGTCGTGATAAAGTAGTGCTGCTTGCGGACAACAGCACGTTGATTTTAAAAAATCTTTCTTTGGAGAAAATCATCAAAGATCTACCGTCCAAAGATTTTTGTAGAATTAATAAAAGTGAGATTATAGCGCTTAAAATCGTCAGTTATTTTAATCATGATGAAATCATTACGACCTTAACCACAGATGGTAAAAAACCCTTGATATTGACACTTGGAGTGAACTTTAAAGGCGACTTTTTATCCAAGCTGTAGTTTTTGTAGCACTTTTTTAACGTTTCATTACATCTTTGAAATACTTTGAGGCAGTGGCGATTAAAATCTGTTGAATTTGATTGACATTTGCACGGAAATTCAAACTCATTAAAGATGTTAAAGTATAAAAATACCTTTTTCTATATAACGGTTATCGGACTGTTTACAGCCTTGATGTACTGGGTAGTATCGCAAGGGGAATTGTTGGAGGAAAATGTGGTTCCGGTAACTTCGGAGCTGTCTGTTTTTGAGAATTTCCAGGAAGCGTTAATGCAGAATTTAAGCCATCCCTTAGCCATATTGTTAGCGCAAATTGTAACCATTGTTTTGGTAGCCAGGGCATTTGGTTGGATTTGTAAAAAAATAGGACAACCTTCAGTTATCGGAGAAATTATCGCCGGTATAGCACTAGGTCCCTCCTTTTTGGGCATGCATTTTCCCGAATTTTCATCTTTATTATTTCCAGTTGCCTCTCTGCCTAATTTAAGTTTTTTAAGCCAGATTGGTTTGATACTTTTCATGTTTGTTATCGGAATGGAACTGGACTTAAAAGTATTGAAAAACAAGGCGCATGATGCTGTCTTAATCAGCCATGCCAGTATTATTATTCCCTTTGCCTTGGGAATGGTTTTAGCTTATTATATTTTTAGTTCTTTCGCGCCTGATGGCGTTGAGTTTATCTCTTTTGCTCTTTTTCTCGGTATATCGATGAGTATCACCGCTTTCCCGGTATTGGCGAGAATTGTTCAGGAACGGGGCATTCATAAAACGCGATTAGGTACCATTGTTATTACGTGTGCCGCGGCTGATGATATCACAGCTTGGTGTATGTTGGCTGCTGTAATTGCTATCGTTAAAGCAGGCTCGTTTACCAGTTCATTGTATATAATGGCTTTGGCTGTGGTTTATGTGATGGTGATGCTGAAATTGGTAAAACCTTTTTTGGAGCGTATCGGTAAAATTCAAGGCAGTAATAAAAATATTTCTAAAGCGACCGTAGCGATTTTCTTGTTGACTTTGATCTTGTCGGCCTATTGTACGGAGGTGATCGGAATCCATGCTTTGTTCGGAGCTTTTATGGCTGGAGCAATCATGCCGGATAATGTGCGTTTTAGAGCCTTGTTTATCGAAAAAGTAGAAGATGTAGCCGTGATCTTGTTTTTGCCCTTATTCTTCGTTTATACGGGTCTGAGAACAGAGATAGGCTTGCTTAATGAACCATATTTGTGGAAGGTGACCGGATTTATTATCTTGGTAGCTACGGTAGGTAAGTTTGTCGGTAGTGCCTTGGCTGCGAAATTCGTTGGGCAGAGTTGGCGCGATAGTCTTACCATCGGTGCTTTGATGAATACCCGTGGTTTGATGGAATTAATTGTGTTAAATATCGGTTTTGATTTGGGGATATTAACAGGGGAAGTATTTGCAATGATGGTGATCATGGCCCTGGCAACTACTTTTATGACCGGGCCACTTTTGGATATCATCAATAAGATTTTTGGAAAAGAATTACCTCCTGCTCCGGATGAGCTTAAGAGCATGAATAAATATCGAATATATATGTTTTTTGACAATGCAACCAATGCGAAGGCGCTGCTTCGAATTGCAAATAGTTTGGTCAAGAAACAAAAATTAAATACGTCAATTACCACCATGCATATCGTGCCGAGTTCCGATGTTAACTCCTTTAACTCGGACTCCTACGAATCCAAGATCTTTCAGCCTATTGAGTCGGAGGCGGGTAAGTTAAACCAAGAAGTTTTGACCTTGTATAAGGTATCTAATGATCTCGAGTCTGATATGGTCGAGATCGTCAATGAAGATAGTTGTGATCTGTTTTTGTTGGAAATTGGGCAATCGATATATAAGGGAACACTATTGGGTAAAATTTTAGGATTTACCACTAGAATTATTAATCCAGATATTTTAATCGATAAAGTGACGGGCAAGGAACCGATGTTTGAAAATTCTTTCTTTGACGAGCGCACTAGGCAAGTCTTGATTCGCGCTAAAGTTCCAGTGGGTGTTTTGATCAATAAGAATTTTGAGAAAGTAGAAAGAATATTCGTTCCTATTTTTGATAAATCGGATTTGTTCTTGTTGCAATATGGTCAAAAGTGGATTGCCAACGTCGATGCTCAGATCACCATATTGGATGCGTCGGGCGAAATAGAGCGCAGTTCTGATTTTAAAGAATCCATTCGCAGTATTGAGCAAGTAACGCCAAATCATATCATGATAACAAAGGATAAAACCATCCACAAAGAGTTTTTAGAACAATATGATCTGATGTTAATCAGTTTGAGCAGTTGGAAAAAATTGGTTGAAACACGTAGTGAATGGCTAAATTATTCTCCATCGATATTGATTATTAAAGAGTAATCCCTGGTCAAAAAGCGGTATTTTTGTATAGCGATATACTTAGAGGATGCACAGAAAAATAATTCACGTCGACATGGATGCATTTTATGCTTCCGTAGAGCAGTTGGACTTTCCGGAATTAAGAGGAAAGCCCATCGCTGTAGGCGGGGCTGAAAATCGCGGGGTAGTATCGGCGGCGAGTTATGAAGCTCGTAAATTTGGTGTTAGAAGTGCGATGAGTGGTGTGATGGCAAAAAAGAATTGTCCGGAACTGATCTTTATGCCGCCTCGTTTTGATCGGTACAAACAAGTGTCGAAGCAGATTCGCGCTATTTTTTTAGAATACACCGATTTGGTGGAGCCCCTTTCTTTAGATGAGGCATTTTTAGATGTGACGGTTAATAAAAAGGGAATTACAAGTGCAACATTAATTGCTCGAGAAATTAGAAATAAGATTTTTGAGACGACGAAATTGACTGCATCGGCTGGGATTTCAGTCAATAAATTTATAGCCAAAATTGCCAGTGATTATAACAAGCCCAACGGGCAGAAAACCATTAATCCGGAAGAGATAGAACCTTTTTTGGAGGGACTTGAAATAAAAAAGTTTTACGGTGTTGGAAAAGTAACTGCTGATAAAATGTATCAGCTGGGTATTTTTACCGGCAAAGACTTAAAGGCAAAATCGGAGGAATTTTTAACCGCACATTTTGGGAAGTCGGGACGGCATTATTACGATATCGTTCGTGGGATTGATCTGTCTCTAGTACAGCCAAATAGAACGATTAAGTCTGTTGGTACAGAACGGACGTTTGATGAAAACCTTTCATCGGAAATTTATATTCTAGAGAAATTAGAATTTATTGCAGTTGATTTGGAGCAACGGTTGAAAAAGCATGGTATTTCGGGTAAAACAATAACGTTGAAAATCAAGTATTCCGACTTTACACAGCAGACACGAAGTATAACGTTGCCTTATTTTGTATCTGAGAAAAGTTTATTGTTAGATGTGGCCAAGGAATTGCTTTATCAGGAACGCCTGAAAGAATCCGTGCGCTTGATAGGATTATCAATGTCAAATTTAAACATCAAGCATGTTGATGATGGGGCTTTACAAAAAAAAGCAGTTGCGGTACAACTGCGATTTGATTTTAAATGGTAATCGCAAGGACAGGTCACGACCTGTCCGTTAACGATTGTCCGTTATAAGAGGTTTAAGAACTGTTTTAGAGATCTGACCGCTATCTGAGTTTGCGGTGCAAACGTCCTTATAGAACTTCAGAAATTCTTAAAGTATTCACCATGCCACGTTCAACGATTGGCATAGCTGCTAGGTTGATGATCATATCCCCTTTTCCTACATAGCCGTGTGCACGGGCTAAAGAGTTGATGTCTTCAATGGTTTCATCTGTGCTGACATACTTATCGTAGTAATAAGCAGAAACTCCCCATAGCAAACTTAATTGCGTTAAGATTCGTTTGTTTGAGGTAAAAACTAAAATATGAGAATTTGGCCTCCACGCCGAAATTTGGAAGGCTGTATATCCACTATTGGTTAAAGTACATATTACTTTGGCATCAATATCATTAGCCATAGTAGCTGCGTGATAACAAATGGATTTAGTAATATATCTTTTGGTTTTAATTTCCGGTGTATTTTGTGGTAATTTGATTAATGGTGAGTCTTCAACACTAAGGATGATCTGGCTCATTTTTTCAATAACCTGAACTGGGTAGCTTCCTACAGAAGTTTCTCCCGACAACATCACGGCATCAGCACCATCCATAACGGAGTTGGCTACGTCATTAACTTCCGCACGCGTTGGTGTAAGGCTACTAATCATGGTTTCCATCATCTGAGTGGCGATAATAACCGGAATACGTGCAGATTTTGCTTTTTGAACCAATTGTTTCTGAATCAAAGGAACCTCTTGTGCTGGAATTTCTACACCTAAGTCTCCACGGGCCACCATAAGACCATCGCAGTAAGCAATGATTTTGTTGATATTGGCTACCGCTTCAGGTTTTTCGATCTTGGCAATAATTGGAATTTTATGTTCCGAATGTTCGTTGATCAGGTTTCTTAGATCTTCTAAGTCCTCGGGTGTTCTTACAAAGGATAAGGCGATCCAGTCTACTTTATTTTTGATGGCAAAAATAGCATCGCGGATATCTTTTTCAGTAAGAGCAGGTAGGGAAACTTTGGTTTTAGGAAGGTTTACTCCTTTTTTAGATCGAAGTGGACCTCCTTGTACGACTAAAGCTTTTACTTCGTCTTTTTTATTGGTTTCTATAACTTCAAATAGCAATTTACCATCGTCTAATAAAATACTCTCACCCGGATTGACATCCATAGGGAAGTTTTTGTAATTCATATAAACGCGCTCTGCTGTTCCGTGAAATTCTTCTGCAGTAGAAAAGGTAATGATATCTCCTTTAGAAACAATTACATCTTCTTTCATGATACCGACACGTAACTTAGGACCTTGTAAATCACCTAGTATCGATGTGGTGTATCCAAATTCTTCATTGAGTTCTCGAATAATTCTAATCTTGTCCTCTACATCGCTGTAGTCGGCATGGGAAAAATTTATTCTAAAAACATTTACCCCAGAATCGATCATGGCTTTGATGACCTCTTTTGAACTAGAAGCAGGACCTAATGTGGCTACTATTTTGGTTTTTTTTCTTGTTAACATTTTTTAGAATATTAAGTTGTTTTTTGACTTTATGGTGTTTTGTTGTAATTCGTAAGCAGTGGTAATGCTTTTGAGGGCATTTAACTTCTCTATCACACTATCTATATCAAAGGTATGATCTGTATTTTCAATTTTTAATATATAATCAACCTTTTTTAACTCGGGTAATAAATAAATAGGAGTAAAGAAAGCGGGATTTAATTCCTTGAAAAGGGGAGAAGGAGCGGTGTTGTCTGTGGAGAAAAAGGTTTTATTAGATGCGAGATTCCAAATGATATCTTGTCTGCAATCTTCAAATAAATAATGAGAAAAATAACTTGGAATTTGTCCGGTATTAATTTCGATCTCTTCCTTACACTTCGACAATTGTGTTCCAAGAGCTTGATTGATAAAAAAGGCTACTCGGTAATCTTCTAGTCCGGAGTGTATGGCAATCAACTCGTAGTCACTTGAAATAAAATCGTCTATGGATATCCTATGTATAGTCATATAGATGAGTTAGCTGCAAATATACGACTTTAAAACAGATAGGTGAATTAATGGACGAACATAAATGACAAGGAAATGTTAAGTTATTTTTCGCCAGAGATGATTTTCTCTTGCAGGGCAAAATAGGCGCGTTGTGCGGCTTTTTCCTCAGCTTTCTTTTTTGAAGTTCCCCTTGCACGACCTACAACTTTATCGTTGATGTACAACTTAACGCCAAAATAGCGCACGTCTTCACAACTTTCCTCTTCAAAAGATTCAAACTTAAAGGAGTATTTCTTCTTCTGACACCATTCGATTAATAAACTTTTATAACTGGTGATTTTGGTCTCGAGTCGCTGTATATCAACTTCCTTTTGTAAAATTCTATTGTGGATAAATTTTTCACAAGCCGGATAGCCTTTATCTAAATAAATGGCGCCGATCAGTGCTTCTAGCAAATTGCCATATATATTTTCTCCAAATTGTTGTTTTCCAATTTTGCTTTCAACCAATTCGGTTAGCTTTAGACTTTTGCCGAGTTCATTAAGGTTTTCCCTACTGACGATTTTTGAGCGCATTTTGGTCAAATACCCCTCGTCTCCATTGGGAACTTGCACATATAAGTGCGATGCGATTACCGACCCCAACATGGCATCACCTAAGAATTCCAAACGCTCATAATTGATCGGATGACCGTGAGCATCGATTAAATTCATAGAACGATGGGTGAAAGCTCTTTTGAAATTTTGTATATCGGCAGGTTTATCGCCAATAATATGGGTTATTTGATCATAAAAAAACCCGTTTTCTGGTTGAGAACGGGAAATTTTAAACAATTTATTAAGTATCCTCATCACGTTGATGGTGGTTTAAAAATCTAATTTTTTAACCAATACACAAGCGTTGTGTCCACCAAAACCAAATGTATTACTCATAATTACTTTTACGTCGCGTTTTTGCGCTTCGTTGAAAGTGAAATTGAGTTTTGGATCGATGTTTTCATCATCTGTAAAATGGTTGATTGTCGGAGGAATGATTCCGTGAACAATAGATTTGATGGAAGCAATGGTTTCAATAGCTCCTGCCGCACCTAGCAAATGTCCAGTCATAGACTTGGTTGCATTTAAATTTAAGGTGTAAGCATGTTCACCAAAAACGTGTTGAATGGCTTTGGATTCGGCTATATCTCCTAATGGAGTTGAAGTACCGTGCATATTTACACCATCTACGTCTTTCGGGGTTAAACCCGCATCGCGTAAACAGTTTAACATCACGTTTTTAGCACCTAGCCCTTCTGGATGTGGAGCTGTAATGTGATACGCATCTGCAGACATACCGCCACCGCCTATTTCGCAATAGATTTTGGCACCTCTTGCAATGGCGTGTTCGTATTCCTCTAGAATTAAAGCACCAGCACCTTCTCCTAATACAAATCCTTCGCGGTCTTTGTCCATGGGACGAGAGGCTGTTTTTGGATCGTCATTTCTCGTAGATAAAGCATGCATGGCGTTAAAACCTCCTACACCTGCAATGGTAACTGCAGCTTCTGATCCACCTGTAATCATTATGTCGGCATGACCGAGACGGATGTAGTTAAAAGCATCGATCAACGCATTAGTCGATGATGCACAAGCAGATACTGTAGTGAAGTTTGGTCCTCTAAAACCATATTTTATAGAAATATGACCTCCTGCGATATCAGCGATCATCTTTGGTATAAAGAATGGATTGAATTTTGGTGTACCGTTACCGTTTACAAAATTCGTCACTTCGTGCTGAAAAGTCTCTAAACCTCCAATTCCTGAACCCCAGATAACTCCAGCGCGGTCATGGTCGATTTTGTCCAAGTCAAATTGGGCATCTAACATGGCCTCTTGTGCTGTTACCATCGCATACTGCGCGTAACGGTCCATTTTTCGGGCTTCTTTTCTGTCTATAAAATCTTCTACATTAAAGCCTTTCAATTCACAGGCAAATTGTGTTTTGAAATTGGTAGCGTCAAAATAAGTTATGGGTGCTGCACCGCTCACTCCATGAATTAGGTTGTTCCAGTATTCCTGAACATTATTTCCAATAGGGGTCAGTGCACCTAAACCTGTTACAACAACTCGCTTTAATTTCATAAAAAATTTTTTATAGTTTTAATGTCAATAAATTAAAATACCCAATGATCTCTTTTATATAAAAAAGGAAACATTGGGTAGTTTAATTTTATAATTTTAAGATTGTCTCCAATCTGTCCTTTTTCCGTTTTTTAAAAAACCTGTCTAGTCTACTTTTAAAAAATAATAACACTCACGTGTTTTTATAAAACACGTGAGTTAAAGTTATTATTTTTTAGCTTCTTCAATGTAAGAGATAGCTTGACCTACTGTAGCGATGTTTTCAGCTTGGTCATCTGGAATCTGAATATCAAATTCTTTTTCGAATTCCATGATAAGCTCAACAGTGTCTAGTGAATCAGCTCCTAAATCATTTGTGAAGCTTGCTTCTGCTACAACTTCGTTCTCGTCAACGCCTAATTTGTCAACGATAATCGCTTTTACTCTTGATGCAATGTCTGACATAATCTTTTAATTTTAAATTTAATTTCGATGGCAAAAATAAAAAACTTTATTTAATACCAGTTTTTACATGTTAATTGTCGGTGCGAAATTATAAAAATAATTAATACTTCTGTCTATTTTTCTGTTTATTGTCAGTTATTATTCTTTTTTTTGCATTCAATTTGCTCGTTTCTAACTTACTCTCACTAAAAATAGATGAAAAAAATAATTTTATTCGCTTCCGGATCAGGCACTAATGTTGAAAATATCATCACCTATTTCAAAAACAAGACCGAAAATATCGCGTTTTTAGTTTTTGTAAATAACCCAGAAGCTAAGGTAATAGAAAAAGCGACAAAAAATCAAGTTCCTGTTGTAATTTTTAATCGAATTATGTTAAATGATGGCACCGTGCAGAAAAGCATGCAGGATTTTAAACCGGATCTGATCGTTTTAGCTGGTTTTTTATGGAAGTTTCCGGAGGTTTTAGTCGATGTCTTTGAAAATAAAATCATCAATATTCATCCGGCCTTATTGCCAAAATACGGTGGTAAGGGCATGTATGGGAAATTCGTACATCAGGCGGTTTTGGAGAATAAAGAGCACGAAACGGGAATTACTATTCATTTTGTCAATGCAAATTATGACGAAGGTGGGGTTATTTTTCAAGCGACGACCCCTATTAATAGCGCGATGTCGGTAGAACAAATTGCTCAAGCGGTACAACAATTAGAATACAAACATTTTCCTGAGGTTATTGAATCTCTTTTAAAATCGTAATAATGGCAGAACTACATCAAGTTATTTTATATACCGACGGATCATCACGAGGAAACCCAGGACCTGGAGGTTATGGATTAATCTTGGAATGGGCTGGTAAAAAAGTGTATAAAGAATTTTCAGGTGGTTTTAGAAAAACGACAAACAATAGAATGGAGCTTTTAGCGGTCATCGTCGGTTTGGAGAAATTAAAAAATCCAAAGACAAAGGTCTTGGTAGTGTCAGACTCTAAGTATGTGGTGGATTCGGTTGTTAAAGGATGGGTTTTTGGCTGGGAAAAAAAAGGATTTGTCGGTAGGAAAAACCCGGATTTGTGGAAGCGATTTCTAGTTGTATATCGCGAACATTTTGTGGATTTTAAATGGGTCAAAGGACATAATAACCATCCGATGAATGAGCGTTGTGATCAGTTGGCCGTGGCAGCAGCGCAACAACCGCAATTGCCTGCCGATGTTTATTACGAACAAAATACCGATTGATATTGTTGTTCATCACAAGCGCGAAATCAAGTGTTTTTATGTACGAGCAACTACGAAATTTTTAGGTTTCTATACTGCAGTTAATTTTAACGAAAAACCTTGGGGTTTTTAAGTATACTATTTTTGTCATCTATAACTAATACGTTATATTTGCATCTTCATTTGTTATCACTTTATATGAATAAATTATTGATTGTGGGAACAGTCGCTTTTGACGCCATTGAAACCCCATTTGGAAAGACTGATAAAATTTTAGGAGGAGCTGCTACGTATATTGGACTTTCAGCCTCGTTCTTTAAAGTGCAATCTGCGATAGTTTCTGTAGTTGGAGATGATTTTCCTCAAGAACACTTAGATCTTTTAAAAAATAGAAACATCGATATATCGGGTATTGAAGTGGTAAAAGGAGGTAAAACCTTCTTTTGGAGCGGACGTTATCACAACGATTTGAATTCTAGGGATACTTTAGAAACTCAATTAAACGTTCTAGCTGATTTTAATCCAATTGTTCCAGAAAATTTTAAAGAGGCTGATGTGGTTATGTTGGGAAATTTACATCCCAATATCCAAATTAGTGTTTTAGATCAAATGAAGCAAAAACCGAAATTAGTTGTATTGGATACGATGAATTTTTGGATGGACTGCGCCTTGGAAGAGCTCAAAGAAGTGATGAAGCGCATCGATGTTATAACCATTAATGATGAAGAAGCCCGTCAATTATCTGGAGAATATTCTTTGGTTAAGGCTGCAGAGGTTATTCAGCAAATGGGACCTAAATATGTTGTGATTAAAAAAGGCGAACATGGAGCTTTGTTGTTTCATAATTCTGATGTGTTTTTTGCACCGGCGTTGCCTTTAAAAGAAGTTTATGATCCAACAGGTGCCGGTGATACTTTTGCAGGAGGGTTTTCTGGCTATATTGCACAAAGCAGCAATATCTCTTTTGGAAACTTAAAAAACGCCATCATCTACGGATCGAATCTCGCTTCCTTTTGTGTAGAAGAGTTTGGTACGCAGCGTATGGAACGGTTGACACGTGAAGATGTGGATGCTAGATTGCAGCAATTTAAAATGTTGACACAATTCGATATCGAATTATCTAAATAACGGATTTCCGAAGCCTCTTTATGGGGCTTTTTTTTATTATAAACAACAACACAACAACAGTAAACAGTATGAGCGACGCGCTAAAACACGAATGTGGTATTGCCCTTTTAAGACTCAAGAAGCCTTTGTCTTTTTATAAAGAAAAATACGGTACGGCATTTTATGCCATTCAGAAAATGTACTTGCTTATGGAAAAGCAGCACAATCGCGGGCAAGATGGAGCGGGATTGGCAAGTATAAAATTGGATATGGAGCCGGGCGAACGATATATTAGTCGCGTGCGTTCCAACCAAGCGCAACCTATACAAGATATTTTTACTCAAATCAACGGACGTATCAATCAAGAATTGGAAGAAAATCCTGAGTATGCGGACAATGTTGATTTGCAAAAACAACATATTCCCTATTTAGGAGAGTTGTTCTTAGGGCATGTTCGTTACGGAACTTTCGGAAAAAACAGTATTGAAAGTGTACACCCGTTTTTGCGTCAAAACAATTGGATGCATAGAAACTTAATCGTGGCCGGAAATTTTAATTTAACCAATGTTAAAGACCTTTTTGATGACTTGGTAAGGTTAGGACAACATCCGAAGGAAATGGCTGATACCGTTACGGTTATGGAGAAGATCGGACATTTTCTAGATGACGAGGTCACAAATCTTTACTTTGAGTGTAAGAACGAAGGTTATTCTAAAAGAGAAGCCTCCCCAATCATTGGAGAGCGTTTAGATGTAGGTAGAATTATTAAAAGAGCTTCGAAAAATTGGGATGGTGGTTTTGTAATGGCCGGATTAATCGGACATGGCGATGCTTTTGTCTTCAGAGATCCAGCGGGTATACGCCCAGCGTTTTATTATGAAGATGAAGAAATTGTTGTTGTAGCTTCTGAACGTCCTGTAATTCAAACCGCTTTTAATGTTCCTTACGATCAAATCAAGGAAATTGAACCCGGACAAGCCATGATTATAAAAAAAGATGCTACAGTGTCTTTTGAACAAGTCTTAGAACCTTTGGAAAAAAGAGCCTGTTCTTTTGAACGGATCTATTTTTCAAGAGGTAATGATGCTGAAATCTATCAAGAACGCAAGGATTTGGGGAAACTAATTTTTCCTGAAGTGCTAAAAGCCATTGATAACGATACCGATAACTCGGTCTTTTCCTATATACCAAACACTTCGGAAACCTCTTTTTATGGAATGGTTGAAGAAGCACAAGATTTTTTAAATCAACGAAAAATAGCAGATATACTTGCTCATAAAGAGCAACTCTCAGAAGAACGCTTACAAGAAATATTGTCTGTAAAATTACGTACCGAAAAAATCGCGATCAAAGATGCTAAGTTACGTACCTTTATTACAGACGATAGCAGTAGAGATGATTTAGTTGCTCACGTTTATGATGTGACGTATGGCGTTATTAAACCGACGGATAATTTGGTGATTATCGATGATAGTATTGTAAGAGGTACTACGTTAAAAAAGAGTATCATTCGTATGTTGGATCGTTTGAATCCTAAAAAGATTGTTGTGGTCTCTGCAGCACCACAGGTGAGGTATCCAGATTGCTACGGAATTGATATGGCTAAATTGGAAGGTTTAATTGCTTTTCAAGCAGCTATGGAATTGCTTAAAGAACGCAATATGTATCATATTGTAGAGGAGGTGTATAAAAAATCAAAAGCACAAGAAAATTTCGCCGATGTAGATGTGGTCAATTACGTTAAAGAGATTTATGCGCCCTTTACTGATATGGAAATTTCCGATAAAATTGCACAAATGGTAAAAGATCCAAGCATCAAATCGGAGGTCAAAGTTCTTTTTCAAACGGTTGATAGTTTGCATATCGCTTGCCCAGATAGTTTGGGGGATTGGTATTTTACTGGGAACTATCCAACTGATGGAGGTAAAAGAGTGGTGAATCGAGCATTTATGAATTTTTATGAAGGCAAAGATGCTCGTGCATACTAAATAAATACAAAACTGGATTTATTCTAGTTATCTATAACTTGTTCAAGGCCTCAATGAAATGCGTTTCATTGGGGCTTTTAGGTTTTACTTGCAACGATGCTTGAGTGGTAGAGACGTACGCGTTGATTATGTCTGAGGAATTATAAATTTTGGTGACCTTTTATAATTTTGGTGTCAAAAAAGAATAGTTCGTTTTTAAATTTCGGGGGCTTATTTGTGCAATTTGTAAATGCGGTGTTTTGCATTTTCTTTGGTTTTTTGGTAGCACTGTAAAAATAAGTCAACGTAAAAAAAAAGCGCCCGAAATTCTTTTCAGGCGCTTTTTCAATAAATAAAAAAAGATATTATTTTGCTGCAGCATATCGCTTAGCTACTTCGTCCCAGTTGATTACATTAAAGAAAGCAGTAATATAGTCAGGTCTACGGTTTTGGTAGTTTAAATAATAAGCGTGCTCCCATACGTCCATTCCTAAAATAGGAGTTCCTTGGCAAGCTACGCCTGGCATCAATGGGTTGTCTTGATTAGGGGTTCCACAAACTGCTAGTTTGCCGTCTTTTACACATAACCAAGCCCAGCCAGAACCAAACTGAGTTGCTCCAGCTTTAGCAAAAGCTTCTTTGAAAGCTTCGAAAGAACCTAAATCTTTAACAATGGCAGCAGCCAATTCTCCAGTTGGTTCTCCACCGCCATTAGGGCTCATTACTTCCCAAAATAAGTTGTGGTTGTAGAAACCTCCACCGTTGTTGCGAACAGCTCCGTTGCTTAAATCTAGATTGTGAAGAATCTCTTCAATGCTTTTTCCTTCTAATGCTGTACCTGCAATAGCTGCATTTAAGTTAGTAGTATAAGCGTTATGATGTTTAGTATGGTGTATTTCCATCGTACGAGCATCAATATGCGGTTCTAACGCGTCGTAAGCGTAAGGTAATTTCGGTAATTCGAATGCCATAATTAGTATTATTAAAAAGATTAGTATTATTTTTATTCAAATTTAATGATTTAACTTCAATATCAAAAGGAGACTAAGTTTAATTATCGTTAACTATAATATAAAACAAATAAGTGACTACTGCTTCATTCTCAATTTATAACGCCTCAGCCGGATCTGGAAAAACCCATACATTAGTCAAAGAATATTTGAAAATTCTATTGTCAGACAAGACAAATGACGCGTATAAAAATATTTTAGCCATTACTTTTACCAACAAAGCTGTTGCTGAAATGAAGTCTAGGGTGGTGACAAGTTTGTTTGCCTTTACCCAAGATCAAGTTCCCGACAAACATTTAGGAATGTTGGAGCAGATTGAATTGGAAACGGGATTAAAGGCGGATTTTATTCGCAATAAATCCAAGGTGATTATTAAAAACATCATTCATAATTATGCGGCCTTTGATATTTCGACGATCGATAAGTTTACCCATAAGATCATCCGTTCTTTTGCCCATGATTTAAATTTACCAATCACTTTTGATGTGTCTTTGGAGTCTGAAGAACTCTTGCAAGAGGCGGTAGATGCAATAGTGTCTAGAGCCGGCACAGATAGTGAGTTGACCGATTTATTGATTGATTTTTCAATAGATAAGGCGGACAATGATAAAAGTTGGGATGTTACTAGAGAGTTGTTGGAAATTGGCTATCTGTTGATGAATGAAAACAATCGGGATGAAATCGCATTGTTTCAAGATAAAAATTTACCTGACTTTGTCGCTGTCCGCGATCGTCTGAAAGCAGAAATTAAAAGAATTTCTGCTGAAACAAAGGCTTTGGGAAAAGAAGCACTGCAGTGGATTCAGGATTATGGGATCGATGAAAAATCATTTTCTAGGGGTACATTTCCCAATCATCTAAAAAAAATAGAGGCTGACGAGGTATTGTCAACGCACAAGCGTTTTCTTGAATTTGACGATATACAGATCAATAAAACAGCCAAGGATAGAGAGGTGATAGAAGGTTTGATACCCAGATGGATAAGTCTGTTGCAAAACGTGTATCAAGCTTATGCTAAGAGATCTTTCTATGAGGCTTTTTTAAAAAATATAACCCCACTTTCTTTGTTGAATACGATTCGTCAAGAATTAGATCAGATACAGGCGGATCAAAACATACTGTCGATCTCTCAGTTCAATGCCATCATCCATAAAGAAATTCAAAACCAACCCGCTCCGTTTATTTATGAACGTTTAGGCGAACGCTATCGTCATTTTTTTATTGACGAATTTCAGGATACCTCTGAAATGCAGTGGTTGAACTTAATTCCGCTTATAGATAATGCCTTGGCAGGTGAGGACTTGTCTGGTACTAAGGGAACTTTGATGATTGTTGGTGATCCCAAACAATCTATTTACCGATGGAGGGGGGGGAAGGCAGAACAATTTATCGCTTTGAGTAAAACGGATAATCCGTTTTCAAATCCGAGTAAAGAAACCGTGGTATTGGGTAAAAATTACCGCAGTTATTCGGAAGTAATCCATTTTAATAATGCTTTTTTTCAGGATATTGCGCAGTCTTTTACGCAACCGGACTATAAAGATCTTTACGAAAATAATAGTAGTCAGGAAACCAATTCTAAAACGGGTGGTTATGTCAATATAAGATTTTTGCCAAAACCCGAATCGGAAGAGGAATTGGAAACCAAAGAGGAATTACATGTAAAAGCTACGCTGGATATAATTCACCGTGTAAAAGCGCAGGGGTTTGAGTATAGAGATATAGTAGTATTGACTCGTAAACGTTCGGCTGGTGTTGCTTTGGCGAATTATTTGACAGAACAAGAAGTGCCTATACTTTCGTCGGATTCTCTTTTGATCGACAATGCCACTGAAGTGCGATTGATTATTCAGGTATTACGGTTTTTAAAAAACGATCGAGATAAAGAGTCAAAAGCGCTGATGTTGTATTACGTTGCATCCAAGCAATCGGAGGGTTGTCCGATTCACGATTTCATCGCTGAAGGCTTGGCCATACAATCGGAAAAGGAATTGGAGAATTGGTTGGCGTCCAAAGGGGTTGTGATCTCTTTTAATGCTTGTCGAAAGAAATCGCTTTATGAAGCGGTTGAAGATATAGTCAGGGCATTTTTACAAGAGAAAAGCTCCATCTCGTATGTGTTGTATTTTTTGGATCTGGTATTAGAGCGTACCATCAAGAGTCAATATAGTATCTCTGATTTTCTTTATTTCTGGGAAAACAATGGTCAAAAGTTTAGTATTCCAACGCCAGAAGGAGTGGATGCGGTTCGAATTATGACGATTCATAAATCGAAAGGATTGGAGTTTCCTGTCGTGATTTTTCCATTTGCAGAAGAAGATTATTCGCGGCCATCGCGCAATAAATTATGGTTGGACTTGGAGGAGGACGGCTTGGACTTGCCAAAGGCTTTGGTGGATTCCAAAAAAGAAGTTGCCGAATATGGTGCTTGGGCTGAAGCGCTCTATCACGAAAAGCAACAAGAAGAATTATTGGATAATATTAATGTATTGTATGTGGCACTTACTCGAGCAGAAGAGCAGTTGTATATTGTTTCCTCAAAAAATATAAGCCGCGCAGGAGAGTTGCAAAACAATATGTCGAAGTTCTTCTTGGAATTCCTGATCAAACGGGGGCTGTATACCGACGAATCTTTTAGTTATGATTTTGGCGTGCCTGTAAAAATATCTCAACCGATAGATAAGAATGCGGGAGCAGTCGATCATATTAATAAGACGATACAGTCGGTAGCGCATTTGATGGATTTTAAATCGATTAAAATTGCACAACGCGAGGCATTGATGTGGGATTCCGATAGTCAGAAAGCCATAGAGTATGGAAATATTCTGCATCAGATCATGTCATATATTTATACGGCTAAGGATATTGATGGAGCGTTAAGTAAAAGTCTCGAAATGGGATTGATCACGGAAAGTCAGCGATTGAGTTTTAAATATTTGGTAGAAGATATTGTATTTCATCCCGATTTAGAGCCTTATTTTGCAGAAAATGGACTGGTTTTTAACGAACGAACGATTTTTAGTGCTACCTTTAAGAATATCAAGCCAGATCGGGTGACGGTTCGGGGAAATAAAGCCTATCTGTTAGACTATAAGACGGGGAAGAATGAGGATGCTCATATCAAGCAAGTTCATGAATATCAGCTGGCACTTGAGGATATGGGTTATGAAGTCGCTAAAAAAATTATCCTGTATACGGGAGCTAACATAAATATGGTACATTTGCCATAGTAATTTTGAAAAATAAATATTCATCATATGTACGGAAAGATTAAAGATCATTTACGAGAGGAGCTAGCAGCTATCGAGGAAAATGGATTGTTTAAAAAAGAGCGTATCATCACTTCTCCACAAGGAGCGGAGATTACTATTTCAACAGGTGAAACTGTTTTAAATTTTTGTGCCAATAATTATTTGGGACTTTCTTCGCACCCTGAAGTAGTCCAAGCAGCTAAAGATGCTTTGGATACTCATGGTTTCGGAATGTCATCGGTACGATTTATTTGTGGGACACAGGATATTCACAAAGAATTGGAAAAGAAGATCGCTGAATTTTATGGAACGGAGGATACCATTCTATATGCTGCGGCTTTTGATGCTAATGGTGGGGTTTTTGAGCCTTTATTAGGTGCGGAAGATGCGATTATTTCCGATAGTTTAAATCATGCATCGATTATTGATGGTGTTCGTCTGTGTAAAGCAGCTCGATACCGTTATGAAAATAGCGATATGAATGATTTGGAGCAGCAGTTGATTAAAGCTAATGAAGCGGGTCATCGTTTTAAGATTATAGTGACCGATGGTGTGTTTTCTATGGATGGTTTGGTTGCACCTTTAGATAAAATTTGTGATCTTGCAGATAAATACGATGCTTTAGTGATGGTAGATGAATGTCATGCGGCAGGATTTATCGGAGCTACTGGTAAAGGAACCCTAGAGGCAAAAGGAGTGATGGGACGTGTAGATATTATCACAGGTACTTTGGGTAAAGCCCTTGGAGGTGCTATGGGAGGGTATACGACAGCTAAAAAAGAGGTGATTGAAATTTTGAGACAACGTTCGAGACCGTATTTGTTTTCGAATTCCCTTTCGCCTGTAATTGTCGGAGCTTCACTTAAAGTATTTGAAGTTTTGGCTAGAGATACATCGCTTAGAGATCGTTTGGAGTCGAATACCAATTATTTTAAAGCGGGAATGAAAAAAGCGGGTCTAGATATTATCGATGGGGATTCTGCAATTGTTCCAGTAATGCTTTATGATGCGAAATTGGCACAATTGATGGCTGAAGAACTGTTGAAAAAAGGAATTTATGTGACGGGATTCTTTTTCCCTGTAGTTCCTAAAGGAAAAGCGAGAATTCGCGTTCAATTATCGGCAGCTCATACACAAGAACACTTAGATAAAGCTATTCAGGCATTTACGGAGGTCGGAAAACAGCTTAATATTATAAAATAAAGAGAATTTTAGTAGGAAAAAGAGATAATTGTTAAGAATTTTTTTGTAGATAACAATTAAGGTCTTATTTTTGCTAGATATTATTACGTACAGTAAATAAATAAAAAAAGTTATGAAACATCTCAACAAATTATTTGCGGCAGCACTTCTTTGCACGGGGTTAACCTCACACGCTCAGAATGCGGATCACCCATGGGCGGTGACTATCGGAGCCAATGCTGTTGATACTAAGATTAGTACAACAAACAACTTCTCTAACAGATTAGGAGGTTACTTCAATGTTAAAGATCAGTGGAACATCCTTCCGTCTGTATCTTACTTGAATGTAGCAAGATACTTAGGAGATGGTTTCTCCTTTGGAATCACAGGATCTGTAAATAAAATTGATAAGTTTATTAAATCGGATGAAGAGAACTACGAAATCTACAATCCAGGTGATTTAACTTATTATGGTATTGATGCGGAAGTTAAATATAGCTTCAAAGATTTATTGAAATTTAAAGTTGTTGATCCTTTCTTATTAGTTGGTGGGGGATACACTTTTATGGGTGATGCTAGTGCAGGTACTGTTAATGGAGGTTTAGGATTAAACTTCTGGTTTACAGAAAACATTGCATTAACAGTTCAGTCTACGTACAAACATTCATTTGACGATACAAGAACTCCAAATGTTGATATCGCTTCGCATATGCAACATTTTGCAGGTATTAAATTCCAATTTGGAGGTAAAGATACAGACGGAGATGGAATCTTAGACAAATATGACGAATGTCCAGATGTTGCTGGTCTTAAAGAATTCAACGGATGTCCTGATACTGATGGAGACGGAATCCCTGATCATTTAGATACATGTCCAGATGTTGCTGGTTTACCAGAATTCAACGGATGTCCTGATACTGACGGAGACGGAGTGCCAGATCATTTAGACGAATGTCCAGATGTTTTTGGTCTTAAAGAATTCAACGGATGTCCTGATACTGACGGAGACGGAGTGCCAGATCATAAAGATGAATGTCCTGAAGTTAAAGGTCCAAAAGAAAACAAAGGTTGTCCTTGGCCAGATAGAGATGGAGACGGTGTACCAGATCATTTAGACAAATGTCCAGATGTTGCAGGTCCTGCTTCTAACAACGGTTGTCCAGAGATCAAAGAAGAGCAAATGAAACAATTGAATGATTACGGTAGAACTATCTTGTTCAATACTGGTAAATTCACTTTCCAAGAGAAAACTTACCCAGTACTTGACAACATGGCTAAAATCATGAGAGAGTATCCAACTGCTAAATTCAGTATTGAAGGACATACAGATAACACAGGTTCTGATAAAATCAACTTGCCATTATCTGAAAACAGAGCAAACGCTGTAAAAGTATACTTAATTGAAAAAGGTATCGATGCTTCTAGATTAACATCTAAAGGTTACGGTTCTTCTAGACCAATTGAATCTAACAAAACTGTAAAAGGTAGAGAGATCAATAGACGTGTAGAGGTTGTATTAGAAAAATAATCATCCTTTTTAAATAAACTAAAACGCCTCGAGAAATCGAGGCGTTTTTTTATATATTTATAAGATATAACAGCCTTGTTTTGCTGAGTTCTATTGTGTGAAAAAACCTCAGTTTAAGGAAAGTTTCTACAGGTCAAAAGAACGGGTAGGTGGTTTTAAATGTATTAGTTAAATGAGTAATGTAAGGTTTTTAGATAAGTTGAGTTTGGAAATTAAAAATGATTTCCCAGATACATTAAACGATTTAATTGTCGTTTTACCCAATAAAAGAGCTAAAGTATTCCTATTGGAATCCCTTAAAAAGCAATATCCCAAAAGTTTATTCGCACCGGAAATTATCAGTGTTGAAGAATTGATCCAAGAGATTTCTGGACTTCGGACTTTGGACTCGATAGAACTCGTATTTGAGTTCTATGAAGTCTACAGTACTGTCGTTGCTACAGATAAGTTGCAGCCTTTTGAGCAATTTGCCAATTGGGGGAAAATGTTGCTACAGGATTTTAACGAAATTGACCGCTATTTGCTTCAGCCCAATCGCGTATTTTCATATCTTAAAGATATTGAAGATCTCAAACATTGGTCGTTGGATTTGGAGAAACGAACCACTATGATCCAAAATTATTTGGAGTTCTGGGATATGATGCCGATTTACTATCAAGCGTTTTATGAGTATTTGATTGATAAAAAGGTGGGGTATCAAGGATTGATTTATAGAAAAGCGGTAGAGAAATCGAATGATTTTGCAATTAAATTGGGTGAAAAAAAAATGTACTTCGCGGGGTTTAATGCCTTGAATGCAGCAGAAGAGGTTATCATTCAATCGTTTTTAGAAAAGGGCTGTGCTAAGGTGTTTTGGGATATCGACGCCGTTTTTCTAAACGATCCTTATCACGATGCAGGGCTGTTTCTACGTCGAATTAAAAAAGAGTGGAAATATTATCAGACTCATCCGATGGATTGGATAGTAGAAGACTTTAGTGAACCGAAAACAATTCAGATTATCAAAACTCCTAAGACTGTGGGTCAAGCTCGCATCGCTGGAAAGATAATCGAAAAACTCAAAACGGAAAATGAAAGCCTTAATCAAGTGGCTTTGGTGTTGGGTGAAGAGAATCTTTTAATGCCGGTTTTGTATTCTCTACCTATAGAGGTGGATGCTTTAAACATTACTATGGGTTATGATGGGCGTAGTAATCCCGTTCAAATTTTGATTGCTAAATTGTTTAAAATGCATCTTAATGCCATTCGTCGTGATCAGCAGAACTATACTTTATATCACAAAGAAGTTTTGGATGTATTGACTAACCCGATGGTTGAGCCTTATGTTGATGCTGCTACGACCATTAAGAATATTCACGAAGGCAATCTTACGTTTTTTAGCTTGGAGAGTTTAAAATCCTTTAATTCAGCTCCGAATGTGTTGCGTGATTTGGTGTTGACCAAATGGTCCGATGATCCGTTGCAAGTATTGCAGTTGCTGTCATTAATTATATCTGAGATTAAAAACAAGTTATCTATCAATGTTGAAGAAGATAAGGTGGCAAAAACCTTTTTGTATTCGATGTATCAGTTGATTAATAAGTTAATCAATTATTGCGAAAAATATCCGACGATGAATACGGTGGAAACTGTTTATGCAATCTATAAACAGATTATTGACCTCGCTGAGGTCTCTTTTGAAGGGGAGCCTCTAAAGGGATTGCAGATTATGGGTGTCCTTGAAAGTCGGGTTTTGGATTTTGAAACCGTTATTATTACGTCGGTCAATGAAGGGAAGTTTCCGGCTGGGAAGTCGCAGAATTCCTTTATTCCATATGATGTAAAAAGGGAATTGGGATTACCAACTTATAAGGAGAAAGATGCGATTTATAGTTATCACTTTTATCATTTATTATTGCGGGCTAAAAGTGTATATCTGTTATATAACTCTGAGTCAGAAGGATTGGATGCTGGGGAACGTAGTCGTTTTATCACCCAATTGGAAATCGAGAAAAGACCTAACCACCATTTAGAGCATTTGACCTATTCGGCATACTTGCCTGAGAAGGCCTACCAGCCGATTGAAGTGCCTAAATCGGAGCAACTTCAAGAAAAATTAAAGGAAATCGCATTAGGGCGTGGGTTTTCTCCGTCTGCACTGACCAATTATTTGCGCAATCCCATTCAGTTTTATCTGCAACGGGTTTTGAGAATACGTGAGGTAGAGGAGGTGGAAGAAAGCGTGGCTTTAAATACTTTGGGAACCATTATTCATAATGCTCTTGAAAATCTTTACAAACCTTTGGTAGGGCGCGTTTTGACCTTGGCGGATTTGGATGATTTACAAAAAAAATCGGACGCCATTGTCGAAATTGAATTTGAAAAAGAATACAGTAGTAACAAAGATAAATTGGGTAAAAATCTACTCGCCTTTGAAGTAGCCAAGAGAAATGTTTATCATTTCTTGATGGAGGAGCGAAAAAATATTCAAAACGGCGATACGGTTCAAATTTTAGAATTGGAGCGTTTGCTGGAATATCAATTGGTTGATGAGCGCTTGCCTTATCCGGTCAACCTTTTTGGATATGTCGATCGTATTGAAATTCGGAACCAATCCATTCGCGTTATCGATTACAAATCGGGAAAAGTGGACTCCAATCAATTGCGTCTAAAAGATTGGAAGGGACTCACTACTGAGTTAAAAAATGATAAGATTATTCAATTGTTGTGTTACGCGTTGATGTTTGAAGAGGAAGCAGGGACGAGGCCGCTGGAGGCTGGGATTTATTCTTTTAAAAACAGAAAAGAGGGCTTCTTGTTTTTTGGAGTCAGACACGGGCGCGAAGTGGATCAAAATATTACTAAGGAAATTCTAGCGGAGTTTAGAACGGAATTAGTCGCATTGATTAATGCCATATTGAATCCAGAAACGAATTTCGTTGAAGAACTTTAGTTTCGGCGTCTATACGCTGATACGCTGATACGCAGA
>DCKE01000005.1:253309-374543 GCA_002320285.1 Flavobacteriaceae bacterium UBA1682 | reverse complement strand
GCTGATACGCTGATACGCTGATGTGGTGATACGCTGATACGTTGATACGCAGATGCGCAAATAGGCTTTAGACGCTGATGTGATGGTGTATTGATATTGGTTTGTAAGTACTCTACCGATCACTGATTACCGATCACTGATCACTGATTACACTGATTACGAATCACGAAAAACGAATCACGAAAAACTATTTTAGCTTAAAAAATTTCCCTAAAACATCGAGTAATTCCGATTCGTTCTCAATGTGTACCATATGGCCGCCTGAAGTGCTGACTACTTGTACGGGGCTTCCTTCGATTTGTTCGAGGGCTTCTTCGTATGGGATAACTGTATCATTTTTTCCTAGAATTAATAAAATGGGGTAGGGGGCAAAATGAAAGAGGACTTCGCGATCTGGGCGGATTTTCATGCCTTCCAATGCGGCAATCATACCTTGTTTGGAGGTTTTTAAAGCTTCTGATTTCGATAGTTCAATTGCAGCGGGGAATTGTTTTTGAGCGCTTTCTCCAAACAGATTAGAAATGGACATCGTAACAAAAACAGAGCTGTTTTTTTTGACCAATTCCATGGCGCGATCGCGATTGATCTGGCGCTCTTGACTATCAGCGCGAGAGGTTGAAGCGACTAATGCTAAGCTGCGGACGTTATCGGGATAAAGTTCAGCAAAAGCTAAAGCGACATAACCGCCCATTGAATGTCCAATAAGTGTCACCTTTCGTAATTTTAGTTCTGATACTATGGCATATACCGCATCAGCCATGTCTTCCATACTGTGCACATATCCCGTACAGCCTGTTTCTCCGTGCCCGAGTAAATCAATTGCTATTACGCGATACTTAGATTCAAAATAATTCATACAGGCATCCCACATGGACGAATTTTCCAAAAAGCCGTGTAAAAACACCAGTGTACTGCCTTTACCTCCCTCCTTAAAAGAAAGGCTGGTGTTTTTGTGAATGATTTGTTTTGTTACCATAGCGTAGAAGCGTTAATTGCAAAAGTACAATTTATAAAAAAAGAAGCGAGCAATACGATACGAATTAATTTTGGCGTCTCCTGCGGATCGGGCTGTACGTTAAATCTTTTGTTTCGCAAGCTACACAAAAGGATATCACTTCCATCCCTGACGCAATAGCCTACAATTATTTCATTTGACGTTTAAAAAAACTTACTTTTGCAGACAATTATTCCTTTATAATGGCTCAAAATATCAGTTTACGAATTTCTCCTGCGGAAGCGGCAGATGAAAATATACTTAAAGCGAGGATAGCTCAGGCTGTCAAAGTGCCGGTAAGTAAAATCAATGCCTATCAAATTATTCGAAGATCCTTGGATGCGCGTTCGAGAAACATCGTATTGCAATTGCAAATCAATGTTTTTGTAGATGAAGTATTCAAAGATGCTTTTGAGTTTTCTCCCAATTTGCAGAATGTCAGTAATGCGCAACCGGTATATATTGCTGGAGCAGGTCCGGCAGGATTATTTGCTGCGTTGGAATTGATCGAGTTGGGAATGAAGCCAATTATCATTGAAAGGGGAAAAGATGTACAAAGTCGCAGACGTGATTTAGCAGCTATGAATAAGGAGGGTATTGTCAATCCGGAATCGAATTATTGTTTTGGCGAAGGAGGTGCAGGGACTTATTCAGACGGTAAGCTGTATACGCGGTCAACCAAACGTGGTAATATTATTAAGAGTTTGCAGTGGTTTCATTATTTTGGAGCCTCTGAAGATATTTTACAAGAAGCACATCCGCATATAGGGACTAATAAATTACCGGCTATCATTGCCAATATGCGTAAGGGAATTGAGGAATGTGGAGGTGAAGTATTATTCGATACTAAATTGACTGACATTCTAGTGGAGGGTGATCAGCTTAAGGGGATTACGCTTAATGATGAAATTAAAATTAAAACCAATCATTTGATTTTGGCTACGGGGCATTCTGCGCGTGATATTTTTCGAATGTTGGAGGCTAAGAAAATTTATATAGAAGCCAAGCCCTTTGCTTTGGGGGTTCGTATTGAGCATCCGCAAGCGCTGATTGATCGGGCACAGTACCACTGTGGAATTGGCGAGTCAAGAAATCCATTATTACCTGCCGCAGCGTATTCACTGGTTAGTCAGGAAGCTGGCCGCGGTGTTTTTTCTTTCTGTATGTGTCCGGGTGGGATTATCGCTCCAGCCAGTACGGATGAAGGGGAATTGGTAGTTAACGGTTGGTCGCCTTCAAAACGCGATGGGCTTTATGCCAATTCGGGTATGGTGGTGACGGTTGATGAAAAAGATTTCGCGCAATACGGTTTTACGGGACCATTGGCAGCGATGGAATTCCAACAACTCATAGAGCGTAGAGCCTGGGAAGCAGGTGGTGGTAAATTAAAAGCACCGGCGCAAAGAATGACTGATTTTGTCGGTGGAAAAATGTCTGCTTCATTACCGGATTGTTCTTATCTGCCGGGAATCACATCAAATTTATTAGATCAAGTATTGACTAAAGAAGTTCGGGTTGCTTTGCAGCAGGGATTTGTTTCATTTGGCAATAAGATGCGTGGGTATTATACAGAAGAGGCAGTAGTTGTGGCGACTGAAAGTAGGACTTCATCACCGGTTCGCATTCCTAGAGATGAAATTACCTTAGAGCATGTTCAGGTCAAAGGACTGTTCCCTTGCGCGGAAGGTGCAGGTTATGCTGGTGGAATTATATCTGCCGCTATGGACGGTGTCAAAGTGGCACAGGCGGTTTTTAGAAAACACTAACAAGCAAATAGTAACCGCTGGCCAGATATGGGACTGTTCAGCGGTTGCTGTTTACTAACTTATTGATTCATCAAATCCTCAATTTCATCCGCTAAAATTGGGATATTCTTCATAAGGTTGATCGGTTCTCCTTGTTGTTGTATCACAACGTTGTCTTCAATTCGGATTCCAAAACCTTCTTCGGGTATGTATATACCGGGCTCAACAGTAAAAACCATATTGGCTTCCATCGGGAGGTGTAGTAATCCGTAATCGTGTGTGTCTAGACCCATGTGGTGTGAGGTTCCGTGCATAAAATATTTTTTATAAGCGGGCCAGGCTGGATCTTCATTTTGTATATCGGCTTTATCGATCAGACCTAGACCTAACAGTTCTGAAGTCATAATCTTACCTACTTCCTCGTGATAGGATCTCCATAGAGTGCCGGGAACGAGCATTTTAGTCGCTTCGTTTTTTACGTGCAATACTGCATCATATACTTGGCGTTGGCGTTTGCTGTATCGACCATTAACGGGAATCGTTCTCGACAGATCACTGGAGTAATTGGCGTATTCTGCCGCTGTGTCAAACAAGATGATGTCGCCAGATAAACACTGCTGATTATTTTCAATATAATGTAGTACGTTGCTGTTGTTTCCCGCTGCAATAATCGGGGTATAGGCAAATCCCTTGGAGCGATTTCTTATAAATTCGTGTATCAATTCTGCTTCGATTTCGTATTCCCAAACTCCGGGTTTTACAAAATTCAAAATGCGTCGAAAGCCTTTTTCGGTTATGTCACAGGCCTGTTGAATTAATGCAATTTCCTCGGGTTCTTTAATCGAGCGAATCTTTTGAAGTATCGGATTGCTTTTTGCAACGCGGTGAGCGGGATAGGTTTCTTTCCACCATTTGATAAAACGATCTTCCCGTGTTTGTGTTTCTACGGCAGAACGATAGTGCTCGTTCGTATTGATATACATGGTTTCGGCATAAGCCATCAGTTCCTTTAAGACCTTTTGGAAATCTTCCAGCCAATATACCGTTTTGATACCGGATACTTCAAAGGCTTGTTCTTTAGTTAATTTGGCGCCTTCCCAAACAGCGATGTGCTCGTTGGTTTCGCGTACAAAGAGAATTTCTCGTTGACTCTCGAACGGAGCATCTGGAAATAAAACTAAAACCGACTCCTCTTGATCTACGCCACTCAGATAGAAAATATCACGGTGCTGTGCAAAGGGTAAAGTGCTGTCGGCGCTTACGGGATATATATCGTTGGAATTGAATACGGCTATGCTGTTTGGAGACATAGCTGCCGTGAATTTTTTTCTATTCTTAATAAATAAATTACGGTCTATCTGTTTATATTTCATAATTTTGAAGTTTAATTCCTACATGGTTTTTCAAAGTTACAGACTTTTCCTTTAATACGCTTTTAAACCGATGTGAAATCCAGTAGCCATCGATGGATTTGGGGCTTTTAAGACGATTTGACTAAGGTTATGGAAGGCGGCTGAAGTATCTTTATAGATGCAAATAATAGATTAGAAACTTTATTAAAGGACTGTCACGAGCTGAGGAATTTTGAAAAACGCAAAACAACTATTCATGAAAAAGTATATCATTGCCCTGATTTTATTAGTATGTCCCTTAATTGTTTTGGCTCAAAATCCTGTGCCCTATGTTATATATACCAAAAGCGGAAAGCAAACCAATTTTACTAAGCTGATCAAAGATGCTTCGAAAAAGGATGTAGTGCTTTTTGGTGAGTTTCACGATAATTCGATCGTGCATTGGTTGCAATTAAAGCTGACTCAAACATTGGCGGATAAACAGGCTGTTATGTTGGGTGCTGAGATGTTTGAGGCGGATAATCAGTCTGGATTGGATAAGTATTTAGCTGCTGAGGTCGATCAAAGAGGTATGGATTCGCTTGTGCGTTTATGGAATAATTATAAGACGGATTACAAGCCTTTGGTCGATTTGGCTAAGGAAAAAAAACTGGTTTTTATCGCGACAAATGTTCCGAGGAGGTATGCGAGTAAGGTTTTCAAAGAGGGTGTGGAATCGTTAGAATTATTAACGGAGCAGGAGAAGACTTGGATGGCGCCTTTGCCGTTTCCATATGATAAAAATTTGCCGGGTTATCTTAAAATGATGAAAATGTTTGAGGATCATGCAAATGAAAATCTACCGAAGGCGCAAGCGATAAAAGATGCTACTATGGCCTATTTTATACAAAAAAACCATCAGGACAACGTGCTTTTTATACATTTTAACGGCAGTTACCACAGTGATAATTACGAGGGAATTAATTGGTATTTAAATGAGTACAAGCCTGATTTAAAGCTGTTAACGATTTCTACAGTGTCGCAAGAGGATCTTTCGAAATTAGATCCAGAGCATTTGAATAAAGCAGATTATATCATAGTTACAGATAAAGAAATCACTAAGACATTTTAGATTTTTTTAATTATTTGTTAACATTTTTACTTTTTTTAGTACTAATGATTGGTTATCCCTTAAAAACAGGGGGTTTTCAGCTAGTTTATACCGAATATAAATAATTGAGCTCCTTTGTAAGTGTGTGTATTTAACTGTATTTTTGTTTGATTTTTTTCAAGAAAACAATTAAAATTACACTATGGCAAAATCTGCACTTTTAAAGTCGTCAATCGGTAAGAAATACTGGATGGCTCTTACGGGTTTATTTTTATGCGTGTTTTTGGTAGGTCACTTAGCGGGTAACCTTCAGTTGATCTTCGGCACTCAGTTGCAGTTCAACGAGTATGCTCTGTTTATGACTACCAATCCAGCAGTAAAAATTCTTTCTTACGTAACGTACATTTCGATATTATTCCATGCGATTGATGGAATTCTATTGACAATCCAAAACAAAAAAGCACGACCAATCGGTTATGCTAAAAACAATGCTTCTTCGAACAGCGCATGGCAGTCGAGAAACATGGCGGTTTTGGGAACGTTAATCTTGGTATTCATTGCAACCCACATGATGAATTTTTGGGCAAAGATGCATTTTGAAGAAATGCCTTTACACACGACGACCATTGAGGTACAACCGGGTATGGCTCAAGATTTTTATGTAACTACTCAGGGAGGATATTTGCCGAAAGATGGGGTAGAGATCAAAAACAAAACTGATTTTTATGATCCTACTGCTAAAGTGAAAATTGCGCAGGGGTATAAAGATTTACACAGCATCACTATTGCATTTTTCAAAGATGCAAAATACGGTTTAGCATTTACTGTTTTTTATGTGTTTTCAATGTTCGTTTTAGCCTTCCACTTAATGCATGGATTTAAAAGTGCTTTCCAGTCTCTAGGGGCTAATAATCCTAGATATAATGGATTGATTTCAGGTACAGGAGTGGGATTTGCAATTATAGTTCCTCTGTTATTTGCGATTATTCCAATTTACATTCATTTTATTAAGTAGTCATAAAACAATTGATTATGAAATTAGATTCAAAGATTCCCAATGGGCCTATCGATAAGAAATGGTCAGAATATAAAGATCACATCAGTTTAGTAAACCCTGCAAACAAACGTAATATCGATGTAATTATCGTGGGTACTGGTTTAGCTGGGGGCTCTGCTGCTGCGACATTAGCTGAGTTAGGATATAACGTTAAAGCTTTTTGTTATCAAGATTCTCCAAGACGTGCGCACTCAATTGCGGCTCAAGGAGGGATCAATGCTTCGAAAAACTATCAAGGTGATGGGGATTCGGTTCATAGATTATTCTACGATACGGTAAAAGGTGGTGATTATAGAGCTCGTGAAGCAAACGTACATCGTTTGGCTGAAGTATCAGAAAACATCATCGATCAATGTGTGGCTCAGGGGGTTCCTTTTGCACGTGATTATGGTGGACTTTTAGACAACCGTTCATTTGGTGGTGTACAGGTTTCTCGTACTTTTTACGCTAAAGGACAAACGGGACAACAATTGCTTTTAGGTGCTTATTCTGCTATGAACCGTCAAATCGGTCGTGGTAAAATAAAAATGTACAACCGTCACGAAATGTTAGATATCGTGGTTGTAGATGGTAAAGCAAGAGGAATTATTGCTCGTAACTTGATCAGCGGTAAAATTGAACGTCATTCGGCTCATGCTGTAGTTATCGCTACAGGTGGTTACGGAAACGTTTTCTTCTTATCTACCAATGCTATGGGATCGAACGTTACGGCGGCTTGGAAAGCGCACAAAAGAGGTGCTTACTTTGCAAACCCTTGTTATACACAAATTCACCCTACTTGTATTCCCGTTACTGGAGATCACCAATCAAAATTAACTTTGATGTCGGAATCTCTGCGTAATGACGGACGTATTTGGGTACCAAAGAAAAAAGAAGATGCCTTGGCAATTAGAGAGGGGAAATTAAAACCGACTCAAATCGCTGAAGCAGATAGAGATTATTATTTAGAGAGAAGATACCCTTCTTTTGGTAACTTAGTGCCTCGTGATGTGGCATCTCGTGCTGCTAAAGAGCGTTGTGATGCAGGTTATGGTGTTAATGCTACTGGAGAGGCTGTTTATTTGGATTTTGCTTCTGCAATTGAACGTTACGGGAAAGAGCAAGCGAGAATTAGCCATTTAGACGAAAACGATGCCAAATTGGTTTACAAATTGGGTCGTGATGCTGTCGAAAATAAATACGGAAACCTTTTCCAAATGTATGAGAAAATCGTTGATGAGGATCCATATGTTACACCGATGATGATTTATCCTGCGGTACACTATACTATGGGTGGAATCTGGGTGGATTATAACCTGATGACAACTATCGAAGGATGTTACTGTATCGGAGAAGCCAACTTCTCAGACCACGGAGCCAACCGTTTAGGAGCATCGGCTTTAATGCAAGGTTTGGGTGATGGATATTTCGTATTGCCATATACTATTGGTGATTACTTATCTCAAGACATTCGTACAGGTCAAATTCCTACGGATCTTCCTGAATTCGTCGAAGCAGAGAAAAACGTAACCGATATGATTGATCACTTGATGAATAATAAAGGAACGCATTCTGTAGATTATTTCCATAAGAAATTAGGAAAAATCATGTGGGATAAAGTAGGTATGGCTCGTAATGCTAATGGCTTGACCGAGGCTATGAGCGAGATTGCTGTTTTAAGAGAAGAATTTTACAAAGATGTTAGAGTATCGGGTAGTGCTGAGAGTTTTAACCAAGAATTGGAAAAAGCATTAAGAGTAGCCGATTTCTTAGAACTAGGAGAATTGTTTGCAAAAGATGCTTTGCATAGAGAAGAATCTTGTGGTGGACACTTCCGTGAGGAACACCAAACTGAGGATGGTGAAGCGAAACGTGACGATGAGAACTTCGCATACGTAGCTGCTTGGGAATACAAAGGTAATCCGAGTGAATCCGTACTTCACAAAGAAGACTTGGTTTATGAAAACATTAAATTGGTAACTCGTAGTTATAAATAATATTGAGTATTAGATCTGTTTTAGATCTGTATTCACTGTAAAAATTCGATATATGAATCTTACTTTAAAAATATGGCGTCAGAAAAACGCCCAAGATAAGGGTCAGATGGTTGATTATAAAATCAGCGGAATTGAACCTGATATGTCTTTCTTGGAAATGTTGGATGTTTTAAACAACCAATTAGTAGAGAAAGGCGACGATGCAGTAGCGTTTGATCACGATTGTCGTGAGGGAATCTGCGGTATGTGTTCGTTGTTTATCAACGGAGAAGCTCATGGACCAGACCGTGGTATCACCACTTGTCAGTTGCACATGAGAAAGTTTAAAGATGGCGATACGATTTATATCGAGCCATTTAGAGCTAAAGCATTTCCAGTAATTAAAGATTTAGTTGTAGATAGAACTTCTTTTGATAGAATTCAACATGCAGGTGGATTTATTTCTGTAAATACTTCGGGTAATACTCAAGATGCCAACAACATTCCTATTCCTAAACACGATGCAGATCGCGCTTTTGATGCGGCTACCTGTATTGGATGTGGTGCTTGTGTGGCTACTTGTAAAAACTCTTCAGCAATGTTGTTTGTATCTGCAAAAGTATCTCAGTTCGCTTTGTTACCGCAAGGGCGTATTGAAGCTACAGAACGTGTTTTAAACATGGTAGAGCAAATGGATCACGAAGGATTTGGTAACTGTACCAATACGGGAGCTTGTGAGGTAGAATGCCCGAAAGGAATTTCTTTGGAAAACATCGCTCGTATGAATAGAGAATATTTAAAAGCGAGTTTTAAATAAACGACCTATAATATTTTAATAAAAAACGGCTAAATCCTTGTGTTTTAGTCGTTTTTTTTGTAATTTAAATATAGGATCTTTTGGAATCACCGTTTAAACAGACTTCAAATGAACAGTGTCTGTGACTGATCAAAATGAACCACTAGAATTAAAAGTTTATAAAAAATAAAAGCTGTTGATTTTTTTTATACATTTGAAACTTCTAATAAGATAGATGACAAAAACCAGATTAAATATGGCAATGATGATGATGTGGAGAAATTCCGCAGAGGTCGCTATTGCTTAAAATCTAACAACGATATAAAGTTAAAGCCTCTGACATTCAGAGGCTTTTTTTTTTAAAAAAATATGATAACAATTACTTTAAACAACGGTATGATGATGATGCACATGATGATGTGCTTCCGAATTGTTGTATCCAAAAGTTGACGAGTAGTTAGAAAAACCACTTTAGTTTAAGCCCCTTTGGATATCCAAAGGGGCTTTTTTTATTAAAATTAATCAATGAAACTATGGGAAATGAACGTTTAAAACGTCAGGAACAATTGTATAAAGCATTAGAATCACGGATCTTGATTTTGGATGGTGCGATGGGCACCATGATTCAAAAACACCGCTTCTCCGAGGAGGATTATCGCGCAAATCGCTTTCGCGAGTTTGAACATTCACTTCAGGGGAATAATGATTTGTTGTCGTTGACACAACCAGAAGCTATTTTACGTATCCATCAGCAATATTTAGAGGTTGGTGCAGATATTATCGAGACCAATACCTTTTCGAGTACCACAATTGGAATGGCAGATTACCACATGGAGAATTTGGTTTATGAGTTAAACTACGAATCGGCCAGAATTGCCCGAACAGCAGCAGATCAGTACACTAAAAACACACCGTTAAAACCGCGCTTTGTCGCAGGAGCTATAGGTCCGACTAATAGAACGGCAAGTATGTCGCCAGATGTTAACGATCCGGGATATCGCGCTGTTAGCTTTGATGATCTGAGGCTGGCTTATAAACAGCAGGCAGAAGGGCTTTTAGACGGGGGCTGTGACATCTTTCTTGTAGAAACCATCTTTGATACCTTAAATGCTAAAGCGGCCTTATTTGCTTTAGAAGAGGTTAAAGAAGAACGCGCAGTTGATGTTCCTATAATGGTTAGCGGAACCATTACAGATGCTTCGGGTAGAACGCTTTCTGGTCAAACAGTGGAGGCGTTTTTGATCTCTATTTCACATATTCCCCTGTTGAGTATCGGATTGAATTGCGCTTTAGGTGCCGATCAGTTAAATCCCTATTTAAAAACCTTGGCTAGAAATACCCCTTTAGCCATTTCGGCCTATCCCAATGCGGGTTTACCCAATGCCTTTGGTCAGTATGACGAAACTGCTGAGGAAATGGAGGCTCTGGTGCGTGCTTATTTTGAGGACGCTTTGGTTAATATCGTCGGCGGTTGCTGCGGTACTACTCCCGATCACATTCGCTTGATTGCACAAACAGCCCAAAACTTTAAACCCAGAGCGTTTTCAAGAGCGAACATGATTTAAGTCGTACATCAATCGTAGTACTATAGAAAGCGGTTTGACGGCGCAATACAATAAACCAAGACAATGAAAAAAGTAGAGAAATATCTAAAACTATCAGGACTAGAACCCTTGATTGTAACACCAGAGACCTTATTTGTCAATGTTGGTGAACGAACCAACGTGACGGGGTCTAAGCGATTCCTGAGACTGATACAGCAAGAGAAGTACGAGGAGGCCTTAGAGGTGGCACGCGCACAGGTTGACGGAGGTGCGCAAATCATCGATATCAATATGGATGAAGGTATGTTAGACGGAGTGTATGCGATGACGAAATTTTTAAATCTAATTGCATCCGAACCCGATATTTCAAGAGTGCCTATTATGATTGACAGTTCTAAATGGGAAATCATTGAAGCGGGTTTAAAAGTGGTGCAAGGAAAAAGTATCGTGAACTCCATCAGTTTAAAAGAGGGAGAAGCGGCCTTTAGGCAGCATGCCAAATTGATTCGCAGATATGGAGCGGCTGTAGTGGTGATGGCTTTTGACGAGGATGGACAAGCAGATACCTACCAACGCCGTATTGAGATTTGTCAACGTTCGTATCATATTCTGGTTCATGAAGTGGGATTTGCCGCTGAAGACATCATTTTTGATCCCAATATATTTCCAGTTGCTACGGGTATGGAAGAGCATCGTAGGAATGCTTTAGATTTTTTTGAGGCGACAAAATGGATACGTGCCAACTTGCCTTTTGTCAATGTATCTGGCGGTATAAGCAATGTATCGTTTTCTTTTAGAGGCAACAATTATGTACGTGAAGCGATGCATGCGGCTTTTTTATATCACGGTATTCAGCACGGTTTGTCGATGGGGATTGTCAATCCGGAAATGCTGATGGTATATGACGAGATTCCAAAAGATCTATTGGAAAGGGTAGAAGATGTGTTATTGGATCGCAGAGAAGACGCCACCGAGCGACTGTTGAATTTTGCAGATCAGTATCAGAATGAATCGAGTATACAACAAGAAGCGCCCAAAGAGTGGAGAAATGAAAGCTTACAAAATCGCATTACACATGCCTTGGTTAAGGGTATTGATGAGTTTATAGAATTGGATGTTGAGGAGGCCCGATTGCTAGCGCAAAAACCCATTCAAGTTATAGAAGGAAATTTGATGGAGGGTATGAGTGTGGTGGGCGACTTATTCGGGGCAGGAAAGATGTTTTTACCACAAGTGGTCAAATCGGCTCGTGTGATGAAAAAAGCCGTAGCCTATTTGTTGCCTTTTATCGATAAGGCAAAGGATGGGAGTTCCAACTCGTCGGGAAAGATATTGATGGCTACGGTAAAGGGCGATGTCCATGACATTGGAAAAAATATTGTTGCGGTGGTGTTGGGCTGTAATAATTTTGAAATCATTGATTTGGGAGTTATGGTGAGTCCTGAGCGTATTATCCAAACGGCTATAGAGCAAAAAGTAGATATAATCGGTTTAAGTGGACTGATCACACCGTCTTTAGATGAAATGGTTTATTTGGCTAAAGAACTCGATCGATTAAAAATTGATATACCCTTGATGATTGGCGGAGCTACTACTTCCAGAGCGCATACGGCAGTAAAAATTGCGCCGGAATACTCTTTTTCGGTGGTGCATGTCAATGACGCTTCGCGTGCTGTTGGGGTTGCGGGCAACTTAGTCAGTAAAAAACAGGACTATGCCCTGCAAATCAGACAGGAATATGCTGATTTGCGTACGGGATATTTAAACCGCGCTCGAGAAAAAGACTTTTTGAGTATAGCGGATGCGCGCAAAAATAAATTACAGTTGGATTGGGAAGCGTACGTTCCAAGTGAGCCCGAATTTATCGGTATTCGAGATATCACTGTCAACATCTCGGAATTGATCGATTTTATTGACTGGTCTCCGTTTTTTAGATCCTGGGACTTACACGGTAAATATCCGGAAATTTTAACGGACGATATCGTAGGTGAGCAAGCTCAAATTTTATGGGATGATGCTCAACAAATGTTGCGGCAAATCCTAAGAAACAAAAGCTTATCTGGAAAAGGGGTTTATGGAATCTTTCATGCTAATCAGGTCAATGACGATGATGTTGAAGTGTATGACAAAGAGGGGAAGGTACTGGATACCTTACTCTTTTTGCGCCAACAACTACAGAAATCCAAAGGCAAACCCAATGTTTGTTTGGCAGATTTTATAGCTCCTAAATCAAGTGGAGTTGCGGATTATATCGGTTTATTCTGTGTGACTACGGGATTTGGTGTTGATGAAATTGCCAAACAATATGAAGCGCAGTTGGATGATTATTCATCGATTATGATTAAGGCGCTAGCAGACCGATTTGCCGAAGCGTTTGCGGAGTTTTTACACGCTAAGATCAGAAAGAAAATCTGGGCTTATGACCGAATAGAGAACTGGACAAATGAACAGTTGATCCAGGAGAAATATCAGGGAATTCGTCCTGCTCCGGGTTATCCTGCATGCCCGGATCACTTGGAAAAAGAAACAATTTGGAAATTGCTGGATGTCGAAAACAGAACCGGAGTAGTTTTAACGGAGAACCTTGCCATGTGGCCGGCTTCGTCGGTGTCTGGGTACTATTTTGCTCATCCTCAAAGCCGATACATCGGATTGGGTAAAATCAAAACAGATCAGGTAAAGGATTATGCGCAACGCAGAAATTGTACGTTGGAGTACGCTGAAAAATGGCTAGCTCCTAATTTGACCGAATTATAAATAACAACTTAGAGCTGCCTGTATCAATTACTCAATCCAGTTAACTTGTTTAAGGTAAGGCGCTTATATAAAGATAATAAAAAAACATGAAAGTAACAGAACATTTTGAATTGGCTCAGTCCAAAGCCCGATTTTCGATAGAAATTTTACCGCCATTAAAAGGGCAAAACATACAGAGTATATATGATAATATAGAGCCTTTATTAGAGGCTAAACCGGCCTTTATTGATGTGACCTATCACAGAGAGGAATTTGTGTACAAGGAAAAGGAAAATGGATTGCTCGAAAAGAAAATTGTCAAAAAAAGACCCGGTACCGTCGGCATTTGTGCTGCAATTCAGGAAAAATTTAAGATAGATGCCGTGCCGCATATACTGTGTGGTGGTTTTACGAAAGAAGACACGGAGAACTTTTTAATAGACTTAGATTTTTTGGGAATCGAAAATGTGGTGGCGCTACGCGGGGATGCTATTAAAAACGAAACCTACTTTAGAGCAGAAAGTAAGGGGCATCATTTTGCCAATGAGTTGGTGACTCAAATACACGACTTAAACAACGGGATTTATTTGGATACGGACTTGGAGAACAGCCATGCGACTAGTTTTTGCATTGGGGTAGGTGCTTATCCGGAAAAACACATGGAGGCACCGAGTTTGGATGGAGATATTCGCTTTTTAAAACAGAAGGTTGATGCTGGGGCAGATTACATCATTACTCAAATGTTTTTTGACAACCAAAAGTATTTTGAATTTGTCGAAAAATGCCGTACTGCGGGTATACGGGTACCGATTATTCCGGGTTTAAAACCCATTACGACTAAGAGGCAATTAAATCTTATACCGCATCGATTTAAGGTTGATTTCCCGGAAGCCTTGGTTTTGGAAGTCAATAAGGCAACGGACAATTGTGCCGTAGCGCAAATCGGATTGGAATGGTGTAAACAACAAAGTCAGGAGCTATTAGAAGGCGGTGTACCGCTAGTACATTATTATTCAATGGGGAAATCCGAATTGATTCAGCAAATTGTTACGGAATTGTTTTAATAGATGACTAGGTGTCTATATGCTTATACGCCTATATGCCTATATGCGAATACGCGTATAGGCGTATAGGCACATTCTTGTCTCCTCGTCTCCTCGTCTCCTCGTCTCCTCGTCTCCTCGTCTCCTCGTCTCCTCGTATCAGCGTATCTGCGTATCTGCGTATAGTTTAAGTTAAAAAAACGAATTATTTATTGTTAATCATAATTTTGTCTTAAATCGTAATTTTCAGGTAGCTTTTGTTGTTATGTTTGGGTTTTTGTAAAAACAGATATAATTATGAAGTATTGGACTTTATTGGTTAGTTTAACGGTGTTGGTTCTGGGGACTAGTTGTAATATTATAAAACCCAAAGATGGATATAGTGATTTGCCTCAGGGGTGGAAGGACATCGTTGTTCCGTTGAGTGATTTCGATCAGGCGCAGCGCTCTGAAATCACTAAAATTAATGGGGTTCAGTTACAGCAAGAATTAAAGAAACATCCCAAAGCGCTAGTGAGGTTTGTTGTCAACTATTGCCCTGCGAATCGAGATTTAAAGGGATTTGAAGACTATACTCAAGAAAACGGTTACCGTGTATTTATAGTGATGTATGATTTCCGCATGCCTTATATGATTTTTAATCAAGCGATTGTTAGCCCTGTTTTTGCAATAGATACACCGTATTATAATACAAAAAACGTCAATAAATCGACAAAGAGTTTTATCAATCAAATGCTGGGTAAAGAGGTGGGTGAAAAAATAGAATATGAGTCGTTTTATGTGTTTAATAATGGAGACTATGTCCCAGAGGGATCTAAGTTGATTACAGAGGAATTAAATAGCGTTCAGAAATAGCCCACAGTCCTATGAGAAAAATAGTAAATATTGGAGTATTTGTGATGGTTTGTATGATCATGACTTCTTGTGTAGTAGCTGGTTTAACTAATGATTATAACAAACTGCCAGATTCATGGAAGGCTATTGTTGTACCTTTAAAATCTTTTGATCAGGTGAGCCGGGGAGAAATTACAAAAATCAACGGCATGCAATTGCAGGAGGAATTAAAAAAATATCCTGAGGCTGTAGTTTATATAATATCGAATCACCGTCAAGATATCGTTTCCATTAAGCAATTGGAAGATGATGTACAGAAAAGGGGCATCAAGTTGTTTTTGGTTATGGATGGGTATTTCTTTGCTCATGTGACTTATAATCAGCGAATGTATAGTCCCGTTTTTGTTATGGATAACGATTTTTATAAGAAAAAATATGCTGATACTTACAAAAGGTATTTCATCAATGATATGCTAGGTCGAGATCGAAAAACCAAACTAAATTCAGATTTTCTGTATTTCTTTAAAAATGGGGTATGGGTTTCCTCTCAAAATTCTTATAAATTTTAACGGAGAGCCTATACGCCCATTTGCACATATGCGAATACGCACACTCGAGTATAGGCACATCCGCGTATCAGCGTCTAAAGCCTATATGCCTATTCGCAGATACGCGAATTCGGTTTATCACGTAAAAACGGAACAGCCTTTCAACTTATCTGCTTCTAAGCGCATATGTTTATTCGCCCATCAGCGTCTAAAGCCGATATGCCCATTTGCAGATAAGCCTATTCGCCTTTACACGTAAAAGGGATCAGCCTTTCAAGCTATCTGTTTCTAAGCCCATATGCCTATTCGCACATGCGCCTATCAGCCAATCCGCGTATCCGCGTATCTGCGTATCTGCGTATCCGCATAATTTTACCTAACTTTGTTAGAAACGACAAAAAATGAAAATAGCTTTAATTCAGGCACCGTTGGTTTGGGAAAACATCGATGCTAATCTTAGGTACTTCGAATCCAAAATACAACAGCTGGAGTCGGATACGGATTTGGTAGTATTACCGGAGATGTTTACTTCGGGCTTTACCATGAATCCGGAACGTGCTTTTGAAGTGATGGATGAGTGTGCTGTATCCTGGATGCAGAAAGTGTGTATGCAAAAAAGTATCGCTTTGACTGCTAGTATGATTATTAAAGAAAAGGGCAATTACTACAATCGGATGTTTTTTGTGTTTCCCAATGGTACCTATCAAACCTATGATAAGCGCCATCTTTTTTCCTTAGCGGGAGAGGAGAAAAAATATACAGCAGGTTCACAACGATTAGTCGTGACCTATAAAGATTGGAAAATTTGTCCGTTAGTGTGTTATGATTTGAGGTTTCCCGTTTTCGCTCGAAATCAGGATGAGGCTTATGATTTGTTGATTTATGTTGCCAATTGGCCCGATCAACGAATTTATGCTTGGGACAGCTTGTTTAAGGCACGTGCCATTGAAAATATGGCGTATGCTGTCGGTGTCAATCGCGTGGGGACAGATAGTGGTAATAATGTATATTCCGGACACTCACAGGTCTTGGATTATATGGGTCAATACTTGATTCCACCACACAAGGGAGAAGCGGTATTGTATGCCAAATTAGAAAAAGCCAATTTAATTCAGGCTAGAAAGAAATTGGCTTTTTTATCAGATGGTGATTCATTTATTTTGAAAGACTAAATACTTGATCGATATCCCAATTGGCGCGAACGTCAATTTCGTCGGGAAAGTAAATAATTTCTTCGGGCTGTAGGCGATCAAAGAAATAACCCGTATCCCATTTACCATTAGCGTTGTCGTCATAGATAGCACGTAATAGGTATTTCTTAGGTGGTAAAAGGTCAAAACGCAGTTGGGTTGCTGCGGTTGTTGTTAAACTCGCGACTACTTCTTCTTGAGAATTTAATACTTCGACTATAATTGGAAAGCGTTTAGCACCAGTCAGATTAACAACGAGGTTTCCATAGTCTGTATACTGTTTGGTTTCTACCTTAAAATTAAGGGTGTCATTGCTCTTTCCGAAAAAGTCGGTTATTGCTTCGGGCAATAATTGAATGTTGTATTTGTCTTGTTCTTTTTTCTCAAACTCCAAAGAAATCTCTTGTAGGAAGGCTTGTTGAACGATCTTAAACGGAACGGCAACAGTATCCTTGTTGGTAATAAAGATTTTTGTCGAATCTATTTTTGTAAAAGGCGTACTTGTTTTTAGCTTAAAAACATCTCTAAAATCCAAAGTTCCCCCTTGTGCAGGACTTACTGAAAGCGTGTCAACGGTTTTTATTTTTCTTGGGCGAATGGTGAACTTTTCTTCATAATCAGCTTTTTTTAATTGCACTAATAACGAGTCTACTTCCATCTTAGGAAACCAAACTTGTAGGGAGTCCTTACCAGCTAATTTGGTTATTGCATGAGCGATATCTTTGTTGTTGTTTTTGATCTTTAAATCGATATCGTCAATATCGCCGCTATAAGGCAGATACCATTTGTTTTCAGAAATCTGTGAAGGTCTGTTTACTTTGAGTTTTTCTTTTGATTTAAACAGGTTTAATTCAAAAGTCTCCTCAGTTGGTATAGTGATAGGATCCTTTAAAAAGGCGATTTGATCTTGATCTGGATCAAATTTAAAATTATTGTTCTTGTCTTTTAAGGCAATAACATAATAAGAACCCTCTTTGATATTTTCAATTGAAAAGCTTGTTAAACTATCCAAAGTATTGGTCACATAGAGTGGTTTTTGTTTATAAACGGTCGAATCTTTAAAATTCGTCGCATCATAAAGCATCACATTGACAAAATTGGAAGGTTTTTTCTTAAATGCGTCGCGAATGTTTCCGTGTACTTTTAGAGAGTCGATATAGCTACCCGTTGAAAAAATGTATTTAAATTGTTTTAGCGCATTACCTTCGTTATTGTCGGTAATACTCTCTCCAAAATTGAAACTATAGGTGGTGTTCGGTTTAAGGGTGTCGATGATTTTTATGGTCAGTTCCTTTTTTGGACTGCCCATCGGACTGATATCCGGCGCGGTTTCCATAGGAGGGGATATGATCAATTGCTGAGTGATGTTTTTTAACTTAATATATTCATCAAATTGAATTTTGATAACCTTTTCATTAAAGTTGATCGAATGATTTTCAGGATTGCTTCGCAGCATTACAGGAGGTAGGGTATCTTGGTCTCCACCGCTGATAAACCCTCTTTTGGCGCAACTGGCAAAAGTGGTGATTAAAATAAAAAAAAGGGCAATCTGACGTATTCTCAACATGATATAGCTTTTATCCGACAAATTAACGACTATATTTTTTAGGAATAAAATCTAGTTGTAAAAAGTTTATTGAGTTTGTGCCAAACACAGTATGCTGATCTTACAGTTGGGTATTTCTAATAAGCTTTTTCCACAGGACTCCAAGGTACCTCCTGTAGTTAGTATATCGTCAACGAGTAAGAAATGTTGGCCGTGGTGATGAGGTTGGGAATTGATGGTGAACCGAGATGGGTTGGGTTTAGTACGTTCAAATAACTTCTTTTGTGTCTGTGAAATGCTGTGAATTTTCTGAATAAGCAGTTGTTTGTCAACGGGTATATTAAAAGCTTCTGAAATTGCTTGAGCAAAACCATCTACCTGATTATATCCTCTGGCTTTTTGTTTCTTTTTATGCAGAGGTACCGGGATAATGCTGTCTACAGTGGTTAACCAGTCGATATTTTGTAGTTGAAAAACATAAATTTGCCCCAGATAGTAACTAATTTGTGGTTGGTCTTTGTATTTTAGATGGTGAAAGAGGCGTTGTACCAAGCCTTCCTTGGTGAAATACAACAGGCAAGAGCAATTTTGAACGGATAACCTGCCATAAAATTTATCGAATGCTTCGTGTTCTCGATACAAATGTTGCTGGGTAAAGGGAAGTTGATGGAGACAACGTGTACATAGAACTTTTTGATTGCGCAATAAGGGACTTTCGCAACCGAAGCAGAGTTGAGGAAAAAACGTGTCGATAATATTTTTGATAATCATACCGATATTTTATAAAGGGTAATTCAAATTTACTGAATATCAGTTTATTGTGTTTGTTTTTTACAATTAATTTTTTTTTCAGAACCTTTTATTTACAATTATAAATTCAGTAGAACCATTTACCTTTGAATATTCATTCTAGAAGCAGAAAAAAATGGAGAACACATTAGAGAGCACACAGAAACATATCATGCAATTGATGGTGACTATAGCGCAAAATGATCATCAGAACGCAAAAAAACAGTTAGAAGAAATTCGCGAAATGATTTTGGAGGGCTTGGACCATACCGCAGCTGATGAAGAATTGGTGAGATGGAGTAAATTTTCGAAGATAGTCGATGAATTGGAAAGTAAACTGACTGTATAATGGCGGTTGATTTACAAAAACCGTGTTTTTGCGGTACGGTTAAAACTTTTGATCAATGTTGTAAGCCATTTTTGGAGGGCAGCGCGTTACCGCAGACTGCAGAGGAATTGATGCGCTCGAGATATACGGCTTATGTGCTGGTAAATGCGGATTATATTATTAAAACGACGCATCCCAAAACGCGCTACCTACATAAAAAACGCGACATAGTAGAATGGGCGAATGACAGTGAATGGTTGCGTTTAGAGGTGATTGCTACTCAGGATAATCAAGTGGTTTTTAAAGCGTATTATCGCGATAAAAATCAGCAGATCATCACGCATTTGGAACATTCTTTATTCGAACGGGTAGATGGAATTTGGTTTTATGTGACTGCTGTTTTTGATTGATATTTCTGATTTTAGGATCTTTTTATGGAGACTTCTCAACTAAATGTCTCATTTGATCATTTTCAAAAAAAAAGGATTTGTTTGTTAGATACTGGTAAAATGCTTTAACTTGTTGACTCATTAAAAAACTAAATATATGATGGAATCTATTCGTATAGAAAGTGATCTTTTGGGAGAATTGGAAGTTCCTGCAGCAGCTTATTACGGGGTGCAAACACAGAGAGCGATAGCTAACTTTAAAATATCCAATCAAAAATTATCGGATTATCCGGAATTTGTTAAAGCTTTGGCTAAGGTAAAATGGGCCGCTGCTAAGACCAATTTTGAGTTAAATATATTGCCTGAGAACATTTATGATGCTGTACATAAGGCTTGTTTGGAGCTTATCGACGGACAATGGTTGGACCAGTTTCCGATTGATATGATTCAAGGAGGTGCAGGTACATCGGTAAATATGAATGCTAATGAGGTAATAGCCAATCGCGCATTGGAATTGTTGGGACATACTAAAGGGGAATACCTGTACTGTTCGCCTAACGATCATGTCAATTTATCACAATCAACCAATGATGCCTATCCTACCTCCTTAAAAATGGCACTCTTTGCCATGAATAAAAGCCTGGTTGTTGAATTATATAATTTAGCGATGGCTTTGCGTGCTAAGGGGCAGGAATTCGCTCAGGTTATAAAAATGGGGAGAACCCAATTGCAGGATGCTGTTCCGATGACTTTAGGACAGGAATTTGAAGCCTTTGCTTTTACGCTGGAAAAAGAAGTGAAGTCACTGAATGAAGCGACTCAAAGTTTTTTAGAGATCAATATGGGAGCCACGGCAATTGGAACGGGTTTAAATGCTTTGCCGGGTTATGCGCAATTATGTGCCACTAATTTGGGGCTGATCGTGAATGAGGCAGTGACTTCGGCGCCGAATCTGATTGAAGCGACTTCTGATACCAGTGGTTTGGTAGCCTATTCTTCTGTATTAAAAAAGATCGCTATTAAATTATCGAAGATTTGCAATGATTTGAGATTGTTGTCTTCTGGACCGCGTGCCGGTTTAAATGAAATTAATCTACCACCTAGGCAACCCGGGTCATCGATCATGCCGGGTAAAGTCAATCCCGTAATACCAGAAGTGGTTAATCAGGTTTGTTTTAAAGTGATCGGCAACGATCTTACGGTGACCATGGCGGCAGAAGCAGCACAGTTACAACTCAATGTAATGGAACCGGTGTTAGCGCAATCATTGATGGAATCGATGACTTTTTTGGAGCATGCAATGAATACCTTACATGAAAAATGTGTTGTTGGAATAACGGCCAACGAACAACATACCAAAGATACCGTTCGACACAGTATCGGGATCGTAACTGCTTTAAATCCGTATATCGGTTATAAGGCGAGTACAGCTATTGCACAAGAAGCTTTGCAAACGGGAAAAGGCGTTTATCAACTGGTCTTAGAGCGACAATTGTTAACCCAGGAAAAATTAGACGAGATTTTAAATCCCGAAACCATGTTAAAACCGCATAAATAATCGGGTTGAAGTAGGTTGATAATTATTATAAAAATAAATATGTTAAGAGCAGTTATTATTGGCGCTACAGGCGCTACAGGAAGACAACTTGTCAAGCATTTACTGCAAAGTGATGCCTTCGAAAAAGTGACTGTTTTTGTGCGAAAAGAGTATACCTTGATTCATCCTAAGTTGGAAGTACATCAGGTAGATTTTGATAAACAGGAAGATTGGGCAAATCTGGTGGTTGGTGATATAGCGTTCTCGGCTATGGGAACCACGCTAAAAGCGGCGGGAGGAAAAGAGCAACAATGGAAGGTAGATCACGATTATCAGTTGAATTTTGCTAAAGCGGCAAAGGCGCAGGGGGTAACGAGTTTTGTATTGGTTTCAGCGATTGGAGCTAATGCCAATTCGGGTATTTTTTATTCGCGTATGAAAGGCGCTCTGGAACAGGCAATTTTACAATTGAACTTTAAAAAGTTATTGATTTTTCAACCGGGCTTATTGATACGGCCACATACTGATCGAACAGCAGAGAAAACTTTTGAAGGGATCATACGGTTTTTTAATAGTATAGGATTGGCGCGAAAATACCGCCCAATAGCCGTATCGGATTTGGCTAAGAAGATGATCGAAAAGAGTGTGACTTCCGATGATGCTGTGCAAGTCATTACAACTAAAGAGCTATTCTCGTAAAAATAAAAAGGACGTTTCTCGGCTAGGGAAACGTCCTTTTAAGTTTAAAACAGGGTGTTGTTTTAATTATGCTTTTTTGGCAAATTCTAAATTCACATTAATAGTAACGTCTTTAGCAATAGCTTGTCCTGAAGGATCGTAAGCTACGTCGAAATCAAAACGATTGATTGTAGTAGTAGCTTGGAACCCCATTTTTTGATTTCCTTGACCATCATCTTTTAAAAGACCACCGTAAGTCAAATCAAATTTTACAGGTTTAGCAATACCGCGGATCGTTAAAATTCCATCCAATACATACTTCGTATCCGTAACCTTTTTTATGGATTTTGTAGTAAAGCTAATCGCTGGGAATTTGTCGGTATTAAAGAAATCATTCGTTCTCAAATGATCGTCACGCATACTAACCCCCGTATTGATGCTTTTCGCTTGAATGGTGAAATCAAACTTACCATCGGTTAAATCGGCCTTGTTGCTGGTAAATGTACCCTCATACTGATCGAATTTACCTTCGACAAAGGAGATGCCTAAATGTTTAACTGAAAAAGTTAAAAAAGAGTGCATTTGATCAACTTTCCAAGTTGTTTGTGCAAACATACTCGCAGAGGCGAATACGGCAACAAATAAATAAATAAATTTTCTCATGGCTTTTTGTTTTTGTTAAGTACAAATTTAAGGAGCTATCGCCTCAACTAACTTAATCTAGGTTAATAAATTCGTGATTCGTGATTCGTGATTCGTGATTCGTGATTCGTGATTCGTGATTCGTTGTGAAATATAGTAATTAAAGTTACTAAATTTTTTTAATATGAGGGCGTTTTTTGCTGATAATTAGTCTAGTAGCCGGGTTGTTTGCGATTCTTTGTCGTTTATGTAAGCAAATTTTCACACCCAATTCTGATCACTGCTTACTGATCACTGTTTACAAAAAAAAAGAGCCACATGTTACTGTGGCTCTTTTTATTTAATTACATTCTACGCAACCAGTTTCTGATGGAAACCTCGTCGTTGATGATGTTTTTAAGGTCTGTGATACTTACACGATCCTGTTTCATGCTGTCGCGGTGACGGATAGTGACTGTTTTGTCTTCCAGGGACTGATGATCAACCGTGATACAGAAAGGAGTTCCCAAAGCATCTTGACGGCGATATCTACGCCCTACAGCATCTTTTTCATCGTAAGCTACATTAAAGTCCCATTTCAATTCCTCAATGATTTCATGAGCCAATTCTGGCAAGCCGTCTCTTTTGATTAAAGGGAGTACTGCTGCTTTAGTTGGAGCCAATACAGAAGGTAGCCTTAAAACGGTTCTGGTTGTGCCGTCTTCTAGGGTTTCTTCTTGTAAAGATTTTGAGAAAATAGCCAAGAACATACGATCTAAACCTACAGAAGTCTCTACGACATAAGGTACATAACTGCTGTTGGTTTCGTTGTCGAAGAACTGTAGTTTTTTCCCTGAATGTTGTTCGTGTGCTTTTAAGTCGAAATCCGTTCTTGAGTGAATACCTTCCAATTCTTTAAAACCGAATGGGAAATTAAATTCGATATCCGTTGCGGCATTGGCATAGTGAGCCAGTTTCTCGTGATCGTGAAAGCGGTAATTTTCGGCGCCCATTCCCAATGACAAATGCCATTTTTGACGGGTTTCTTTCCAGTATTCATACCATTTCATTTCCTCGCCCGGTTTTACAAAATATTGCATTTCCATTTGTTCAAATTCACGCATACGGAAGATAAACTGACGGGCAACGATTTCGTTTCTAAAGGCTTTACCGGTTTGTGCAATTCCGAAGGGAATTTTCATTCTACCGGTTTTTTGTACGTTTAAGAAATTGACAAAAATTCCTTGTGCCGTTTCTGGACGTAAATACAAATCCATAGCGGTATCTGCTGACGCGCCTAGTTTGGTACCGAACATCAAGTTGAATTGACGTACTTCGGTCCAGTTTCTAGAACCCGTATCCGGATCAGCGATTTCCAATTCCTCGATCAAAGCTTTTACATCGGCCAAATCTCCGGTATCCAATCCGTGCGCCATGCGCTCTAAGATCGCTTTCTTTCTAGAAAGGTATTCTACAACACGAGGGTTGGTAGTTATAAATTCTTCTTCATTAAAAGATTCGCCAAAGCGTTTACTCGCTTTTTCAATTTCTTTTTGTGCTTTTTGATAGATCTTTTCACAGTAGTCTTCGATCAATACATCTGCACGATATCTCTTCTTAGAATCTTTGTTGTCGATTAAGGGGTCGTTAAAAGCATCAACGTGACCCGATGCTTTCCATATAGTTGGGTGCATAAATATTGAAGAATCAATACCTACAATATTTTCATGCATCTGAACCATGGATTTCCACCAGTATTCACGAATGTTTTTTTTGAGTTCCACTCCGTTTTGAGCATAGTCATAGACTGCGCTTAAACCGTCATAAATTTCGCTGGACGGAAATATAAATCCGTATTCCTTTGCGTGCGAAATAACATTTTTAAAAATATCATCTTGTTTTGCCATAATGCAAAAATAACAAAAGACTTGAGATTATGAATAGGATCGGTCGATTTTTAATACAAGCAGGTATAGGAACTGTATATAGTCGGATAGAAAAAGTCGAATTAATCTCTTTTATGCTCTTTTAACAATTTTAAAGTGTGTTCCAAATGTCCTTGACCTTTCCAGTTATCGTGGCCGGGGATGATGAATTTGGCATTTTCAAAACGCTTTTGTATATTTATAATACTAAAAGGCCAGGCTTCTAAATTGGCTTCGCTTATATTGCCAAGATCAGTGGCGGCGATGCTCTTGACCAAGCAACCCCCGTCTAAAACGCGTTGCTGTGGAAACCAAACAACGATGTTGTCAAAGGTATGACCTTCACCGACAAATAACAGCTCAAATACATCTTGACCAACCGTAAATGTCGCCTTATCTTCAAAGGTGTGTATAGCTGTCGCTAAACCTTCGTCTTTGAGTTTCTGATTGGTTTTTTGTGAGGCGTAGGTATCTATGCCCAAACGGTTAAAAAACTCAAAACTTCCCGCTCGATCCTCGTGCCAGTGCGTTGCAAATACCTTGACAACGGCTAACTGATGTTTTTGTTGAATAGAATCGAGTAGTGGTTGATTGAGTTGTTTGTCCCATGGAGTATCAAAGAGTACTACACCATCTTGGGTGACTAAGTATAGTGCGTTGGACGAATATAAAGTACCGTTAAAAGTTTGGTAGGTGGTGTAGTTATATAGGTTTTCGGTAATTTTTTCAATCTGCAACGGTCGGTTTTGGGCCTCCAAGTGGCAAGTGAATATTAATAAAACGAGAAGTAAGGATTTTTGTAGCATGGCAAGAGTTTTAGGTGACTAGGTAAGAAGTCAAAAATACGAATTCGTTTTTTGGGCATGTTGAAATTATGGAAAAAAAAAGCATCTAATATGATATTAAATGCTATTTGATTTTGTGGGTATGCGATTAATCTTGGGCAAAAATAGTGTCCTGATCTGTGCCGTATTGATCTAAAGTATCCTGATCTAAGGGATACTCATTTAAAGTATCTTGAGAATTGATTTGAATTTCTTTGCTGATGGCATTAAAATCAAAGGCAGAATTAGCAATTGCTGTGGCAAAGATAAAAGTCCAGATCACAACGAACAGGGTGGCTAAAATACCTAAAATCAATCCGGTTAGCGGTAAGCCTAAAGAAGCATTTTGTTTTTTGGCTTGAGAATATCCAATAATTCCGAATATGATGGCTAATATTCCAAAAATGATTGCGAACAAACCGAAACAAGGGATAAAAGCGGTTAGAACCCCTAATATTCCTAAAACTAGGGCAGCGATGCCCATCCCTTGACCTGCATTGCTTTTCTGTACTTGACTGTTTTCGTATTCCATACTGATAAAAATGTATTGTTTTATAACTAATTTTTGTTAAAATAAAATACAAATATAAGTTTAAAAAAAATAAACAAGCGCGAATTTATTGTTTTTAAGGAGTAAAGTTTAATTTTTTAAAATAAATATGAATTTCCAGTCTTTTGTGTCACCATCTCCTGCGTTGGGTTGGTAGAGAAATACTTTGACTTTTTGGCTGGGGTTTGATTGCAAGTAAGAACGCGCAAGTAGGAGGGATTGAATACTTGCCCATGCGCGGTAGTGCTCTGATGGTTCGAAATTAATAGTAATCGATTCGAAGCCTTCTTTAGGTATGACAAAATCAGCGGTTAAGGATCGTTCAAAATCTTCAGTAGCCAAACGCGGAGAAGGGAAGTTAATCTCCCCTTTGCCCATCCAAGTTATATCGCCGTCAAACAGCAATTGATCAATTTCTTGATAGAAGAGTTTTATATTTCCAAAATCGGAAGGTTCTTTATAAACGGTTTTTATTTTAAAAGTTTCACTCGGTCTTGACATCGTGATTTCTGAACCCCCTTCAAAATTATGGGTTGTATAATCAATAAATAACAACATCACTTTTTTTGGAGTATCAGGCGGTATAGTGTCGGAATCGTTCGAATTGCAACTGGTTGCTATTATAACACATATAATTGCTGAAAGTATGTTTGTTTTCATGGTATATAGTTTATAAATGTTGTTATTTTCTATATTTTTGTGATATATATTCATTATAATCAAATTTAGGTAAAAAATAAAAGCAAATTGATTTTGTTCTAATATTTAACATTGGATTTCAGTGTGTTAGCTAAAAAAAATGTCCCTCCTTATAAATAGGGAGGGACATTGAAGTTTTAAAGAAATGTGGAGGTTATAGCGGAATGTTTCCGTGTTTTCTCTTAGGTGTATCAACTACTTTGTTTTCCAACATCGCGAAAGCTTTTATCAATTTTCTGCGTGTTTCGTGGGGTAAGATGACTTCATCGATAAAACCGCGTTGTGCTGCACGATATGGAGTTGCAAATTTCTCAGCATATTCAGCCTCCTTTTCAGCTAATTTAGCTACCGGATCTGCAGCTTCAGAAATTTCTTTCTTAAAGATAATCTCACTAGCGCCTTTGGCTCCCATAACTGCAATTTCTGCATTTGGCCAGGCAAAATTCAAATCGGCTCCTATGTGTTTGGAGTTCATCACGTCATACGCTCCTCCATAGGCTTTACGGGTGATTACGGTTACTCTCGGAACAGTAGCTTCACTTAAAGCATAAAGTAGTTTTGCACCGTGTACGATAATTCCGTTCCATTCTTGATCGGTTCCCGGTAGGAAACCAGGTACATCAACCAAAACCAATAAAGGAATGTTGAAGGCATCACAAAAACGCGTAAAACGAGCGGCTTTGATTGAGCTGTTAACGTCTAAACATCCCGCTAAAAACATAGGGTTGTTAGCAATGATACCAATACTACGGCCTCCCAATCTGGCAAAACCAACAACGATGTTTTCTGCGTAATCTTTGTGAATTTCAAAGAAAGAATCTTCATCGATAATTCCGTTGATGACCTCCTTCATGTCGTAAGGTTTATTAGCGCTTTCTGGAACGATAGCATCTAATTGCTGACGGTATTCTTCGTTTAGTTGTACCGGTAACAAGGCTGCGGTCTCAGTATTGTTTTGAGGTAAATAGCTCAATAATTTCTTGATGTCTTCCAAACATACTACATCGTTTTCTGAAGTGGTATGTGCTACTCCCGATTTGGTGGAATGCGTACTTGCTCCTCCGAGTTCTTCTGAAGTAACGGTTTCATTGGTCACGGTTTTCACGACACTTGGACCAGTCACAAACATATAACTTGATCCTTCGACCATCATGGTAAAATCAGTCATTGCAGGAGAGTAAACAGCTCCACCGGCACAAGGGCCCATAATAGCAGAGATCTGTGGGATCACCCCTGAAGCTTGTACGTTTCTAAAGAAAATATCTGCATATCCACCCAAAGAGCGAACACCTTCTTGTATACGAGCACCTCCAGAATCGTTTAGTCCAATCATTGGAGCACCCATTTTTAGAGCCATATCCATGATCTTACATATTTTTTCGGCATGAGTCTCTGATAGCGCTCCTCCAAATACGGTAAAATCTTGGGCAAAGATATAAACCAAACGACCGCTTATCGTACCGTATCCGGTAACTACTCCGTCGCCATAATAGATTTCTTTTTCCATTCCGAAATCAGTAGTTCGGTGCGTCACCAACATACCAACTTCTTCAAAGGATCCTTCGTCTAGTAAATACGCAATACGTTCTCTAGCAGTTAATTTTCCTTTACTGTGTTGTGTTTCAATTCTTTTTTCGCCACCTCCCAAATGGGCTTGTGCGATTTTATCTTGTAATTGATTTATTTTCGAATTCATGATAGACTAATTAGGTAGGCGTAATTGTTTCTGATCTTCTAAATACTGTTGTAAAGCTACATAAGCCGCGACTTGTGCCTCTTCTTGATATTGCTCTTTTAGGAGGTCAGCACTATAGTATTTCTTAACAAAATTGGTGTCGAAGTTACCCGATTTAAATGCTTGGTGTTCCATAACAAATTGTCCAAAAGGCAATGTTGTACTGATTCCTTCAACATGGTAGTTTTGTATGGCTTGACGCATGACTTGAATCGATTCTTCACGAGTTTTTCCAAAAGTAATTAACTTGGCCAACATCGGATCGTAATAAATTGGTACATCCATACCTTGTTCGATTCCATTATCTACGCGAATACCTTCACCTACAGGTAAAATATATTTATCTAAATGCCCGACACTTGGTAAGAAATCGTTTAATGGATCTTCGGCATAAACCCTTAATTCCATAGCATGACCTTGAATTTTTAGATCTTCTTGTTTAAACGGAAGAACCTCTCCGTCTGCAATTCGAATTTGCATCTCAACCAAGTCCAATCCAGTGATCAGTTCAGTTACGGGATGTTCTACTTGCAATCGCGTATTCATTTCTAAAAAATAGAAGTTTTTGTTTTCGTCCAATAGAAATTCTACGGTACCTGCACCAACATAATCACAGGAAGCGGCTACTTGAACAGCTGCTTTTCCCATCTTTTCTCTGATTTCCGGAGTCAATACGGCAGATGGTGCTTCCTCTACAACCTTTTGATGACGGCGTTGAATGCTGCATTCTCTTTCGAAAAGATGCACGATATTGCCGTGTTTATCTGCCAAAACCTGAATTTCAATATGACGCGGTGCACCGATATATTTTTCGATAAAAACGGATCCATCTCCAAAGGCATTGGTCGCTTCAGAAATGGCACGTTGCATTTGTGATTCGAATTCTTTTTCGTTTTCAACAATACGCATCCCTTTTCCACCACCACCAGCTGCAGCTTTGATTAAAATCGGGAAACCGATTTCAGCAGCGACTTTTTTGGCTTTTTCAATATCGGTAATGGCTTCATCCAAACCGGGAACCATAGGAATGTCATAGGCTTTAACCGTGTCTTTAGCGGCCAATTTATTTCCCATCACTTCAATTGCATGAGAATTTGGACCGATAAAAGTAATGTTGTTCTGTTCGCATTTATTGGCGAATTGTGCATTTTCACTCAAAAAGCCATATCCTGGATGTATACCATCAACACCGAGTTGTTGGGCTACTTCTAATATTTTGTCTCCTAATAAATACGATTGGCTTGAAGGTGCTTCTCCAATGCATACCGCTTCGTCTGCCATTTTTACATGGGGAGCATTACGATCTGCTGTAGAAAAAACGGCTACGGTTTGTATACCCATTTTTTTTGCTGTCTTCATAATACGAACAGCAATTTCGCCACGGTTGGCTATTAATATTTTTTTCATGATACTATTCGAATTCGATTAACAATTGCCCTTTTTCAACGGTGTCACCTTTGGAAACCGAGATGGACTTAATAATTCCGGCACGTGGAGAACTGAGGTTGTTTTCCATTTTCATCGCTTCCAAGATTAAGAGATTGTCGTTTTCATTGACCTCTTGACCCACTTGGACGCTAATCTCCAAAATCAATCCCGGCATAGGGGCCTTGATTGCATTAATCTGTTTGTTGGTACCCATTGAAAACCCCAATTGTTTGATCAATAGATCTAAGTGGTTTTGAATGTTGACCGTATAGGTATTGTTGTTTACTTTGACCACATAGTGTTTTTGATCGAAATGAGATTCAGCGATTTCAGAAGAAAAAGACTTGTTATTCTTTAAAACGTGGTAATTATTAGGTGAAACTAAGGTCGAATCCATATCGGAACCCAGCAGGTCTGATGACTGATAATTCGAATCGGAGTTCACAGTAAGTTGATACTTTTCGTTCATTTTTGTTCGATATTTTGCTAACCGTAAAGATAATTATTTGTAAACCATTTTGACCATTTTATTGGATATTTAGAATAAAACTAATATAAAATTCAGTTATGCTTATTGATTGGATTAAAAAGGAAAGCACCGACAGATATCGGTGCTATGGATTGTTTTATTCGGTTTCTTCTTGAAGTGCGTTCCATCCGCGGGCTTTAAGGGGAATCTGTGTGTTTTCTCTAGTGATTAAATGCATGCCTTCCTCTTCTGGATTGATATACCCAATGATGGAAAGGTGTGGGTTGCCTTTGATTTTTTCAAAGTCCTCCATCTTTATAGTAAAGAGTAACTCGTAATCTTCACCGCCATTCAAAGCAATGGTGGTGCTGTCGATATTAAACTCTTCACAGGCATTGATAAACTGGGGATCCAAAGGAAGTTTGTCTTCATACAATTTGCAACCAACTTGCGATTGTTTGCACAAGTGAATGACTTCAGAGGACAATCCGTCAGAGATATCGATCATCGATGTGGGTTTTACGCCCAAGTCCGCCAGTAACTTTTTAACGTCATTTCTGGCTTCGGGTTTTAGTTGGCGCTCAATTAGGTAATTGTAAGCGTCTAAATCGGGTTGGTTGTTTGGGTTAACTAGAAAAACTTGCTTTTCGCGTTCCAGTATTTGTAATCCCATATAGGCAGCGCCGATATCTCCACTAACTACTAATAGATCCTTGTCGCCTGCACCGCTTCTATATACAATTTCTTCTTCTTGGGCATAACCGATTGCGGTGATGCTGATAATTAATCCTTTTTGTGAAGAAGTGGTATCGCCTCCAATCACATCAACTTGATAGTGTTGGGCTGCTGTAGCAAATCCGTCAAAGAGCTCTTCTAGGGCTTCTAAAGGGAAGCGGTTCGAAACTGCAATCGAAATGGTGATCTGACTTGGAGTAGCATTCATCGCATAGATGTCAGAAACATTGGCAACTATGGCTTTGTAACCTAAATGTTTTAACGGCATATATGCCAAATCAAAATGTACGCCTTCAACTAATAGATCTGTGGAAATCACAGTCTTGTTGTCCTTAAAATCCAATACTGCTGCATCATCACCAATCCCTTTGATAGTGGTTTCTTGATTGATTTCAAAAACTTTGGTTAAGTGCTCAATCAGTCCGAATTCCCCTAGTTGAGAAAGGGCTGTTTTGGATTGGTTTTTATTTTCTATCATGTTGTTTTTTTAGGTCCTAAAAGTAAAGTACAAAAGTACAAAGTTTATAATAGAAAAAAGCGATATGTGGTTTTAGTTCATATCGCTTTTTTAGGTTTTGTTATTCTAGGTTACTTCTTTTAAATCGGGCGAAATATCCGTTGTATTTATTGAAGATAGGAACGCCTTTTTTATAATAATCAGCGTCCGATTCTTCGGCAATCTGCAACAATTGACGATAGGTTTCTATCTCACTCATGATTTCCATGGCGTAATATTCTTGATCGCTAGGAGTTAGCCCCTTGTAATAGGTTAGCTTTTCTTGTGATTTAACAATCAACTTATCTAAGATCTCGCGGGCCTTTTGTTTTTCACCGACTAAATAGTAAGATTCGGCAAACGGTTGTACTAAGCTGTAATACTGAAACTGATCAATAGGCATGTTGATCATAGCCATGTCAATAACGTCTTTAGCTTTTTTAAGCTGTCCCTCTGCGATCAGTTGTTCTGTTAATCGAGCGAGATTTATACGGTATTGGATACTGTTTCTACGGGTCTGTGGATCGTGATAGATGTTGCCTCCACTATTGCCCCAGTACCATCCCATAACGGTATTGTACATTCTGTCTGCATCAATACTACCCATATACAAAGCGTGTGTCTGTTTGTCTACAGGGGTTTTGATAGGGACTAATTTATACGTCAATCCAGTCAACTGTAAATAGTCTTTCATCCATAGATAATCGTCGTCTCCAAAACTACCTCCTGAGAAGTAAACCGGACGTTCCCAATTGTTGTTAGCAATGATGTCCAACATGATTAGGCGGTGCTTGTAGATCACCTGATCGTTGATGTCCACATCGATATACGGTACAACCTGATCTCTAAGATGTTTAGAAACAATGTTGTTTTTTGCAATGGATACGCTATCAACCGGAATTCTGATTTTGCCAGTAGGTACTGTATATAGTGTCTGACCAGATTCAGTAACGGTTTTAGAACGCGGATCATCAGATCGTATAAAGGCTAAAAACTGGGTGATGTCAATACGGTCTTTTATTAAATCCTCTACTAAAATCACATCTCGTGTTCCGGAAACATATTGGTCGTGTGTGAATTTAATAGGTAGCGGTTCTGAATCGTATGCTTTTGCTTTCATTTGATCGATATACCAGTCTTGTGGTAATAGCGAAGTACAAACCACGCGAACGTCAGTACGATAGCCTTCTACCTCCTGTAAGTACCATAAAGGGAACGTATCATTATCTCCAATGGTGAACAGTATGGCATTGGGGTCACAAGAATCTAGGTAAGCTCGTGCATTAGCTAAAGCGGTGTATTTGCCTGAACGGTCGTGATCATCCCAATTTTGATAAGCCATTAAAACAGGCGCACAAAGCAGTGATAAAGCAATTACGGCAGGACCTGCGATTTTTGGGTTTAAATATTTCTTTAGACCATCGTAAATGGCGTATACACCAAATCCAATCCACATCGCAAAAACGTAGAACGATGCAACGACAGCATAGTCGCGTTCTCTAGGTTCAAATGGGCGCTCGTTTAAGAAAATCTTTAAGGCAAGACTGGTAAATAAAAACAATACCAACAGTACGTAAAACGACTTTCTATCCTTTTTAAAATGGAAGATAATGCCGACAATTCCCAGTATAAAAGGTAAGAAATAATAAAGATTTCGGCCTTTGTTATTTAAAACATCAGACGGTAAATTGTCTTGAGAGCCCAATCGAATCTCGTCGACAAACTTGATTCCGCTCATCCAGTTTCCATTCTCCGGACCGCCATTCCCTTGGATGTCGTCTTGACGTCCTACGAAATTCCACATCAAATATCTCCAGTACATATAGCCAAACTGAAACTCAAACATGAACTTAATGTTTTCGCCCAATGTCGGTTTCTCAATATCTAAGTAACGACCGTTTTGGTTGAGGAATTGATCCAAACCTTCGATGCCGATTTCTCCGGTTCTCAGGCCTTGTCGCACACCAGTAACCAATTGGATCAACTGATCTTCATGAGCGTATTCCGGTTTGATTCTAAAATCTAAGGGTTTGCTATAACGCATGTAGTTGATGCGGTGACTGTTGTCGGTGCTCCACATTCTCGGGAAAAAACCTTTGTGGTTTCCGTCAATGTTTTGATCGGCGTTTTTATAGTTGTTAACGATAACATATTTACCGCTTTTATAATCTCTTTCGTAGTTGGGTTTGCCATCGATATAGGGTTCATCTTTGTCAATACCAGAATACTTAGATGAATACATGGCGTCGTAGCTCAGGCTCTGAGAACCGTATTGCTCTCTTTGGTAATAAGCTAGTAACTCGGCAGCATCTGAGGGCCTGTTTTCATTGATCACGGTATTGGCATTGGCGCGTATCGGTAGCATAACCCATGAGGTCAATCCGACAAACATAAAAACAAGACACAACAGTATGGTATTGTAAAACGGTTGATTTTTCTTTTTGGTGTATCTTAATCCAAAAACAAAGAACAACAAGATGATTAGGAAAGCGAGTATGGTTCCAGAGTTAAAAGGCATGCCCAATTCATTGACAATAAATATTTCCATCTTACCGAAGAAAGCAAGGGTATATGGAAATAAGAACATAAACACAAAGAAGAGGATTCCCACTATAATCACGTTGGCAACGATAAAATTGGTAACGGTGATTTTTTGATATTTTTTAAAATAGTATAACAGTCCAATCGATGGTATCGTCAATAGAGCCATTAAGTGAACTCCAAAGGAAAGGCCTATAATTAGGGAGATTAAGAGTAGCCAGCGATGCCCTTTGTTTTGATCCATTTCATCAGACCAGCGAAGTCCCAGCCAAAGTAAAAGGGCTATTAACAACATGGCGGAGGCATAAACCTCTGTTTCAACGGCATTAAACCAGAAACTATCTGAGAAGGTAAAAGCCAAGGCGCCTACTGCGGCACTTCCTAGCACTGCAATAGCATTGTTGTTGTTCCATTCAGAATAAGAGGAACTTATTTTTCTAAGTAGGTTGGTCAAAGACCAGAATAAAAAAAGTATGGTGAAGGCGCTTGAAAACACAGCGACCATATTGACCATTAGGGCAATATTTTGTGGTGACGAGGCGAACATAGCAAAGAACGCTCCGAGCATTTGATACAAAGGTGCTCCGGGTGGGTGACCTACTTCGAGTTTGGCGGAGGTAGCAATATATTCCCCCGAATCCCAAAAACTGACCGTAGGTTCTACCGTAAGAGCATAGGTGGTTAAAGCAATGGCAAAAACGAGCCAGCCAATGATTAGATCCCATCTCTTAAAATTAAATGTCAACATAAATTATAGATACTTGATTCTTAAATTACTTATAGATACAAAGAAACTGTTTTTTTTGTATCAGCTTACATAAAATAAAAAAAAATGATTTTTTTTGTAGTAAAGTTTGCGGGTTTCAAAAAATGTGCTACTTTTGCATCCGCATTACAGAAGTAATGCATGCTTAGAAAAACAAGCATTGGCCTATGGTGTAGCGGTAACACATCTGATTTTGGTTCAGTCGTCCTAGGTTCGAGTCCTAGTAGGCCAACAAAAAGATCTTCATTTTGAAGGTCTTTTTTTTACAACAGATTTACAGGAAATTATACGAGGATATCTCGAAAAAAAAGTAATTTCTAGTACAAGATGGGTTAAGAGTAAAGCATACGCATAAAGAATGATATAATGGCCTATGGTGTAGCGGTAACACAGCTGATTTTGGTTCAGTCGTCCTAGGTTCGAGTCCTAGTAGGCCAACAAAAAAGATCTTCATTTTGGAGGTCTTTTTTTTTGCATATACGTTGATTCGCTGATGTGCGAATACGTCTGCCCTGAATGGTTTTTTAACCACTCCTAACTTTTCTGGAAAATTTGTTTATTCGCTAAGATGGGCACAGCTGCTGATGCGTGGCTTTATCCCCTATAAAATAAGATCGGTAACAGAATCATCATCGATTCTCTAGCGAATCCGCAAATCAGCACATTTGCGAATATGCTCTGATTGGTTTTTTAATCACCCCTAACTTTTCTGGAAAATTTGTTTATTCGCTAAGATGTGCACAGCTGCTGATGCGTGGCTTTATATTCTATAAAATAGGATTGGTAACAGAATCATCATCGATTCTCTAGCGAATCTGCGAATCTGCGAATCTGCGAATCCGCGCATTTGCGAATATGCTCTAATTGGTTTTTTAATCACTCCTAAATTTTCTGGAAAATTTGTTTATTCACTAAGATGCCCACAGCTGCTGATGCGTGGCTTTATCCCGCATAAAATAGGATTGGTAACAGAATCTTCATCGATTCTCTAGCGAATCCGCGCATCTGCGAATCCGCGCATCTGCATAAAAAGACAAAGACCAACTTCAGTTGGTCTTTGTCTTTTTATATTATAATCCTTTAAAATCGGGTTTGCGTTTTTCAAGGAAGGCCGTTGTGCCTTCTTTAAAATCTTCGGTAGCAAAACACTCTCCAAAAGCCTTGATTTCCTCGTGAAAACCGTTTACGCCATCTTTAAAGTTTGCATTGATCGCTTTGATTGCCTTTCCAATAGCGGAAGGGGAGTTTTTAGCGATTTTAAGGCCTATTTCCTTGGTGAAATGCAGTAGTTGCTGTTGTGGTACTACGTGGTTAACCAATCCGTAGGATTTAGCTGTTTCTGCGTCAATCATATTGGCTGTTAAGATCATCTCCATCGCGCGACCTTTTCCTACTAGTTGTGGCAGTCTTTGTGTTCCTCCATATCCTGGTATTACCCCTAAGGTAACTTCTGGTAGTCCCATTTTTGCATTGTCTGATGCAATTCTAAAATCCGATGCCATGGCCAACTCTAGTCCGCCTCCTAAGGCGAAACCATTGATAGCTGCGATCACGGGTTTAGATATGTTTTGAACAAAATCAAATAATAATTCTTGTCCTTTTGCAGCAAGCTGTGAACCCTCGCTAAGAGAGAAATTGGCAAATTCAGAGATGTCAGCTCCAGCTATAAAAGCCTTTTCGCCACTACCTGTGATGATGATTACGCGTACGCTGTTGTCTTTTTCAAGAACTTTTAAGGCTTGATGTAACTCTTCAATCGTGGCTTTGTTTAAGGCGTTTAGTTTGCTTGGACGATTAATAGTTAAAATAGCCAACGGCTCTTCTCTTTCAACTAAAATGTTTTCAAATTCCATAATTTCTTTTTTATGTGTTAATGATCGGTAGGGTCACTCGAAAGCAAGTTCCGTTTTCGGGATCGGATTCGAAGCTGATCGTACCGTTGTGATTTTCTACTATATTTTTGATAATTCCCAATCCCAATCCCATTCCGCTGGATTTGGTTGTGAATTTAGGTTCGAAAATACGATTTTTATTTTCAATGCTGATTCCTATTCCGTTATCTTTTACTTCGAGCACGACGTTGTCGTCTACTTTTTTGATTGAAACAATGATTTCTGGATTGGTTTGATCTTCGGGTATCGCTTGTATGGCATTCTTGACCAAGTTGGTAACGATGCGGATTAAATGCGTACGGTCCATCTTGGTGATGATGCTTTTTTCTTCGGATTCGAAGCGAATATAATTCTCGTTAAAAATATCCAATGCCAATTGAACGATCTTGACGATATTAAGGTTTTCGTTTTTCTGAGCCGGCATAGAAGCGAAGTTCGAAAAAGCAGAGGCTACTGAATTCATCGTATCGATTTGTTGGATCAGTGTTTTAGAATAATCATCGACTTTCTGTTTGATATTGGGGTCGTTCACGTCAAATCGCCTTTGAAAGCTCTGTACGGTTAGGCGCATAGGGGTCAGTGGGTTTTTGATCTCGTGAGCGACTTGTTTGGCCATCTCCCGCCAGGCTTGCTCGCGCTCGCTTTGCGCTAATTTAGAGGCGCTGTCGTCCAATTGATCCACCATGTGATTATACGCGATGATTAGGTCGTTGATCTCCTTGCTCGATGAGGTTACCAGGATCTTTTCGTTTTTCTTGTTGAGCTGAGTTGCTGTTATTTTGGTACTGATGGTTTGCAGTTTGCTCGTGATATAACTCGATAAGAAATAGGCGATGGTGATCGACATGATCAACATAAATAAGTAGACCTGACTAAAGCGAACCAAGAAATTCTGTATCTCATTTTCATAGAATTCCGTCTCCTCGGGATACGGAAGTTGTAGTACGCCCAGCGGTTTAAACTTATTGTCTTTGAGATAGCTGTAAGCCGTCCGATAACGTTCATCATTAATGACCTTTAGATCGACAAAACGCTTGGATTGCGAGGATTGCAGGATCTTTAAAATCATCGGTGAAATCGGCGGTGGAATACTGTCAATCGAAAAATTTCCCTTTGAAGAAATCAACAATCTACCCTCTAAGTCGTGTATGTTGATTTCGATGCTGTGTATGGTGGCGAGCTCGTGTATTTTGTCTTTAAAAATTAACGGAAGATTTCTAGTCGTTAACGGGTAAGTCGTCGTGGCGAGTATAAAATTAATATGTTCGTTTACTGCATTTTCTTTGCGCTCCAAACGATCTTGATGAAAGGTACGCGCCTCCTTTCGGAATTGATATACCGATACGGCTGCAATAAGGACGGAGGAAATTAGAGTCAAAAAGATCAACGAAATAAAAATTCTATTTCGCAATGAAAAATTCCTCAGTAGAAAATTTTTTTTCATTTAATTTTTGTTCTGTTCGCGGATCTTTTTATAAAATTTATATCCCATCATTAATAAAAAGGAGAAAGTAATAATACCGATGACTCCATAAATCCAATTGACGGCATTTTTTAAAACGGCTAAGAAAACCACGGCAAACAAGATGATTGTTGCACCTTCATTCCATAATCTAAAAAAAGAGGAGGTCTTGTTTAATTCGCCCTTTTTGATTTGCAATACAAATTGATGGCATTTCATGTGGTAGATAAGCAATAAAAGTACAAAAAATAATTTGACATGCATCCACGGCTGTGTAAATAAAATAGGATTATAAACAAACATGGCAATGCCAAAAGCAACGGCAAGTATCGCTGCTGGCCAGGTGATAATAGACCACAATCTATCGATCATGATGCGATACTGCGTGGATAGTATGTTTTTCTCTGGTTCGGATTTGAGTTGTGCTTCGGCGTAATATACAAACAGTCGGACGATGTAAAACAGTCCGGCGAACCAACAAACGATGAAAATAATATGTAGGGATTTTAAGTATAAATACATCGCTTTGCTTATTTAGTTTTCCATTCGTTAATCCAAGTGACTAAGGCATCTACCCATTGATCATCATCATTAAGGCAAGGGATTGTTCTAAATTCGGTTCCACCGCGATGTAGAAACTCTTCTTTGGCTTCCATACCGATTTCTTCTAGGGTTTCTAGGCAGTCTGCAACAAAGGCAGGGGTGACCACGGCTAAGTTTTTGATACCGCGTTCTGCCAATTGGTTAACGGTCATATCCGTTGCCGGATCGAGCCATTTATCGCGTCCCAAGCGCGACTGAAAGCTGACTGAGTATTTGTCTGAAGGTATGCCTAGGGTTTCCACTACTTGTTTTGTCGTCATAAAACATTGGTGACGGTAGCAAAAATCATGTGCCGGTGAAGGGGTGTTGCAACAGCTGCCATCGATCTGGCAATGTCCTTTGGTGATATCCGATTTTTTAATGTGTCGCTCAGGTACACCGTGGTATGAAAACAGTAAGTGATCGTAATCGAAGTTTTCCAAGTGACTTTTTATAGAATTGGAGAGCGCACTGACATATTCTTTTTTATTGTAAAAGGCCGGTAAACTTTCGATAGTCATTTTCGGGAAATGCTTTACGCGCAATTCTTCTGCAAGTACCGTAATGGTTTCTGTAGTAGCCATCGCAAACTGCGGGTATAGCGGAATCATAAAAACATCGGTAACGCCTTGTTTGTACAATTGTTCCAATCCTTGCTTTATCGATGGTTCTCCATATCGCATCGCTAAAACAACGGGGATATCGGTCTTTTGTTCGACTTTTGCATGTGTGCGCTGTGACAGAACAACCAAGGGAGAGCCTTCGTTCCACCAAATTTTCTTATATGCAGCAGCAGATTTTTTAGGTCTAGTATTGAGGATGATGCCTTTTACTAATAGGGCTCTAAAGAGATACGGCATGTCGATAACACGCTTGTCCATTAAAAATTCGCCTAAATACGGTTTTACATCTTTGGGTTCAGGGCTTTTTGGCGAGCCGAGGTTAACTAATAATACACCTTTCATTGTTGTTGATTTGGGAGTTTTATGAAATATTTTGACTGATAGACATCAGGTATTTTTTTGGCGTAGTGCCGAATTTCTTTTTAAAGGCTGAAATAAAATGACTGGCTGAACTATAGCCGATTTTTAATCCAACTTCGGTCACATTGTAATTGCCGTTATTGAGAAGTTTTCGCGCGAACTCCATTTTATAATCAAATAAGAAACTAAACACTGAATCGCCATAAATCTGCTTAAAACCCATTTTGAGTTTTTTGATGTTGATTCCCACCGTATCTGCCAATTCTTGTAAGGTAGGCGGTTCGGCCATACGACTTATGATGATATCTTTTGCCCTTCTAATTTTTAATACATTTTCTTCGTCAATTAGGAACGGGCAATTCTCCGCATTAGGGTCTTCATTGCGGTTAAAGTATAAACTTAACAATTCATAGGTTTTACCCTTGTAGTACAGTTTTTTTATAGATGGATTCAGATGGTAATTAAAAACCTGATTGAGAACAATGGCCATAGAAGGGGTGATACTCTCTTCGCCGTAGTATTTTTTGTCTTTGGTTTCCTCGTTGAGAAATCCGATAAAGGCCGCTTCTGTCGAAAACAAAGAGTGAAACTTTTGTATCGAAATCAATATCGAAACAATCCATGAATGGGGAGCAATTTCTAAATGCACGGGCAGTTCGCGTTGCGGGTTGTACAACACTAAAGACCGCTCCCCTTGGAGTTCTAAAGCATAACTCCCTTGGTTGAATAAAAATCGCGCACTGCCCTTTAAAGCGAAGTGAAATTGGATGATTCCCATTTTCATTTCCCGTTCGTAGGTCAGGGGTTCCTCGGTCTGATTGTCGAAGCGTAACAAGATAAAATCATCCTCAATAATAACTTCTTCGTATGGACTCATAGCGGTATTTTTTTTATTTATAAATCGCCTATTCTTATACTTTTTTATTTAGAACGAGTCTAGATAAGTTCTTTTGAAAGTATTGCTGTTGCTACAAAAGTACTGGTTTTTATAATAATATGCACAGTTTTGTGTAGTTTTTCTAAGAACGATATAAATAGTCCCGCTAGCGGTGTTTTTATCGTTACCTAAGTTATACATTTGTCTACTTTTTAGAATAGAAGGGAATAATATGGAAAACTCAACTAAGGTAAAACACACTTCATTTTATGTCATTGGCTTGAATTATCAAAAAGCTGATGCCGAAATCCGAGGCAAATTTAGCTTGAGCGATACAGCCAAAAGTGCTATTTTTGATCAGGCAAATGAAGAAGGTATAGAGAGTTTAATTATTATTTCTACCTGCAATCGAACCGAATTATATGGCTTTGCTCAACATCCTTTTGAGTTGATTAAATTGTTGTGTGAGCACAGTAATGGTTCTATCGAAGATTTTCAAAAGGTCGGTTATGTCCATAAGAATATGGATGCTATTTCTCATATGTTTCGAGTAGGAACGGGATTGGATAGCCAGATTTTGGGAGATTTCGAGATTATTAGTCAAATCAAAAACAGTTTTCTACAAGCTCGCGAGAAAGGATTGACCACCAGTTATTTTGAACGATTGGTCAATGCGGTAATTCAAGCGAGCAAGCGAATTAAAAATGAAACAGAGATCAGTTCCGGTGCTACTTCGGTATCTTTTGCATCTGTTCAATATATAATGAATACCATTTCCGATATTAGCCAAAAGAATATTCTTTTATTTGGTACTGGGAAAATTGGCCGTAATACTTGTGAGAATTTGGTCAAGCACACCAAAAATGAACATATTACGTTGATTAATAGAACCAAGGACAAAGCCTTGGAAGTTGCGGGTAAATTTAATCTGATTGTAAAGGATTATGCGGATTTGCATTCGGAGCTTCGTCATGCTGATGTTTTAATTGTCGCGACTGGGGCTCAAAATCCTACCATCGATAAGACGATATTAAATTTGAATAAACCCTTGTTGATATTAGATTTGTCGATTCCTAAAAATGTTGATGAGAACGTAAGGGATTTGCCGGGAGTGAATTTGATTCACCTCGATCATTTGTCGCAGATGACTGATGATACCTTGGAACGACGTAGACAATTTATACCGCAAGCCGAAGCGATTATCGAAGAGGTGAAAACCGAATTTCTGGCGTGGGCGCAAGCGAGGAAATTCGCACCGACTATCCATGCTTTAAAGTCCAAATTGGAAATTATAAAAGATAATGAGTTAAATTATCACCGTAAAAAAATAGAGAACTTTCAGGAAGAGCAAGCGCAGTTGATCAGTATGAGAATCATACAAAAGATCACCACCCATTTTGCGAACCATTTAAAACATGAGGATACTATGGTAGACGAAAGTATAGAATGGATTGAAAAAGTTTTTCAAATTGAAACCGTAAAAAATGACTAAAACAATACGTATTGGAACTCGCGATAGTGAGTTAGCGCTTTGGCAGGCGAACACTGTAGCTAAAAAATTACGCGATTTGGGTTATGAAACCGAAATTATCGCTGTAAAATCGACTGGTGATTTAGTCTTAGACAAGCCCCTGTATGAAATGGGGATTACGGGAATATTTACCAAAACATTGGATGCAGCCATGCTTAATGGTTCGGTAGACATCGCGGTACATTCGATGAAAGATGTTCCGACGGCTTTGCCTGTGGGAATTGTTCAGGCGGCGGTTTTAAAACGAGCCAGTGCAAAGGATATTTTGTTGCATCAGGGTGATTTAAGCTTCTTAGAAAATGCTACTGCAACAGTGGCTACGGGAAGTTTAAGACGAAAAGCACAATGGTTAAACAAATATCCCCAACATCAAACGGTTGATTTGCGCGGAAACGTCAATACGAGAATGCAAAAATTAGCGGATAATAACTGGGAGGGGGCTATTTTTGCCGCTGCCGGTTTAGAGCGCATTGCTAAAAAGCCAAAGAATTTTATCAATCTGGACTGGATGATTCCCGCGCCAGCACAGGGAGCTATGGTTGTTCTGGCTTTGGATACGGATGAATATGCTTTAGATGCTTTAGCACAATTAAACGATATTGAATCTGAAATCGCTACCTATATCGAACGCCAGTTCTTAAGAACCCTTGAAGGCGGATGTACAGCTCCTATAGGTGCATTTGTACAATATAATGAACACGATGACACGCTGACCTTTAAAGGAGTCTTATTGTCTTTAGATGGCACTGAAAAATTTGAGGTTTATAAAGAAGTACCCATTGAGGAATGGAAGAAATTAGGTTTCCATGCTGCCAAAGAAATATTGGACAATGGTGGAGCTGTATTGATGGAGAAACTTCGAGAACAATTAAAAAAATAAGCACTGTTTTTCATTCAGCTTGCTGTATCAAACCATGATTTATCCCCCAACTGTTTTATCGACAAAAGTACTTCAAACTACACAAAGAGAATTGGTGAAGCACTTTAATATACAGTTCGTTGAGCGGGATTATATACAGGTGCGACTGTTGAATTTTCATATCGATCACTTGTTTGATTATTTGTTGATTACCAGTCAAAATGCGGTTAAGAGTTTATTGCAGCATCCGAGTCAAGCCGATTTAAAACAGAAACCCGTTTTTTGTGTGGGCATAAAAACCAAAGCACTTTTGGAAGCTAACGGATGGCATGTTGTGGCTTGGGCTCATTATGCGATTGACTTAGCGCCGATGATCACTCGCGACTATCCAAATGCTAAAATCAGCTTTTTTAACGGAAACTTACGCAGTGCAGTTTTGCCCATAGCCTTCCAAAGCGCTAAAATGGAATTCAACGAATTTCAAGTTTACCAGACAGAATTAACCTGCGAGCAACTGACGATCAAACTAGATGGTATTTGTTTCTATAGTCCATCTGCAGTGTATAGTTATTTGCAACAAAACGAAATTGGTGATGCAGTGTGTTTTTGCATCGGAAAAACCACAGCTGTTGCCTTAGAAGGAATTACAGAACGCTTGATTCTAGCAAGTCATCCAACGGTGGAAGCAACTTTAGAAGCTTGTATTAACTATTATAAATAGAGGTTCTTATATAAAGATAAGAATATTTTAAAAACAAACAAAATGATTAAAAACGATTTATTTTTAAGAGCTTTAAAAGGGGAGTCTGTTGAGCGCCCACCAGTATGGATGATGCGTCAAGCAGGGAGGTATTTACCCGAATTTCGTGCTTTACGAGATAAATATGATTTTTTTACGCGTTGTAGAATGCCGGAAATTGCTGCAGAAATCACCGTACAACCGATTCGTATCGTAAAACCGGATGCGGCAATTTTGTTTTCAGACATCTTGGTGATTCCTCAAGCGATGGGTATTGATGTAGAAATGAGAGAAAATATCGGTCCTTGGGTTCCCAATCCAATTCGTTCTGCAAAAGATGTAGAGCAAGTAATCGTACCCAATATCGAAGAGACCTTGGGTTATGTTATGGATGCCATCAAGGTAACTAAAGAAATGCTAAACGATGAGGTGCCGTTAATTGGATTTGCGGGTTCACCGTGGACCATACTTTGTTATGCTGTAGAGGGTAAGGGATCTAAGAGTTTTGATACCGCTAAGGGATTTTGCTTTTCACAACCCGAAGCAGCGCACGCATTGTTGCAAAAAATAACGGATACGACGATTTTATATTTAAAGGAAAAAGTAAAAGCCGGAGTTAATGCCGTGCAGATTTTTGACTCCTGGGGGGGTATGTTGTCTCCGGTCGATTATCAAACTTTTTCGTGGTACTACATCAATCAGATTGTAGAAGCCTTATCAGAGGTAACACCAGTAATTGTTTTTGGAAAGGGATGTTGGTTTGCTTTAGGCGAAATGGCACAATCAAAAGCTTCTGCATTGGGAGTGGATTGGACTTGCTCTGCAAAAAATGCGCGTTTATTCACCGGCAATAAAATAACCCTACAAGGTAATTTTGATCCGAGTCGTTTGATGTCGCCGATACCTACCATTAAAAAAATGGTGCATGAAATGATTGATGAATTTGGGAAAGACCAATATATTGTCAATTTAGGTCATGGAATTTTACCACATATTCCCGTGGATCATGCTAAAGCATTTATCGAAGCGGTTAAAGAATACGGACAATAGAAAAATAGGGGAGTTTGTGGCTATACTGCAAACTCTTTTTTAATAATACTAAACGTAAAAACCATGTTAAACAAAGGTTTGCGCAGTGAAGAAGATCAACGAATCAACTCGATTCTTCAAAAATTAATGACTCTAGTGTTTCTGCCTGAAAATTGGGACGAGAGTGACTTGTCGACCGAATTGCATAAAATTGGAATGAGTGTTGAGGATCTTTGCAATTTTGATTCCGACACCCTAAATCGGCATTTGATAAAATTTAATTTCGATTGGAAACAGTTGGAGGAGTTTGCCGATGCCTTAGTGGTGTTGTCCCAACGAGAGGGATATTCCAATCTTAAAGAAAAGGCCAAGGCGCTTTATCAATTTATACAAACTGAAAGCAAGTCGTTTTCGTTTGAAATTATGAGTAAACTAAGTCAATTATAGTTCATTACTCGTAGTATTGAAATGACAGTTGATTAAAGAAAATAATACCGATACATGAAAAATCAGTTTTATCAATATATCCTAACATTACAGGATACCATTACAGCTGGGCTAGAGCAACTAGACGGTGTAGCTAAATTCCAAGAAGACTTATGGGATCGCCCAGAGGGCGGTGGTGGAAGAACCCGTGTCATTGAAAACGGTCGCGTTTTTGAAAAAGGGGGCGTTAATATTTCTGCGGTTCACGGTGCCTTGCCTGCGGCGATGCAAGCCTATTTTGGGGTAGGCGAAGTGGATTTCTTCGCCTGTGGATTGAGTTTGGTGTTGCACCCTCACAGTCCTATGGTACCTACTGTACATGCGAACTGGCGTTATTTTGAGATGTATGATACCGATGGAACGGTTTTGAAATCTTGGTTTGGCGGTGGACAAGATCTAACACCTTATTATTTGTTCGAAGAAGATGCGGTGCATTTTCATGCTATTTGTAAAAAGGCCTGTGATCGGCACCATCCCGATTTTTATCCCTTGTACAAAAAACAATGTGATGCGTATTTTTGGAATACCCATCGTGAGGAAGCTCGTGGAATTGGTGGTTTGTTTTTTGATCATTTGCAACAAACCGAGTCTCAGTCCATGCAAGATTGGTATGCTTTTGTAACCGAAGTAGGAGATAGCTTTTTAGAAGCTTATGTACCCATAGTGGAACGCAGAAGTAAAGAGTCGTTTACCGAAGTCAATAAAACGTGGCAAGAAATCAGACGTGGGCGTTATGTTGAGTTTAATTTGGTTCACGATAAGGGAACCTTATTCGGATTGAAGACCAACGGTCGTATCGAATCGATATTGATGAGTCTGCCTCCAAAAGTACAATGGGTTTACGATCATCACCCTGAAGAGGGTTCTGAAGAAGCGCGACTACTAAAGGTTTTAGCAGTGCCACAAGCTTGGGTGTAACTACAAGTCTTAAAAGTGATTAATAAAAAAAAGTAAAAAAATATGTTTCCATTAGAAAGAGGTAGAAGGTTGAGAGTGAGTGAATCCATTAGAAGTTTAGTGCGTGAAACGATTGTAACTCCGGCTGACTTTATGTTTCCGATGTTTATTGCGGAAGGCAGTAATGTAGAACAAGCGATTCCTTCTATGCCTGGCATCTATAGACGTTCGATCGATTTGACTGTAAAAGAAATCAAAGAATTGTATGCCTTGGGTATTCGAGCAGTTAACATCTATGTTAAGGTAAGTGAACATTTAAAAGACAATACGGGTAAGGAGGCATGGAATCCAAATGGATTGATGCAACAGGCGATTAGAGCCATCAAGGATGCTTGTCCGGAGATGATAGTGATGCCTGATGTGGCTTTAGATCCGTATTCGATTTATGGTCATGACGGTATTATCGGTAAAGGTAAAATATTGAATGATCCAACTGTTGAGGCTTTGATGCAGATGAGTGTTTCTCATGCTGCGGCGGGAGCTGATTTTGTGGCCCCAAGTGATATGATGGATGGGCGAGTGCTGCGCATTCGTCAGGCTTTGGATACTAGTGGATATACCGATGTGGGCATCATGAGTTATTCGGCAAAGTATGCCTCTGCTTTTTACGGGCCTTTCCGCGATGCGTTGGATAGTGCACCAGTGGATAACGCAGCAATTCCGAAGGACAAAAAAACCTATCAGATGGATTATGCCAACCGTTTAGAGGCGATTAAGGAGGCGCTTTATGATGTGGAGGAAGGAGCGGATATCGTAATGGTAAAACCGGGGATGGCTTATTTGGACATCGTTCGTGAAGTAAAAGATGCGGTAAATGTACCGGTGGCGGTATTTCAGGTGTCTGGAGAATATGCGATGGTTAAGGCGGCATCTGAAAGAGGGTGGTTGGATCACGATAAAATTATGATGGAGCAATTGACTTGTATCAAACGCGCTGGTGCGAGTTTGATTTCGACCTATTTTGCTAAAGAAGCGGCCGTACTTTTGTCGAAGTAAAATAGCCGAATATTGATGTTGGAAATGATTTGTTATCCTTAAATTTGGTCAACAAAATAAACAACAAATATACATTTATGACAACAATAATGAAATCGGCACTACTGGTTTTAGGATTGCTTGCATTGAGCTCTTGTAAAAAAGAAACCAATGCTAAAGAAGAAGGTTTGTATCCAACAGTAGTGGGTGCAGAAAATCACAGTACTGATCCAGCTCAAATGATTGCACAGGGTAAAGTACTTTTTGAGGGGAAAGGTACCTGTAACAGTTGCCATTTGGCGGATAAAAAAGTTATAGGGCCGAGTATCAAAGAAATCACTAAAATCTATGCCGACAACAAGGCGAGTATAGTGACCTTCTTACAAGGAGATGGCGAGCCAATCGTCGATCCGTCTCAGTTTCCGATCATGCAGGCTAATTTCGCCATTACTAAAAAGATGAGTGAACACGAGCTTAAAGCTATAGAAGCCTATATGAATAGTCTTTAGGGATTTGCTCTAACAAATTAAAAACCGCCTTATAGGGCGGTTTTTTTTGTGCTTTGTTTTAGGGTTTTTTTATAATCGCATACCTTTTTGCTTCCTTTGATGGATGTCTTCCTCGGACTCAAGACAAAATGAAGAGAATAGAATTTAAGCACACTCAATCTTTGAAAACAAAATTTTGCTTGAACGCACTCCGTTACCGCACGAAATGAAATTCCCCAATACCGCGCGAGTCCCCTTACTTGATATATAATAAACAAAGAAATGCTCAATCCTCTCGGGAGTTTTGTGCGTTTTTCATTGGGCATATCTTTAACAATACGACTAATTATACCGGCAGTATTTAAGGGACACTCCAAACCTATATGTGTTTCTACTTAATCTGCTTTTAGGCCAGTTGATGCATTAGGGATCGATAGGTTTGTGGTTTTATACGTATAAAGCGGTATGTCTACTTGAGCCGTTCTTGTGGCCATTCCTACGGGGATTTTCCCGTATTTTCCCAAGTCGTAAGCACTTGGCGATGGAGGAATAATCGTAGCTAATGGTGACTCGGTTCCATCTTGGGAATATTAGGAGATGCTTAATAAAAGAAAAAGAATTAAAAAGGTGTATTCATGAACTATTATTGATTATGTGTGTATTATTAACAATAAATAGTATTTTATTTTTAAGAATTCAAAGATAATAAAAATTATCATTCAAATAATTTTTATTAAATTAACTTTTATATATCATAAAATTATATATTTGGCATGTTAATTATTTTATATGAAAACACTTTTATTTTATTGTTTTTTGTTGTGTGGCGGTTGTGGTTTTGCTCAAAAAGTCCAGTGGGAGAAGACACTTGGGGGTAAAGAGTCGGAGTATCTATTCGATATGATACCGACTGCAGACTACGGTTTTTTATTGGCAGGTTCGAGTCTTTCGGGTAAAACAGGCGATTTGAAATCAGAAAAAACAGGAAATATGGATGCCTGGCTTTGGAAGATGAAGGAAAATTCGGATCCGGAATGGCAATTGCGATTGGGAGGAGATGGAACGGATTTGTTAAAAAGCGTTTTTGCCACTGCTGATGGAGGGTTTGTTTTGGGAATTACTTCTACTTCAGGAAAAACGGGAGACAAACAAGAAGAAACCAGAGGAGGTAAGGATTTGTGGATAGTAAAACTCAATGCTGCAAGACAAGTGCAATGGCAACGAAGTTACGGTGGAGAGGGCGATGATGATTTGGTAGTTATTAAACAATTAAGAGATGGTGGTTATATAGTTGGATCTACCAGTCAATCTAATGCCTTAGGCGATAAAACCAGTGCGGGTCAAGGAGGCAAAGATCTTTGGATTTTAAGATTGGATTCTCAGGGCAATATAATATGGCAAAAGACTTACGGAGGAAGGTATGAAGATGAATTGGTAAGTGTGCTAGAAACTAAAGATAAGGGATTATTGATAGGCGCTAATTCCAACTCACCGATGAGTATGGATAAAGGAGCGGAGAGTTTTGGGATGCGAGATTTTTGGTTGATTAAGCTTGATGAAAAAGGTTCAGAAAGATGGCAACGTATATTTGGAGGTAATCAGGATGATGTATTGAGTGAGATACATGAACTAGAAGATGGTAGTTACTTAGTTGGCGGTACATCGAACTCCGAAGTTTCGGGTAATAAAACCGTTTCATCTAATAATAGCAGTGATTTTTGGTTGCTCAAATTGGATTCCAATGCTACTGTTATATGGCAAAAAAGTTATGGTGAGGCTCAATCCAACTTACTGACTAGTGTAATAAACGATCAGAAGGGAAACTACCTATTAGGTGGATTTGGCATCAATACAGTTAAAGGGGAGCTTAAGTACCAGTATTTGGGGATTCAAGTTAACTCAGACGGGGATCAAGTGTGGGATAAACATATTTCGAGTTCTGGTGTAGATATCCTACGTAAAGCGGTGCAAACCCGTGACGGTGGATTTGTATTTGCAGGTACCTCAGATGGTAAACCCAATGCATCCAAGGAAGTAAACAAAGGCAGAAATGACTTTTGGATCGTTAAGTTAAAGAAAGAAGAACAGGAAACAGAACGCTTAAAAGTAGAAGCCCTTCCCAATCCTACAGCCGGTTATACCAATGTTATTATCGGTTTTCAATACAAAAAAGGAGACCTTCAATTGATTGATGTGAAAGGAAGAATCTTATATCAAACACCTATAGAATATCAAACTATTCCTGTGGATTTAGGTCCCTATCCACAAGGTGTTTACTTTGTAAAAGTTCGAACAGATGAAGGAGAAGGATCTGTCAAGATTATAAGAAAATAAATTTGTGATGAATAGAATTTTTAGTATAGTATTTTTATTTATGTGTGTAATAGTATTTGGGCAACCAGGTACTTTAGACCTTAATTTTAGAGAGCATATCGTTGCTCCTAATGTAGATGCGGCGGCGATGTTTAAATTTCAGGAAGTTCCAGTGAATTTATCTAATGGTTTAGCAAATGTGAGTGTTCCCTTGTATCAAATTACTTTGCCGGGTATAGAAATTCCCATTGCATTGAATTACCACGGGCGTGGTATTCAGGTTTCGGAAATCGCCTCTACTGTAGGGTTGGGATGGAGTTTAAATTATGGGGGAATGGTTTCTCGCCAGGTTAGAGACAAGCCTGACGATGCGGCATTTGGATATTTAAACCATACTCATTACAAGGATATATTAAACAGTGCTACTTTTGATGTTAGCCATTTAAATGCGCAATTTAATATACATCCCCAGTTAGATCTAATACCTGATCGATTTTTCTACAATATAGCTGGGTTCTCTGGCGAGTTTATTTTTGATCAGAAATCGGGAGCGATTTTACAACAATCATTCACGGATGTCAAGATCACGGCCAAGTTTAAAGAGCGAAAAATTATCGGTTGGATGATCGTCGATACTAAAGGTAATACGTATCATTTTGGTGTTTTAAACACTAATGATACTACAGTGGTTGCAAGTGAAAAGCGAGTAAAGCAGTCTGTGGGTTATAATCCTCAACTAACTACAAAACCAATATTAGCACCCGACGCAGAATATTACGATAGTTGGTATTTAGTCAAAATCGAGACGTATAATAAACAATATATCGATTATCAATATGATTATAGTCGTACCAAATATTACCATAAGAATTATGATGAGAGACAAGGAGGGTCTAGTAATAACTCCTATAATACAGTCTATTCTGAAATTACGGAGTTTAATTTAGCTATAAAATCGATTACTTATCCGTTGGGTAAATTAGTTTTTACGAACGATGAAAATTATCGACAGGATGTACTCGGTGGAAGTTCTTTAAAGTCGATGCGTCAGTATTCGCTGACCAATGAATTGGTTTCGGGTTATAATTTCCAATATGAAACGGTATTTAATGAAGATATATCGCATACCTACACTTTATTGCCTGGATTGGATAAGAGTTCCAAATATCGTTACTTTTTAACACAGATTCAAAAGCTTGGAAATTTAGAAGAGAAAGATGGTTTGTATGTCTTGGAATATAACAAAACAAAGTTACCCAACCGCTTTTCTACATCAAAAGACATGTGGGGGTATTACAACTTCGGGCAGAATGGGACAGCCTGGGTTTTGGGAGAAAATAAAAATTTGGGTGTCCATGGAGAACGGAGTGAAGCCGGGATACTGACAAGTATTACTTATCCTACGGGGAGAAAAGATGTTTTTACATATGAGGATCAGTATTTAAAAGTTGAACCAGAATTCTTAAGAAATTCAGATGTTGCCGAAAAGGTCGAAAAGAGGCTTTCTTTTAATAACAGACCTTTAATTTCGGACGGTTATGATGAAAATTCATTACTTCTACCTGACCAAGATAAAGAATATCATTTTACACTACCAGTAGGTTCAGAAAATTTTCGTATAAGTATGGTGGAAAATGTTTTTCAACATGCTGATCATGGTCCAGTTTCTGCAAATTGCCATTTTATAGCTGAGATATATAGTAATGGAAAGATTATTAGTCCTTATATTAATAGTACTCCTACTCAGTTGATGCGCGGAGAAAAGGTGCGGGCGCCTGGTTTGAGTGCAGGTATACCTTATGTTTTAAAAGTAGGTGGACCTGGTGGATGTGGGGGTGTTTTTAATGTTCTTTTAGCAAGTTATCGAATTGAAATTAGTTGGTATGAGGACAAAAGTAAATCAACGGATTCGAACGGAGATACTTTTATGTTGGGTGCAGGTAGAAGAATCCGTTCGATAGAAACTTATGAAGGTCAGCACAAACAGCAAATACGCAGTTTTGAATATAGAACCGAAGAAGGACATCACAGTGGTAAACTTTTTGGGATGCCGCCTTATAACCTTACTTTAGAGACTAAAGGGCATTTAAAGGTGATGACTCCATTTGGGATGGAGGAGAGTTCACCGGTTGGTAGTTTTTTAAGTAATAGTTTGGTTTATAGTGCTGTTACCGAGTATCTGGGTACAGCATCGAATAACGAAGGAAAGATTACTCATGGATTTACTGATTTTACTGACGGAGGAGGAGGATACTATGAATGGCCTTTTTATTTGGCTATAAATAAAGAATGGAAACGCGGGCTGCCAACATATACAAAATACTTTAAAAAAGAGAGTGACAATTACAGTTTAGTACAAGAGAGTAGGAATTCGTATGTTTTTTATGAATCGCATCCGCCTGCTTATGATTCATATGTCAGAAATTCATATGCCCCTGCCCCAGGAAATCCACCGATGCCTCCTTTTCCGATGAATGAATTATATGTTTCTGATCGCGATAGTTATCGAATTCCAATTGTTCGATTTTACAGGAATTATTATTTAGTAATCAACAAGGATATGCTTTATGATCCGCGGTTTCTAGTGAACAACTCTAGCGAAAAGTTATTTTACAAAAGATACTATCTCGCCGGAGGGCGTTATTTCTTAGAGAAGAGCGAAACAACAAGCTACAGTGGGAATCTCGCCATGAAAAAAACGGTTTACAATCAATATAATAGTAAGAAACACTACCAATTAACGGCCAGTGAATACACCGATGCACAGGGTGAAGTCATTCGAAATACATTTGTCTATCCTGGGGATTTGTCGCGTATAAATCCACAAAGAGCAGTGGCGCAGAAATTGGTCGATGCCAATAATATTGCTACGCCAATTGAAGTGACTAGTTCTCAGAAATCCCCTGGTAGTGAATTGCTTTATAAAACGATAAATCTATATAAAGATTGGGGAGCTAATTTGGTCGCTATTAAAGAGTATCAGGGGTATAAGGGTGAGCAGTTAATTGATGGTTCAAAAAAGGTTTTACATCGCGATCCGAGCAATGGAAATATCATAGAGTTTGAGGAATTGGGTCTTACAACCATACAACTCTACGGATACAATAAGAGTTTGTTAATCGCTCAAATCGAGAATTCCACAAAGGAAGAATTTGCTGCGATTTTGGGAGTCAGTGTTGATGATTTAACAAGTGTAGACCAGTCCTATTTACCTCGGATTAATGCGCTTCGAAAACATGCGAACTTTGCAGAATCAAGGATCACAACCTACGAGCACAAACCTCTGGTTGGAGTTGTTAAGATTATCGATGCCAACGATATGCTAGTGACTTATGAATACGATCAGGCCAACCGATTAAAGGCAATCAAGGATGAAAAGGGCAATGTATTAAAAGAGTATGACTACAATTATAGAATAAAATAAATTTTCATGAAAAGTAAATTACATATTTATCTGTGTTTATTTGTTTTAGGGAATGCGGTTGCGTTTGCTCAAACAAAGAGTCAAAATTATATAAAAACCACTGAATACAAATTCCCTACCAGTGAACAGGATCTAGGTGATAAACATGTTAAAGTGATTTATTTTGATGGCTTAGGACGTCCTATACAAGAGGTAATAGGAGGGTCGAATTATTTTCAAGGAGATGTCGTTAAACACATTCCGTATGAGCTGAATGTTGGGCAAACAAAAGAATATTTACCATATTCGACTGAGTTGACTTTAGAGATAGTTAGTCCGTTGAGTAATCCTATTGATTGGGGAGGGATTGGCGGAGTGGGAACGGTGCCATCTAATTTAGACTATCAATCCAATGCGGAGCAAAAAACTTTAGATTTCTACAATAAAAAGAAATATGAAAATACTGCAAATCCATATAGCGAAACGGTTTTTGAGAAATCACCGTTAAAAAGACCAATCAAACAAGCTGCGCCTGGTGAAGATTGGAAAATAGCAACAGGTAGCGGAGCTCATAATATCGATTATATTTATGAACTAAATCGAGAGCAACAAGTTAAGAAGTATACCGCTATAGCCACATGGAACACTACTAAAGGTTATTATGAAACGAGTTTAACGGATTCGGGATATTACCCGAAGTTCTCGTTATATTGGAATAGAATTAAGGACGAAAACTCCAAAACTACCGATGAGTTTAAAGATCAAGAGGGAAAAGTGGTGATGAAGCGTGCAGCACATTACGATAGACCTAACCTGGCACCTCATGTTCCAGGGGGTCCGGTAATTCCAGTGCAGCAAAATAGTGTTATATTTCCAATTTTGGATCGCGAACATATTATTATCGGAACGATACATTTTAAAACCCATTATGTATATGATCAATTTGGTAACCTAAGTTATGTTTTACCGCCATTGGCAGAGGATAGAATTGATGCAATAACCTTAGATCAATTGTGTTATCAATATCAATACGATCACAAGAACCGTTTGGTTTCCAAGAAGTTACCGGGTAAAGAATGGGAGTATATGGTGTATGATAAAGCCGATCGTTTGGTTGCTAATGGTCCTGTATACAGTCCGTTTGGAGATGGCAGTCAAGGGTGGTTAGTCAATAAATACGATGTTTTTGGTCGGATGGTATACTCCGGGTTTTATACGGGGTTACCCGCCGATGAGAGTGGACGTTATAGTTTTGCGGATTGGGTAAACAATAGGCCGCAGCAATTTGAGAATCGCGCTACCGCTACTACCGTGGATGGTGTCTCCCTACCTTACACTCAATTGACTTTTCCGATGTCGGGTCTAAAAATACTACAGGTCAATTTTTATGACGATTATAAGTTCCCCAATGCACCCGATATATTAGTGGCAATAGGTGGACAGCAACCCGTACGTAATGCAAAAGGCTTACAGACCGGGGCTTGGACACGTACGATTACTAGCGTATCAGAATCCAAAGGCATTACTTCTAATACCCTGTATAATTATAGAAAACAAGTGCTTAGAACCTCAGAGGCAAATTTTTTAGGAGGGTATACCATAGTAGAATATTTACTTAATTTTAGAGGGCAACCCACAAAAACAATAACGAGTCATTCACGTTCTGGAGGTTTGGTAGATCGGGTTATTGAAGAGGAATTCACCTATAATCAAGCAGAGCAAATCGTACAACACACGCATAAAGTTGATGCTGGAGATAAAGTGATTTTAACTAAAAATATTTATGACAATATTAATACACTGGTTGGTAAAGAGGTTGGGGCTCTAGAGGGTACTTCAACTTTTTTACAAAGAGTGAATTTTACCTACAATATTCGGGGATGGCTGACACAAATTAATGATGTCGATAATAGTCAGTTAGTAAATCCCAATTTGTTTTCCTTAAAGCTTAATTATAATAAATTTGGAACAGCCAACAGTGTGCCGGGAAGTAATCCGATAACTACAGGCGAGAATAAGCCGCTGTTTAATGGTAATATTACGCAACAAATTTGGCGTACGGCCAAAAGCAATATTAAAAGCATTTATAAATATGATTACGACGATTTAAATCGATTAAAAAATGCCGCTTTTCAATATCCGGGTATGATTATGGGGATGGCTAATGCCTATAATGAAAAGTTGACCTACGATAAAAACGGGAATATAGTAACCTTAAAACGCAACGGTGCACCGGTATTAAATAACGTTATAGAAATTGATGACTTGCAGTATTCGTATCAAGGAAATCAATTGCAAACTGTTACCGATGCAACTGGTAATACCGCCGGTTTTCGAAAGGGGAGTCACACTGGAGTCGATTATACATATGACGGTTTTGGAAATATGATTACCGACAAAAACAAAGGGATTACCGATATCAAATACAACCACCTAAATTTACCTACAGAAATCACCATCACTGGTGGAAAAATTAATTATATTTACAATGCTGTTGGGGCTAAAGTGCAAAAGATCGTTACTCCAACTGTGGGAGCGGTTACTACTACCGATTATTTGGGAGGTTTTCAGTATGAAAACAGTCAACTGCAGTTTTTTCCAACTGCAGAGGGTTATTATAATGCGCAAACTAATAAATACGTTTATCAATATAAAGATCATCTAGGAAACGTTCGATTGAGTTACTCGGATACCAATGGCGATGGATTAGTCTCTCAGGACGAGGTTTTAAGTGAAAGTAACTATTATCCATTTGGATTGCAACATCAGGGAGACAATGCCGCAGTTGCGCAATCGGCAAATAAAGCCGCGGAGCAGTATAAGTACAACGGTAAGGAGCTTCAAGATGAATTGGGCATTAATCTGTATGACTACGGTGCACGTAATTATGATGCGGCATTGGGAAGGTGGATGAACGTAGACCCGTTGGCGGAGCAGTTCCCAGGATGGACTCCATATCATTATGTACACAACAATCCAATCAATCTCATTGACCCAACGGGGATGGCTGCTGAACATATAGATGTTACTAAAAATGAAGATGGAACATATAAAGTTGCAGGTGGTCAAGCTAACTCAGATAAAAACATCTATGTAGTAGATGGTAATGGAAAACGCACAGGAGAAGTCGTGGGCGAAATGCAAACAGAATATTCCTTCCACCACGAAGATGGTAGTGCAGTAGTTGGAGCAAACATCGATCTCAATGACAAATCCGGACAAAACTTTATGGACAATGAAATCAAAAATATTGGATTAGTCGATTATATATCAAATGCAAAAGGTAAAGAGCCTCTTGATTTTAAACATAGAGGAATGCCAAAAGGTGTGAGTCCAGAAGAGCAAGGACAGCACCATTATCGAGGGATGTCGTTTAACGGTAAAGTAGCCTCAGCAAGGGATATAGGGAACTATGCAGCAGGTTATGTTGCAGGAAAACACGGTTTTGGTTGGAAATCTTCCCGATTTGCATTTGATGCTTTGCAAACCAAACAAGAAAAAGGAACATGGAATACGGTTCTGTTTTATCCGCTTAATAGAGTTAGAGAGGGACAGCCAACTCAACAAGCAGAACGAGCTGGTCATAACGCTGGTCATTCTATTTTTAAACAACGACAAAAAACAACAACGCCATTACCAATAGGACCAAAATGGTAAATAAAATAAAGAAATGTTAGCAATAATCGTATTAGGGCTTATTATTTTATTAATTATAAGTGCCTTTCTATTCAAGAAAAAACGTGTTACTGATAAGTATAAAACAGTGGGTAAGGCGAAAAAAGTATTAGCAATAACAGTATTATGTGTTTTTGTTTTTATGATTATAAGTACATTGATGTCTGATGGAATACGGTTTTTTTACTGTCTTTCAGATGATAAATGTGTAACTGTTTGGAGAAGGGAGAATGGCGAGGTTCTGATAATGCTAGGTAAATATAAAAGCAAAGAAATTCCTTTGGATAATTATATTAAAATAACCAATATGAATTATAGTTCTATAGTAGTTTTGTTTGTAGGCAATAAGTTGCTTGTTGATGTTGAAAATAATGCAAAAGTATTACAAAAGTCTTCTAATGGTACAATGGCATTGTACAGAGATGACAAAGCTTTAAACGACAGCCTGTATACTAACTTTGATGGTAAGTATAGGCGGTATAAGGAAAAGGTTAATTATATTAATATAAATATTGAAGAAAACTATGCTACTGATAAAAACGACAAGAAGCTCAACTAATATAAAGAGTGTGTAAAACCCTAGGCTAGCGCAAGCATCTTGCTTGTGCTTTAAGCCATAAAAAAGCAAAAACCCCAGCCTTTTGGTTGGGATTTTTGTATTTATATAGACAGTTCTTTTTTGAGATTTGTTTTAAAGATAAAAGGGATCAATCCTAAATGTTGTGTTTATACAAAAATATTGACCAATCTATACAAGAAGAATTCTATATCTCTTACTCCTCTAAACTGAGTTCTAAAAGCTTTAATTTTCCCCCGCTAGTGCACGAAGGATAAAATCTTCGCTATCGCGCGAGCACGTCATTAAGTTAGCATATTAAACACTTGATTTACATGTGTTTATGTTTGCTTTTTTAATAGTGATTTCGTGTGTTTACTTGACAACCAAGTAGTCTCCCCCGCTGTTACGCGAGTATTAAAAATGTCCGGCTACGCTACCGCGCGAGTCCTCTCGCGTGGTCTATGTCAAATAAAAAACGCTCAATTATATTGGGCGTTTTGTGTTTACTAAGGTAGTTTAGATAAAAGGATGTCTTCCAACTTTGTCAAAAAACAATTAGGTTTCTTTGTATATTAACTGCGGTTTAAGAGTTGAATATTAGAATATTGATTTGCCACACGAAAGGATTCGTGCGGCAGCGGGGGATAAGGTTTTGGATAAGAAATTACTTCCAATACTTCAGCAATATTATAAAAATAGTGGTATTAAGAAAAATGAGTTGGAAATAAAAAAACAAATAAACGGATATGCAAATTAATAAAAAATGTTACTTTATTGTTTCTTTTGTACTTTTCTTTTGTATGAGTTGTAAAGTGGAAAAAACTACTGAATGTTATTACCGTATGGATTTAACGGTTATTTACAATGAATACACAAAATCTTATAAAATAGACACTGAGGGGAATGTGTTTTTGTTAATAAATAAGGTGAATGAAAATGGTAGATTATATGAAAGTTTTTTGGAGCAAAAAGAGATGGATAGTATTCAAGAAAAACTAATTAAAATAGTTAAGTTAGAATGTGATTCTATTGACGATGTTTTTGACGATGGTACACGATATATTATGATTTTACAGAATAAAAACAATGCAAAAAGAATATTTGTTAATAATTCCTGTAAACAGTTTCAAGAATTAGATTCATTAGTTTTTGCTATTATCAAAAAAGTTCAAATAGAAAAAAATAAAGACTTCTTTGAAAGTTTAGAAAAAGCCTCTCCCCCGATTTCCCCGCTGTTACGCGAGTATTAAAAATGTCCGGCTACGCTACCGCGCGAGTCCTCTCGCGTGGTCTATGTCAAATAAAAAACGCTCAATTATATTGGGCGTTTTGTGTTTACTAAGGTAGTTTAGATAAAAGGATGTCTTCCAACTTTGTCAAAGAACAATTAGGTTTCTTTGTATATTAACTGCGGTTTAAGAGTTGAATATTAGAATATTGATTTGCCACACGAAAGGATTCGTGCGGCAGCGGGGGCAATTGGGAAATAGTGGAGGAGTAATAAATGCAGTTAAAGAGAATGTAAAGAACATTAAGAATCAAAATCAGGTGATTAAGAATAGTTATGAATTATATGATACTGGAAAAGCCGTTAATGACTTTATTAAGGTAGAAAACAAATAGAATGAATATAGAAAGTTATAGGGCTGTAATAAATAAATCTTTTTTATTTTTTTGCTTTTTTGTTATATTATTGTTTGCAGTATTCGATTATTTAGATATTCTGAATTTTATAGTTGTTAGCTATTTGGTGTCTTTTATTCTTTTATGGTATTTGATTACCCCCTTTTTTGGAAAGGTTTGTGAGGTTTTAATTGTAAATGAAGAATAAATTATTGTAAAAAAGCGATTTTTATTCAAAGTTGTATGTGAAAAGTTTAATGTCAAGAATTTAGCTTTTAAATATAAAGAACGAATATCTTATCCAAATAGGTTTTATGAATTAATATTAATTATAGATAATAGGAGTATTTTAATAAATACGAAAGGAGATTTGGTTTCATTTAAGGAAGAAGATGAAAATAAAATCTTGTTAAGATTAAAGGAGTTAAATATTAAAGAGATGTTTTAAGTATGGGATTTGTTGAATATATAGTACCTATTATACTTTCTGGGTTTTTTATAAAACAGTATTTTAATAAGAAGCAAACTAATGATAAAAGGAGTTTGTTTATGATTGTTGGAGTTTTACTTTTTTTAGTAACCTTTTTTAGATTTATACTTAGATAATGGACATGCTAACTTAGCCATCACATTAAGTTAAGAAATAATCTTAATTTTAATCTATGAAACAAGTACCCCCCGCTAGTGCACGAAGGATAAAATCTTCGCTATCGCACGAGCACGTCATTAAGTTAACATATTAAATATTTGATTTACATGCGTTTATACTTGTTTTTTTAATAGTGATTTCGTGTGTTTACTTGACAACCAAGTAGTCTCCCCCGCTGTTACGCGAGTATTAAAAATGTCCGGCTACGCTACTGCGCGAGTCCTCTCCCCCGCTAGCGCACGAAGGAAAAAATCCCTATAGACGGTATAGAACTATGGTACGCGTTACTACGACCCGAGTACCAATATATTTTTGAGCGTAGATACGCTGGCGGAGAAGTTCCCAAACTGGACGCCGTACCGTTATGGTTTTAATAATCCAATTCGATATACCGACCCAACAGGGATGCTTGAAGACGATTACACTGTTAATAAATCTGGTAAAATAGAACTTGTTAGAAAGACAGATGATAAAACAGATAAGCTTATTGCTTTAGATGATAATGGTAAAGAAAGTAATCAATCAATAAAGGTTTATAAAGCTGTTCTAAATAAAATTAAAAGCGGTAATGATGATGTTGAAAAGTATGGATATATGGAGCTAATAGTAGGAATTGGATGTTTGGCGATAAGTATAATATACTTCATCTTTTTTCTTGTGAAAGAAGACAGGGAAAATAATTTATGGGATATGAGTATGTCTTTTTGAGGGGCAATAGGAGCTTTAGGTCTTCTTGTGTTGGGAATTGTATTGATATATAAAAATGTTTCAATTAATTGATTATACCGTCGCTACTGCGCGAGTCCTCTCGCGTGGTCTATGTCAAATAAAAAACGCTCAATTATATTGGGCGTTTTGTGTTTACTAAGGTAGTTTAGATAAAAGGATGTCTTCCAACTTTGTCAAAAAACAATTAGGTTTCTTTGTATATTAACTGCGGTTTAAGAGTTGAATATTAGAATATTGATTTGCCACACGAAAGGATTCGTGCGGCAGCGGGGGCAGCAGCTGAGGTTGATAGTAAACAGAAAAGCGCTCGACAATGTTGGGCGCTTTTCTGTTTAGTTTGAAAGTGCTTCTTTGGGATTGATTTTAAAGAATACACTTAGAATGGGCTTGGTAAAGAGGTCTTGCCACTATAATATAAATCAAAAAAGCGCTTATGGTTTTACAATTCCTTTTTCAATCATTTCTAACATTACGGGAGAGGCATTTTTAAAAGTAGGTACTTGTTCGATAAGACTCCCTACATTTTTCTTATTGACTTTAAAAGTCAAATCCATTGCTGTAGTAAACAGCAAAGCCGTTGTAAATGGGTTTTTAATATAAGAGCTCAATAGCATAAAAGTTTCGTCAACTGTGTGAAAACTTTCTATTTCCTCTGTTTTGTATCGAGATGTAAGAGCAAAGTTGTATCCGCCAGTTTCCAGAATATTCAGGCGTACATAAATATTTTTAAGATCGGTATCGCCCATGGTTTTTGCCAAAGTTAGTTTGGCGAAAGTACCATCGTTAATACTGGACTTCACTTGTTCGTAAAATTGACTAAAAACAGGACTGTATAACATCATCATAGGTTTTGAATTGCAAAATTACATTAAGTGATGAAATAGTCCCTTCTTTTTGTGTTTTTTTTATTTGAAAACGGTTTATACATATCGACGATCGGTGAAAGAGTATAAAATATTTTTCATCAATACCGTTTTTTGTCTTTGGTAGTGGTCGTCGATAAGTTCTGATGTTGCTTTACACAGATGTTTTGAGTATCGTATGTCGGTACAATGAGCTGGTTTGTAGTAAGGTGTTGATTTTTAGAGAAGCTTTTGAGTAAGCGTATGTCCTTTATAGTACAGTTGTTCCATTTGAAAGTTTTTACAGTGAATGTTGTAATAGGCGATAATAGTATCAACTTGATATTCATTAATGCGAAACAAGAAAAAACTCTGCACTTTGTCATGGGGTAATTTCCGATACTTATGCGATAAAAAAAGTGTGATGCCCCATATCTTATTTAAGGAATCCCGATTTTCTTGATAAGCTACACCGTTGGGAAAATCTTTGATGGGTAAGCCTTTGGAATTGTAAAGCATATTCCAATTCTCATCTGTTGCCCAAAGACTAAAAAAGTTAGGATCAAAAGGGGAGTTGGGAGTGTCGCTATGTAATAGATTGTTACCTAGGCTGTCCACGTATATAATGGCTATGTCGCTATTGGGTATAGTTGTGCGTTTTCCTTGACAAGGGTCGCTATAGGGTATGATAGTGCCTTCGCAATGTATGAGAACTAATGCTAGAAGTAAGAGGGATATATAAGTAAAAATATTTTTCATCAGTAATGGGATTTTTGTAGGAGTTGTTTTCGGTATCATTTATGATGGTGTTTATTAGTTTAGTGGCATATTGTAATTATGGATAATCTTGGCACAATCCATGTAATTGTGCCAAGATTTAGTTTTTAGAAATAGGTTTTAAGGGCATGACCTTTGTAATGGGTTGTTTTTAGCTCAAAACTTTTACAGCGTATGTCATAATAGGCAATTATCGTATCAACTTGCTGTTTGTTGATTTGAAACAAGTAAAAACTCTGTGCTTGATGATTGGGTAACTCTCGGTATTTATGAAGCAAAAAAAAGCGAATAGTCCAGAGTTGTTTTAGAGAATCCCGTCCTTCTTCATAACTAACTTTATAAAGCAAGTCTTTGAGCGGTTGTCCTATATCGTTATACAACATATTAAAATTTTCATCAGTCGCCCAAATGCTAAAATAGCTGGGATCGAAAGGGGTGTTTGCCGTTGCCGGATTCAATAAATTATTGCCCAAACTATCGAGATACATCACTGAGATATATTGATTCAGTGGCTGGATATAGTTGTTTTTACAAGGATCGTTATCGGATACGATATATCCTTCACAACGTATCAGGCTGATTGCTAGTATTAAAAGAGAGAGAGGAGTTAAGAGCTTTTTCATTGGTAACGTGGTTTTATATCTGTCAGCATACGTTGTTTGTATTGGTAGTTATGTGCAGGACCATCTCCAATGTATTTTGTATTGTTCCAGATTTGATAATCGTACCAGCCATTGTATCTGCCGCGCCAACCCCAATTCATATGGATATATTGTAAAGGGTTTAGATCTGTCCAGACAAAAAAGTGTTTGACTCTTAGGTGTACTCCCTCAACTCCATCGGTTATCCACGCATGACAGTAATTGTGTTCATAGGATGCATTACCTATTGTCCATTTAAAAATCCCTAACTTTGTAGGTTTGGATTTAATTTGACGATCAGCGCAACCTTCAAGGTAAACAGGTCTGTAATTATAGATGTCGTTTTTAATTCGGTTGTTGTCAAGGTCATCTAATCCGGATACTGTATATTTGAAAGTATGATCAAAAGCTTTTCGGGCATCTTTAGAGTAGGCGCTGGAATTTGAACAAGAATATTGCATATTTACAGACGATCCAATGTATTGAAGAAGTGAAGCGATATAGTGAGCTCCTTGAGTAGTATGGTTGTTTATATCGATTAAGTTAGGCATAGAAATCGTATAACTTGGTCTGTTGTGGTATTTTAAAATTTGTCCCATAGCTGTTGCAACACAGCCTACTGGTGCTGTTCCATTATTACAATTGTTGTAGCGAACAAAATTATTGTAGCCAATATAATTAGAAGGTATACTTTGCCCCCATGTAGTTTGCAATAAAGGTCCGTAGGTAAAATAGGTAGCAGTATAGTTTTGTGTGCTTGAGGTTGCTGTCTTGTCGAGTTCAGGTTGGAGTGCCAGCCATTGTAGTGTTATATCATGATCTACTTCTACTGTCATATTTAGTAGATAGTTAATATGGACAAATTTCATTGTCGCCCAGTCATGAACACCTGCATGTTGTTCGATATCTTCCACGTTAAATTGGCCTTGTTCGGCATAAGCCAAAACAGGTTTTTCAAGTGTAGTTGCAGAAATAACTGCAAAGCCCTGCTCGTCTTTAAGGTTAACTACGTAAAGTATAGGTTGTTCATCGTCATTTTCTACCGTTACTACTTCTTTTATGTGATCAGTACGCCATAAAGGTTCACGCTGTCTTAGATTCAGGTAGTTTAAAGCTACAGCGCTCGCTTGCTCGCTGGTGATTAAGACATCTAATTGTGGTAAATCAGACTGGCTCGTCTTGTTTTTGGAATAGAGTGTTATGGATTCGTCCGTATTTGTCGGTTCACAAGACACTAATAGTAAACCGATCGATAGCAGTACTCCATATAAAAATACAGTTGTTTTCATATATGTTTCTAATTAAAACTAGATCAACAGCTATAAAACATCGCTCTGGCGCGTGGGGGTAATCTATAAGATTGATGAAGCGATGGCTATATCTTATTGATAGTTAGATTGATAATTATGGAAATGTAAAAAAATAGTTGTTTACGTCAAAACGGTTTTTTGTTAAATTTTTCGATTTAACATTCGGGTGTACTTGTGATTCAGTTAGTTGTGTTTTTTTAATTGAAAATTTTTAAATAAAGGCCATGGGTTTCCGCTTTGGGAAACTTTATTTAGAGTCATTCTAAGGGGTTAAACAAAACTGATTTTGTAATTTTACTTCACAAAAATAAACTAACAATTCCATGGACTTTTTTTATCAAGATCCTTATCCAATCCAAAAGGATACGACCACTTACCGTAAAATCACTTCTGATTTTGTACAAGTAGAAAATTTAGGCAACCGTCAAATTTTAACTGTCGATCCTCGTGGATTGGAATTGTTAGCTGAAACTGCGATGGACGACGTTTCGTTTATGTTGCGTACCAGTCACTTAGAGAAATTGAAAGCTATTTTAGACGATCCGGAAGCTACGGACAACGATCGTTTTGTGGCTTATAACTTACTTCAAAATGCTGCTGTAGCTATAGAGGGGCAATTGCCGTCTTGTCAGGATACCGGAACGGCTATTGTTGTAGGTAAAAAAGGGGAGAACATCTATACCGGTGTTAATGATGCAGAATGGTTGTCTAAGGGGATTTTTAACGTCTACCAAAAGAAAAACTTGCGATATTCTCAGATTGTACCTATCAGTATGTTTGAAGAGAAAAATTCGGGTTCTAATTTACCGGCACAAATTGACTTATATGCTACTACAGGAGCGGCATACGAGTTTTTGTTTTTGGCCAAAGGTGGTGGATCGGCCAATAAAACCTTTTTATATCAAAAGACCAAATCGCTGTTGAACGACAAGTCGATGGCTGAATTTATACGTGAAAAAATAAAGGATTTAGGAACTTCTGCTTGCCCGCCCTATCATTTGGCGTTGGTGATCGGAGGAACCTCTGCAGAGGCTAATTTAGCTGCTGTTAAAAAGGCTTCGGCTGGATATTACGACCATTTACCTACTTCGGGTAATATGGGGGGGCAAGCCTTTAGAGATCTGGAATGGGAAAAAAGGCTGCAACTGATTTGTCAGGAGTCGATGATCGGAGCGCAATTTGGCGGGAAATATTTCACGCATGATGTACGCGTGATCCGTTTGCCGCGTCATGCTGCATCTTGTCCGGTTGGATTGGGGGTTTCCTGTTCTGCCGACAGAAATATCAAAGGAAAAATCACTGCTGAGGGGATTTTTGTCGAACAATTGGAGCAAAACCCTGCGCGTTTATTGCCAGAAGTAGCGCCACATCTCGAGGCACCAGTCGTGGTGGACTTAAATATGCCGATGGATGAAATTCTGGCGGAATTGACGAAATATCCGATCAAAACCCGATTGATGTTAAACGGAACCGTGATCGTAGCACGCGATATTGCACATGCGAAAATCAAGGAGATGTTGGACAATGGGGAAGAGATGCCAGAGTATTTCAAAAACCATCCAATTTACTACGCAGGTCCTGCAAAAACCCCAGAGGGAATGGCTTCTGGAAGTTTCGGACCGACCACAGCGGGAAGAATGGACCCGTATGTAAAAGAATTTCAAGCAGCAGGCGGTAGTAAAATCATGTTGGCTAAGGGTAACCGTTCTAAAGACGTGACCGAAGCCTGTGAACAATACGGCGGATTCTATCTCGGTTCAGTAGGTGGACCAGCTGCAATCTTGGCTAAAGAAAATATATTAAAAGTAGAAGTAGTCGACTTTGAAGAGCTCGGAATGGAAGCGGTTCGAAAAATTACCGTGAAAAACTTCCCTGCGTTTATCATCACCGATGACAAGGGCAACGATTTTTTTGCCAACTTATAGACATAACAAAAAGGCCACCAATATAAGGTGGCTTTTTTGTTTTTGGGCGTTCCCCTTCGGGTCAGGTGTTCCGCTATATCTTTGGTGCCGCTGTCGCTATACCAAAGGATGCCGCTTCACCCCTTAACGCAACTCGTATTAGTGCAGAGCTCTATTAAAAAATGTATATTTGTAATAGTAGAACTGACCCTGTTAATTATGATACATACCGCTTTGATGTCCGCCCCGTTTGGAATGCTTTTTATCGAAGCAAATTGGAGTGGGATTACGCAGATTCGCATAGCTGAAGCAGCGGACCAATCCACAAACTCCAGTTCTGTATTCATCGAGCAGGCCATTGAGCAATTGCAAGAGTATTTTGCTGGGCAACGCAAAATATTTGAATTGACTTTGAATCCTATAGGGACCGATTTCCAACAAAGAGTTTGGGCTGAGTTGCAGAAAATTGCACACGGGAAAACCCTGTCTTATTTGCAAATGGCGCAACGCTTAGGCAATGTAAAAGCCATACGTGCTGCGGCGAGTGCCAACGGTAAAAATCCACTGTTGATCGTTATTCCCTGCCACCGGGTCATTGGTAAAGACGGTGCTTTGGTCGGTTTCTCCTCTGGATTAGCGGTAAAAAAGTGGTTGCTGGATCACGAATCCGAATTCATACAGCAATCTTTGTTTTAAACAAGCCTTGTCGAAACAATTTAATTTGTATTTTAGTAGGCATTTTAAAAATAAACCGATGAAAAAACTGTTTAAAATACTTAAAATCATAATAATTACGTTGGTAGTACTCGTGGCTTTGATGTATATTTTCAAAGTGGATTATTTGATTACTGCTGTGCGTACCGTCTATTTTCACGGGCATAAAACCGCTTTTTTAGACGATTATAAATATTTTCCAAATAGAGAAATTAAAAGGGGGGTGGCTCAACCGTGGCATATCGCCAAAGATTACAATACCGTTAAGGCTACGGAACGGTTAGAAAGCACCAATAAGGACCTTCAAACCGTGGCGTTTATGATTATCAAAAACGACAGTATTTGGTATGAGAGTTATTACGACGGTTATGACAAAGACTCTAAAAGCAATTCGTTTTCTATGGCAAAAAGTGTGGTGTCTGCCGCCTTGGGAAAGGCCATCATGGAGGGGAAGATCAAGAGTTTGGATCAAAAGGTCATTGATTTCTTACCGGAGTTGGAGGGTGCTTATAAAGATCAACTCACCGTAGGTGATTTGTCGTCTATGGCAACGGGCTTAAATTGGGATGAACAATATTACAGTCCGCTTTCGATCGTTACGCGAGCTTATTTCGATAAAGATCTGAGAAAAGTGATGTTGGGATTGGATATCAATACACAGCCGGGACAGCATTTTGAATATAAAAGTGGCGACACCCAGTTGTTGGCTATGGTTTTGGAAAAAGCTGTTAAGAAACCGCTGGCAGTGTATGTTTCTGAAAAATTCTGGCAACCGTTAGGGGCTGAAAACGATGCTTTATGGCAATTGGATCATGAGGGAGATGGTATTGAAAAAGCGTATTGTTGTATCGCCAGTAATGCCAGAGACTTTGCGCGTTTCGGTAAATTGTATCAACAGCATGGAAAATGGGAAGGTCAGCAAATACTCGATAGCGCATTTGTCGCCAAGTCGATTCAGCCGCGTTTTCCCGAAAGTCCTGAATACGGTTATGGGTGGTGGTTGAATAATTACCGCAATAAATCTATGTTTTATATGCGAGGGCATTTGGGTCAATTTGTTATTGTCATTCCTGAGGATGATATGATTATCGTGCGTTTGGGGCATCTTAAAGGGCTTCAAACCACCGCCGATGCTCATAGTAATGATTTTTATATCTATGTCGATGAGGCATACCAAATGTTGGGACAACGAAAATAAATACGATGATTGACAAAATACTTTTAGAGCATATCTTGTTTCTCGATATTGAAACCGTACCAGAACAAGCGGCTTACGATGATTTGGATCCGGAGATGCAAATGTTGTATGAGGCTAAAACAAGTTATCAAAGAAGGGATACTGTCAGTGCGGAGGAATTTTATTCCAACGCTGGAATTTGGGCGGAATTCGGTAAGATTGTTTGTATATCCGTGGGGTATTTTGTTTTTAAAAACGACATCAGGCAGTTTAGAACCACCTCTTTTTTTGGGGAAGAACCGCAGTTACTTAAGGATTTTAGCGCATTGCTGGAAACGCATTTTAGCAAACCTCAATATGTATTATGCGGACATAATGCTAAGGAGTTTGACTATCCTTTTCTGGCTAGACGCATGATCATTCACGGATTGAAAATACCGTCTAAGCTCAATCTGTTTGGTAAAAAACCTTGGGAAATCCCGCACTTGGATACTTTGGAATTGTGGAAGTTTGGCGATTTTAAACATTATACCTCTTTAAAACTATTGACGAAGATATTGGGAATTCCGTCGCCCAAAGGAGATATAGACGGAAGTCAGGTGGCTCAAGTCTATTATCAAGATCAGGATATCGATCGGATCATCACTTATTGCGAAAAAGATGTCGTTGCTGTTGCTCAGATCGTTTTGCGCTTCAAAAGACAGGAATTGTTGGTTGAAAATGAATTATTCTCAATTTGAGTTAAAGAAAAGTTAAAAAATGCATTTCGGTAGGTTAGTTGGCAAAACATCTGCAAATTTGTGTCATTAAACAAAGAAAAATGAACAGTTATAAACATTATTCATCAAATTTTACCATGTGGATTCTATCCGCGAGGGATCTTGTTGTGTAGTTTTATTTCAGAATAAAAATATATATTTAGAGCCCTCGCCTTTTGCGGGGGCTTTTTTTTTACAGAAATTTAAAAGTGATCGAGTCATTTTTTACAGCTGTAAAGCCGCGTGCTAGTGTGGACTTTACTGTTGAAAAGGCGTTAGAGAACTGATAATCATTAAAAGAATACAGTATGAATTTTAATTATTTTACATCGACATTTATTTGCAAGTGGAAGCATAATATGCACTTGTGGCTTTGTGGTTGCTTAAATTGATGTGTTTATAAGTTCGTACGAATGAAATAAAAAGTCTTTTTGGTAACTGCTCCAGAAAGACTTTTTTTATAGAATAAAATCAGATTTTTAATTTAAAAACAAAAATAGGTCATGGGTAAAAAACTAGTAAAAGTACTGGGTTTCTCAGCAAAGGAGAGCCAGTTTGTCGTCAAGTCAAAAGATTTTTCTTTGACATTAAACAACGAAGTGGGATTTGTCACTTCAAAACCGTCTAGCTCGGTTGAATTTTTATTGGCTAATTTGGCGGGTAGTATACATGCAGTGGGTAAGGCAGTTGCCAAAGAGCAGCAATTAAACTTGAGATCAATTCAGTTGGAGATTTCGGGTGAAATTGAAGCGACTAAATTGGAGGCTACTGCAAAAATAACAGATGTCGGATTTAAAACGGTCCATGTGGTAATCAAGCCGACTTCGAGTGCGTCTATAGTGGCTTTAAAAAAATGGATGGATTCTGTAAAAAAACGTTGTCCGGTTTATGCCAATATGAATAAATCAACGGCGGTTATTTTAACTTTGGTAAAAGAATATGACGTGGTTAATGTGGCTTAATGGTGTTGTAGGCGGCTATAAGGAGAAAGCGTTCTCTTTTTAATTAGTTGGAAAGAGAACGTTGTTTTTAAAGGCTTAGCATTTTTTATTTTAATACATTGCACTATATTTTTAAGCACAGCATTACAGTATGTCATTAAAGAACGTTTTAGAAGTTAATTCCGTTGCCATCGATTTTAAGGTTGATAAAATTTGGAAGCCCATTGTAAAAAGGCTTTCTTTTTATATCGGTCAAAATGAGATTGTTGGAATAGTTGGGGAGTCGGGCTCTGGAAAATCCGTAACGTCCTTGGCTTTGATGGGATTGTTGCCTCAAGAGGTTTCTAGAATATCCAATGGAGAAATTGTTTTTGGAGGTGTTGATTTGACCAAAATCAATCAAAAGGAATGGCGCGGAGTACGTGGCAAGAAAATAGCTATGATTTTCCAAGAGCCGATGAGTTCGTTAAATCCTTCTATGCGTTGTGGTGCTCAGGTTGCCGAGATGTTGGCAGAACATACAGCCGCTTCTAAAGCCGTGATTAAATCTGAGGTTTTGGCCCTTTTTGAAAAGGTTAAACTGCCCAGTCCCGAGGAGGTTTTTAATAAATATCCGCATCAGATTTCTGGTGGACAGAAACAGCGTGTGATGATTGCAATGGCAATTGCGTGCAAGCCGGAACTGCTGATTGCTGATGAGCCAACTACGGCTTTGGATGTTACTGTACAGCAGGAAATCATCACTTTATTACAGGATTTACAACAAGAAACCGGTATGAGTATTTTGTTTATCACACATGATTTGGCGTTGATATCAGAAATTGCACATCGTACGATTGTTTTGTATCAGGGTGAGATTGTCGAACAAGGTCTGACTGCTCAGATTTTTGAACATCCCACACATATTTATACCCGAGCTTTAATCAAGTCAAGACCATCATTGGATTACCGGTTGGATCGATTGCCGACCATATCCGATTTTTTAAACAATACATCCATTTCCGAAATCGTCACAGACGAAGAGCGTAAACAGCGTCACGAGGAACTGTATAAGCAATCTCCGTTGCTGGAAGTTCGCGATCTGGGAAAAGCGTATTTAAATGGGGGAAGTTGGTTTAAAAAGAGAAAGTTTCAAGCGCTTTCGGAGGTTAACTTAAAAATTTACGAAGGAGAAACCTTGGGATTGGTAGGAGAAAGCGGTTGTGGAAAATCAACTTTGGGAAATGCAATCTTACAATTGGATCCCGCTACTGCGGGTACTATCTTTTATAGAGGACAGGATATTACAAAGTTGTCCAAAAGTAATCTTCGCGCGTTGCGAAAGGAAATACAAATTATTTTTCAAGACCCTTATTCTTCGTTAAATCCAAGAATTACCGTTGGAAAAGCTATTATGGAGCCGATGAAGGTACATGGTTTATACGGTTCTGATCGGGAGCGTAAAAGTAAGACCATTGAAATTCTGGAACGAGTGGGTCTTGATGAGCGTTGTTTTAATCGCTATCCCCATGAGTTCTCGGGTGGTCAACGCCAGCGAATTGGTATTGCCAGAACGATTGCCTTGCAGCCCAAACTGATCGTATGTGATGAATCGGTTTCTGCCTTGGATATTTCGGTACAAGCCCAAGTTCTAAATCTATTGAATGAACTGAAGGAGAATTTTGGATTTACCTATCTGTTTATTTCTCATGATTTGGCTGTTGTCAAATACATGTCGGATCAAGTTGCTGTGATGAGTAAGGGGCAAATCGTTGAAATGAATGAGGCCGATGAATTATATCGAAACCCGCAAACGGCATACACTCAAACTTTGATTCAGGCAATACCCAAGTCGAGACAGTAATGTAGAGGCTAGTGGATGAGTACTATTAAATAAAAAAGCCCTTTCATAATTTAGTGGAAAAGGCTTTTGTGGTTTTGTTTAGTATCCTCGGTAAGGAACTTCTTTTTCGTGAAATTCGATACCGTAGTTCTCTAGTTCTTTGAGAATCGGTTCATAAACATCTTTTTCTATCGGCATTTGTACACCGGGTTTTGTAATGATGCCTTTTAAGATTTTTAAGGCGGCAATGGCAACGGGTAGTCCAACGGTTTTTGCCATAGCTGTATAGGTTTGGTCATCTCCGATACACACCATTTTAGAATCGATTTCCTTGTGTTCGCCATCGAGTTCATAGCCGAATTTGTGATACATCACAATCATGTCTTTGTCGTTTTCCTTTAAAGACCAGCTATCGCTGAGTATTTTTTCGAGTATTTGAGCCGGAGTGGCTTTTTTAAGTCCAATGATTTTATCGGGATTAAAGATATCCAGTTCCATCAATTTATCCCACATGATGTCATCTTGGTCTAAATTGAGCGCCAAGCGCAGTTTGATCTCCACTGAATCTGTACGGTGATAAGGAAGGTAGGAATTGATGAAGTCGCGATACGACATATGTTCTGAGTTGTCGATGGTGTAGGAGTCGTCGGTTAGGCCCAATTCTACAAACATATTCCATGCTTTGGAGTAGCCAACTCTACGGATGGTTCCTCTAAAAACCGTTAGGGCATCGTCTAATCCGTATATCGAACGGTATTTTAGTGAATCTCTATTGGCATAACCTTCAAAACGGCCGTAGCCCTCAATTTCCATAAATTCCGTTCTTCTGAAAACCTTGTTGTACGGGATGTATTTGTATTGACCTTCTTGGATGAATTTCGCGGCACCACCTTGTCCGGCAAGTACTACGTTTCTCGGGTTCCAAGTGAATTTGTAATTCCATAAATTATCGTCGGATTCCGGTGCAACCAAGCCCCCGCAGAACGACTCAAATAATATGGTTTTACCGCCTTTTGCGCGGATCTCGTCGAGTATTTTCATCGCGCTCATATGATCGATACCCGGATCTAATCCAATTTCATTCATAAAAACCAAACCGTTCTTTTTGACCTCTTCGTCTAATGCGGCCATTTCCGGGCTTATATAAGAAGCGGTGACCAGGTGTTTTTTGTAGGTCAAGCAGTCTTTGGCAAGTTCGATGTGCATAAAAGCAGGTAACATGGAGATGACGATCGAAGCTTTGGATATTTCTTCTCTTCTGTGCTCCACATCAAATAAATCAAGAGAAATAGCTGTTGCATTAGGGTGATTCTGTGTCTTCTTCTGAGCTAATTCTAACGAAAGATCTGCTATAGTTATATGTAAATTTTCTAAATCAGATTTTTCTAACAGATATTTAATAAGAGATGAAGCAGACCTTCCGGCTCCAACAATTAAAATATTTCTCATAACTTGGCTTTTAATTAAGATACGAAAATAGCGATTTCGCTAGCGTTAAAAAATAAAAAACCCATTTAATTTGGAGAGGGAAATTAATTTTAAGAATCGTATATTTGAAATAAAAATAGTATGGACAAAAAAATAATCGGTTTGGCGGCTTTTATGGGCGGAGTTGCCGTGATTTTAGGGGCATTTGGTGCTCACGGTCTTAAAGCTGTACTCGATGAAAATCAGTTGTTAACGTTTGAAACTGGCGTGCGATACCAGATTTATCATGCCTTGTTTTTGCTATTCGTTGGAGCTGTACCTATATTGACTAGTAAAACGAAAAAAATTATAGGATATTTAGTGGGTTTTGGGGTTTTGTTTTTCTCGGGATCCATTTATTTACTTGCGACAAACGGTTTGACTGCGGTTGATTTTAAATTTTTAGGTCCCATAACACCGCTTGGTGGGGTTTTATTAATTTCCGCTTGGTTTACGGTCGGCTATCAAGCCATTTTTGTCAAGAAAGGGATTTAATAACGATTTTAGTGTCGTTATTTTTAAATTTATTTCTAAGTTTGCAAACATATTAACAACAACACATTTTATAGATATGAATGTTTCTAAATCTATCTCGTTAGAAAAATACGGAATTGCGGATGCGGTTGAGATTATACACAACCCTTCTTACGAATATTTGTATGACGAGGAAATTAGCCCAAAATTAGAAGGGTTCGAAAAAGGCGAGGTAACAGAGCTTGGAGCGGTTAATGTAATGACAGGTGTGTTTACAGGACGTTCGCCTAAAGATAAATATATAGTTAAAGATGCGGTTACGGAAAATACAGTTTGGTGGAATTCTCCACAAAGTGTAAATGACAATAAACCGATCGATCAAAATACTTGGAATGCGCTTAAAGAAACTACGGTAAAACAGCTTTCGAACAAAAAGCTTTTTGTTGTTGATGCTTTTTGTGGTGCCAATGAAAACTCTCGTTTGAAAGTGAGATTTATCATGGAAGTAGCTTGGCAGGCACATTTTGTAAAAAACATGTTTATCAGACCTACTCAAGAAGAGTTGGATAACTTTGGTGAGCCGGATTTTGTTGTGATGAATGCTTCTAAAGCCACTTTTGAGCAGTATAAAGACTACGGATTAAACTCAGAAGTATATATCGCTTTTAACCTTACAGAGAAGATCCAAATCATTGGAGGAACTTGGTATGGTGGTGAAATGAAAAAAGGAATGTTCGCTATGATGAACTATTATTTACCATTAAACGGAATGGCGTCAATGCACTGTTCTGCGAATAAGGGTAAAGATGGGGATGTAGCTGTTTTCTTTGGTTTGTCTGGAACGGGTAAAACAACACTTTCTACAGATCCTAAACGTGAATTGATCGGTGATGATGAGCACGGATGGGATAATGATGGCGTTTTTAATTTCGAAGGAGGTTGTTATGCAAAAACCATCGATTTGAGTAAAGAACATGAGCCGGACATCTATAATGCCATCCGAAGAGATGCTTTATTGGAAAATGTTACGGTATTAGAAGGAGGGAAGATAGACTTTAAAGACGGTTCTACCACTCAAAATACACGTGTATCTTACCCAATTTATCATATCGATAATATCGTTAAGCCAGTTTCTAAAGCGGGTCATGCGACTAAAGTGATCTTCTTGACGGCAGATGCTTTTGGAGTGATGCCTCCGGTTTCTAAATTGACGCCAGAACAAACTAAATATTACTTCCTTTCTGGGTTTACGGCTAAATTAGCGGGTACAGAAAGAGGGGTTACTCAACCAGAACCTACGTTCTCGGCTTGTTTCGGAAAGGCATTTTTATCTTTGCATCCAACTCAATATGGGGAGGAATTGGTAAAGAAAATGGAGGAGCACAAAGCGACTGCATATATGGTAAACACCGGATGGAATGGAACTGGAAAGAGAATTTCTATCAAAGATACCAGAGCGATTATCGATCGTATTTTAGATGGTTCAATAGAAACCGCTGAAACTGAAATCGTTCCGATTTTTAATTTGGCAGTTCCAAAAGCTTTGGCAGAAGTCGATACGACTATTCTAGATCCTAGAAATACGTATCAAGATGCAGCGGAGTGGAATGCTAAGGCAAAAGATTTGGCTGCGTTGTTCGTAAAGAACTTTGCAAGTTATACAGACAATGAAGAAGGAAAGTCTTTAGTTGCCGCAGGGCCACAGATTTAAGATACTTTTTAATATAGAAAAGCCCGATAATTTAAAATTATCGGGCTTTTTGTTTTTAAAGCGAATTTTGGGCTTTTTTAGGCTGGAGCAAATGGTGAGATTGAAAACTTGGTAAGTCTTTCTTAAAACGCTTGTTATTGAGGTTATTTGAGGTTTGGCGAGAGTCTTTTATAAAACAAATGGGCTGTCTTTTTGAGATAGCCCATTTGTTTATTTTTCGATTTGCTTTTCGAATCTATAAAATATTTAATAGAACCACATTTATCCCGCAAACCCACTAGTTACAAGTCACTGATTACAAGTCACTGATTACAAGTTACTAGTCACTGATTACAAGTTACAAGTTACTAGTTACTAGTTACTATTTATTCGCTTTGGCAATGTATTTCTCGAGTGCCATAGTCATTGAAGGAGCTTCAGGGCTTGGTGCCATGATGTCTACTCTAAGACCGTGGTCTAGTGCTTCTTTTTGTGTGGTGCTTCCGAAAACTGCGATACGCGTATTGTTCTGTTCGAAATCGGGGAAATTCATAAAAAGAGATTTTATTCCAGTAGGGCTGAAAAAAGCCAATACGTCATAATATACATCTTTTAAGTCCGAGAGGTCACTCATCACTGTTCTGTAGAAAACACCTTCTGTCCAGTCGATTTTTAAAGCGTTTAATGTCGTTGGGACATCGGCGTTTAATTGATCTGAAGCGGGTAATAAAAACTTTTCGTCTTTATACTTTTTAATTAGGGGTGCGATATCAACGAAGTCTTTCAGACCTACATAGATTTTTCGTTTTCTGTAAACTACGTATTTTTGAAGATAGTAGGCTACGGCTTCTGATTGGCAGAAATACTTTAGAGTTTCAGGAACTTTATATCTCATTTCTTCAGCTACACGAAAAAAGTGGTCAACAGAGTTTTTACTCGTTAATATGATTGCAGAATAATTATTCAAATCAATCTTTTGCTGGCGAATTTCTTTGGCTGATACACCTTCAACATGAATAAAAGGTCTAAAGTCAAACTTTACCTTTAATTTTTGTTGTAATTCGAAATACGGTGAATTTTCTACTTTAGGCTCTGGTTGAGAAACCAAAATTGTTTTCACTTTCATATATTTTATGTTCTAATGCTCTAAGATTTTGTAAACCAATAATAAAGGAAAAAATAGGGAGCTATTTCAAGAGTGCAAAGATACAAAATAAAATAAAAGAATCTGTTAAGAATTAAATTTTGATAATTCCTTAAAAAGATAATGTATAATATGATGTTTGTTATCATTAATGCAAGCATTATGATGAAAAGCGGGATTTTGCTCGAAAAATCATTATAAAAAAGAATGAGATTAGCCGGTAATATCAGTAAAGATACATAGGTGCGGTAATTGACTTTTTGTAAATTGAATTGTTCAGAAAATTCCTCAATGTTGAATGCAATCGCTACGATTTTTTCGATTAAGTATTTGGCTAAAATAAAAAAGGTGATGAAATTTAAGATTCTGATAAAGGAGATAAACGAGTAATGATTGATATAACCAAAGCTTTTTAAGCAAATCTGTACAAAGAAAGTTCCCGAGATTAATTGTACTAAAAAAAGGGAAATGGTAAAGCTGTTTTTGATGTTGGAGCTGTCCTTGTAGATTTTGGTGTATTTCTCCGATACAATGAGGCGAAGGTATTCGGCGAAACGAACTTCGTAGACATTTTTGTTGATAGCAAGAATACCAAAGCAAAGCAAAAACAGCAATGTTGCCCAGTCTTTGTTCTCAATCACTCTTTGGGTTAATGTAAAATCCATCATATCGGGTGTAAAATTACTAATTTTTTTTTCAGAAAAGGATATTGTAATTTATTTGTGGAATAACTTTCTAGAAAAAGTTTACTTTTGCAAGTAAACCTTATTAAAATGGCTCAAGGAATTGTCATTATTCCCACGTATAATGAAATCGAGAACATACAGCATATCATAACCGTTACGATGAGTTTACCGGATCATTTCCATATTTTGGTGGTAGATGATAATTCTCCTGACGGAACTGCTGAAATGGTTCGATCGTTGCAAAATCAATTTCCAGAGCGCCTTTTTTTAGAAGTGAGAAGTCAAAAGGAAGGCCTGGGTACTGCCTATGTACACGGGTTTAAATGGGCCTTAGCTAGAGCGTATACTCATGTTTTCGAAATGGATGCGGATTTCTCGCATAATCCACTTGATTTACCGTTGTTGTTAAAAGCGTGTGAGGATGGTGCTGATATGAGTATCGGATCTCGTTATGTAACTGGAGTTAATGTGGTCAATTGGCCTTTAAACCGCGTTTTACTGTCGTATTTCGCCTCGGTTTATGTGCGTTTCATTACTCGAATGAAGATCCGCGATACAACCGCTGGTTTTATCTGTTACAGACGCGAGGTTCTCGAACGTATTTCTTTAGATCGAATTCGATTTATCGGATATGCCTTTCAAATTGAAATGAAGTACCGTGCCTTTGATCTTAAATTTAATATCGTTGAGGTTCCTATTATTTTTACCGATCGAACTGTGGGCGAATCCAAGATGTCAAATGGCATTATCAAAGAGGCTATTTTTGGCGTGATATCGCTTCGAATGAAACAACTACTAAACAAACTATAATGAATACATTTTTAATTAAAAACGGACAACTGGTCAATGAAGGAGAAGTTTTTGTTGGGGATATCTTAATCGAAAATGGTCGCATTGCAAAAATTGCCTCCGCTATTGAAAATACTAATGACGCCCGGGTGATCGATGCTCAGGGCTGTTGGGTTTTACCGGGGATGATTGATGATCAGGTTCACTTTAGAGAGCCGGGTCTGACTCATAAAGGCGATATTGAAAGCGAATCTCGCGCTGCCATTGCCGGTGGGATTACGTCTTTTATCGAACAACCCAATACGGTTCCCAATGCAGTTACTCAAGAATTGTTGGAAGATAAATATCAAATCGCCAGCGAGAAATCTTTTGCTAATTATTCCTTTATGATGGGGGGAACCAACGATAACTTGGACGAGGTTTTAAAGACCAATCCTAGGAATGTCGCCGGTATTAAATTGTTTTTGGGTTCATCTACGGGTAATATGTTGGTGGATAAGGAAGAGGTTTTGGAGAAAATCTTTTCGAGCACCGACATGTTAATCGCGGTGCACGCTGAAGATGAAGCAACCATACAACAAAATTTAGCGCGTTATAAGGAGCTGTATGGAGAGGATATTTCGGTAGCTTGTCATCCGTTAATCCGCAGTGCAGAAGCTTGTTATTTATCGTCGTCCAAAGCAATTGCCTTGGCAGAGAAAACCGGTGCAAGATTGCATGTCTTTCATGTGTCTACGGCTATAGAGACCAAACTTTTTAGAAATGATATTCCGTTGCGCGATAAAAAAATAACCGCAGAGGTCTGTGTGCATCACCTGTGGTTTTCCGACGAAGATTATGCGACTAAAGGCAATTTGATCAAATGGAACCCGGCAGTCAAGAGCAGTTCAGATCGTGCAGCGCTGTGGGAAGCATTACTCGACGATAGAATTGATGTAATCGCAACCGATCATGCTCCGCATACTTTGGAGGAAAAGGCAAAACCTTATGGTCAAGCCCCTTCCGGAGGTCCTTTGGTACAACACGCTTTGGTAGCTCTGTTGGAGGCCAGTAAAGAGGGTATGATAAGTATTGAGAAAATCGTTGAAAAAACAGCTCATAATCCAGCTATATTGTTTCAAATTGAGCAACGTGGTTTTCTGCGTGAAGGTTATCATGCCGATTTGGTTTTGGTAGATCCAAACTCAGATTGGACGGTGAGTTCTGATAATATTTTGTATAAATGTGGCTGGTCGCCTTTTGAAGGTCAGTCTTTTAGTTCAAAAATAACGCATACCTTTGTCAATGGGGATTTGGTATATGAAAACGGGAAAGTAAATGAGAAAAAATCAGGACAACGTTTGTTGTTTTTAAGATAGTGACTATGAAAAAAATGGTTTTGTTGTGTTGTCTTTTGAGTCTTATTTCTTGTAAAAAGGAATTGGAGAAGCCGAAGAATTTTATAGAAAAAGATAAAATGACCGATGTTTTGTACGATATGGCTTTGCTCAATGGTATGGAGAGTATGGGGGCTTTTTATGCGGATACTACGGCTTCAATAATTACCGCTTCGTCGATTTTAAAAAAATATAAAATCGACAGTTTGACCTTTGTTGAAAACAACCGGTATTATATCGAATTAGAAGATGAGTCGTATTTTCAAATTCAAGAAGCTATCAAGAAGCGCTTGGAAGTAAAAAAGGAACAATTGAATAAGGAACTGGAAGCCGAGCAAGAAAAGTTAAAGTTAAAGGAGGAGGATGAAAAAGCAAAGACAGTAAAACTTAGTACGACTCCAAATAGCTTAAGCAAACTGGTTTTAGAAAAACAGATGCAGGAATAAAGGAATAATCAAGCGTATGGATTATTTTGGAATTATCATAAATAGAATTAGAATGAGAAGCTTTCGCGCTAGCCCGGGAATAGCTTCTTTTTTTTGCTGTAAAAAGAGATATTATATAATCGAGTCTCCAAGCCAGACTAGTCACCATCGGAGAAGCGTATAGATTGGGTCTTTTCTTGCCCAGTAGGTCAGCGAGCTTGTTAAGCAGGTCTTGAAAGCTGATGTTTTCAGAAATAACGACGTAGTTTTGATTTTCTATCGAGCTGTTCATCAGTTGAATCATGATCTGGCAAACATCTTCTACGGCAACTATTCCTACGGTTCCCTTAGTGTAAAAAGGCATGCCCTGATTGATTTTGTTTAGCAATTCACTGGAGCTTTGGTTCCAAAAACCACTTCCAAAAATCACACCTGGATTAACGATAATTACCGGAAGACCTTCTTGACTTGCCCGCCAAACTTCGATTTCACTTCCGTATTTACTGATGGCATAGTCGCTGTGGTAGCTGTCTGGATTCCAATTGGAGTTTTCGTCTATCGGTTTGTTTTTGTCAATGGTTTCTCCCAGTGCAGCTATAGAGCTAACATGGCAAAATTTATCGATTTTATAGGCTATGGAAAGGTTGGCTAGGTTGGCCGTTCCCTCAATATTGCTTTTTCGTAGTAGTTCTTCGTCTTTCGGGTCAAAAGTCACATAAGCGGCACAATGATAAACTATTCGAACATCGGTAAAGGCATTTTCCAGAGCAGGGATATCGTTTAAGTCTGCCTTGATCCATTCGATTTTTTGAAATAAAACCTGACTGTCGCAATCGCTGAAAAGCTTTCTGGTTTTATCAATATTTTCTTCTGTACGGTAGATGGCGCGAATCACTTCGTTTTCTTGAAGTAATTGAAGCAGCAAATGCGCTCCTACTAAGCCGGTTCCTCCTGTGACTAATATCATATGAACACAAATGTAGAAGTTTAGTTTTACATGGTGAAATTTTTTTGAACTAATCGCTGGTTTGTGCACGTGCTGATTTGAGCATAGACGAATAGACGAATAGATAAATAGACGAATTTGCGAATTCAATTGTTTATATTTGTAAAAAATAAATAATTAAATGAAGAATTTTATTGAAGAAGTGACTTGGAGAGGTATGCTCCACGATGTGATGCCAGGCACCGAAGAACATTTATTGGAGCAAATGCGTGTTGCGTATGTGGGAATCGACCCAACAGCGGATTCATTGCATATTGGACATTTAGTAGGAGTGATGTTGTTAAAACACTTTCAGTTGGCAGGGCACAAACCCGTGGCTTTAATTGGAGGTGCAACGGGAATGGTGGGAGATCCATCAGGAAAATCGAACGAGCGTAATTTGCTTGACGAAGATACCCTACGCCACAATCAAAATGCTATAAAAGGACAGTTAGAGCGTTTTTTAGATTTTAATTCCGGAACGGAGAATGCCGCGGAATTGGTGAATAATTACGATTGGATGAAAGATTTTTCATTCTTAGATTTTATACGCCAAATCGGAAAACACATCACGGTCAATTATATGATGGCAAAAGATTCTGTGAAAAAACGTTTAAATGGTGAATCTGCCGAGGGAATGTCTTTTACAGAGTTTAGTTATCAGTTGTTACAAGGTTATGATTTCTTACATCTGTTTCAACAAAAACAGGTGACTCTGCAAATGGGCGGTTCGGATCAGTGGGGAAATATCACAACGGGTACCGAGATGATTCGAAGAGTGGCTTCAGGTAAGGCTTACGCCTTGACTTGTCCATTGATTACCAAAGCGGATGGTACTAAATTCGGAAAGTCTGAAGGGGGAAATATCTGGTTGGACGCCGCGAGAACATCGCCTTATAAGTTTTACCAGTATTGGTTAAATACTTCGGATGCAGATGCTGAGAAATACATCAAAATATTTACATTTATCACAAAAGAAGATATCGCAACGCTTACAAATGAACATCAAGAAGCGCCACATTTACGTGTGCTTCAAAAGCGTTTGGCTGCAGAATTAACCACTATGGTACACTCACAAGCGGATTTGGATAATGCGATTCAAGCGTCGAATATACTATTTGGCAATTCGTCATCTGCAGATTTGAAACAGCTGGATCAACAAACATTTTTAGATGTTTTTGAAGGGGTTCCTCAAGCGGAAATCAGTCGTGAAGACATAGACGCTGGATTGAGTATTATAGATGCTTTAGCTGGTAAATCGGGCTTTACAACGTCTAACGGAGAAGCTAGAAGAGCGCTTCAAGCCAATTCTATTGCTGTAAATAAAGAGAAAGTAACCGAAGAGTATACCATTACATCACAAGATTTAATCAACGACCGTTTTGTATTGTTGCAAAAAGGAAAAAAGAATTATTTTGTGTTAGTGATAAAATAAATTAGACCACCATCAGATTACAACCTCTGATGTCAGAATGATCAAAGCGACCCAACACTTCGAAAGAATGGTTGGGTTGTTTTTTGCCCAAATCTTGAGTAGCGATAAAAGAGCAGGAGTTGACATTGGCCAAATCAATCACGTTGATTCCTCCCGTTTTTCCAGCGGGTAGATAACTCAAGGCGTCTTCGGTATCACGAATTAATACATCCATCCAAGGTGGACATTCAAAAACGCCATTACCCAAGGAGTACGCTTGCGATAATAACTCTGTCATACCGTATTCGGAGTGAATTTCGGAAACGCCAAAACCTTGACATAAGAGTGCGTGAAGTTCTTCGCGGATCATTTCTTTGCGTTTGCCTTTCATACCTCCGGTTTCCATAATCACGGTATGCTTTAATTGAAATTGGTGGCTTTCAATCAAATCCAGTAGGGCATAGGTAACTCCGATCAACAAAATGTTTTGACCTTCTTTTTCCAATTCGAGTATTTTGGACGTTAGCTCGCTATAGTTATGAAGGTAAAAACCGCTCTCTGGACGATTGGATTGTTCGATTAAATCCTGGACCATATAAATTAGCGACGAACCATCGCGTTCCAAGTAGGAGGGCAGTAAGGCCAATACCACATAATCCTCTATATTTCCATAGAAATGGGAAAAGGCTTTTCTAAAGCTCATTTCATAAAACGATAAGTCGGTCACATGATGCCGACTCGTAACGATTCCAGTGGTGCCGCTACTGGTGAATGTAGTCTGTATCGGCAGATCCGAACTTAAAATCTCTTTGCTTTTGAAGAATTCTATCGGTAGAAAGGGAATGTCGTAAACGGTGCTGACGTTCGAAGGGTTTTTTTTCAACAAATCACAAAATTGCTGGTAAACCTGATTTTGAGCATATTGAAAACGAAATGTTTTCAAGGCCATTTTTTGGAATTCCTTAGTCGTATTGATTTGAATAATTTCTTCGGCTGTAATCACGTGTTGTTATTTTATACAAAAGTACAAATAAAAAAGCATCGATAGGATCGATGCTTGGATTGTATTTAAAGTTAAGGGACTTATCGGATGACTAATTTTCTAGTAGCCGTGGCATCCTTTTCTGTTATTTTAATGATATATACCCCTGGATTAATGTTGGAAAGGTTGAGTTCCTTACTGGTCATCGAGGAGCTAAATATTTTTTTCCCTAGAATATCGTAGATTCCGATTTCCTTCGGTAGATTGCTATTACTGGTAATAAATACTTTTCCAGATGAGGTTGGATTAGGGTACAATTGTAGCCCTTCGATACTCTCAGCGGGTTTCGAATTAATGGGATCGGTAACTTGTCCATATGCTATAGTATTAAAGCATAGAACGAGCAAGAGCGATAAAATATAAAAGTATTTTTTTTCCATAAAACATTATTCTAGCGTAAATATAATCAATTTATTGATATATAACACTAAAAAAAGTCACCTACTACGTGTAAGTGACTTTTTTAACATTTTTATGCGGGGATTTCTTACAAGCCTATAGTCCAGCCTTTTGCCCAAGTTGGTACTTCAGCTCCTTTTTCAGCTCCAGTTGCATTAGCGTTTTCCGTATATACACCATCTACATTTACACTTTCTTTTGCTGTGTTCTTACCTTTTGATTTTGTAGTCACCTTGTCAAATTTAACATTAGTGATTTTTAAGGAACCGTTAGTTACATTAGCAAGGGTTTCATCGTGTTCTACATCAAATCCAACGGTGAAATTGCTGATGAATAAGTTGTCAATGTTAGCTTTTGTACCCTCTCTTAATTTTAATGCTTGTGGTTCTGCTCCTTGTTCTCCTAAACCGATAAGCGTAACGTTTTTGATGGTCGGGTTAGCAATTGGAGTAGCTGCTCTGTTGGTAGCATTGTTGTCTGCTTCTATACCGCGGTTACCTCTTCCAAATTCTAATTTTGCATACCAGTTAGAATTGGTACCGACCCAACCTTCTGTCCAGTCAAACTGATCGTCTTCATTTCCGTTAGATACTAAGTATTTCGTGTTTACAGTTCCTCCGAAAAATTCAAATCCATCATCAGCTCCTTTGTAAGCTTGTACATATTCTACTTTAGTACCACTACCAACTCCGAAGAATGAAAGTCCGTTGAATTCTTTTTCTGTATTAAAACGTGCACCAGCATACTCAATTCTCAAATAAGTGATTGACCCTGAACTGTCATCTGCGATGTCTCCACCATAAGTTAATTCTGAAACCTCAGCAGTAGCTGTTTTTCCTTTGTTGATTGGCGCTTTTCCACAGATTACTAAACCACCCCATTGGGCTTGTTCTTGAATCGTTGCAGTCATTACAACCGGTTTTTCAGCCGTTCCGTTTACAAATATCTTCCCTCCTTGTGCTACAGCTATAAATGAAGTAGTACCTCCTGTTCCGATAATTTTTGTTCCTGCAGGAATAACCAAAGAAGCTCCGTCCTCAACTAAAATTCGTCCATTAAGTATATATGTTTTTGAAGCGTCAAGAGTTACTGTTCCTTTTGATATTTTTCCGTTGAAGTTGTTTTCGTTTAATACGAAATCACTGTTGTTCCCTGGAGGATTGGAAGTGTCATCATCACTGTTACTACAACTTACCAAGAATAAACTTGATAAAAATAAAATTCCGAATGCGTTTCTAACTAATTTTTTCATGTGTTTTGGTTAATTGATTATTGTTATACAAATTTGCGAGAAAGTATTTTATTGGTGGTTAAGCGAATATTATTGAATCAACATTGAAAAGTTGCCTTTGTGTTAGCTTATTATTAAGAAGGTTAAGCGATGGAGCAAAAAAAAGTAGCTCCGAAGAGCTACTTGATGTGTTTAAAATTGGTAATTTAAACTCAGACTAAAGCTTTTTCCGAGTTTGTAGGATTGTACCAGTATGTCCTGAGTCAAATTTTCTTGAACTCGTTCGATTTTTGGATCAATCAAGTTTTTTACATTTAATCCCAATCCTAGGTTATCACTAAGTTTTGTTTTGAATATAAAATCCAGCGTTCCAAATCCCTTGTCAACAGAATTCCCTAATTGTTGAGATCCCAAAGAGTAAATACGGTCTGAAATATAAGCGTAGGAAACCGTTGCCATCACACTGCGTTTGTTCCATTCCTTGATGTAGCTGATATCGGCATTCATAACCAAATCCGCCGCTCCGGTGAAACTCGCGTTTTTATGAGTAAAGTCTGCCCCAAAAGCATTTTCTTTTCTAACTTTTTCAGAATCGAGTTCCTGACGTGTTTTCATATAAGCTGCATTGAATCCTGCAGAAATCTTGTTCGTGTTGACATCGTCAAATGAAAATAAATTTTTTCTCAATTCCAATTCAATTCCAGCAGCATAACCAGAGTCTCCGGTATTGGCAAAAGAAATATCGTCTGATGAGGAAGTGATCGTAATCTCATTAATGGGATTTTGAATGTATTTACCAAAGGCCGTTACCGAAATAATCTCGTCGTTCTCCGGGAAAAACTCCCATTTTAAATCCAAGTTATAATCGTCTGAAGGATACAGGTCTGGATTTCCTTTTATCGAACCGGTTGCTTTTTCATACATAAACAATCCGCGTTCTTTAAATTGGGGAAGCGTATAGGTTTTTGAAGCAGCAAGGCGTAAATTATTTCTGTCGTTTACGGCGTATTTTAACGATAGATTCGGTAAAAAAGCCGTTTTGTCGAAAGTGTTTTTGTCTCCCTCCAGGTCTAACTGGGTTTTCCATTCGATCTCTTGTGTGATTTGTTCTAGTCTCAAGCCAACAACGGCTGATAGTTTAGGAGAAACCTGGTATTCCAAAGCGGCAAATCCTCCGTTGATACTTTGTTTTCCTTGGTATGTCTGCGGTGTTAGTGCAATGTTTAGATTTTTATCTCCTAAAAAAGTCTCAAATTGGAAATCGCCATTGTCAAATCCGGTTTTATTTAAAACTGCATCCAGGTTATATGGATCAACGGCTACATTGCGTAAACTATTGCCCAAACGGTAGTTGAACTGACTGGCTTTAAAGTCTAAGTTTTTAAAGCGGCTATTATAACCCACAGTTAATTTTCCGCGGTACAATAGATCTTCGTTTTTTCCAAATTTATAGTCCAAAGATATTTTAGCGGCCGTCTCGTCTTCATTTAGATTCTGATAATAACGGTGGTTGTCGGTAACCGAGTTGGTGGTAAAGAAATACTGGCCGTCTTTAATTCGAAACGTGTTTTGAATACGGTCTGGCATATCGCTTTTAATCGTATTATAAGAACCTCCCCAATTTAATTTGAATTGCTCATTGAATTGGTGCTCTCCCAATATTTGGTTGATCAACAGATTGTTTTGGATGTAATTTCCACGTCTTAAAAAACCGCCTTCTGGACCATCGGCCAAATCTCTCATATAACCTCTGTATTCTTCATTGCTTTCGGAAGAACCGTTGATATACAATAAATTATAAGCAATTTTATTCGATGGATTAATGCTGTATTGCGCATTGAACATTCCAGTAGTGTTGGTGGTGTATTCGTAGTCCTTGGTCTCAAAGTCTTTAGTTGCATCACCCTGAGCCTGTACGGACTTTACGATCCCTTCTTTATATTTGTATTTATTGCTAAAAGAAGCTGTCGCGAATAAGTTTAATTGACCTTGTTGTCCAATATTAAATGATTTCCCCGTATTGAAACCGAAATTAGAACCAATTGGAGTTCTGTTTTTAAGATTTAGGCTGTTGTCGAATTGGTAGTTGTTTAGTGGATCTTTTGGGGTGTCATTTTTAGAGAAACCCATGTAATTTCTGTCAGAAAGCAATAGGAATTTATCCTGTCTTACCGCATTGGAATTGACTTCTGAACCGATCGAAAAGTTAAAGAAACCTTCTCCGCTATGATCTTTCGAGATAATATCAACATGACCTCCGGCGAAATCTCCAAAAATACGGCTGGAATAAGTTTTGTCTATAGAGATGTACTCCACGATATCAGTAGAAAAAAGATCTAAGCTGATGTTTTTTCGCTCGGGATCGTTGGAAGGAATAGGTAAGCCATTCATCGAAGTAGAATTGTATCGATCACCAAGTCCGCGTACAAAGATCGCTCCCGAACCTTCTTGTTTTACGACTCCAGTAGTTTTGGCTACCGCTGCGGCAACGTCGCTAATTCCCTTACGAGATAACTCTTGTGAACCGATGTTTTGCTTGATTTCCAAAGAGCGGTGTTGGTCTAATAATAAGGCTGTTTCCTTTACCTTTTTAGAGGTTGCTTGTACCACTACGCCTTCCAGTTCTGTGCTATTAGAAGATAAAGATTGGTTTAAAGATTTGGTTTCTCCTTTTACAATGGTAACGACAATAGATTGGGTTTCGTATCCGAGGTAGCTAAAAAGTACCGTGTGTTTTCCGGAGGGAACTTCCATTTTGTAATTCCCATTGCCATCTGAACTGGTGCCAATGGTGGTTCCCTCTATGCTAATGGTTGCAAAAGCTAAAGGAGCAAGGTTTGATTCTAGGTCAGTGACCTTTCCTTTTAAGGTTCCATTTTGCGAATAAACTCCACATGTAAATAACAATGCGAATAGTAATAGATGTAATTTCATTTTATAGTTTGTTAGGTAGTGCAAATGAATTACCTTAATGTGATTACCAAGTTATCGGGCTGTTACTAATTTGTTGTGCGAAAATCATTAAAATGTTAAGACATTAAATTACCGTTAACAGATGATTTGGTTTTGTATTATCTTTATCTTTACCATTCTAAACAAGCTATAAGCAAGATGAAAAAAAAGGAAATTAAGATATTGTTGGTTGATGATGAACAAGATATCTTGGAGATTATTGGATATAATCTTGTTCAAGAAGGTTATCAAGTCATTACAGCTAGTAATGGAAAAGAAGCGGTGCAGAAAGCACAAAAGGAACATCCTCATTTAATCATTATGGATGTGATGATGCCCGAAATGGATGGGATGGAAGCCTGTGAGCACATTCGAAGAATTCCAGAATTACAAAATACAATTATTACTTTTTTGACGGCTAGAGGCGAGGACTATTCGCAAGTTGCAGGTTTTGATGCAGGAGCTGATGATTATATCACCAAACCTGTCAAACCGAAGGTTTTAATGAGTAAAGTAAAAGCCTTGTTGAGAAGATTTAAAGAAGAAGAAAAAAGTGGTGATATCATTACTGTGGGTGAAATTGAAATCAATAGAGAAGAATATAAGATTGTTAAAGAAGGAGTTGAAATCATCTTGCCGAGAAAGGAATTTGAACTTTTTTACCTTTTAGCATCTAAACCGGGTAAGGTTTTTAAACGCGAGGAGATTTTAGATAAGGTATGGGGAAATGAAGTCATCGTTGGCGGTAGGACCATTGACGTACACATTCGTAAACTAAGAGAAAAAATCGGTGATGAATGGTTTAAAACCATTAAAGGAGTAGGATATAAATTGGATCTATAATGAGCGTACGCTTTAAGAAATCATATAAGTTTGCCTTAAAATCAGCGTTATTTATCACGGTATTTAGTTTTTTTATCTTGATGATTTTGCTGGTTCTTTTTTTTAAAGTGAACCTCTTGATGTGTTTTATTTTTGGATTGGCTGTTTATGTCTTTTCCTTTTTTGTAATTCAGTATCGCGTGGAACACTTTGTATACCGCAGAATCAAAAAGATATACGACAATGTATCGATATTGGACGCTTCTGTATTGCGTAGTAAGGCAATTACGACCGATATGGAAACTTTGACAAATGAAGTTCAAAAATTCGCTACCTATAAGAAAATAGAAATCGAATCCTTAAAAGTCAGAGAGGAATACCGCAGGGAGTTTTTAGGGAATATTTCACACGAGTTAAAAACGCCACTATTTACGGTTCAGAGTTATCTTTCGACCTTATTGGATGGAGCTATAGACGATAAAACCGTTCGCAAAAAGTATTTGGAACGGGCGGAGAAGGGCGTGGAACGCTTGATTTATATCGTAAAAGATCTCGATATGATTACCAAATTAGAAACCGGAGATCTGCATCTGAATTACTCTGAGTTCGATATTGTAAAAGCGGTAGAAACCGTTTTTGATTTATTGGAAATGCGAGCCGAGCAAAAGGAGATCTCATTGATCTTCGATATGAACTATGTCAATCCTATTATGGTCTATGCCGATCAAGATCGAATTGTACAGTTAATTAGTAACTTGGTTGAAAACTCTATTAAGTACGGTAAAGTTAAAGGGACCACTGAGGTGAGTATTGAGGATTTAGTCAATAATAAAATCATTGTTCGCGTGACGGATAATGGCGAAGGAATCAAAGAAAAGTACGTGCCGAGGTTGTTTGAACGTTTTTTTAGAATAGACAAAAGCGGTGCCCGCTCTGTCGGTGGGTCTGGTTTGGGATTGTCTATTGTGAAACATATCGTTGAAGCCCATGAAGAACATATTTATTTGGAAAGTAAATACGGTTATGGGTCAGAATTTTCGTTTACTTTGGAACGGGCTAAATAGGTCTTTCCAGAGTATGGGGGTATTGTGTTTTCTAAGTCCCTGATAAAGCGGAATTCGATGGAGCTCTTCGATTTGAAATACCTCTTGTTTACAATGGGGAACAAGGCCTCTTCGGTCGAGTTCTTCTGCTAGATATTCTTGTTCGTATTGACCTGGAGTTGGAATGAAGAAGGCTTTTTTATTCAAATGAGCCAAATCCATAATCGTCGTATATCCCGATCTGCACAGCACCAGTTTACTTTCGTTGATGGCAAGTTCCAACTCGGCAGAAGTCATGTAATTGTAGGTGGTTTTGTTGAGGCGTTTCACTACGGTTTGCTGGTCTTCAATAATTCCTCTTACCAATAATATGGTCCCCTCAAAACGTTTTAATTCGCGTTGAAGTTTTACTTCCAAAAGACTGCGTTGTGGTTCTGGACCTGATAGTAGCACCAATAAATCGTATTGCTGATCCACGGCTTTTTTGTGAAAACGACTTAAAGCTCCAATGTACTTTAGATTCAGCGAACTGTGGTCTAGATGTCCCAATTTTCCGGTTAGATTTTCTTTGTTTTCCGAATCGGGTACCCAGCATTCTTGAAACTTGCGAATGAAGTATTGGTGTATTTTGGTACTCCACCACGAAGTGTTGCCGGATAGTATTTGTAATTGATGCGTGATAATGACACTCGGGATGCGTGTTGAATGGATACCCAATCGGTTGTCTGAGATTACTCCGTCCAACTGATAAGTTGTAATCCATTGTTTAAGAACTTTTTTTTCTCTTAGAATGGCCAGATAAATTTGGGGTAGTTGTGCAATCATTTGAAGTTTGAAAAAACGGGCTTTTTCTGCATAAGTAATCTTATACGAGGGGAGGGTTAGACACAATAGACTGGGGAACTCTTTCTCTAATAGAGACAGTGCTTGTCCATCTGAGGCTATGATCGGCTCAAATCCAGAATTGATTAAGGCATTGATGATGGGAATACAACGCGTGGCATGCCCGAGTCCCCAATTGAGCGGTGCTACCAAAATTCTTTTTTTGGGATTTTGTGCGTTTGATGACTTTGACGTTTGTTTTATTGCCGTAATGGAGATCGGATCTTTCATAATTCAAGAGATTAAAAGTAAAGCAAACGATTAGCATTGATATTCGTTAAAGGGTTTCTAGGTACTTAAGTGTTCTTTTATTTTAAGGTCTAATATAAAAGTCTTTTAGATTAAGTATATTTCCTTAATTTTACCAAAAAATTAAATAATAGAGTGGGAAGTAAAAACAAATTAAAACGCTTTAGGGAAAACGAAACTTTCGGTAATGTTTTTCAGCCAAGCAGAGAAGAGATGGTGGGAGATTTTCCTCTAAAGGGAAAATGGAATACGGAGTTTTTTAAAAACGAGCAACCGATTGTTTTGGAGTTAGGCTGCGGAAAAGGGGAGTATACCGTAGAGCTGGCTAAGCGTTTTCCAGATAAAAATTTTATTGGAATTGATATTAAGGGAGCGCGCTTTTGGAGAGGTGCTAAAACAGCTGTAGAAGATAATTTAAACAATGTAGCCTTTCTTAGAACACAAATCGAATTGATCGAATCTGCTTTTGCCGCTGGTGAAATAAGCGAGATCTGGATTACTTTTCCAGATCCTCAAATCAAGTATAAGAGAACTAAACATCGTTTGACGAATTCGGAGTTTTTACAGCGTTATAAAAGAATTTTAAAAGCTGATGGAATCGTGAATCTCAAAACGGATAGCGAGTTTATGCACGGTTATACGCTGGGATTATTGCACGGTGAAGGTCATGAAGTATTGTATGCCAACCATCACGTATATAAAAATGAGGGTGCGCCTTCTGTTGTTACGGAAATTCAAACCTTTTATGAAAAGCAATACTTAGAACACGATAAAGCAATCACTTATATACAGTTTAGAATTAAGTAAATGGAGTATCTTTATTTTTTGCTATTTGGTTTTGTTGCAGCTGTTATTGGTGTTTCCCTACCGGGATTACTCAATATGACAGCGGTTAAAATAGCTTTAAAAGAAGGTAAAGAAAGCGCCTATACCTATATGTTAGGTGCTTTAATCACCATTTTCGTACAGACTTATATTGCCATTTTCTTTGCGAAAATGATTGAATCCAGTGTTGTGATTTCAGAAACCTTGCAGGAAATAGGGCTGGTCATTTTTACAGCGCTGACGGTATATTTTATCTTCTTCGCTAAAAAGAAAGAAAAAAAACAAGACCAAGCTGAGTTGGTTGGAGGAACTACTATCACTATAAAAAATCGTTTTTTTTATGGAATATTTCTGGCAGCGCTCAATGTATTTCCGATACCGTATTACGTTTTCTTAAGCATTACTTTAGCATCCTATGATTTTAATGTCTTTTATGCGCTGCATACTTTTCTATTGTCTATTGGTGTGGTGTTAGGCTCAGCCTTAATGTTATATCTTTATGTATTGTTTTTTAAAAACTCCGATCGAGAGGAGCATTTTTTGCTAAAGAATATCAACTATTGTATTGGTGTGGTTACTGGCGTGATTGCGTTGATCACCTTATATAAAATATTAAAGTAGATGGATGAACAACACAATTTTTTCGAAAGAGTATATATTGTGGTTCGTCAAATTCCCTATGGAAGCGTAACGACTTATGGAGCCATAGCCAAAGCGCTGGGTGCAGCGAGATCTGCTCGTATGGTAGGTTGGGCAATGAATGCGTCGCATGGACTAGATGATGTGCCAGCACATCGTGTAGTCAATAGAAAGGGCTTGTTGTCTGGTAAGCACCACTTTGATGGGACTCACTTAATGCAACAACTCTTGGAAAGCGAAGGTGTCGAAGTCATCGATAATCAAGTGGTAAACCTCGAAGCACATCTGTGGATTCCTAAGTTAGATTTTGCAGAGGAAGGTGAATAGAGAAAATCGTTTGCAGGTCTTTTCTGTTGTAGAGAAGGTATCCACCATGCATTTCCACCATGTTTTTAGATAAGGGAAGACCAATTCCCGCTCCCTCTTTACGCGTGGTATAAAATGGAATAAAGATTTTGTCTTTAATCTCCTGTGGAACACCTGAGCCGGAGTCCATAAAGTCAATGATCAGGCGTTGGTTTACTACGGATGTTTTGACAGTAATGATTTTCTCTTGCTGTTCTGCAACTGCGTGCATCGCATTGGTCAACAGGTTGATGAATACTTGTTCCATCTGATGAATATCCCAATGCACGATCATATCGGCATTAAATTCTTGTATTAATGTGATTTTCTTGCTTTTAAACAAGGGCTGCATGGTCTGTATGCCGGCTTCTAAACTCGTTTTTAAGTGGATAAAAGACTTTTTTGGAGTAGGTAACATCGTTAATTTTCGATAGTTTTCAACAAAGTACTGCAAGTGATTACTTCTGTTTACGATGGTTTTTATGCTGATTGAAATGTCTTCGATATCCTCTGTTGTCATGTTTTCCTCTTCTAAAATTTCTTGTATATTATAAGCTAGAGAGTGTATCGGTGTCAGGGAATTCATCAATTCATGAGAAATAATTTTCATCAAGTTTAACCAGGTGTCCTTTTCTTTTTTGTCCATCACCCCCTGTATCGAATCTAATAAGATGATGTAATACTCTTTGTGAAGGGTTTGTGTTTTAGAAGTTTGGAGCATAAAGGACTGTTTCTCTTCTCCCTCTAAACGGATATCGATAGCGGATTTAATTTCTCGGAATTCGATCTCCTCGATGTATTGACTTAAATTTGGAAGCAATTTCTGCAGGGTTTTCCAAGTTTTTATTTTTGGAACCGAAAAATAATCTGAAAAGTAATCGTTGATTAAAAAAATATCCCAATTCAGGTCTGCTTTTTTTTCTAAAATTAAAATTCCCGACTCTAAATTGTTGAGAATGTTGAGGTATACCAATTCTTTGGACTCGTGGTCTTGCTGGTTTTGCTGCAGTTTTTGATAGAGATTTTGTAAATTCTGCAGCGTTTCGTTGTGTTGCTTTTTATCCGTTTTAAGTGAGAAATCGTCATATAACATCGCCAATAAAACTCGGTCAATGGCATCATAGTGTTTTTTAATTCTAAAGTAGAGTTCAACTAATACTAATAAGATCACAAAACTGACGAAGAATAGCGAGAAAAAGTTTTGCTTTTGGTAAAGCCAAAAACAAGCCGCAGTGCAAACGAGTATCGCTAAAATGCGGATAAAAAGCGATTGATAAAAAGTGGTTGTCTTCAAAAAGTGCTTATTTTATATTGTGTTTTTCTAGTCTGCGGTATAAAGCCGATCTTGATAGTCCTAACTCTAAAGCGGTCTGGCTGATATTTCCTTGGCATTTGTTCATCGCCTTTAGAATAGATACCCTTTCAATTTCTTGTAGAGAGGCTTCGTCTTCATAAGGGGAGATGGCTAATGCAGTAATTCCGAAGTCAGCTAATGTCATGCTGGAAGCATCACTTAATATCATCGCGCGTTCGACCCGGTTTTGCATTTCTCGAATATTTCCTTTCCAGTCATACTTGCTCAGGTCAGTTCTGGTCTGGCTATCAATAGTAGGAATCTCCCGATCGTACTTTTTAGCATTAAGATTTAGGAAGAAATCCATTAATGGGGCAATGTCTTCCCGGCGTTCTCTCAACGAAGGCAAGGTCAGGACAACGGTGTTAATGCGGTAATACAAATCTTCTCTAAAAAATTTGCGTTCAACTTCGGTTTCTATATCGGCGTTGGTTGCCGTGATTATGCGTACATCTACTGCCCTGGTTTTGGACTCTCCAAGGCGAGTGATCGATTTGGATTGAATGATTTGTAGAAGTTTGGATTGTAAATGTAAAGGGACATTGCCGATCTCATCTAAAAAGATAGTGCCGCCATGAGCCATCTCAAAGCGCCCTGCGGTATCTTGTTTGGCGTCGGTAAACGCACCTTTCGCATATCCGAAAAGTTCACTCTCAAATAGGTTTTCATTTAAAGAACCCAAATCCACATGTATAAACGCCTGATTTTTTCGGGCGGATTGATCGTGGATATATTTGGCTAATACATATTTACCAGTACCGTTTTCACCTAATATCAGGGTGTTTACATCTGTTTTAGAAACGCGATCAGCCATTTCATAAACCTTTAAGATACTCGGTGCAGTTCCTTTAAAGAAGCTCTCTACCGGGCTACTAATGTCTATGACTTTTTTGCGAAATTGCTTAACAGTCTCTTTAATCGTGCCGAGCAACTGATCGTTGTTCCACGGCTTCAATATATAATCAATAGCGCCGAGTTTAATACCCTCAACTGCTGTTTCAATATTTGAGTACGAAGTCATTAATACTATCTGAACCTGTGGAGCAATTTTTTTAATCTCTTTAAACCAAAAGATGCCCTCTTTCCCATCCTCATAACCCAAGCGGTAATTCATATCTAATAAAATGATTTCAATGGGGTATTCAGACAATAATTCAGGAATCTTTTTAGGATTTGTCGTTGTGATGACCGTTTCAAAATGCCTTTTTAACAGCATTCTCGCCGCGATTAAGATCTCTTCATTGTCGTCGAGAATTAAGATCGTTGTATTTGTCTTCTTCATAAAGCAAGTATAGGTTTTAAAAGCGAACAATAAGCTGTTCAAAAGCGAACAGTTTGTGTTTTGTCCTTTATATATCTATTTGATTATTAGTGTACTATGTTGTAGTTAGTTTTTGGCACATTTTTGCTTTATACTAGTAATAATAAAGCGATTGTATCAGTCTTAACTATGTAAAAATAATTAAAATTGTAATGCAGTAGGCCTTAACTCAGTAATAATACGGTGAGATTTACGGAAGTGCTTTGGTTTACAAAGTATTTTAATTTTGAAAAGAAACCCTAGAGATAGCCAAGCCGTTTCTCGGATTAAAAAAAAGGAATACATTTACTTCTAATAGAATTTCTAACAGAATCTATTTGTGGAGATGGTTTAATGGACAATAAATTTAGCACTGATCAACGAGATGATTAAGATTGAAAATTTAACGAGAATATTTCAAAGTGAGGAAGTGGAAACCACGGCATTAAATGGAATAAATATACAAGTGAATTCCGGTGATTTTATTTCAATTATGGGGCCATCGGGTTGTGGGAAATCGACTTTATTGAATATAATAGGTTTGTTGGATGCGGCCTCTTCAGGTAGTTACAGATTTCTTGGAGAGGAGATGGTTGGACTTACGGAGCAACGGCGCGCAAAGGTTCGAAAGGGCGATGTCGGTTTTATTTTTCAAAATTTCAACCTTATTGACGAGTTGGATGTTTTTGACAATATAGAGCTGCCGATGATTTACAATAATATTCCTGCGGCAGAGCGAAAGAGAAGAGTGCAGGAAATGGCAAAACGCCTAAATATTATACATCGTTTAAAACATTTTCCCCAGCAATTATCAGGTGGTCAACAACAACGCGTAGCTGTTGGTAGAGCATTGATTATGGAACCCAAGATTATTTTGGCAGATGAACCGACGGGAAATTTAGACAGTAAAAATGGGAACGATGTTATGGAGTTGTTGACTGATTTGCATATTGCAGGGGCAACGATAGTCATGGTCACTCATTCTGAGTATGACGCTTCCTATTCCCAAAAGACGATTATGATGAAAGACGGTATGATACTGACCGAAAAAAGCAATGTTAAAACAATAGATGTGTTCACAGAATAAAAATTTAAAGAGATGAAAGATGGTACGACTGACAATTAGTTTTTTTATGCTGCTGATGACTTGGTTTCTTCAAGCACAGTCTAGCGAAACCAGAAAAACCTCGGCTTTTGATGGTATACAAGTTTCGATGGGAGTTCAAGTGATCTTGCAGCCCGATCAAAATGGAGATATCCGAGTAGAGACCGATGGAACGATTGATTTAAAAAATATTTACACCGAAGTTCGAAATAATACACTGAGAGTTTATGTAACTACTTCGGGAAGGAAATCAATTTCATTAAATCGTTGGCCAGCTGGGGTCAATGTATATGTTTCTCAAAAAGAGATTTCGCGTTTGATAGCAGACTCAGGCGGGAGAATAAAGGTGACCAAACGACTTAAGGGTGGGAAAGTGACGATTAATTTGGATTCAGCAGGAAAAGTAGAAGGGGATTTTGCCGTAACAAATCTGGTTTTTCTGATGGATTCTGCAGCATCTTTTAGTGGCAATGTATCGGCGACTAAGGTGCAAGCGAGTTTGGACAGCGCCGCAGTCATTGATATCACTGGAGAAGCCGAGGAGTTGCTGCTCAATATCGATAGTGCCGCAAATTTTAGAGGGAAAAACTTTAGACTTAAAAAGGCGAAAGTTGAAGCAGACAGTCTGGGTAAAGCAGAGGTCAATGTGTCCGAGAGTTTAGATGCTTATGCCGATTCTATGGGTAAAGTTATTTACTATGGTAACCCTAAAAATGTAAAAAAATATACGGATTCTATGGGTTCTGTAAAAGCAAATTAATTAGATGTTTAAAAATTGGTTTAAAATATATCTGCACCTGACCTTTAAAAATAAATTATTTTTCTTTTTGAATATAATAGGTTTGGCAATTGGGATATCGGCATTGATTCTAGCCGTATTGTATTGGCAAGATGAACATCGCTTTAATACATGGAATTCGGATAGGGATCGAATTTTCGAAGTCACTTATCAGTTAAATGAAGATAGTTTTGTGGCTAGTTCCAGTGCTCTAGGTCCAAAATTACAGGAATATCCAAATCTGATAGACGATTACTGCTATTATTCCTTTGAATATTTGGAGTTTTTTGCAGAGTCAGAGTTTAATAAAGGAGTCATTGCTAAAATTGCCAATACTCAGGAATCGTTCTTTGAATTTTTTCCATTTCCCTTTGTGTATGGAAATATAAAAACCGTTTTTAAAGAACCGGGAAGTATCGCAATTTCGGAAGACATTTCCAAATTGTATTTCGGCGATACAAACCCGATAGGAAAATCACTGTCACTGGCGCATCAGCCCTATAAGATCAGTGGTGTCTATCAATTAAATAATCACAGTTCTATCGCACCTAATATTGTGCTAAATAGTATTGAGCGCGAAACCAAGCGCGATGAAGAGCTTTGGTTAAATTTGAATTTAGGCTTACTGATTAAAGCTAAGAAAAAAACGAATAAAGGAGCTTTGGAGTTGTTAACCGATCAGTTGGTTTTTGACAGCATCAGTAAGACTTATGCACGCGAACAAGGTATATCTGTAGAAGAGTATATTAAAAATTATGGAGGTAAAACCAAAGCAAGGTTTACCTCTTTGGCTGATGTACGTCTAAATGCAGGGGAGTCTGGTTTAATCGAAGGAACAGGTAATGTCGAGTTTATGTATATTGCTCTGAGTTGTGCCTTGATGATTTTATTGCTTTCTATTGTTAACTATATCAATCTGACCAATGCCTATGTCATTCGAAGGATTAATGAATTGGGGATTCGAAAGATATTGGGGGCGAGTAATAAACAAATTGTGGGGCAATTGGTTTTTGAAACCCTAATTAATAGTGCTATAGCTGTTGTTATTGCTCTGGTATTTGTAGAGTTAATGTTACCGTTTTTCTCCCTTTTTATCAACAAAAATTTAAGCTTGAATTTACTGGATTTTTGGCAGATTATCGCGGGGATTGTAGTAGTTGTAGTGGTCTTGGGAGGTTTGGTACCGGCCTTGTTTATCTACAAGGTTAGTTTTTTAGCGATTCTAAAGGGAAAATATACGCGCAGTCAGCGCGGTATAAAACTGAGAAATATTTTGTTGGTCTTACAGTTTGCGATCGCTTTTTTCTTTGTTGTAGGGGGGTTGGTCATTGCCAGACAGGTAGATTTTATGGCAACTCGTGAATTGGGTTATAAGGGGGAGCAAATCATACAAGCCAAACTTTATAACCACCAATCGCGTCGAAAATTCTTGGAAACAGACGACCTTAGAAAACGATTGTGTCGTATAAGCGGTGTTGAGGAGGTGGCTTTAGGAACTATACCTTTTTCAAATAAGAATATGCCTAGGGGTACCTTAATGATAGATGGGAAACGCGTCGAATTTGATATTTCGGGTGTCGATTTTAACTATTTATCGATGCTGGGTTTTCGCAGTAAATTGGGAATGAGCTTAAATAAACCCGTTTCGACGGATTCTATTTCTGCGGTAACAGTTAATAACCGTCTGGTAGAGGTTTTAGGGATTCCGAATCCCATTGGTAAGGAATTTGTGTTTAATAGGCGAAAATATAAAATTGTCAGTGTGGTTGATGATTTTTATAGAACGGGATTCTATACTAAGATAAGTCCAATGGTCTTATTTGATTATAGAGCCATTGATTTTTTAGTTTATCATATCAATGAGGTATCTATTAAAATTAATTCGACAAATACCGAACAAACCTTAGGAGATTTGGAAGTTTTTTGGCAGAAAAACATCGATTCCGAATATCCGTTTAAGGCAGTCTTTTTGGATAAGCAATTTTCGGAAAATTATCAACTCTATACCAAACAGCGCAATTTGTTTAGAGGGTTAATTCTAGTCGTTGTTTTTATCTCGCTATTCGGACTTTTTGCCTTAGTATCGTTTTCGATTGAAAGCCGTTTAAAGGAAATTGTCATTCGAAAAGTTTTAGGGGCAGAAACCGGAAATTTGATTCAAAATCTTGTAACAAAATATGTTTTTCTCTGTCTAATAGCTTTTGTGATTGCGATATTCCCAACCTATTGGATACTGAATCGCTGGTTAGATAATTTTGCTTATCACACCAGTCTATCGTGGATCCCTTTTGCAGTAGCATTTGTTAGCTTGGTTTTTTTGACCCTAACGGTGGTGGTGTTCAGAGCTTATTTTGCGACCAGAATAGACCTGTTAAAACATTTAAAGTATCAATAATATCAGGCAGTAGTGTGGCTCAAACTGATATTAAAACGATCATCAATGATAGTATAATAATGAATTGAATTAGTTAGTATGAGTTCGATTCTAGAATGAAGAGGGTTTTAAACCATTAAAACCCTCTGATTTCATCAAATGATTTTGAAATAAACATCCCTCCTGTAAATGTTTCAAAGGTTAGTGAGTTAAAAAGATCCAATATATAATCAATATAAAATAAGTTTAATCATTAAATAAACAAAAGATGAGAATAGCAATAATTGTTTTTTTATTAGCGAGTCTGGGAATGACAGCGCAGGTAAAAGAAAGTAGAAAAGGCAGTGATTTTAATCGCGTTAAGGTTTCCCAAGGAATTGAATTGAACTACAAGGTTTCCAGTGTTATAAAGATTGTAGTTGAGGCAGAAGACAAGGCACAATTGGAAGATATTGTTACCGAGGTTGATAGCAAGGTATTAAAGGTTTATATAAATTCCAATAAAAAAAATTGGGGCATTGGTAGTAGTCCAAAGTATAAAAATGTCAAAGTATTTGTCGAAGGACCAGATTTGGATGGGGTAACGGTTTCATCATCGGCGATGTTTGTTGCGGAAAATACGCTAAAGGCTACTGATTTCGCTGTTGCAGTTTCTTCGTCAGGCTTGTTTAAAGGGAATGTGAAATCCCAAAAATGCAAGATTGAAGTGTCTTCTTCGGGAAAGGTCAAAGGAAATTTTCAAGCCACTGATTTGGTCGGTATAAACACGAGTTCTTCGGCCAATTATCAGGGGATTGTCAATGCGAAAGAATTGAAGATGGTAACGAGTAGCTCGTCAAAAATCGAAGTTTCTGGTGATGTGGAGCGCGTAAAATCGGAGTCTTCTAGCTCGTCTAAAATTAAAGCGATCGATCTAAAAGCTAAAACGGTAGTGGCTGTGAGCAGTAGTTCTTCATCGGCTTCCTTTTCTGTGTCGGAAAGCATAGACGCCAAAGCTTCGTCTTCTGGTAAAATCCACTATATAGGTAATCCTACCCACGTTAATGTCAAAAAATCTTCCTCGGGCAAAGTAACTAAAGCTTAGGGGAAAAGGGAGATATCCCAATTCTTTTTTTATTCAATTTTGCGAGTTTCCCAAGTGGGGGACTCGCAAATTTTTTTTGTTTTTTATCTTGATTCAAATCTCGTTTAAATAGCTGGTTGGTCGATTTTTGTTTTAAAACCGTGCTTGGGTATAGGTAATGGTGTAGAGGGGTAAAGTAATTGAGGATTTTTAGGTAATAGTTTTTCTCTATCACAGTTGCATTCTTATCTATATTTAGAATACATTAACTTTAGAATGTCGAGATTTACCATTATATTTGCCTATTAACGACGGTGGTATTAATCTGTTGGAAACGAAACGTATATAATGAAATTAGATAGAAAAGAAATTCTGAAAGCATTAGAGACCATTTCTGTTGCTGGAGAAGGGAAAAATATGGTAGAAAGTGGTGTTGTTCAGAATGTTATGACCTTCGGAGACGAAGTAGTTGTAGATTTAGTCTTAACCACGCCTGCCTTACACATCAAAAAAAGAGCTGAAGTCGATGTGATGAAAGCTATTCATGATCAAATCGATGAAAAGATCAAGGTTAAGGTCAATATCAAAGTAGAGAATGCAGAGAAGCCTGAGATCAAGGGAAAAGCTATTCCTGGAATCAGTAATATCGTGGCTATTTCTTCTGGAAAAGGAGGGGTAGGAAAATCTACAGTTACGGCAAATATAGCGGTGACCTTGACGAATATGGGATTTAAAGTAGGTGTTTTAGATGCGGATATTTATGGGCCATCGATGCCTATTATGTTTGATGTTGAAAATGCACGACCAATTTCTGTAGAGGTTAATGGAAAATCGAAGATGAAACCGATTACGAGTTATGGTGTAGAGATTTTGTCTATTGGCTTTTTTACCAGACCAGACCAAGCGGTTATTTGGAGAGGACCTATGGCTTCAAAAGCATTGAATCAAATGATCTTTGATGCAGATTGGGGAGAACTGGATTTCTTGTTATTGGATTTGCCTCCGGGAACTGGTGATATTCACTTGTCTATTTTACAGTCGTTACCCGTTACAGGTGCTGTTGTGGTAAGTACGCCTCAAGCAGTAGCTTTAGCTGATGCCAAAAAAGGGGTATCGATGTTTATGTCGGACAGTATCAATGTTCCGGTATTGGGAATTATCGAAAATATGGCTTACTTCACTCCTGAGGAATTGCCAAACAACAAATATTATATCTTCGGAGAAGGGGGAGCTCGAAACTTAGCTCAAGATTTAGAAGTGCCTTTCCTTGGAGAAGTACCTTTAGTGCAGAGTATACGAGAAGCGGGTGATTACGGTCGTCCAGCAGCCCTTCAAGAAGGAACGGTAGTAGCGAATGCGTTCGATGCGATCGTTAAAAACGTCGTGCAAGAAGTAGTAAAGCGAAACGAGAGTTTACCAGCTACTGAAGCAGTTAAAATTACGACTATGGCGGGTTGTTCTGCAGTGGGAAAAAACTAATACGGACTTTTTTACACTCATTTAAAATTTAATTATGACAACAAATACTATTCAACAAAACGTTGAGAAAGCCTTAGAAGAAATTCGTCCTTTCTTAAAATCGGATGGCGGAGATATCACGCTGATTTCAATCGATGATAATAAACACGTAAAAGTTAGGTTAGAAGGGGCATGTACTTCTTGTAATGTCAATCAAATGACCTTGAAAGCAGGAGTGGAAACGACTATTAAGAAGTATGCTCCTGAGATTGAAACCGTTGTAAACGTAGAGTAAAAGGGTAAAGTGCCCGAGCTTTTTAGCATTCTTTATTTCCAAAATGATGTCGTTTCAATCGGGGTGAATTGACATTAATCATGGTGTAGGCTAAAAAGATTTATAACCTTTGTAATAAATTTTTAGAACTATGATTCAAACCGATATCTTAATCATTGGTGCTGGTCCAACAGGATTATTCACCGTTTTTGAAGCGGGACTTTTAAAATTAAAATGCCATATTATCGATGGATTGCCGCAACCGGGGGGACAGTTGACTGAGTTATATCCCAAAAAACCAATTTTTGATATACCGGGATATCCGTCTGTAGGTGCTGCGGAATTGGTAGATAATTTAATGGAGCAAATTAAGCAATTTCAACCGGGGTTTACCCTAAATGAAGTCGCTGAAACCATAGATAAATTAGAGGACGGTACTTTTGTTGTGACCACTAATAAAGGAACAAAACATCACGCGAAAGCCGTCGCCATTGCAGGGGGATTAGGGAGTTTCGAACCGCGTAAACCCCTCATTGAAAACATCGGTTACTACGAGGATAAAGGTGTTGAGTACTTTGTTAAAAACCCAGAGATTTTCCGCGATAAAAAAATCGTGATTTCAGGGGGTGGTGACTCCGCTTTGGACTGGAGTGTGTTTTTAGCTGATGTAGCTAAAGAGGTAACCTTAGTACACCGACGTAATGAATTTCGTGGAGCTTTGGATTCTGTGGAGAAAGTACAGCATCTAAAGGATCTAGGGAAAATCAATTTGATTACACCTGCTGAGGTAATTAGTATTCATGGTGAAGATCGTGTAGAAGGAGTGACTTTAGAGCGCGACGGACAACAAGATTTATTGGCATGTGATTATTTTATCCCTTTATTTGGTTTAACGCCAAAGTTAGGTCCTATTGCAAATTGGGGATTGGAAATTGAAAAAAATGCGATTAAAGTAAATAACGCTTTAGATTATCAAACCAATATAGAAGGTATTTATGCCATTGGGGATATCAATACGTATCCGGGTAAATTAAAGTTGATTCTTTGCGGTTTTCACGAGGCCACATTAATGTGTCAAAGTGTTTATAATCGCTTGAATCCAGGGAAGAAATACGTTTTAAAATATACTACGGTTTCGGGTATCGATGGATTCGATGGATCTAGAAAAGAAGCTGAAAAAGCAGTTGTAAAAGCTATAGATTAAAAAACATGTCAGATATTAAGATTACGATCGTTGATAGAGAGGGTGTGCGTCATGAAGTAGATGCGCCAACGGATATGAATATGAATATCATGGAGTTGGTTCGCGCTTATGAATTAGCACCCGAGGGAACCATTGGTATTTGTGGGGGAATGGCGATGTGTGCTTCTTGTCAGTGTTATATTTTAAATGATGTAGTGTTACCAGAAAAGAATCCTGATGAGGATGCTATGTTATGGGAAGCATTTAATGTAAAAGATAACAGTAGACTCGGATGCCAGATTCATATCACTCCTGAAATCGAGGGATTGGAATTGGAACTCGCTCCCGATATGTAACGATGTGTTTTAAGTTTAAAAAAAAGCAGCTTATCCGATGGGTAAGCTGCTTTTTTTATGGTGATTTTTGCTAAATGGCGTTTTTATGCTTATATTTAATTAGAGCTGTAGAAGGTTAGTTACTTGGTGATTTTGGTGTGAAATGCTTGTTTTCTCACTATGGTAGTACATACAGTGCAGTTTTGAAAGCTCTATTCGATCCCGGTTATCGTGCTGATATGAAACGCGAATGTTGCCGTCATGGCTTGCGAATTAGCAAATAGATCCAGAAGAAATAACACCTTCGTCGATGATAAAAAGAATTGTTGTAATTATGCCTTTTACCTTTGATTTCTACTGACAGATTACTTACTTTTGTTATTCTATTTTAATTAATTGACTATAAAATGAAACCAGATTTATTTCAAGCCCCTGATTACTACTTGTTAGATGATTTATTGTCTGAAGAGCACAAATTAGTTCGTGACGCAACTCGTGCGTGGGTGAAACGCGATGTTACACCTATTATTGAGGAGTATGCACAACGAGCAGAATTTCCTAAGCAATTGATTAAAGGCTTGGCAGAAATAGGTGGTTTTGGACCTTATATTCCCGAGGAATATGGCGGTGCAGGATTGGATCAAATTTCTTATGGTTTAATTATGCAAGAGATCGAGCGTGGAGATAGTGGAATTCGCTCTACATCTTCCGTACAATCTTCGTTGGTTATGTATCCGATTTGGAAATATGGAAATGAAGAACAACGGAACAAATACCTTCCGAAGTTAGCTACGGGAGAGTTTATTGGTTGTTTCGGTTTGACAGAGCCTGATTTTGGTTCAAATCCAAGCGGTATGATTACAAACTTTAAAGATATGGGTGACCATTATCTTTTAAATGGAGCTAAGATGTGGATCTCCAATGCACCATTTGCAGATATTGCAGTAGTTTGGGCAAAAAATGAAGAAGGACGTATACACGGTTTGATCGTTGAAAGGGGTATGGAAGGTTTTTCAACTCCAGAAACACACAATAAATGGTCATTAAGAGCATCTTCGACCGGAGAGTTGATTTTTGATAATGTAAAAGTACCTAAAGAAAATCTATTACCGAATAAATCGGGACTTGGGGCGCCATTGGGATGTCTGGATTCGGCTCGTTATGGAATTGCTTGGGGTGCGATAGGGGCAGCTATGGATTGTTATGATACGGCTTTGCGTTATTCGCAACAACGTATTCAATTTGACAAACCTATCGGAGCGACTCAATTGCAACAAAAGAAATTGGCAGAAATGATTACTGAAATCACCAAAGCGCAATTGTTGACTTGGAGATTGGGTGTATTGAGAAATGAAGGTAGAGCTACAACGGCACAAATCTCTATGGCAAAAAGAAATAACGTGGATATGGCGTTGACCATAGCTCGTGATGCTCGACAAATGTTAGGAGGTATGGGGATCACAGGGGAGTATTCTATCATGCGTCATATGATGAATTTAGAGTCTGTGGTTACCTATGAGGGAACACACGATATTCACTTGTTAATAACAGGTATGGATGTGACTGGATTCCCAGCATTTAAATAAAAAACTAAAAGGTTAAAATGATACCAAAAGCTTCTCTTAATCGGGAAGCTTTTTTAATTTTGTAAAAAAAAGAGTCATGACCATTTCAGAAATAAATAAGCATATACAACCGCAGCGGGAGTTGCTGTTGCAACATGCGTTATACCATAAAATTCAAACCATTTCAGATTTGCAAATCTTTATGCAAGGACATGTTTATGCTGTATGGGATTTTATGTCACTACTCAAAGCATTACAGCAAAAACTGACGTGTACTACCGCGCCATGGTTTGCATCACCCAATCCGGAAACCCGTTATTTGATTAACGAAATTGTTTTGGCAGAGGAATCGGATTTGAGTATAGATGGGCGACGTCTGAGTCATTTTGAAATGTACGTCGAGGCTATGGAGTCCTCGGATGCCAATACGAAGGAGGTACTGCGCTTTATAGAAGAAGTTCGTCGTTGTGATTCGGTGTTTACCGCTATAGAGCAATCGAGCTTACATCCAAAAATCAAGGCGTTTTTACAGTTTAGTTTTGGAGTGATTGCTACCGGGAAAAGTCATGAAATTGCTGCGGCATTTACCTTTGGTCGAGAAGATTTGATACCCGATATGTTTACCGAGATATTAAAGGGGTTTGAACAGAATTTTCCGCAAACGGATTTGTCTAAACTGATTTATTATTTTGAAAGACATATAGAGTTAGATGCTGATGAACACGGACCGATGGCCATGAAAATGATTTCTGAGTTGTGTGGAACTGATGCTGAAAAATGGGATGAAGTAGCGGTGGTTTCCAACGAAGCATTAAAGAGGAGAGTTGGATTGTGGGAAGCGATAGAAGAACAAATTGAAAAGTCCAAATAATAATATTAAAGAGATAAGTCATGGAAAATTTACAAAATAAAAAAGCCATCGTTACTGGTGGCGGACGTGGTTTGGGAAGAGCGACTGCAATTGCTCTTGCTCATGAAGGTGTTGATGTGGCAATAACCGGTAGAAATGAACAAAACTTACAAGCTACTGTCAAAGAATTGCAGGCCATTGGTGTAAGAGCTACTTATGCTGTTTTTGATGTAGTAGATCGATTAGCGGTGCAAACAGCAGTAGAAAAACTTATCGAGGAATTGGGTGGCATTGATATATTGATTAACAATGCTGGAATTGCGGAGTTCGGTAGTTTTATCGACATGGATGCAGAGCGATGGGAAGAGATATTAATGACCAATGTTATGGGAGTTTATAATGTAACGAAAATGGTTTTACCTCATTTGATCAGCCAGAACTCCGGTGATGTAGTCAATGTTGCTTCGACGGCAGGGATTAATGGCAATCCTACGACATCGGCTTATTCCGCTTCGAAATTTGCCTTAATTGGAATGTCGGAATCGTTGATGAAGGAAGTTCGTAAAAACAATATTCGCGTTTGTACGTTAATCCCAAGTACGATTGCTTCAGATATGTCAATTGATCTAGGCTTGACGGACGGTAATCCAGACAGTGTTTTACAACCAGAAGATTTTGCTGAATTGGTAGTAGCCAATTTGAAGTTGCCAAGACGAGCGATGTTAAAGTCGGCCTCTCTATGGTCGACGAATCCATAAAAAAAAGGTTGTCTAAACAGACAACCTTTTTTCGTTAGTCGTAAATCGGGATTCGGTAATCGAGTCATGAATCACGACTCTCGATTAACCAATCGCAAGATATCTCCAAAAACCCCACGGGCAGTTACGCTAGCTCCCGCCCCGGCACCTTGAATAACGATTGGTCGGCTACCGTATGATTCCGTATAGATTTCAAATATGGAGTCGGATCCTTGTAATTGTCCTAAGGCGCTAGATTTGGGAACAGAAACCAACTGTACATCGAGTTGTGCTCCATCTTCACGACTGAGGTCTCCATGTAGATCTCCCACGTAACGCAATACGTGGTTCGGTTCTTGTTTGGCTTTGATTTCGCTATACAGCGGGTTGAGTTCTTCCAAACGGGTTAGGAATTGATCTACTGCTCCTGCTTGGAGGTTTTCTGGGATTAGATTTTGGATCCTAATATCGCTCATTTCGTTGGGTAATTCCAGTTCCCGTGCGAGTATTAATAGTTTTCTAGCGACATCATTCCCGTTAAGGTCTTCTCTGGGGTCGGGTTCGGTAAAACCCTTTGCAATGGCGTTTTCCAATACGGCACTTAAATCAGCTGTACCTTCGGAAAATTCATTGAATAAATAACTTAGCGTTCCTGAAAATACCCCTCGAATTCGCGTGATATTTTCACCGCATTGATGCAGCAATTGAATGGTGTCGATCAGCGGTAAACCTGCTCCAACATTGGTTTCGTACAAGAACTCTTTATGATATCTTTTTAGATCCAGGCGCAGTTGTTGGTAAAACTCATAAGATTGTGTGTTGGCGATCTTGTTGGCAGCAACTAAATCAAAGCCGTTGCGGATCCAGAGTGGGTAGGTTTCGGTAAAGGCTGCGCTAGCCGTTAAGTCAACGGCGATTAAATTCTCTAAGTGATGTTGATTGGCCAGATCAAATACCGTTTGTGGGGTGCTGAGTAAATCGCTTGCGCTTAATTGTTGTTGCCAGTCATCTTGGATGCCGTTTTTATCGAACAACAATTGTTTGGAATTGGAAACACCAACGATTCTAACAGAAACATTCTTTTTGGTTTCTAGGTTTAGTCGGGTTTCTAGGAGTTGTTCGATTAGCACACTACCCACTGTTCCTACGCCGAAAATAAATAGATTGATCTTTTTATTGATTCCGAAAATCTCTCCGTGAATGATGTTCAGGGCTTTTTGCAATTGATGGTGATGGAGAACCAGACTAATTTGACGACCGGCTACGGTATTGCTGATTAAAACTGGAACGATTTGATTGTTGATCAAAGCGGAATAGGATCGATTAAACGTCGATAGATCTTGTCCTATAATCGACAAGACAGATACATGATCAATCGAGAAAATCGTGCTGATATCTTGGGATTCTATTTCGGGCTTAAAGGCGATATGTAAAGCTTCTAGGGCTTTTTCTGTGTCTGCGGCGTTGACAACAAAAGAAATGCCGCGTTCTGAGGCCCCCTGCGCAATGACGTTGACACTGATCTGATGATGAGCTAGAGTTTCGAAAATACGCGCATCTACACCTATTTTTCCCAACAGCCCTTTTCCAACCAATTGTATTAAGCTCGTTTTTTCCAAAACGCTCAGAGCGCGTATACCGCTGCTTTTGGAATTTCCACTGATTAAAGTTCCGCGATCATCCGGGTTAAAGGTGTTGACTATGCGCAATGGAATTTGTTTGTTTAGCAATGGAATGATGGTCTTAGCATGCAGTATGCTTGCACCTAAATGTGCCATCTCGTTGGCTTCATCATAACTTAGATCATCTATTTTTTGAGCGTCGTGAACCCATTCTGGATTTGCGGTGTAGATGCCATTGACATGGGTATAGCTTTGCAGTTCTGTCGCAAACAAATAGGAGGCAAAAAGGGAGGCGCTATAGTTGCTGCCGTTGCGCCCAAGGGTGGTGGTTTCGCCGCTGCAGGTAGAGCCTATAAAGCCGGTGATCACACCTATTTTTCCCTGTAAATTTTCTTCGAAATAGGCTAAAGTGTTTTGTTTAGAGGTTTCATCTAAAGGTAATGCTTGTCCGAAATTCTGGTTGGTTCTCAGTAGTGGCCTAGCATCGACATAATGAGCGGGTAAACCCTTTTGAGACAGGTGATGCGTCAGGGTCTTTGCAGCAATAATTTCTCCTTGTGCCAATAACAAATCTTTGTGTTTTGCGCTATAATCTCCTAAAAGTGAAATGCCTTCAAGTAAGTTGTCGATTAGGGTAAACTGGGCGTTCACATCTGCTTCAGTATGGGTGTAATGCACCGTTTTTAAACGTTTTAATTCGCTTTTATAGTCGTCATTTTGAACGGCGAGCTCCAGGAGTTGTTCTAGTTGGTCTGTGGTATCTCCAAATGCAGAAACCACTACGTGAAAATCGGAATCGCTTTTATAGTGTTTCTCAATGATAGATAGTACGGTGTTAAAACCATGGGGTTGAGTTAATGATTTTCCTCCAAATTTTAATATTTTCATAGTATTTTTTATTTTGTAGACAGTTTCCCTAGCATCCCTCTAAATCGAATTTCTCCTCAAAACCGTTGTATAATTGCTACGTTGTAGGTTGGTAAAAGTCTTTTGTCGTGTGAATCTGTGATTGGTATTAATGTGATTGGCTCTGCTTTTATCCCTTGAATATTGGCGTTAAAATAGTATCTAATTGTGCAGTTTCAATTAAGAAGGCATCGTGACCGTGAATGGAACGGATTTGATGTAACTGTGAATTTGTTGACCATTTACGCAGATAAAGAGCGGTTTCTTCTATGGCGTTTGCGGTGAAAAATAGATCTGTGTCAATGCTAATCTGATGAATCTCCAGGTCTTTATGCTGTGCTACTAATTTTAAGTCGTTCCACTGTTGATTGGCGCCAATAGTTTTTAACAGGTGGTTCATCAATTGATAGGAGTGTAGCGAAAAGCGTTCGGTCAGTTTATTTCCATGATGTAAAAGCCAGCTCTCGGTTTGATAAGAGCCATCCGTTTGTCTGTTTCCTTGAAATTTCTGTGTTATGGATTCCGGGGTACGATATAAAAACATGGCGTGTATACGAGCATCATGCACGGGCTGCGTAGAGTTTTTTAATATCTGTTGTTGAATCAATACATTTCCAATAATCCAATCGGTCGCTTTCCAGTGGCTTGCAATTGGAATTAAATATTTAATAGCATGGGGGCGTTGGAATGCCATTTCCCAGGCAATTCCTCCGCCAAGACTTCCGCCAATTACGGCAAATAAAGTGGTAAGCTGTAATGCGTCAATTCCTTGCCAGTATAGATGTGCTACATCATAAGTGCTCCAATTTTCCCAATCCAACACCGATTCTCCACAGCCATTTCCTGGAATATTAAAGGCAACAATCGTATAGCGATTGGTGTCGATGGTTTTCTCTGCGCCAATCAGCGCTTTCCACCAACCATTTTCACCGGTAACGGTTGAGTTTCCGGTCAATGCATGAAGTACAAATACTACAGGCGCGGTATGTATGGGGCATCCAAAAATTTCATAGTGCAGCGTGACTTGCTGTGTGCTGCCGTTTGTAAAACGTATTGGATCGAGGGATAAATTTAGGAGTGAACTCATGGTGTATGGAATTATAGTTTTAAAAAGGCCTGCTCTAAATCATTTTTGAGGTCTTCAATCGCTTCAATACCGACAGATAGACGTATTAAATCACGTGTAACTCCAGTTGTTTTTTGTTCGGTATCACTTAGTTGTTGATGGGTAGTACTGGCTGGATGTATGATTAATGATTTGGTGTCCCCAATATTGGCTACCAGTGAAAATAGTGCGGTATGGTCTACTACTTTTTTAGCCGCTTCATAACCTCCTTTTAAGCCGAAGGTAACTACACCGCTTTGTCCTTTTGGTAGGTATTGATTGGCGAGTTGGTGATATGAACTGGATTTTAAACCCGGATAGTTTACCCAAGCAACGGCTTCTTGTTTTTCTAGCCATGTCGCTAGTTCCAAAGCATTCTCACTGTGTTTGATGATTCGTAGCGGAAGGGTCTCTAGTCCTTGTAAGATTTGAAAAGCGTTGAACGGGCTCAATGCAGCACCGAGATCACGCAATCCTTCAATACGAATTTTTGCAATATATGCAGCATTGCCTAATACTTCGTGGTAAACTAGGCCGTGATAGCCTGCCGCGGGTTCCGTGAATTCGGGAAATAAACCGCTTGACCAGTCGAAGTTTCCAGCGTCAATAATGGCACCTCCTAATGATGTCCCGTTACCAGAAATGTATTTTGTTAGGGAATGGATAACGATATCTGCTCCATCTTTAATCGGGTTCCATAAACACGGTGATGCTACAGTATTGTCTACTATAAATGGAATTTTGGCTTGTTTAGTGATTTTCGAAATACCGCGCAGGTCTAAAATATCCAATTTGGGATTTCCTAAACTCTCAACGAATACAGCACGAGTGGCTGGGGTAATCGCTTTTTGAAAGTTTTCGATATCGGAGGGATCTACAAAAGTAGTGTGTATGCCCAATCGGGGTAGTGTTACACTAAGTAGGTTGTAGGTTCCGCCGTATAAGCTGCTTGAGGCAACAATGTGATCGCCGGTTTTTAGAAGTGTTAACAGAGCTGTTGAAATCGCTGCTGCTCCTGACGCGGTTACTACAGCTCCAATTCCGCCTTCAAGAGCGGCAAGGCGTTGTTCGAGTATGTCGTTGGTTGGGTTGTTTAGGCGGGTATAGATATAACCTGGAATAGATAAGTTAAAAAGACCTGCTGCGTGTTCGGTGTTTTGAAACACATAAGAACTGGTTTGATAAATTGGAATGGCTCGCGTGCCTGCAACTGCATTGGTGTCGTGTCCGTGATGTAAAGCTAGGGTTGAAGATTGTTGTGTACTCATGATTTTAGTTTTTTGATTTTTAAAAATGGGTTAAATAAAAAAAGTCCCTTTGGCTAGGGCCAAAAGGACTTCAAGTGAAAACGATACAATTTGTTCGTTAGCTTGGCTTTAGGCAATAGCGGAGGTGGATGTGCATCATCATTTGCATCATCATCATCATTTGCATTCCGTTATTGTGGGTAGTAGCTACGATCATTGTGAAATTTTTTTAATAAAAAAAGCCTTTGCGTTGGCAAAGGCTTTTAGTTGTATTTTTTATAGTTGAATTATAAACACAGCGAGCCTTGCGGATTTTTCCACATCATTGGCATAAGCATGTTTACAATAATTAAATTCATTTTATTTGGATTCTTTTGTTGGGACAAATGTAGAAAAGAAAAATAGATAAAAGCAAATTAAAATTTAATTTTAACATTTTAATTTAAAAAATCGTTTTATAATTTAAGGTAGAAATCCTTTACGAGCTCAGTGAATTCGGGAGTATATTGGTGTCTCTCTACTTCTAAAACAAGTTCGTCTTCGATCGGTTTTTCTGTCTTTTTTTTGCTAAAAGCCAATAAAGAACGTTTGGTTTCGGCGGTATTATGACCTTTGACGCGCGTAATTTTGAACGGATATAACTCCAATTCGCGAGCGATTTCTATAAAATTAGATTCCTCTTTAAAAGGAATTATAACAGAAAAGATACCGGTTTCGGACAGGAAAATAGATGCTGCCTCAATGAGGTCTTCAAAAGGCATGGCCATTTCAAAACGAGCCAGATCTCTTTGTTCATCATTGCTGTGGTAGTCGTCTGTATAAAAAGGGGGGTTGGAAACGATTAGATCGTATTCGTCTTCTATTTCATCGACAAACTCATCGAGTCCTGCGTGATAACAGAAAAGTCGATCGGCCCAAGGACTGTTTTCGAAATTTTCGACGGCTTGTTCATAAGCGCTGTCGTCGATTTCCAGAGCGTCAATTTGTTCGGCATAACTGCGTTGTGCCAACATAAGGGCTAGAAGTCCAGTGCCGGTTCCAATGTCGAGTATGCTGTATAAATTTTCGGGCAATGGGGTCCATGCGCCCAATACAACACCGTCTGTGCCCACTTTCATGGCGCAGCGATCTTGATGGATGGTAAATTGTTTAAAGCGAAACATAATTATAAATTATTTTTCGAGGTAAATATCAATTAAGCCAACAGGAGCATTAAGGATTACTTTATGGTTTTTACGATCGATTTCGTGAATAAATTCATCAATCATTGGAATTAAGATTTCCAATTCATCGCGTTCGATAACAAAAAGTGCCTGTGAAACGCTGTCGTTGATGTGGACTAATTTTCCGACATAACCGAATTGAGTGTCTTCGACATCAAATCCGATGACTTCGTGAAAATAGAACTTATTACCTTCCAGTTTAGGAAGCATTTCTAGGGGTAGATAGATTTCTGCTCCAATAATCTTATCGGCATCCTCTTCAGAATACATATCTTCAAATTGAATGCGCAAGAAATCATTTTTGTGTATAGAGGAAAACTCTATAAAATAAGGAACCAAGTGTCCGTTGAATTCAACGAACACGGATTCCAAATTTTCGTATAACTCCGGTTCGTCTGTGTCCAAATAGGCCAAGACTTCTCCTTTGAAACTAAATTTTTTGGCGATTTTGCCTAAATAAAAACAATCCTCTTTACGCATATCGCACAAATAAATTTAAGCTTGAGTTTCTTCGTTGTTTTCTTCTGCTACTTCAGCTTCTGGAGCAACAGTTTCTTCTACAACAGCAGCAGCTAAAGCTTCTTTTGCAGCAGCAACACGTTTTGCGTTTACTTCTTTCTCAGCAGCGATTGCTTTTGCTTTCACATCAGCTTTGTTTGAAGATAAACCGTCTTTTTTAGAAGTGATTTTGTTGTCTTTTTCTGCCAACCAAGCTGCGAATTTCGCGTCTGCTTGCTCTTGAGTTAAAGCTCCTTTTCTAATTCCACCTTCTAAATGGTGTTTTAACAATACTCCTTTGTAAGAAAGAATTGCTTTTGCAGTATCTGTAGGTTGTGCACCATTGTTCAACCATTTTACAGCACTGTCAACATTGATGTCAATAGTTGCAGGATTTGTGTTTGGATTGTAAGTACCGATTTTCTCTAAGTATTTACCATCTCTTTTTGAGCGCGCATCAGCAGCAACTACCCAGTAAAAAGGTTTTCCTTTTTTACCGTGTCTTTGTAATCTAATTTTTACAGACATAATCTAATTGTGATTAAATTGAGGTTCCCGACCTCGGTTAATTAAGGTGCAAAGATAATTCTTTTTTTGAAAACTAGATTTTATTAGCAATAAATAATAGAGTCATTTTGAAAATCAATAATTTATGGTTTTTTTTGGGAATTATTGCAGAAAAAATTGGTGACCAGTAAAGGTAAAGTATGCTTTGGCAGTGAACACAAATAAGTTATTCTGGAATATTTTGACATAAAATTTGACAGAACCTCAGTGAGGACTGTGATTGTGGTATGTTGTCGTTTGGTGTGTTTAGATTTAATAGAGGAGTTCATACAGGCCTAAAATGATTTTTAAAGGCAATTGTTAAAAGTTAATATTTTATTAAAATAAGTTATGATATTAATTTTTAAAAAGTTATTTTTGTTTCCAAATGGATTAAGAGACCAATTAGTTATGAAAAAAATAATCTTTATACTGGCACTTTCGTTAGGATTGATGGCTTGTGAAAATGATGTTAAGTTTAATAATCCGGCTTTTGAGGCGGAAAAAAATTATAGCACTCCGTGGAAAGCGAATGAGTTTAGTGCTTCGGTCAACCAAGGTGTTATTGTTATCACCGCTACCGATGGTGTGGAGACCCTAGTGTTGCGAACTGCAGCCTACGATTTCGGAGGCAAATATGAAATGGGCATTATTGAGAGTAATAGAGCTAAATTGGTTCAAGTTTTTGAAGATGGCAAACAAAATATCTTTGAAACTGGAGTTAATGTTGGTAGTGGATATATCGAATATGCACCAATAGAAGATCAAGTTCCCGGTACGATAACCGGTAAGTTTGTCCTTTCACTTAAAGGAGAAAAAGACGCTAGTGTAACTTTCCAAAAAGGAGTTTTCTATCGTGTTCCTATGGAAGAGGCAAAATAAAAGTAAAGTTTAATTTATTTTTCAACTAAGGCTGCTTTATTTTTAAAGCGGCCTTTTTTTTAACCCAATTTTAGATTTTAAAACGGTAACTTTGAATTTCTCTTTTTTTTAAAAGATCCAAGTCTAATCCTCAGATAATAAGTTATGTATTTAATTTTTGATACCGAAACTACCGGTCTTCCAAAGAGTTGGTCGGCTCCATTAACCGATACGGACAACTGGCCAAGGTGTATTCAGATCGCTTGGCAATTGCACGACGATATGGGGAATATGGTAGAGCATCAAGATTATTTGATTAAGCCAGAAGGTTTTAATATTCCTTATGATGCCGAACGGATTCATGGTATTTCAACGGAACTGGCCCTGGAGCAAGGTATTCCCTTAGCAGAGGCTTTGGAGAAGTTCAATGAGGCTTTGAATAAAGCGAAGTTTCTCGTTGGGCAAAATGTCGGTTTTGATGTCAATATTATGGGATGTGAATTTCATAGGTTGCAAACAGCAAGTCCGATGTTGTCAATGCCGGTTTTGGATACCTGTACGGAAGTAACCGCGCAGTTATTAAAACTACCCGGCGGACGTGGAGGAAAGTTTAAATTGCCAACCTTAACGGAATTACACTCCTATTTGTTTGGTGAGGCTTTCGCTGAAGCGCATAATGCTACTGCCGATGTGGAGGCGACAACCCGTTGTTTCCTGGAATTGGTTAAGCGTGATAATTATTCTACAGAAGAATTACAGGCCGATCCAACCTATTTAAAAAGATATAAGGAAGCGCATCCGGAACCTTTCCAAAAGGTTGGACTAAAACATATCAACTTACAAAAGGCATCGGAAGATATTCGGAAGCGTTTGGCGAAAATGCAATCGGTTTCCAGTGATGTACTGGTTTCAGATGAAGATAAAAAGCGCTTTGCTGAAGCTAAGTTTGCACATTTGCACAACCATACTCAATTTTCGATTTTACAATCGACCATTTCGATTCCCGCTTTGGTGAAATCAGCAGCTAAATACAATATGCCTGCGGTTTCGATGACCGATCACGGAAATATGATGGGGGCATTTTTGTTTGTAAAAACCGTTTCAGATCACAATAAAGGGGTTGAAGCGAAAAACAAGGAATTGGTTGAGAATGGAGAAGATCCTTTAGAATTGGTTAAACCGATAGTCGGGTGTGAGTTTTTTGTCTGTGAGGATCATACCGATAAAAAAAGAAAAGACAACGGATATCAAATTGTCCTTATTGCCAAGAATAAAAAGGGTTATCACAATTTGGCTAAGATGTCGTCCATTGCGTATACAGATGGTTTTTATTACGTGCCGCGTATTGATAAAAAAGTGATTCAGCAATATAAAGAAGATATTATTGTCTTGTCGGGAAATCTATCGGGAGAGGTGCCAAATAAGGTATTGAATCTCGGTGAAAAGCAAGCAGAGGAAGCTTTGCTATGGTGGAAAGAAGAATTTCAAGATGATTTTTATATAGAATTAATGCGTCACAACCAAGAGGATGAGAATCGCGTTAATCAAACTTTGATCGATTTGGCTCGTAAACACGAACTGAAGTTGATTGCTACAAACAATACCTATTATATTAATAAGGAAGATGCCAACGCGCATGATATTTTATTGTGTGTAAAGGAGGGCGAGAAACAGGCTACGCCGATTGGTAGGGGCCGAGGTTATCGCTACGGTATGCCGAATCAGGAGTATTACTTTAAGTCTCAAGAAGAGATGAAAGAAGCTTTTACAGATGTGCCTGATGCAATTTATAACATTCAGGAAATCATCGATAAAGTAGAACCCTTTGTGTTGCATCGGGATGTATTGCTACCGAAATTCGATATTCCTCAAGAATTTGTACATGCGGAAGATGATTTGGGTGATGGACAAGGAAAGCGCGGTGAAAATAGTTTTCTAAAGCACTTGACTTATCAGGGTGCAGAGCGCAGGTATAAAGAGATCACGGAAGAGATTAGAGAGCGACTCGATTTTGAGTTGGCTACGATAGAGCGTACGGGATATCCGGGATACTTCTTGATTGTACAAGATTTTATTGCTGCTGCACGAGCGATGGGCGTCTCTGTAGGGCCGGGAAGGGGATCGGCAGCTGGATCTGCAGTGGCCTATTGTTTGGGTATTACCAACTTGGATCCGATTGCGTATGATTTGCTTTTTGAGCGTTTCCTTAATCCGGATAGGGTTTCGATGCCCGATATCGATATTGACTTTGATGATGAAGGACGGGGTCGTGTTATGGATTATGTAATCGATAAATACGGGGCCAATCAAGTAGCTCAAATTATTACTTACGGTAAGATGGCTACTAAGTCGGCTATTCGAGATACGGCTCGTGTATTGGATTTACCGCTGTTTGAGGCTGATCGAATAGCGAAGTTGATTCCGGCTATGATGCCGTCCAAATGGAATCTAGCTCGGTTTTTGTCAGAAGATGAGGCTACGGTTAAAAAAGCTTTGCGTTCGGAAGAATTTGATAAGGTTAAAGAGCTGATTGCCATAGCTAATGAATCCTCTCTTGCGGGAGAAACGATACAACAAGCGAAAATATTAGAAGGTTCTATGCGTAATACGGGAATTCATGCTTGTGGAGTAATTATTACTCCAGATGATATTACCAAATTCGTACCGGTTACTACGGCAAAGGATTCGGACCTGTATGTGACGCAATTTGATAACGCGGTTGCTGAAAGTGCCGGACTCTTAAAGATGGATTTCTTGGGCTTAAAGACCCTGACCTTAATTAAAGATACGATAAAATTAGTAAAATATAGAACGGGAATAGAGATTGATGCCGATGAGATTCCGATTGATGATGTCAAGACTTACGAATTGTTTCAAAGAGGAGAAACGGTGGGTGTATTTCAGTATGAGTCGCCCGGGATGCAGAAGTATATGCGCGAATTAAAACCGACGGTTTTTGCGGATTTAATTGCGATGAATGCCTTGTATAGACCGGGGCCTTTGGAGTATATACCCTCGTTTATTCGTCGTAAAAATGGGGAGGAACCTATCGTTTACGACTTAGATGCCCTGGAGGAATATTTGAAAGAGACTTATGGAATTACGGTTTATCAGGAACAGGTAATGCTTTTGTCGCAAAAATTAGCCGGATTTACCAAAGGTGAGGCCGACGTTTTGCGTAAGGCGATGGGTAAAAAACAAATCGAGGTTTTGGATAAGATGAAGCCAAAATTTGTTGAACAAGCGGCACGTAATGGACATGATCCCGTTATTTTAGAAAAGATCTGGAAAGACTGGGAGGCATTTGCTTCTTATGCCTTTAATAAGTCGCACTCGACGTGTTATGCGTGGATTGCTTATCAAACGGCTTATTTGAAAGCGCATTACCCAGCGGAATATATGGCTGCGGTTTTGTCTAATAATATGAACGACATCAAACAAGTGACCTTCTTTATGGAGGAATGTCGTAGAATGGGCTTAAAAGTATTGGGGCCGGATGTCAACGAGTCCTTTTATAAGTTTACCGTAAACGATGATTATGCTGTTCGTTTTGGAATGGGAGCGATAAAAGGAGTGGGTGCTGGTGCGGTAAATACTATAGTGGAATGTAGGAAAGACGGAGGTTATCGATCTATTTTTGATTTGGCTAAACGCATCGATTTGAGGGCAGCTAATAAAAAGGCTTTTGAAAACTTGGCTTTAGCCGGTGGTTTTGACTGTTTTGAAGGCACCTTGCGGGCGCAATATTTTCATACCGATGGAGATGTGAGTACCTTTTTGGAGAAAGCGATTCGATATGGAGCTAAATTTCAGGAAAATGAAAACTCCTCACAGGTGAGTCTTTTTGGTGAGAATAGTGATGTGCAGATTCCGGAGCCAGTCATTCCAGAATGTCCAGATTGGAGCACGATGGAAAAATTGGCGAAAGAAAAGGAAGTAGTCGGGATTTATATTTCGGGACACCCGCTAGATGATTTTAAATTTGAAATGAAGTATTTCTGTAATGTTAACTTAGAGCAGTTAAAGAACTTAGGGCCCTTAGTAGGGCGTACGGTTTCTTTTGCAGGTATGATCAGCAATGTGCAGTTTAGGACCACGATGAAAGGGAAGGACTGGGCGATGTTTACCGTCGAAGGTTACGATGAGACTTATGAGTTTAGAATGTTTAATGAGGAATTTCTGAAATTCAGGCATTTTCTATTGAACAATCAGTTTGTGTATTTTAAGGTGACTATTAAAGAAGGGTGGATTAAAAACGAGGCCGGGGAGCGAAGCGATCCGCGTTTACAGTTCTCGGAGATAAAATTACTACATGATGTGATTCCGACCTATGCGAAAAAATTAATCATTCAAATGAATATCAACGAGCTCAAGGATAATCAGATTGAAAAGATCCGCATGTTATTTGATACGTATCAAGGGAATAAAACGGTGACTTTTGAGGTGGTGGAAATTGAGAAGGTGCAGCAACGTATTGAAATGGAGGCGATTACTCAGTTGATTCAAGAGGTTGATCCTGACGGTGAGCCGGTGCTGGATGTAGATGAATCACAAATGATTATTCCTGAAGTTAAAGAGGAGTTTCGGGTTTTAAATAAGTTGACCATGCCGAGTAGAAATTCTAAAATCGATATTTCAGCTGACTTATTAGAAGAATTGGAGCAGTTACAAGTGCATTTTAGATTGAACTAAATTCGCACTAATAATAGCAGTATAGATAAAAGTAATGAAGAACTAAATTAATTATTCAATTATTTTACTAGATTTGTATTGAAACAAAAAAATAAGACAATGGCTTTAGAAATTACAGACGCTACTTTCGAAGAAGTAGTATTAAAATCAGATAAACCAGTAGTGGTTGATTTTTGGGCAGTATGGTGTGGACCTTGTAAAATGTTAGGTCCCGTTATTGAAGAATTAAGTTCCGATTTTGAAGGTAAAGTCGTAGTTGGTAAAGTAGATGTTGATGCGAATCAAGAATTTGCTGCTAAGTACGGTGTTAGAAACATTCCGACGGTACTTATTTTCCAAAATGGAGAAGTTGTAGGGCGTCAAGTAGGTGTTGCTCCAAAGCAAACTTATATGGATGCTATCAACGGTTTGATATAATCACATTCAGATTTTAAATAAAAAGAGCCCTCCAATCGGAGGGCTCTTTTTATTTGGGGTATACAGTAAATTTAGCCTTTACTTATAATGGGGGTTCTTGGTGCTGTTTTTAGCGACGCTGTTGTGTTGGTGTTTCCTTGAAGTGTTTTAAGCTCTCTGGCGTCTTTATATGTACTCACAGTATTGTTTTTTCTAGACGGGCTCCTTTTTAAACGGGGAAGAAGTCTTTAGAAAGCTTTTTTGTTATTAGGGTAGTCGTTGCCGTTTGTAATCGGGATGGGGTTTGGAGAGGATATTATCAAATGCATTACGGCAAGGAGGTGTTGGAAATTTTAACCGGTATTAAAAAGAATGGGAGCTGCTCACAGCGTCGGTGTTGTGTGGGTTTTGTCTGTATTGGCTTGAGAAAATCATATTTTTTATAAACCGAGGAATAAAGCCAAAATTATTTTTATTTTTTTAAGGGATTGCATTTGGGAATTAATAAAAAAAACGAAAAAATATCGATTTCTATTAGGCTGAGGGTCATTGGTATTATAAAAAAGCTTTGAAAAAGATTGATTTTTTTACTCTCAAAGTTTGCGTAGTTCCAAAATGGTTGTATATTTGCACCGCATTAGAGCAATGGTTTGGTAGTTCAGTTGGTTAGAATACATGCCTGTCACGCATGGGGTCGCGGGTTCGAGTCCCGTCCAGACCGCTAAAAAGCAAAGAGGATGCCTCTCAACGTGAGAGGCTTTTTTTACCTCTTAAAAAATATAAAGAAAGTTGTGTTGTTCGGTACGGAAGTACCTGGTTTAGTAGTTAGACCAATGAAAAGCTTTCCATGATTGGAGGGCTTTTTTATACGCACTTCAAGAATTGTATTTAGGTCTTTTCCTTCTAATGAGTAATATTTTTTTTGGTTAATAATAATTACTGGTTTGGTAGTTCAGTTGGTTAGAATACATGCCTGTCACGCATGGGGTCGCGGGTTCGAGTCCCGTCCAGACCGCCAGTACAAAGAAAGCCTCTCATTTATGAGAGGCTTTTTTTGCCCTAATAAAAATAGGGATAAGATTAGTTGTGTTGTTATGGTACGCAAGTGCCAGGTTTAGTAGTTAGACCGATGAAAAGCTTTCCGTAAGGGAGGCTTTTTTATTAATTTTGACAACGTTTGCATACAAAGGTTGTTAATCATCGTATAGAGATGATAAGGTTATACTGGTTTGGTAGTTCAGTTGGT
>DCKE01000005.1:253105-253267 GCA_002320285.1 Flavobacteriaceae bacterium UBA1682 | reverse complement strand
TCGAGTCCCGTCCAGACCGCCAGTTTAGAAAAAGAGTTGCAGCTTGCTGCTTTTTTTGTCATTCGTAAATATTGTATTAAAAATGAATGCTGTAAAGCATTTCCGTTTTTAATGATCCCATCGGGAAAAAAAGTTATGCTGGTTTGGTAGTTCAGTTGGTTA
>DCKE01000005.1:233174-253071 GCA_002320285.1 Flavobacteriaceae bacterium UBA1682 | reverse complement strand
TCGAGTCCCGTCCAGACCGCCAGTACAAAAAAAGCCGCTCATTATGAGCGGCTTTTTTTATGTCAATGAATGACTTGCATGGCGATGTTGAATGCCTATATCCTGTTTTTTAGAGACGAGCAGTAACGCCGAGTTCAAAGCAGTGATAGCCTTGGTTATTAATTACAACGCATTGCCAGAATTGCTCTAAATCAACGATAAGCCGTTTATAGAGACTTTGAAGTGTGAAGGCAGGATTGGGAGGGAGTTGTGGTTTTTGTCGAATCTAAGTTGCGCGTGTGCTTTAAGAGAGCTGTTGTAGTTGGAAAGCTTTAGTACAAATACAAAAAGCGACTATCGGGTAGATAATCGCTTTTATAATGACTTATAGTTAAACCTTATTTGACTATTTTTTCAACGGTCAATTGATCCATGGTAAAATACAAAGCCGTGTTAGCACCCCATTGACCTACATCAGTGGTTTCTAAAAAGAACAATAAATATTCTACTTCACCTAAAGAGGATAGATCTACCTTATTCCAATCTTTTGAAATAGTTCCGACTTGTTCTCTAAAATCTACAAAATAATGAGTTACAGGTTTCTCAGCTGAAAGTATACCTGCTTTGTTTACTCCGTAAATATGGATAGCAAAAAAGTCTCCTTTTTTAAATTTGCGCGCATAAGCATCGCCATTTAATATGCCGTAGTATGGCCATGGGCTGATTGCTAAGGATACGCTTTTCGCTAAGTATTGGTTTTGATCATCTGTGATTTTTACCGTACTAGAAAAACGATCTACCGCAATTTTTTGCCCTTGTTGAAGTAAACTAGCGTTGGGTTTGTGATCGGCAAAAGATACGAGAAATGGACTTCCTTTGCCTTTAACGCCGCCTTGTGGCATGGTTCCCCATTGGTTTTCCAACCAACCGTCTTCGCTGTTTATTTGATCGCTATTATCCTGACTGTTTGAAACGGTGAATCCCATCCAAGTGTAGTATTCTGGATAGGCAATGTGGTTAAATTGAAAGATCCCAGCATGTAATTCTGCGTCCTCTTCAAAAGTTCCCTTCCAGATTTTACCTCCAGCCGTTGCTTGTCCGTCAGTTAAATTGAAAAGCGATAGATCCAAACTAATTAGTTCAGGCTTTACTTCCGGTTCAGTGGGTACTTCCGGAGTCTCGTCAGCTACTACTTTAAAGATATAAGTATAATGAAGTTGACGACCGTTTTCAACCGCTCTTAACGCTATTTTTTGTTCGCCTACTTTTGCAAACGTATAGGTAAAAGAATTTTCTTCGGAAATAAGCTTTTGGTCAGCATACCAAAAAAATTTAGTATTCTCTGCAAAAGTGTTTTTAGGTGTGAAATAGAAAGGTTTTGTCGCGATTGGCGATTCTTCCGAACGTATTATTTGTTCGATATCTGTAGGTATACTAGAATCGTCGTTGCTACAAGAGTTGAAACCCAATCCTATAAAAAGCAATAGGGTTAAGCTATAGAATAAGTTTCTTGTTTTTGATGAAATACTCATATTCATTGTTGGTAAAATTTATGTTTGAAGTAATGTGGAAACAAAGGGCTTTGATAACCCTTTGTTTTATTAATTGTAAAAAAGGGATTATTTAACGATTTTCTCTACAGTCAATTGATCTATACAGAAATATACTGCGGTATTTGGACCAAAACTAGGTGAGGAATCAGTAGACTCTAATTGGAAGAAAATGTACTTTACTTCTCCAAGTGTTGCTAGATCTACTTTTTCCCAAGCCTGAGACATTTGCAGTTTGTCTCCTCGAAAATCAGCTAAATAATGTGTTACTGCCTCTGGTTTTACTTTGTTGTCTTTGTCTACACCGTGAATGGTGATTTTAAAGGTATCTCCTTTGACAAATGGACGAGCAAATCCATCTCCGTAAAGGTTTCCATAATAAGGCCAGGGATGGTTAGCAATTTGAACACTAGTTGCTTTAAACGAATGATTTTCATCTTCAATTTTAACCCAGTTGGAGTATTTTTTTTCGTCGAAAACACCTTCTTCAGCATTCCAGTCTTTATCGTAATATCCCCAGTATCCAACGATATAAGGTGTTCCTTTGCCTTTAACTCCACCTTGAGCCATATTTCCCCATTGGTAGTTTAACCAGCCTGCAGAGCCACCGCCTTCAGCATGGTTTACATTGTCTGTGCTATTGGATACCGTAAATCCATCCCAGTAATTCCACGATTCATTTCCAGTGTGGGAAAAAGTGAAAATTTGAGAAGAAAATTTAGCCGTTTCTGAATAGGTTTCTTGCCAGTAAAATCCACCAGCAGTAGGGATTCCTTTAGAAAGGTCAAATTTTGTTAAGTCTAAAGTGATGTACTGCGGTTCGTCTTTAGCAATGACTTTAAAGATATAAGTGTAGTGACGTTGGATTCCGTTTTCAAGGGCACGCAGTCCAATTTTGAATTCACCAACTTTTGGGAAAGTATGGGTAAAAGTACCCTCCTCAGATATTAAGGTTTGATCGTTATACCAGTAAAATTTAGTGTTTTCTGGAAAGGTGTTTTTAGGCGTAAAATGATAAGGTATCGTTGCAATAGGATTGTCTTCTACGCGAATGATCTGTTCGTGATCGGTAGGAATACCGGAATCATCATTGCTACAAGAGTTTAAACCCAGTCCCAAGAAAAGAAAAAGCGTTAAACAATATAGCAGTTTGTTTTTGGGTGATGTTAGTGTAAAGTGCTTCATATTTAAATTAGTATTGATTATTTTCTAGTTGGTATAACTTGTTTCAGCAGGTGTAAATCTTCGACGCCAAATACTTCTGTAGAGACCTCACCGAGCCAGCCGGATTCTTGATTGGTTCCCGTGTATATTTTAATAAAATCGACACCCGGTAAGTCTACGCGGTTTCCGGATTTATCAACTGCCCAAGAGATGTCAATCGCGGACTCATCGTCTTTATTTGGCGCGTTGTCGGCATAGCCATAAGCGAAACTATATTGTACCCAATATGAGCCATTTCCGCTTTCGTCTATAGCGTTGTTCGGCAGTAAAGTTCCCTTAAAAGTGATTCGATCAGCGGTTACCCATTCTGGAAAATAACTTTGATTGTGAAAGCTGTTTTTCGTTTTATATCCAGAATTACCTTGGTTGTCTTCCCACTTGATGTACTGCGTATCCGTTGCCCAGGTTGCTAAAGGATCTGGCACAGGACTTTTGTTGGTATCGGGTTTGAAGTAAGTGATTTCATAATTTTTAATCGTTTTAGGATTATGATGTTCACTACCAGCTATTTCGTACCATTCGTCTGCATCGGGAACGCCATTTTTGTTAAAATCGTAAGCAACCATGATAACTCCCGGTTCGCTGCTTCCGCCGCGTTCTTCTGCATTGGCGTTTGGATTGCTATTGGCCCAAAAGGCATTGCCTAAAACCCTAAAGTCTCTCAAACCGGCAACATTGGTTATGGTGTGATCAAAACCCACTACGATATAACCTCCGAATCCACCAAGGCTAACACCACTTCCCTTTGCTCCAACCACAGAGGCTTGAGCTCTTTGAATCATGCGCTCACGACTGTCTCCTGCTTCGTATTTCGGTAACATATTGGTGAATTGACCCACTGCAGGAGCGAAATCAAGAACTCGAGTCACATATGGGGTGCCTTCGTTTCCCTTTTCTGGATTGGAATCATCACTAGATGAACAACTCGAAAGTATAGCTACGGCTATACAAGCTGTGAATGTTTTGTAATTAAAAAATGATTTCATAGGTTGATTGTTTTTGTTTTTTATTGTTTTTTAATCGCATCTTACTGTTCTGTGGATGTGATTTTATTTTTTTTTGTGAACAAAGGCAAAATGTGCCGGAATGTTTCCGCCGGTGGTTTTCCATTTTAAAATTCCCTCTGGGGAATAGCAGTAGACAAACCCAGTCACGAGATAGTCTTGTGCATCGGTAATAAATATTTCTTTGGTTTCTGGATTAACAGCTATGCCGTAGGGGATCAGTATGTTTTTTTCTGTACCGTCTTTAATGATTCTGTCCGATATCACTTTTTTGGTCTTTGTATCCAATATACCGTAGTTGACGGTGTTCTTGCCAGAAGTATGTTTAAAGGATACGCTGTAATAATATAAACTATCGCCTTGAATAGTCATTTCACTGACTGGTATGTCAAGTTTTTGTTTGACCAGATCTGTTTTTGAATCGATTACATAGAGATTGGGTTCGGCAATGTAATAATCACCTCTAGAGCTGACATAGATATCGCCTCTCTTGTCGACTTGCAAACGATGCAGGTTAATGGCTACTTCGATTTTTTTTAGTAAACTAAACGTATTTAGATCTACGACAGCCACTGTAGTGTCGTAATTGGGTACGCGATAACCTCCTGAATTAGCAACATACAATTTGTTGTTTTGAACAACCATTTCCTCGGGTTGATAGCCTACCGAAACCTGACGAGTGACTTTAAGTGAAGTGGTGTCAATTTCCGCAACAAATCCGACTTCTGCATTGGGGTTGATTTCAACCGGTCCAGAATAAGAGCTGACATAGGCCTTGCCGTTGTGAAAGGTCATATAACGACAATTAGGTATATTAATTCTCTCGATATGAACCCCCGTAGCTACATCAAATACTTCAATATAATTAGATACATTGATAACGGCATAAGCTTTACTGCCATAGATTTTGATGTCGTTACCCACATCACCCAGTTCTTTAACTACATTCGGATTGCGTTCTGAATAGATATCTCGGGTATAAAGACCCGTTGCGTAGTCGAAATAGTCAATCGTAGCCCGATTCATGCCCATGTTTCCCTCATTGAGTAGATAAAAACCCTCTACAGTTCCGCCTAATCGGGGTGCGGCAACCTGATTGGAATCCGACAGGTAAATGGTCTCATCTTTTCTGCACGAACTCAAAAGTAGTACAAATAAAAGAAGGCTGTATAATAGTTGCTTTGTCATGTGTTTTTATTTTATAATCAGTCATTTAATGGCCGTATCCTTTTCGATGTTTTCTCTGTCCATTTCAGTGTCCGCTGTTTTAAAGTTCCAAACTTAATATAAAACGAAAGTTTCTTCCCGGCATCGGGTAGTTGGTGACTACCTCATACTGTTGGTTTAATAGATTATTTGCTTCAGCACTTATTCTAAAGCGATAGGTGTTGATGGTCAGTTCTTTTTGAAGTGATAGATCGTGAGTGTACCACGGTTGTACCTCATTTCGTGCAATATTATTCATAGCACCGTCATATCTTTTTCCTACATACACAAAACTGTAGTTCAATGCCCAGTTTTTATAGTCTAATCCAACAATCGCTGAGCCAGAGTGCCAGGGAGCATAAGGAATTTGATCGCCATAGGCAGACAGTTTTATGTCGTTAATAGTGGTGTAGTTTTTGGATTGAGTAAACTCATAATTGATGTTGGTTGTAAGCTGAAGTGTGCCGAGACTGATAGCGGTTCCAAAACCGGTTTCCAAACCATAGCCCTCAGTCTGACCCAAATTGGTCATCATCCACCTAAACATACTTCCTGTTGGTGCAGCAATGATTTTATCTTTGACATTCATATAATAGGTTTCCAATTTAAGGTTCACCGATTTTAGATGTGGCCCGTTAAGTGGAATGTGATATTGCGCCCCGAGGTTAACCTGATTGGTAAATTCTGGTTTTAGATTGGCATCGCCGATTTGAGTATAATACAAATCGTTGAAAGTAGGCATTCGAAAGATGTTTTTATAGAAGGTATGGAGGATAAAGTCTCTTTTTTGCCACGGTTTGTAACTCAAAAACAAGGCTGGCGAAAATACACTTCGATCTGGGGCCTGTAAGTTGTTGCGGACCTTTTCTTTGGTGAATGTGCCCAAAACACTAGCTTGAGCTTTGAAAGCACCCAAATTTAAGGACGTGGCCAAAGCTGTGATAAATGACAAACGCTCGGGATAGGTAAATAAGGTTCCGATTCCTTCACGAGTAGCGTTGAGTTTGTTGTATTGTAAATCGGTGGCAAGCGATACTTCCCATTCTGGTGTTATCTTGTAAAGGTTGACCGCAGATAAATAAAAATCTTGTTGGTAATAACTGTTGTCCACCTGTAGGTTTTTGGTGACTTGGTTTTCGAAAAACTCTATACTGTCGCGTGCCATATAACGCGTATAGTCGTAGGCGAACTTTCCTTTGATCTGAAACTGATATCGATCGGTTACGAATTGGGTTAATTCGGCTTGAGCCATAACGTTTTTATCCCAGCTGCGTTCTCCTGTCTGCCAGTTGTTTTTGACGATGGCTCCGGGTAATCCCCTTTCCGAATCGTAATAATACAGTTGTCCTTTCCAATTTCCATTAGTCGTTTTACCGTATAGGCCAGCCTCTATTCTAAAGGCATCGATATCTCCGTTGCGACGCGTTGCTGTAGTGTCGTAAGCAACGGTTTTATCTAAATTTAGACGTTTGTACCTAAACGAGTATTCACCATTGGAATGCAGGTATTCAGCACTCAGACTAGCCGATATCTGATCGCTAACTCGTTGTTCTAAACGAAAAGACGGATTGGTTAATTGGATGGACGCGAATTTGTAGCGAGCGGTTAAATTGGTTTTTTTACCTTCCTCAAAATGAGGGGTTTTGGAATTGATATAAACCGCAGTAGCCGATGCAAACTCTTTAGCCGATTGAAAAATAGTACTGCGTTGCCCGTTGTAAAGTTGTAACATCTCAATGTCGTCCAACGAGAATTTTCCTAAATCTACGATACCGTTTTGTGCATTTCCAACCGCAACTCCATTGTAGAATACACCAACGTGATGGGTTCCCATATTTCGAACATCGATGGTTTTTAAACCTCCGATACCGCCGTAATCTTTTATTTTTACACCGGAAAAATACCGTAAAGCATCTGCTACGGTATGCGCATTTAAACGTTTTAATTCTTTGCCGCTCAACTGTTGTACGGGAATCAAATCTTTATATGGGGTGATCTCGATGACTACGGGACTCAATTCTTTTGACAACTCTTTAGTGTCTTGAGCAATTAGCGAAGACACAGAGAATAAGGCTAAGACAGAGAGGTAAAAGATTTTATTAAAATGCATTTCTTTTTTTTGTTATTCATCAGTAAATTGCTTGGAGAGTAAAGAGTTATACATAGCAATTGCTTTTCTTGAAAAAAGAAATTCATGGTAACTAAGCCTTATTCCCGAAAGCTTGAAACGAGTTGTGCAATTGGCAGGTATTCTGACTTGTTCCTTTTTAAACGTCCTTCCCATCGGTAAAACAGTGGACCTAAATGTCTAAAAAACAATATGGAACTTACAGCAGCGGGTCTGTTCAGGATTTTCACCTGATTCCCTTTTTAATTACGAACTGATATCCAGTTCTATAAACCAATATTTTTGCAAAGATAGTTAAATATTATATAACAAATTAAGTCGCTAAAAGTTGAGAATTTATAAGGATCCTTATTTTTCTAAATTTAGAGTATAATTCATGCTTAAAGTAGTTAATATTGAAATAATTTTTTAGCTATTGGTGCTTAAATGGTTTATTTTCATATTTTTGCGGCAAAAATAAAATATGAATCAACCGCGCTTAGCCTTGCTTATAGGAATACTGTGTATTTCGATTTTTCCGGTATTGGTTCGGTTAAATCTTGTGCCGAGTGTGAGTTCTGCTTTTTACCGTATGGTCATAGCCAGTGTTGTGCTGGTACCTTATGCCATTTTTAGTGGTCATTTTAAGCGATATAGTGCAAAGTTGATGGGCATGATGATCTTGGCAGGTGTGATATTTGGTTCAGATGTTGCTGTTTGGAATATAGCCATCGTCGGGTCGTCTGCTACCCAAGCTACGCTATTGACCAATTTGTCACCAGTATGGGTGGGAATAGGTAGTTATTTTATTTTAAAGATTAAACCGACGCCCAATTTTTGGTGGGGCACTTTATTGGCGCTTATAGGCATGGTCGTTTTGGTGGGAGTGGAAGTGTTTGTTGAGTTTCGTTTTGATCAGGCCTTTGTGTTTGGAGTATTGTCTGGTGTTTTCTATGCGAGTTATATGCTGTTGAGTAAGCGCATACTGGAAGAAGTTCCGGTCGTGACTTTTATGACTTTTAGTTTGTTGTCGTCGTCCGTATATTTGGGTGTTTGGTGTTTGGTAAGCGGGGAGCCATTGACTGGTTTCTCTAATTTAGGTTGGGGAATTCTGGTGATTCAAGGCCTTGTTTGTCAATTATTAGCCTGGCTACTAATTAGTTTTGCTACCAAGCACATGCGCGCTACTCGAGTTTCACTGAGTTTGTTGAGTCAAGCCTTGTTGGCGTCCTTATTGGCTTGGGTATTTTTGAATGAAGAAATTAATTTACAGATGATTTTTGGAGGTTTAATCGTTTTAGTAGGAATAGCGATTACGTTTTTTGATACGACAGGCAGTTCTTTTGAACGCTTTAAAAAGCGCAAATTGAAGCGTTAAAATGACTTGTAAATAGTGCATGTTCTAAAACAAGACATTCCAATGCTTGATAACGACATGGATATATATACCCAAAAATATCACACCTACAACAAATTGGATAAACGTAGAGGTTAAAAATCCGATAAAAGAACCCGTTGCAGCTTTGAAAGCTCTGCGGATGTTTTTGGAATCGAAGAGTAACTCGCCGAGTAAAGCACCTATAAAAGGGCCAATGATAAAGCCTAAGGGGATAGGAGCGATTAGACCAACGATTAGCCCGATATTGGTTCCCCAAATACCATATTTGCTACCGCCAAAGCGTTTGGTGCCCTGTGCGGGAATGACATAATCGAGTATCAATAAAACCAAAGTGACTACTAGGGAAATGCCGAGTACCCAGTAATTGATTTCAATTGAGGGGATTAAGTATAAGATTAACAAACCAAACCAGCTTAGTGGAGCACCAGGTAATAGTGGAAGTATACTTCCCAACAAACCCGCTATGATTAAAATCAGGCTGAGGCTCAATAGTATATATTCCATCTCTTATTTTTTTGTATTTTTGAAGAATAAAAGTACGACTTTATTATTTATGAAGAAATTTTATCCCTTATACCTTCTTTTCTTATTAATGAGTGCATGTGGATGGTCGGATAAAAAAGTCCCAGACGGCAAGGCATTGTTAAAAGAAGAACTCGAAAAGATAGACTGGACTCAAGTCGATGCTTATCCCAGTGTGGAGCTTTGTGACTCTTTATTGAATGAGTCACAGCGCAAACAGTGTTTCTTTGATTATATGACGATACACTTGCAGGAGAAATTAATGTTGGATTCCTTAACCTCCAAACATCCGAAAATCGATACCATAGAAATTCGAATTACGGTGTTTCCAGATGCGCATGTTGTATTTGAACCGGTATACGTCAGTGATAGTCTCAAGTTTAGATCACGCGAAATCGATAGCCTTTTACAAGTTAGATTGGTTGATTTTCCGGAAATTAGTCCAGCTATAAAACGAGGCATCCCTGTGAAAACACAGTTTGTTTTACCGCTGATTATCAAAGAGGAATAATTATCTTTTTAGACGGAAGCGCAATACAAAGTAGCTGCCGATTAAGACCGGAATTACAATATTCAAAAACCAGATTAGAGCCGCAACTAAAGCGACAATCCAAGCATTGACTCCCAGTAAACTGAATATATACAGTGCAATACTGCCCTTGATAGCAAATTCCAAAAATTGGAAGTTTGGTAGAGAGGAGGCTAGCAAATAAATAAAAGAGATACTGCATAGCAATTCGTAATAAGGCAGGTCAACACCAAATAAGCGGTAAAGAATGATGTACTGATGCATCAAAGCCAAATATCTGAGAAAGGATAAAAACAGATTTTTCCGATGTATCTCGATGGGGATTTTACGAATCTCTGCCATTAACCAACGTAGGGAATAGCCTTTGATGGTCACATTGCGAAGTGCGTAGATTAAAAGTAACGCCAGTGCAAGTACACCGATGATCATTCCAATGACTTGATTGGAGGTGATCTCATAGATAAAATGCAGGGAAAGGGCTCCAATGGCTCCAAATGTGATTCCGTAAATGACCTGAGTCCCGTTGCAAATCACGTTTAAAAACAATATTTGTCCGGCATCTTTTCTGGGGAAGTAAAGTACCTTACCAGCATATTCACCAATTCCATTTGGAGTGAATAAGCCGAGGGTTAGCGCGCTTAAAACCTGTTTAGTCGATTCGCCAAGACTGATTTTTTGCACAACAGCCGCTAAATTTTGCCATTTTAGAATTTCGATAAAGCGATTGGCGAACGTTAATAGCAGTACACTGAGCAGGTACCAAATGTTTTTTGGGTCGTTGATCATCGGGATCAAAACCTTGAAATCGACGGCTTTATCGTTGGAAAGTTGATGATATATGAAATATAAGGCAAAACCAACCACTAATATTTTGATCAGAAGTACTAGGAATTGCTTAGTTTTGTCAGATACGAATTTCATCACCGCAAAGTAAACATAATTTTTTTGTGAATTAGAATTCTTCATTAAAACTAATTGAATTGACAACAGAACGCATCATCTTGGGAATTGATCCAGGAACTACTATTATGGGGTTTGGATTGATAAAGATCGTCCAGAAGAAAATGGAGTTTATACAATTGAATGAGCTTCAGTTGTCTAAATACGACGACCATTATACCAAGTTGCGTCATATATTTGATCGGACCATAGAGTTAATCGAAACCCATCACCCGGATGAAATTGCGATTGAAGCACCTTTTTTTGGTAAAAATGTACAGTCGATGCTTAAATTAGGCCGTGCTCAAGGAGTGGCTATGGCAGCAGGACTGTCTAGAGACATTCCGATCACGGAATACGAACCCAAAAAGATTAAAATGGCAATTACCGGAAACGGAAATGCCAGTAAGGAACAAGTGGCTAAAATGTTGCAACAGCTCTTAAATTTAAAGGAGTTGCCGAAAAATCTAGATAGTACAGACGGTCTGGCAGCAGCGGTTTGCCATTTCTTTAATTCCGGTAAAGTGACCGTGGGTAAAAATTATACCGGTTGGGATGCCTTTGTCAAACAAAATCAAGATCGAGTAAAAAAATAGATGGCAGGAATTTATATACATATTCCGTTTTGCAAACAAGCTTGTTATTATTGCGATTTTCATTTCTCTACCTCGCTTAAAAAAAAGGATGAAATGATTGCGGCAATTTTAGATGAATTGTTATTAAGACGTTCCGAAGTGGGTGAAGAACCAATCGAAACCATTTATTTCGGTGGTGGTACTCCAAGTCTTTTAGAGGTATCAGAACTCAATCGAATACTAGCATTTATAACAGATCATTTTGAAGTAATCTCGCATCCTGAAATTACCTTGGAAGCCAATCCCGACGATTTAAGTGCAGCGACCCTCAAGAATCTATCGCAAACGCGAATCAATCGTTTGAGTATAGGTATTCAATCGTTTTATGAAGATGATCTAAAAATGATGAATCGCGCTCATAATGCCGATGAAGCCTTGGGTTGTTTGGTCGAGGCGACTAAATATTTTAAAAACATCTCTATCGATTTGATTTACGGAATTCCGGGTATGACGGAAGCGCGTTGGTTGCAGAATATAGAAACCGTATTGAATTTAGGGATTCCCCATATTTCCAGTTATGCGTTGACAGTCGAGCCTAAAACCGCCTTGTATAAGATGATACAAACAGGTAGTATACCAAAGCCTGATGACGGTGTGGCGCACCAACATTTTTTGTTGCTGATGGATCGTTTAAAAGCGGCGGGTTTTATTCATTATGAGTTATCAAACTTTGGGAAAGAAGGTTTTTTTTCAAAAAACAATTCTGCCTATTGGTTGGGTAAAAAATATCTGGGTGTAGGTCCTTCGGCACACAGTTTTGACGGTCATTCCCGCAGTTGGAATATCGCGAACAACGCTTTGTATATCAAAAGTATTCTCGATAAGAAATTGCCTATCGAAAGGGAAGTATTGTCAGAAGCAGATCGGTATAATGAATATGTTATGACAGGGCTTCGAACAATCTGGGGCGTGGATCTTGCGCGTGTAGAAAACGATTTTGGAGCTCGCTTTAAATCTTATATTGTAGCTCAATCTGAGCGATTTATCGCAGATGGTTTAATGAGTAACGATGTGGGAATTCTAACCATATCAAATAAAGGAAAATTTTTAAGCGATGGAATTGCTGCTGATTTATTTTGGTTAAATTTGAAATAAAAAAATTGAAAGCAAGCATCACCTTTTTAGATCAAAATTACAATGTTGATTTTTCTCAACCATTAGACATATCGATACCTTTAAGTGCTTCGGAAGACAATCCAATAGCCTGGTATCAAAATATGCCGGAAATCAAGCCTGTGCAAGATGGAGATTGGATTGGAAAGGTTAGTGAAGGGCAATCTTCTACCAATTTCAATAATATTTTTTTTAATCCTCATGCACACGGTACGCATACCGAATGTTTGGGACATATTACATTTGATTTTTACAGTGTCAACCAGCATTTAAAACAGTTTATGTTTTTGGCGCAACTGATTTCGGTTTCCCCGGTACTATTGGGTGAAGATCGGGTGATTGGTTTGACACAGATAAAAGAACAATGGGTCGACAACCAACAAACGGCCTTGATCATTCGCACACTTCCCAATGAAGTAGACAAACTACACCATAATTACTCCCATACCAATCCCCCTTATCTGACGGAAGAGGCCGTTGTTTTCTTACGAGAAGCCGGTATTGAACATTTATTGATAGACTTGCCCAGTGTGGACAAGGAAAAAGACGGTGGTAAATTAGTTTGTCATAAAGCTTTTTGGAATATTACAGATGTGGTTAATTTGTCGGCAGAGGCCCGTTTCGCTGCAACAATAACAGAGATGATTTATGTGCCCACTTCAGTGGAAGATGGAAAATATTTACTCAATCTGCAAATCGCGGCTTTTGAAAATGATGCTTCACCAAGTAAACCGATACTGTATCGTCTCGAGTAGAATCTCGAACTGATTTTATCTATAATTTTAATATCAAGGAATCATGGACAGCATTCAAACATTTTACGAATACGCCCTTTCAAAAAAAGGAGCATCGGAACATTTCCCTTTTGATCAAAATACTTTGGTTTTTAAAGTTGGAGGCAAGATATTTGCCTTAACTGCTCTAAGTGATTGGGAAAAAGGCACAGGGATGATCAACCTCAAGTGTGATCCCGAGCGAGCTATGGAGCTTCGGGAAGAGTATGACGAAATCATACCGGGTTATCACATGAATAAAAAACACTGGAATACCGTAAGTTGTACGGGTAGGTTGCCTGCAAAGTTGATTCGAGAATTAATCGATCATTCCTATGACTTAGTACTTGCGAGTTTACCCAAAAAAATCAGAGACGAAATCAGTTAACATCTATTTCGTTATAGAACTATCATCAACCTCTTCTTGGATTTTGATTGTAATGGGTATGGTGAATAGACTTTTTACCTTTTTTCCATCATTTTCTGCTGGTATCCAAGGACTGCTATTTTTGAGGATGTCGATAATATGTTGATTGGTTTTATCATCTAAACCTCTTAATATTTTGACCTCGTCTATCTGTCCGTCTTTTTCTACCTTAAATTGAACTATGAGTTTAGCTACACCTGCGTCGAAAGATTCGGGAGTTCTAAATGTACTGATAAAATATTTATTGAATTCCGACATACCACCTGGATAAGTGGCTGTTTTTTCTACTGCTTGAAATTGATCCATCGGTGGTTTTTCAGTAGTTGATGGCGCACTGTGGTTGATGGTTTGCGCTTGTACACTAAAAACGGCAATTGTGGCTAATAATAGCGAGGAAATGCCTTGTGCTAAGTTATTTTTTCTTTTGTTAATGGTTTTTGTTGTCATCATAAAGCGTTTTTTAATGGGTTGGTAATAGAAGGAACTACCCAAGGTTTGAGTGTGTTTTTGAGTTTGCTGTTGCATTAAAATTTGAAGATAAGCAACGGTGTTTTGTGTGGTTTTAATGACACTTTCATCTGCCAAGAATTCGTGGTTTAACGAAATGGCTTTTTTATAGAGATAAAAAATGGGGTTAAACCAAAAGATGGTTTTTAATATTTCAATAAAAACAATGTCCGCGGAGTGAAATTGCTTGATGTGAGCGGTTTCATGAAGAATAATTTCGTCGCTGAAATCAACGCTATTAAATCGTTCTTTTGGTAGGTATATACGGTTCCAAAAAGCAAAAGTATGTGAGGTTTTCGAAGTGAAGACATATTCGATACCGTCTTTTACTTGCGTGATTTGGCCTTTTTGTAAGGTGTGAAATTTAAACAGATTCAAGATGAATTTACAACTCAATAATAAAACACCTAACCCGTAAATCAACCAGACGAACCCAGTAATATGGTCTGTTGTGGTGACCAAGGCCGATTGAGATCCAATCAGTATCGGTTGTAAGTTGGTGTTGGTGAAATTAGCGTTCCACGGCAAGGCCGTTTCAGAAAACTTTAGTAATGGAAAACACAACGAGCAGATTAATGCAAGCAGCAGATAAAAACGCTTAAACTGATGCATCTTTAAGTTTTCAAGATAGAGTTTGTAAATCCCAAATAGGAGTGTTAAACTCAGGGTCGTTTTTATTAGGTAGATCATCATAGCTTTGATTTTTTGAGTTCTTCATCGATGATGGTTTTGAGCTCTTCAAGTTCACTGGCTGTCATGTGGGTTTCTTTAGCGAAAAAAGAGGCAAATTGTAAAGCCGAATTGCCAAAGAAGTTTTTGATTAAACCTTGTACTTGCTTAGAAAAATATTTTTCCTTGTCAATTAGGGCATAATACTGTCTGGACTTGCCATATTCGATATATCCTATAAATCCTTTTTCTGTCATGCGCTTTAACATGGTGGAAATGGTTGTACTGGCGGGTTTTGGTTCGGGAAGTTCATCGACGATCTCTTTCATAAAAGATTTTTTCAACTTCCATATCGATTCCATTAATTGTTCTTCTGCTGGGGATAATTTCATAGTCAAAAATTTTCGAGATATAATTTTTTGTAATCTTGTTTATTGCTGTTTCTTAATTAGGGTTTCTCTAATTAATTCTCCGTTTTTGTAATTCCTTATCGTTTTAAGTTTTCCTTCTTCGTCAAAGTAAAACCAATCTCCGGTATAATACCAATGAATACGGCTGTCTTTGACGTCTAATTTGGTTTGTCCTATGGATTCCGTTGTGCCATCGGTATAATAGGTAGTTACATAACAAATTCCTTCTTTGGAATAAGTTTCTTTTTTATATAGTTTTCCGTCTAGTCTGTATTGCCAAATCCCTTTGCCAAATCCTTTTCGATTGTATTTTGCATGAATCGTTTGAATTTGATCTTCATAACGCATTTTAACTTTCCAACGACCAACTCTTTCGTGGTTTTTTGTTTGGTTCGTTTTACAGGCTGCATTAATCATTAGTAATACTATTGCGAAAAAAAGTCCTAAAACGATTTTCATAGTCTATAATTGTGTATCACGAACTACAAATGTAGATTAAAAAATTAATAATGTAAATTAATGCGTTTATAATTGCTATATTTGTTTTCTAATTGCTATATTTTGGAATAATTTATAGTGTTTTGGTTTTTTTTTAATGCTAAGCTGGGTTCAGTACACAGTAAAAAGTAAGGTATAATTGATAATATTAGAAATATGAAGCTGCTAAGAGTTGTGCTAGGTGTTTTGTTTGTTTTAACAGTAAGTCATACAGTCTACGGACAAGTGCCCTGTATACTGACTGAGCATTTGGATGATTTTATTCAGATGAAAGCCGAAGTTTTCGATGGTAAATCTGATTTAATTGCTAGAATTAAGGAAGCTCGCAAGCCCAATTGTGCCAGTTCTAGCATTGATCCCAATTTACAGACGCTCGATTATATATTGGTCAATTTTACGACACGTTTGGATTATGAGAAGTTTAAATTGATAACGGATTCCGTGGTTTTACAACAGACCTATATAAAGACATTGGAAAAAGACAGTCTGTTTACTGCGGTATTAAATGACTTTTCAAGAAAAGTGATTGATAAAACGGAACTAAAAGATACCGTGAGTATGAATCAGTTAATGAATATGGCGGTTAAGTTTTTTTCAATAACACGGATAAACGAGGACGATAATTATGTGGGTAGAGTTTGTGTGGGTTCTAATAGTATTGCGGATACAGAACCTAATCGACATGCTTTTGCTGAGGCTTTTTGTTTTGTGTCTATCTTCGAGAATTACCAGGGAGAACGTTATAATATGTCTAAGGAATTCATAGATGTATTATGGGTTCTCAAAGATATGAATTTAGGAATTAATCGCGATGAGCGATTGCTTAGAGCACAGGGAGCTATCTTTGTACTGATGAAAAAGAATCAAAATTTAAGCGAAATGTTGGCACAGAGTTTTGAAGAAAAGAAAGACTTTTTGCCGTTTATACTTAAAAATGAAAGCTAATACATCAATCGGCTAGGTAGCGGATCGGTGTTGTTCAGATATCAAAAAGTTCCTTTTGAACCCTTTTTGGAAAGGAACTTTTTGTTCTTTCATTAACCGTGGACGGTTTCTTGTTTACCGTAATTTTGAATCAATTGGCCTTCAAAGTCCAGCCATTCTTTCCAGCGCTGATCCACATCGACTTTTTCGGTATATTTTTTGGCGAATTTGAGGAAAGTGGTGTAGTGACCTGCCTCACTAATCATTAGTTCTCTATAGAAAATTGCTAATTCTTCATCTTTGATATTGTCCGATAAAACTCTAAAGCGTTCGCAGCTTCGCGCTTCAATCATCGCAGCAAATAATAAACGATCGATAAATGCATCGTTTCTACTGCCGTCTTTTTTCATGAATTTAAACAGTTGATTGACATAGTCGTCTTTGCGTTCTCTGCCTAGGGTATAACCGCGTTGTTTGATGATTTCGTGGACCATTTTAAAATGCTCCATTTCTTCTATAGCGATATCGGTTAAGGCGGTCACTAAGTCTTCGTGTTCGGAATTGTATGCTATGATGGTAATCGCATTGGTAGCTGCTTTTTGCTCGCACCAAGCGTGATCGGTTAAAATCTCTTCTAAGTTAGATTCGGCAATATTTGCCCATCTGGGGTCGGTCAATAATTTTAATCCTAACATTTGATAATAGTTTAAATGCAAATTTAGCAATTATTATCGGCTTTAAAAATTGATGCTGCTCAGGCAAATATTCCGTTATTTTGTAACATGGAAAATTTTTGGAGCGGAAAACAGTTAGTGGTTATCGGATTGGTTTGGCCAGAGCCCGGATCATCAGCAGCGGGTTCACGTATGATTCAGTTGATTCGATGGTTTCTAAGTCAGGGTATGCAGGTTCGCTTTGCCTGTGCAGCCGGAAAATCAGATTTTAGTTTTGATCTGCCGAGTATCGGGGTTCAAGAGGAGGTGATACGATTAAACGATGATAGTTTTGATTGTCAATTGACGGATTGGAATCCAGATCTAGTATTGTTTGATCGGTTTATGGTTGAAGAACAATACGGCTGGCGGGTAGCTCAAACTTGTCCTCACGCGCTGCGCGTTTTGGATACCGAAGATCTTCATTTTTTACGTTATGCGCGACAGGACTCTTATAAAAAAGGAATTGATTTCAATGAAGAATCCCTATATACCGATCGAGCAAAAAGAGAGATAGCGAGTATTTACCGATCTGATGCTACTTTAATTATTTCGGAATATGAAATGAACTTATTGACAAGGCGGTTTAAGATCGATGCCGCTATGTTGTTTTATCTCCCTTTTCTTGAAGATGAGATCGGTAGTTCAATTCAATCGCAGTGGCCGTCATTTGAAGAGCGCCGTGACTTTGTTTTTATCGGGAACTTTATTCACGAACCGAATTGGAACACCGTGCAGGTTCTGAAGACTAGAATTTGGCCCGAGTTACGCAAAAAATTGCCTGGAGTAAAATTACATATATATGGGGCTTACGCCTCGGAAAAGGTGATGCAGCTGCATCAGCCCAAAGAGAGCTTTCTCGTGCATGGACGAGCAGAAGAGGTGTTGGAAGTGCTAATGCCTTGTCGCATATTACTAGCTCCTATTCCTTTTGGCGCTGGAGTCAAAGGTAAATTTATCGATGCTATGAAAACGGGTACACCCTGTATTACTACTTCGGTGGGAGCAGAGGGGATGAAAGGAGATTTGCCGTGGAACGGTTATATAGCTGATGCGGATGCAGATATTATTGAAAGAGCCATGCATTTATATAACGATCAAGACGATTGGGAGAAGGCTGCGTTAGCTGGGATTCAAATTTTAAATCAGCGTTATGCTTCGGATCTAATGATAAACGAATTTTCGGAATGGATAACCAATCGCTTTGTTGATTTGAAAAAAAATCGACAAAGTAATTTTATTGGTCAACTGCTTTTACATCATAGTTTACAGAGTACTAAGTATATGAGTTTGTGGATTCAGGCTAAGAATTCATAGTTTAAATGTTAAAATTTAAAATTTATTGTTTTTTTGCTAGCGCTGATGTTGTAAGGGTTTTCGTGTCAAAAAAGTGTTTTTTTAAAGTTTTTGTTTTGTTAAAATTTGCACCTGTATATATTAGAATTGGTTTTATGTCAATATAATGCCTAAATTTATGAGGAAAATTAAAACAATACAGCTATGGATAATAATTTTATTAATCAGGTTCGAAATTTTATTTCGCCTGAATCAATTTCAGATTTGAGTAGTTCAACTGGTGAGTCTGCTGATAAGCTCGAAAAGGGTTTTAATATGTCAATTGCTTCTGTTTTGCTGGGACTGGCAAATCAAGGTAAAGGAGGGCTGTCTACCATTTTTAATCAAGCTAAGAGTCACTTTGTGGATTCTTTAGACGGGACTGGACAGGCACCACCGCTCAAAGGCGTGTTTTCATCCTTGTTTGGAAATTCTAGTACAGAAGTAGTGTCTTCGATTCAAACGCATAGCGGTTTGAGTGCGTCAGCTACTAATTCAGTATTGGAGCAAGCAACAACTGCAGTTTTTGGTTTTTTCAAAAATCTAAGTCCCAATTTTGATGTGGATACCATTTCGAATTTCTTAAGTAATAATAAGGCTGCCTTCGCTGCTGCACTACCTATGGGATTATCTTGGGCAGGTTTGGGTAAATCAAACCATACGGAGCCGGTTCGTCCTGTTGTTCACGAACGTGTAAAACCAGTAGCACCCGTAAAGAAAGAAAAAGGGAGCTCGATGTGGCTATATATAATTTTGTTGCTGATTGCGGCAGCTCTGATCTATTTTTTCCTTCGTGGTAAGGATGTACCTGCAACCACAGTGGACACCACTCAAGGAGTGATTGATACGGCAAATACAAATGCGAATACTACAGTGGATTTAACCAGTAGAGAACTGATGAAAGTAACACTGCCTGACGGTGTGGTTATCGACGCCTATAAAGGCGGAATCGAAGATCGATTGGTCGTGTTCTTGAAGACAGATTATAAAAAATTAGGGGATCAAAAATTAAAAGATACCTGGTTTGATTTTGATAATTTGAATTTTCAAACCAATAGCGCTATTATAACAGAAGAATCAAAGCCTCAGTTGGTAAATATCGTAGCTATCTTAAAAGCTTTTCCAGATGCCAAATTAAAAATTGGAGGTTATACCGATAAAACGGGAACAGAAGCGGTTAATATTAAGTTGTCTGGTGAACGTGCTAATGCAGTTAAAAAAAGTATTGAATCCGCAGGCAGAGGTAGTCAGGTAGAAGGCGCTGAAGGTTATGGTTCAAAATTTGCAAAGTACGATGCTAGTGCACCGGAATCTGATCGCGTTTTAGATCGTCATATTTCCGTGAGTGTACGCTAGTAGGCTGATATGCTGATACGTTGATATGCTGATACGTTGATATGCTGATACGCAGATACGTTGATACGTTGATACGTT
>DCKE01000005.1:92809-233083 GCA_002320285.1 Flavobacteriaceae bacterium UBA1682 | reverse complement strand
ATGCTGATATGCTGATATGCGAATATAGGCTTAGAAAAAGATAGGTTGAAAAGCTTATCCTTTTTTACGTGATAAAGCGAATTCGCGTATGTGCGAATAGGCAAATAGGCCATAAAAGAAAAGCCACCCGATAGGGTGGCTTTTCTTTTATTTAGACAATTCCGTAAAGTATTTGTAAAACAAAGGAATAGTTTCAATTCCTTTCAAGTAGTTAAATACTCCAAAATGTTCATTAGGAGAGTGAATAGCGTCACTATCTAAGCCAAAGCCCATCATGATAGATTTGGAGTTTAATTCTTCCTCAAACAGCGCTACAATTGGAATACTTCCTCCTGATCGAACTGGAATAGGCGTTTTTCCAAAAGTATCGGTATAGGCTTTTGATGCGGCTTGGTAACCGATAGAATCTGTTGGAGTCACGTAACCTTGTCCACCATGGTGTGGTTTTACAACTACTTTAACCGATTTTGGAGCGATGCTTTCAAAATGTTTTTTAAACAATTCTGTGATTTCCTCCCAATCTTGATTTGGGACTAAACGCATCGAGATCTTCGCATAAGCCTTACTCGCAATAACGGTCTTAGCTCCTTCGCCAGTATAACCTCCCCATATTCCATTAACGTCTAAGGTTGGTCGGATAGAGTTTCTTTCGTTGGTGTCATATCCAGTTTCTCCAGCTACCTCCTCAATGTCCAGTGCTTTTTTATATGCTTCGATCGAAAAGGGACGTTTAGCCATTTCGGCTCTTTCCTCTTTGGATAGCTCTTCTACTTTATCATAAAATCCTGGAATGGTAATGTGATTGTTTTCATCGTGAAGGGAGGCAATCATTTTTGCTAAAACGTTGATCGGATTGGCAACAGCACCTCCATATAGTCCAGAGTGTAAATCGCGATTTGGTCCGGTCACTTCAACTTCAACATAACTTAGCCCTCTTAATCCAGTAGTGATTGATGGCTGATCATTTGAGATCATACCAGTGTCAGATATTAAGATCACATCGTTCTTCAATTTCTCTTGGTTTCTTTTTACAAACCAACTTAAGCTGGTAGATCCCACTTCTTCTTCCCCTTCAATCATAAATTTGACGTTACAAGGCAAAGCGTCATTTTGAATCATATATTCCAATGCTTTGACATGCATAAACATTTGACCTTTATCATCGCAGGCTCCACGAGCAAATATGGCACCTTCCGGGTGAATTTCCGTTTTTTTGATCACCGGTTCGAAAGGTGGAGACGTCCAAAGTTCGATAGGATCGGCTGGTTGCACGTCATAATGACCATAAACAAGTACGGTCGGTAAATTTTTATCAATTATTTTTTCACCGTAAACAATAGGGTATCCCGGTGTTTCGCACATCTCAACCAAGTCACAACCCGCTTTCTCTAAGTTGGCTTTTACGGCTTCAGCAGTATTGATAACATCTTGGGAATAAGCACTGTCTGCACTGACAGATGGAATTTTTAATAGCTCAATCAACTCGTTGATCAGTCGATCTTTATTTTCTTGTACGTATTGTTTAGAATCTTTCATCGTAAATTTGAATGGTTAACATTAATCATCACAAAGCTAATAATAAAAAAATATTATTTTTTTCTTGGAATTTAAATTTCAATGCGTATATTTGCAACCGCTTACTGAAACAAAAGCCGCGGGTATGGTGAAATTGGTAGACACGCCAGACTTAGGATCTGGTGCCTCACGGTGTGAAGGTTCGAGTCCTTTTACCCGCACAAAGACCTCTTCGAAAGAAGAGGTCTTTTTATTTATAGCTATTTTTAATTACAACGATACTTTGGTTTTTGAGTAAGAGTTGCTTAAATTTATAGGTATTGTTTTAAAGCCAATCGGTATGGGAGAACTATTATCTAAATTGTTGGAGTATGAGATTTATGCAGGTAAATCGATTACAGTCACAGTTGGTACGATTCTTTTTGTGGTATTTACGCTGGTTCTGACTCGTTATGGACTAAAGTTTCTTAAAAAAACCGTGCTAAAAATCTCCTCGATTGAAGACAGCGGTCGACTGACAAGCGCTTTTAATTTTGTAAACTATTTTGTTTATGTAATTATGTTCTTTTTTATCCTCAATGCAATAGGGGTAAATATCAATATGTTTCTAACGACTTCTGCAGCGCTCTTTGTAGGGCTGGGGTTAGCACTTCAAAAGATATTCCAAGACTTAATAGCCGGTATTTACATCATGATGGATAAAACACTTACTGTAGGTGATGTGATTCATATCAATGATGAGGTAGCTCGTGTTAAACTGATTAAGCTAAGATCTACTATAGCGGAAACGCGGAATCGAAAAATTATCGTAATTCCCAATAGAAAATTTATCGACGACATTATCAATAACTGGACTCAAGATGATGAAGTGATCAGAGCTCGAATTGATGTCGGGGTATATATTGGAACGGATGTTCAAAAAGTACGAGAAGTTCTGCTGAAAAGCGCAGCCGTTAATCCCGATGTGATGAAAGATCCCGAACCGTTGGTGTTTCTCGATCAATTTGGCGAGTCTTCAATTCGCTTTATATTATACTATTTTATTGATAATTCCTTTGATAACGATCGTATAGCTAGTGCTATTCGATTTGAGATTGATAAGCAATTTAAGGAGCACGGTATCAAATTGCCAGTGCCCGTATTGCGTTTGCAACCAACCGAACAATAAAACTCCGCACTGATCTTTTGATCGCTACTTGGTTTGTAGTTTGCGCAAGGTTTGTTCTATAGTATCCATTCTGCTTTGAATCTTTCCTGCGGCCGCATCTAAGGTGTAGCCCTCGTCTAATAATTCTTTGATCAAAAGTATTTTTTTGATGTTTTCATAGTCATATCTACGGTTTTTACCTTCGACTTCTGTTAAACTCTTGATGATCCCCTTTTCCTCCCAATAACGGATTTGTCTTGTGGGTAAAGCCGTTATTTGGGCTACTTCTCCTATCCCAACAATTAATTTATTGAGGAATTCATAATCAAACGATAATGCTTTGTCTTGTTTGGGCATTGTAAGTTATTTACATAAGTTGTTGTAAATGTAAAAATATATTACTTCATTTGCAATTGTAAGTTATTTACAATTAGTATTTATTAATTACAATTTAAGTCAATATGAGACAGAATTTTTTTTTAGTTTTTATTATTTTGACGGCTAAAAGCTGTCAGGGACAAGGGGAGATCAATGATTCACAGCAATGGAGCGTGGACGAACTGAAACCTCAGTTGGAATTTTTTCAAAGCAAAGTGGTGATTCCATCCGATTTTAAGGCAGATACCGTTTCTTTGGTAGAGGTGAATAAGGAAAAGGCTTATTTGTTTCGCTATACAAAGGATGTTAATAGTGATTTGTTGCAGGAGCATTTTTCGTTTATAGTGACTCAGGAAATGCCTTATCGTATTCTGGGTTTTACGCGAATGGATGTAAAATATCTGGATCGGGATCTGTTGAGCGAGGAGCAGACCCGAGAGATTGCAACGAAGTTTTTGCTGGAAATCGATGCTGATTTAGCCAATTCTCTTGAAAATCTATGGATTGATAAGCATGGGGAGTCGATGGTCATCAATCAACAAGAAAAGCTGATTTTTGGTATGAAGTACAAATGTTATCGCAAGTCAAGAGGTGATTATGCATGGGTTATCGTTGGATTTGACGGCAGTGTGATCACTTTTGAACGTGACATCATCTGGGATAATGCTGCGAATAAACGAATAACTCAAAAATGGTTGCACGATAGTTGGATTTTGGAAAATGATAAAAAACAGCAAGATGTTAAGGGGTAAATATGTTGTAGTGACAGGTGGAAGCGATGGAATTGGTTTGGGCATTGCAAGCCGATTTGCGCAAAACGGCGCTCATGTCTGTGTAGTGGGTCGAGAGCGGGCTAAGCTCGATAAGGCAGTGAAATCGTTAAGTGTGTATGGTACCACTATTATCGGCTTGGATGCAGATCTTACAATCAGCGCTACCATAAGTGTTTTGGTAGAACGCGTTCTGGAAATTTTTCCGCAGGTGGATGTATTGGTTAACAATGCGGGTATGGGGGTTTTTGTTCCTTTTGCGGAAACGGGGGAGGATTTGTTGGACAAACATTGGAACCTCAATGTAAAAGCACCGTATTTACTATCTCAAAGTTTGTTGGATTCCTTGGTTAAAACGGCTGGCAATATTATTAATATCTCGTCCTATTTTTCGCATCGAATGTTGATTGGACGTGATTCGACGGCTTATTCTCTGACTAAGGGTGCTTTGGATTCGTTTACAAAAGCCTTAGCGTTTGAAATCGGGAAATGTGGTGTTCGTGTGAATGGTATTGCACCGGGTAGTGTGCAAACCGCACAATTTCAGACTAATCTCGAAAAATTGACTGAAGAACAGCAGGCTGCTTTTCGGGAGATGGTTCAGACTATTTACCCTCTAGGTCATATAGGTACTGTAGAGGATATTGCGAGTATGGCGGTTTTTTTAGCTTCAGAGCAGGCAAAATGGATCACCGGAACGGTGGTTGCGGTCGATGGTGGATTGACGACAAACTGATATTTGCCAGAGAGTTTTCGGATTAATTGAGTCTTGTTTTTTTCTAAAAGTCTGTTTAATAATGTATTTTTGTAGGCTTATAATTCCTGTATGCCTACACCGAGAAAAACCATTAAAAGAAATTCAATTCCCCGAAAACCGGTAAAGAAAAAAACTGCTTTTACCATACACCATTTAAAATGGGTGGTTGCCGCTGTGGTTTTTGTTGGTTTGGGAATCTGGTTTGGGATAACTTTTAAAGATGGAATTAAGTATTTTTTTAGTGAAGAACGGAAACGCGCAGCCGAAACCACTGTGTTTGATATTCGAAATGTAGAGGTTTTAAAACGGCATTCCGATAAGGTATTTGGTTTTGATATTTCACATTATCAAGGAAAGGTGTTGTGGGAGCAAGTGGACCGCATCAATCAAGAATTTCCGTTGGAATATGTCTTTATAAGAGCGACTATGGGAAAGGATGGTGTAGATACCGCTTTTTTGAGAAATTGGCGTAGCGCCCGCGCAAACAACTTTATTCGCGGTGCATACCACTATTATCGTCCAAATGAAAATTCCGTCGAGCAGGCGGAGAATTTTATACGCAACGTCAAATTGGGGGAGGGTGATTTTCCTCCGGTACTCGATGTAGAAGAAATGCCGAAAAACCAACCGATGGACAGCCTGATTTTGGGCTTGAAACGTTGGATGGATATCGTAGAACGTCAATATGGTGTAAAGCCGATATTGTATTCGGGAGAACATTACTACAATAAAAATTTACAGCAGGCATTTCCCGATCATATTATTTGGATTGCCAATTATAATTTCTTTGTGGAGAACATCAAACCGGAATGGCATTTCTGGCAATTTACAGAGAAGGGAATTGTACCTGGAATCGAAACTAAGGTCGATGTCAATATCTACAATGGAAATCGAAACGATCTTCGGAAAATTCTAATACAATAGTGTACTAAACTTCTTTAAACGTTATTTTTTAACGTCCAGTGCATCTCTTAAGGTGTTTCCAATCAACATAAAAGCCATGACCAATAAAAACATAGCGATTCCTGGGATTAAGGCGAGGTAAGGTTTTCCCAATAAGATATAATTGTAGTTTTCTTTAATCATCGATCCCCAGCTCGGTACGGGTACTTGCGCGCCAAGACCCAGGAAGCTCAATCCACTTTCGACTAAAATGGCCGATGCAAAATTGGCTGCTGATATCACAATTACAGGAGCCATACAATTGGGTAAGATATGTTTGAGGATAATGCGAATGTCCGAATATCCCAAAGCTCTTGCAGCGGTAATATATTGTTGCTCTTTTACACTGATCACTTGTCCTCTTACTACACGAGCAACTTCGACCCACATCGTCAATCCTACGGCTACAAAAACTTGCCAAAAACCTTTTCCCAGTGCTAATGTAATCGCTATGACTAGAAGCAGGGTAGGTATAGACCAAACCATATTGACTAACCACATGATTAAGGCGTCGGTTTTTCCACCGTAATATCCAGCTATTGCGCCGAGTGAAACTCCGATAATCAACGACAGGGCTACCGCAACAAAACCTATGGATAAGGACACTCTTGATCCAATGATTAATCGACTCAGAAAATCGCGACCTTGACTGTCTGTACCCAAGATGTAGTATTTCTGGTTGATGTAGTTGTTGATGATGGTATTCGGCTTTTCCTCCTGAAAGCTGTTCAGTGGTAGTGATTCGTGTTGTGCTGTAAGCGGGTTGTTGCTATAAGTGGTGTAGTGAATGGAGTCTTTGGTAAAATGATAGTTGCTAATCGGTATTGTCGCTGGTTGATATTCGCGTCCCACAAACCAGGACTTCCAATTGTTTACTAGTGGTTTTTCAGTAGGAAGTGTTAAGGTAGTGACCGTAAAACCCGGTTCTTTTGATCGCAATGAAAGATCGCCAGCATTGGCATTTTGAGTTTTGTCGGGAACAATGACATAGGCCAGGATCGAAACAAAGGTCAATACCACAACAAACCAGAAAGATAAAACGCCCCAAAAATCCGATTTGAATTTTTGGAGCGCTAATTGATTGTTAGAGATGGTTTTATCCGCCATTAAAATTAATGCTTCTCAGCGAGTTTAATTTTTTTGTTAGAGAAATCTGTCGTGTTGATAGGTGCGCCTTTATACAGATCTTTTAAGATGTATACCGCCTCTTCTACATATACATCGCTCGCTAACGACTCATGCCATCTGTTGCGTTTGTTTTCTAGGATAGTGTCATTTTTAAATCGCTCCAATTCATAAGGAAGGGAGTTGAATTTTAAATGATTGTTATACTTTGAAATCGCTTTGAATTTCTTGGCTTTTTCTTCTACTTGTTCTTGACGTAGTTTATACTTGTCGTAATTCAAGCTAAAAACTTTTTCGTCTTTGCGTTCATTGATCCACTTCGCATTTTCAGTGATTAGTTTAAACTGCTCATTGGTAGCAATTCTCTTTTTACTGTTGGTGATTGCTGTACTGAAATCGTTTTTTAACGGCGTATAGTTGGCGCGGTCAATTTTGTCCCACGGCATGGCGTTGGGAATGTCGCGTTCACCCATGTCGATGAAAGAAAAACGATCTGGTAAAACGACATCGCTTAAGACACCTTCTCTTTGTGTCGATCCTCCGTTGATTCTATAGAATTTCTGTAAAGTTAATTTTAATGCTCCCAGATCACCAAATGGTTGTTGGTCTTTAAGTAGATCATTTAAATTGATGACGTTTTGAACGGTCCCCTTACCATAAGTGTGTTTGCTTCCAATGACAACCCCTCTTTTGTAATCCTGTATAGCAGCTGCGAAAATTTCTGATGCCGATGCTGAAAAGTTATTGACCATTACAACTAAAGGTCCTTCCCATTGTATTTTGGTATCGCGATCAAACAAGACGTCTTTCTTACCTTTCGAAGATTTAACCTGAACGATAGGGCCTTGCTCTATAAAAAGACCAGCCATATCCACTACGGTTTGCAATGAACCACCACCATTATTTCTAAGATCCATGATGATTCCACTGACGTTTTGTGCTTTTAAACGCTCTACTTCTTTGGTAACATCTTTAAAGGCATCGCGATTATCCTTATTCTCAAAATTGATATAGAATTTCGGTAACTGAATCAAACCATAGGTTTGGTCGCCAATTTGGATCAAACTGGATTTGGCATAGGTTTCCTCTAATTCAACAATCTCGCGAATAATCGAGATAACCACTACAGTTCCGTCCACTTTTTTTACGGTCAAACGCACTTCAGTGCCTTTGTGACCTTTAATCTTTTTGACCACATCCTCCAAGCGCATTCCCACAACATCTTCAGCTAATCCATCTCCCTGAGCGACTTTTAAGATAAGATCTCCGGCCTCTAATTCTTTCCCTCTCCATGCTGGTCCACCTGGAATCAGTTCCGAAATTTCGGTAACATCATTTTTCTTTTGTAGTTTGGCTCCAATACCTTCAATAGTTCCACTCATGCTAGCGTCAAATTTCTCTTTGTCCTCCGGTGCTAAATAGGAGCTATGTGGGTCGAAACGCTCCACGATACTGTTGACATAGATCGTAAACCAATCTTTGCGTTGCAATTCGTCTATAAATCCAAAATACTCATTTAAAGATTTTAAGGTAGCTTCACGAGCTTCTACTTCAAGTTCTTCAAAAGTTTTCTTTTCTACGGGTTTTTCGTCTTTTTTCTTTGTCTTAGTAGCATAGGTATCTGAATCCATATCGTCTTCAAATTCATCGGTAGCGACCTCTTCTCCTTCTTGTAATTTTATCTTATCAGAAATCGTTGACAAAACGGAAAGCTTAAGTTGTTTTTCCCAACGCTTTTTTAGAGCTTCCTCATCTGCAGAAAAAGCTTGCTTGTCGTAGTCCGCATCAAAAGTTTCATTGGCATATAAATTAAAGGGTTTGCTTAAGATATCTTTATAGATAACTTGAGCATCTGACATGCGTTGTATTATTCTATCGTGCGTCAAATTAAAAAACGACAAGTCCTTCAATTTAATCATATCATCGATTAAATACTCGTATTTTGCAAACTCATCAATATCTGCTTGTGTGAAAAAACGTTTCGTCGGGTCCAAGGATTTGATATATTCTTTATAAACATCTTTGGAAAATGTGTCGTCGATTTTCACGGGGTCATAATGGCCTTTTTCAAGTAAATACGTAATCATTTCAATCAGTAATTGATCCTTTTCAGGATTCTCCTTCGGCTCCTTTGGCATAAAACTCCACAATAGAGTAGATACACCTAGAATGAGTAGTATTATCTTATAGTTTCTTTTCATAAATGACCAAATAGTGTTCATCAATTAATTTTCATCTAAAGTAAGTAATTTATTAGAGACTTAATATGACGCTCCAATAATATTTTGTTAAACCTTAGTGTTAAAAATCAAAGGATCGGTTAAGTTTTTTAGGGGTTGGGCCTAAGTGTAATGGAGTATACTTATATATTTATTACTTTAGCGAAAGTAAATAAAATAATGCAATGAAACAAAAACCTTTAATTTTAGTAACGAATGACGACAGTATAGTAGCACCTGGTATTCGCGCATTGATACAGGTGATGAAGGAAATTGGTGAAGTGGTCGTAGTAGCTCCAGATAAGGCCCAGTCAGCAATGGGGCATGCCGTTACGATCAACAGTACTTTGTCCATCGAACGCGTTTCAATCGATCCTGATTTGGAAGCGGAATACAGCTGTTCCGGAACACCGGTGGATTGCGTAAAAATTGCGATGGACCAAATATTAGACCGCAAACCAGATATCTGTGTTTCAGGTATCAACCACGGTTCCAATTCTTCGATTAATGTGATTTATTCTGGAACCATGAGTGCCGCTCTAGAAGCGGGGATGAGTGGAATTCCAGCTATTGGTTTTTCGCTTCAAGATTTTAGCTGGAACGCCAATTTTGATGAAGTAATGTCCTTTGTGAAACAGCTTACTTTGGAAACCTTGAAAAATGGACTTCCTGAGGGAATTGTACTGAATGTCAATTTTCCCAAATTAAAAAGAGAGGAAATCCAAGGAATAAAAATATGTAGACAAGCTAAGGCTACTTGGCAAGAAAAGTTTGATAAACGCATAAGTCCACACGGTAAAGAGTACTATTGGTTAACGGGTGAGTTTGTCAATCAAGATAAGGGAGAGGATACCGATGAGTGGGCGTTAAAACACGGTTATATATCCGTTGTGCCAGTTCAATTCGACTTAACGGCCTATCATGCCATACAGCAATTAAATCGTTGGGAATTGTAAGGGGAGTTGTGACGGCTGCTAGCTGTTTTTTTTGCTGATTTTCAAGCTTAAAGGAGGCGTTTTAAAGTTGTTGCTCGTTTGTTATACGATTTGTAATGCTACAAGTGGCTTAAGTTTGTCGGCGTTTTTTAAAAAAATAGATGTTTTTAATGCTTGGAGGCATTATCTTAGCGCTGGAAATGCAAACCCGCTGGAGTATAACTGTGAGGATGGTAATAGTGATCAATCGCGATGTCAATAATTATAAAAGCATAACCGTTTCGGGATCAAATAAAAACACTTAGTAACTAGATATGAAATATTATATTATAGCCGGAGAGGCCTCTGGAGATTTGCACGGTTCTAATCTTATGAAGTCACTTTTAGCAGAAGATCCACAAGCTGAAATTCGTTTTTGGGGTGGAGATTTGATGCAGAGTGTTGGTGGTACCCTCGTTAAGCATTATCGCGAATTGGCGTTTATGGGATTTGCGGAGGTCATTCAGAACTTAGGGACTATTCTAAGAAATATTTCTATTTGCAAAAAAGACATTGAAGCTTTTGCTCCTGATGCGATTATTTTTATCGATTACCCCGGCTTCAATATGCGCATTGCTAAATGGGCTAAAAAGCAAGGTATACCCACGCATTACTATATTTCCCCTCAAATTTGGGCCTGGAAAGAAAACAGAATTAAAGCGATCAAACGCGATGTGGATCATATGTATGTGATTTTGCCGTTTGAAAAGGACTTTTATGAGAAAAAACACGGCTATCCCGTTCAATTTGTCGGGCATCCGTTAATTGATGCTATTGCGCAATATCGCACAACGGCTGATCCGCAGTTTAGAGAGCGTCATCAACTCGACGATCGACCTATTATAGCATTGCTACCAGGAAGTAGGAAACAGGAAATCACGCGTTTGTTATCTGAGATGTTAACCGTGGTTCCGAATTTTGCCAATTTTCAATTTGTTATAGCGGGAGCTCCGAGTCAGGACTTTGAGTTTTACAGGCAGTTTCTCGTAAACAAAAATGTGGTCTTTATTTCCAATGAAACCTATGGCTTGCTCAATGTTGCTTATGCGGCTTTGGTCACTTCGGGTACCGCTACTTTAGAGACGGCTTTGTTTAAGGTGCCTCAGGTGGTCTTGTATAAAGCCAGTCCGATTTCATATCAGATTGCGAAAAGGATTATTACGCTAAAATTTATCTCACTAGTCAACTTAATTATGGACCGTGAAGTGGTCAAAGAGTTGGTACAGAATGATTGTAATAAAAAACGCATACACGAGGAGTTTACTAAGATAATTCAAGATCAAGGCAGAACTAAAATGTTGCAAAATTATGATATACTGATAGATAAGCTCGGCGGCGAAGGGGCAAGTAATTTAACAGCACGATTAATTAATAAAAATTTATGAGTTGTTTTTTAAAATAAAATTCTATATTTGTGAGATAACAACATCGATAATTATGAAAACGTACGCTTCCGCCTTCTTAATTGTACTGCTGTTATTGTCTGGACGAACGCATGCAAGTTCCTTGCAAAAAGTCACTTTAGATAATATCACGCCTGCAAATAACCCTCCCAAGAATAACAATAAAGGGAAAAAGAAACCAATCTCGAATACAAAAGGTAAAGATTTAGCCGCAAACGAAACTAAAGAAGTTAGTGTCGAGGAATTGGCGAAGATTTTAAATGAGATTGATGAAACCAGCCGTAAAGAAGATACGGGCAGTTATTTGACACAGCAGCTGTTAAACAATGCAGAGGATTATAAAGGAGTTCGCTACCGATTTGGAGGAACTTCAAGAGATGGAATGGATTGTTCCGGATTTGTTACCACGGCATTTAATGCTTTGGATATATCCCTGCCGAGATCTTCAAGAGATATGGCATCCATCGGTGAAAAAATTAATTCTTCTGAAGCGCAGAAAGGGGATTTAATCTTTTTTAAAACCGGTAAAAAATCAAGAATTAGTCACGTTGGAATTATAGTTGAAGTTAAAGGAGAGGATATTAAATTTATACACTCTTCTACATCAAAGGGGGTGATTGTGTCTTCACTTAGTGAAGCGTATTACAACCGTACTTTTGCACAGATCAATAGAGTTTACGAAAAACAACTATTATAGTTAAATAACAGTCTAACTGTTTGATTAACAGCGAAATTTCAATATCTTCAGTCGATGAAGATATTGAAATTTCCTTTTTTAAGCCTTTCCATATTCTTTGTTTTAGGCATTTTATCTCATCCCTTTTTGATCAAAAGCCGTGTATTAGTGTTTTTATATCTCACTAGTTCCGTGCTGTTAGTACTCATTGGGAGCAAGACCTTTTTGTTTCTTTATTATCGTGGCTTTTACTGGATTTGTTATGCTGCTATCTATTGCAGCCTCGGTCTGTTTACTGCCTCAATGCATTCGATATCCACTCAAAAATACCATTATCAGCAAGTGCTGAATAAGGAAACTAAGCAGTTTTTAAAATTGTTGCTTGTAGAAAAACTGAAACCGAATCAGTTTTCGAATCGCTACATTGCCCAGCTTGTTCAGGTTGATCAAAAGGTGACTTTTGGTAAGGTGTTGGTGATCGTACCGATTAAATACGATAGCGTTTCACGGATGATCGGCGAGGAATTACATGTTTATCAGTTGGTACAAGATATTAAAAAACCGCTAAATCCATATCAGTTTGACTACAACAGGTATATGGAACGTCAGGGCATTGTTGGGCAGGTCTATCTGACCGATCAAAATGTTATTGTTATCGGTCGTCAGTTTAGATTTTTTTCGCGAATGGCCAATTGGCGAGACGGATTAATTGCTGGTTTTGATATTCATCAGTTTGATCCAGAGGTGTTAGCGATGATCAAAGCGTTGATGTTTGGGCAACGGCAAGAACTTTCGACCGAGTTAAAAACAGATTTTAGTCGTGTGGGTGTTATTCATGTTTTAGCGATATCAGGACTGCATATCGGGATACTGTATTTTTTTATCGTAAGATTTTTAACGCTGTTTCGATTGGAAATCCGATTGATCTATGGTTTTTCGCTTATAGTTTTATGGTTGTTTGCTTTGATTTCCGGTTTTGCTCCACCCGTTGTACGAGCAGTAACGATGTTTACCGTATTTGCATTCACCAAGTTTTTAAGGCGCTCGCAAAGCAACGCCAACAGCTTGGCAATAAGTTTTTTTATCATGTTGTGTTTTAATCCCGACTATATTTACGAGGTCGGGTTTCAACTGAGTTTTTTAGCGGTTTTTTCAATTGTTTATTTTTATCCCATAATTCAGCCTTTTGCGAATTCCAAATGGCGTGTAATAAAATATTTTAAAGAGATCATTGCAGTGTCGCTGGTCGTGCAAATTGGTATCTTACCGTTGAGTATTTATTATTTCCATGAAATTCCCTTGTTGTTTCTTGTGGGCAATGTGATAGTTATTCCATTGGTAACATTGATTTTGGGAATGTTGTTGGTGTTATTGTTTTTGAATTATTTATCCGTTGTGGTAGCCTTAGCAGTGGGGAAGTTGGTGAGTGGGCTGATCGGATTTATGAATGAGCTTATTCGCTTAGTGGGACAGCTGTCGATTTACAATGTACAGCAGCTGTCGTTAGATGGCTTTTTAGCCGTGTTCGCAGTTGTTATCTTGGTGTTTGTCGGATATGTGGTTAAAAGCCGTAAAATCGAATATTTGAGCCCTTTATTGGCGGTGATACTTGCGGGGCAGTTGTCGTATATGGCTTCGGTATTTCAAGCAAGACAACGAGCTGAGGTTGTGGTGTTTTTTGAACGTAGGTATAGCAGTATACTGTTTAAAGAACTGCATCAGGTTGTGTTGTACTCGTCAAATCCCGAGGCCTTGCAATCGGCAGCTGTTGAAGATTATTGTAGGGAGCGGTTTATAACGGTTAAAAAACATTATCCACTTCAACCGTTGTTGGAAATAAAAGGGCAGCGGGTTTTGATTGTTGATAGTTTATTCAATTATCAAACCGCTCTTAAAGCCGACGTCTTAATCTTTGTGGGTAATGCCAAGGTCAACTACCACCGTATAATTGATTTTCATCAACCCGAACTCGTTCTAACTGCGGCTGATTTTCCCGTGTGGGAATCTCGCAGAGTCGCAGACTTTTGCTTTAAAAAAAATATCCCTTTTCACAGTATATCGGAAAAGGGATATTATAAATTCTAATACAAATTTAGTTGATTTCCTCCAAAAGTTGATCTGGAGTTTTGTAACCGACTACCGTTTTTCTAATGCTTCCGTCTTTTTCAAGAATGACCATAGAAGGATATCCAGGAATTCTTAAATAATCGGTAAACTGATGCATGGAATTTCTTCCAGTTCTATTGGCGTCATAATTGGGGTTCGAGTATTTTTTGTTCAAAAACTCGATGTCCTCGTTACCTTCAGCATTAAATTTTACCGCGTAATATTTTTCGTTGATCACCTTGATGACTTCCGGAGCACTAAAGGTATTTTGATCCAACATTTTACAGGGTCCACACCAATGGGTGTATACATCCATAAAAATGGGTTTTGGCTTTTTTTTCTGAGCTTTAATAGCTTCCTGAAAAGTTACCCATTTGATTTCTTGAGCTTGAGCGGTAGCTCCAACTAAAGCGATTACAAAAAGCAATAAAAATTTCTTCATTTTATTTAGTTTTTAATCGATTATTATTTAACTCCGTGCATTAATTTCTTCATGAATGGATTTAGTAACATGACTAATAATCCAGCTACAATTGGCACTACAGTGAAAATTAAGAAAAATGTTGATAGCGAATACTGGTTGGTGATGTTTTCAATCTGTCCTCCGATAACAGCGGCTAATTTATTTCCAACTGCAATGGCTAAGTACCACATACCAAACATAAATGCAATCATACGTGCCGGAACCAATTTAGAAACATAAGACAGTCCCACTGGGGATAGGCAAAGTTCACCTAAGGTATGGAATAAATAAGCTAAAATTAACCAGATCATCGATACTTTAACGCCTTCAGCTACTCCATGTGAACCATAGGCTAATAATCCGAATCCAATCGCCATGACGATTAATCCCAAACCGTATTTAACAGCGGCTGGTGGATTGTATTTACTGTCCCAAACCTTAGATACGATCGACGCGAAAGTAATGATAAAGAACGAGTTTAAAATAGAGAACCAAGAAACGGTAATTTCTGAAGATTCCGCTGTATATTCTTTATATAACATCCAGATAGCTACAGCCCATACTCCTAAGAAACAGATGGCTAAAACAATATTGGATCCCGGTATTTTTGTCCAGGTTTGTTTTCCCAAAAGGAATAAAACCCACGAGATAATTAATAATGGAACTATCGTTAATAGGGTATTGACGATATTGAATGCCGTTAAGGCCGAACCGTCTAACGCACGATCTACGTTGTCTCTTGCGAAGATAACTAAAGATGAGGCTCCTTGTTCGAAAGACATCCAGAAGAAAATAGTGAAGAAAGCGAAGATAATTACCGCGATCATACGATCTCTAATGATTTTAGTATAACGAGACAGACGGCTTACAATTAAAAAGATAAAAGCAACTAAAGCAACTAATATAGCAATACTTGGTCCATCAAAACTGCCGTAACTGAATGGGAATAAATTGACCTTAGCAATTTTTGACAAGGGGTCATTGATGGCGTACAATAGTCCAATGGTAGTAGTAATGGCGATTAATACATAATCGACCATAGTAAAAGGATTGGGTTTGTCGTCGTCGTTATTCGAAGCGGCGTTTGCAGCGGCAACAGCCATTTTTTTCTCTTTGGTTGGAACTTCTCCAATATTACCAAATAGAGGTTTGGCTAACCAGAACTGTGCTGTACCCAATAACATGAAAATACCAGCTAAGCCGAATCCCCAATGCCATCCGATTTTTTCAGCCAGATATCCACACAACATCATCCCGAAAAAGGCACCGGCATTAACACCCATATAGAAAATGGTATAAGCACCGTCTTTTTTCTCAGGGAATTTTTTATACATTTCCGAAAGTATAGAAGTCATATTTGGTTTAAAGAAACCAGTACCGGCTACTAAAAGTCCTAAACCTATATACAACATCATTGGCGTGTCTAATGCCATAGCAGCATGTCCCAAGGTCATGATGATAGCTCCGACTACTACAGCCCAACGGTATCCGATGTATTTATCTGCAATAATCCCACCAAAAATAGGCGTGATGTAAAGTAACATGGCATAAGTACCATAAAGTGCACCAGCATTTTCGGCAGACCAACCCCAACCTGGATTGTCACTTAATAGTGACATGGTTAAGAATTGTATCAACAATACTCTCATTCCGTAGAAAGAGAAGCGTTCCCACATCTCTGTGAAAAACAAGACGAATAGCCCCGAGGGATGTCCTAGGACGGTAGATTTAAAAAAGTTTTGTTCTGTTGTTGTGTCTTCTGACATAATATAGTGATAAAAGTGAATGTTCTTATTTAACTTCTTGCATGAGTTTTCGAATAAAAGGCGAAATCAGTATCAGCAGTACTCCTGCAACTACAGCATAAACGCCCAGCTCTTTATAGCCATCGGTATAGGCAATAAGACTGTCTAAATTGCTGGTTCCCGCTTTAGACGATGACATATTCGCTCCGATGATTCCGGCAGCATATTGGCCATAAGCACTGGCTAAAAACCACATTCCCATCATCATTCCCTGCAGATTTGCCGTTGATAACTTGGTCATGATCGACAGTCCAATTGGCGACAGACAAAGCTCACCAAATGTAATGATTAACAAAGCAATGGTAAAGAAGTCCAGTGAGGTTATACCTGCAGCATCAGCAAAAAGACGCGTTGCAAACAAGGCGTAATATCCCAAACCTAGTAATAAGAATCCGAGTCCGAATTTTACTACGGTGTTCGGCTCTATGCGTTTTTTAGACAACCAAATCCACAATAATCCTAACAAGGGTGCCAACAAAATAATGAAAAAGGCTCCGCCTGAATTATTCACTCCGTTTGGATCAAGGGGGATTCCCAGTACGGTATTGCTTAAGTTCTTAGCGGCAAATATACTTAGGGAACCTCCAGCTTGTTCGTATATTCCCCAAAATAGAATCGAGAATAAGATGAATATTAAGGCTGCAAATAATTTTTTTCTTTCGGCTGCGGTCACCTTGGTCATTTCATAGAATAAATACAAAAGGGTGGCAGGACCAATAATAGCCATAAAATAATCGGTATATTGTGTATTGTCGATCATTTGGATGATCACAGGAACCATAGCCAACGTAACGGCGTATACGACAATTTCTTTCCAAATCGGTTTTTCTACTGCAGTGCCATCTTTTAAAACGTCTTTAGGTTGAAGTCCAATTGGGCCTAGTTGTCTTTTGGTAAAATGAAAATTGATTAAACTGATAATCATTACAAAAGCAGCCAATCCAAAGGCGACATTCCAACGGTGTTCGTGCTCAATCAGTCCAGAAAATAGTTGCCCTTTTCCTATGGCGATACATACATATCCCCCGATTAAAGCACCCAAGTTAATACCGGCATAGAATAATGAAAAACCAGCATCGGTACGACTATCTCCTTTTTTATACAAATAACCTACCATAGTAGAGATATTTGGTTTAAAGAAACCCGTTCCAATTACCGTGAATGCGATACCTGTAAAAAAGAAGGTATGAGGCTCATAAGCCAAAATCATACTTCCCACTATCATTAAGGCTCCTCCCCAAAACAAGGATTTTCGGAAACCTAATATCTTATCGGCAAACAATCCTCCTACAAAAGTAAAGGCATAAACAAAGGCCTGCGTTGCACCGTATTGTAAGTTTGCTTTTCCCTCGTCAAAGTTTAATTGGTCGATCATAAAGAAAACCAACATTCCCCGCATTCCATAGAAGCAAAAACGCTCCCACATTTCCGAGAAAAACAAACTCCAAATCTGCTTTGGATATTTGCCTTTAAAATTCTGGATATCTTCTAATGTTTGTACTTGACTCATTGGAGGGTTGTTTTTATTGAATTAACGAATTCCGTGCATTAGTTTTTTGAGTATAGGAGATAGGGCAATTAAAACCAAACCAGCTGCGGCAGGTAGTATTGCAAATATTCCGAAGAAATAAGATATAGAATGTTCGGCACTGATCTTATCGATAAGCGATCCCGACAATCCAGCCAGTCCATTGGCAATAGCTGATGCACAGAACCATAATCCGAAGATTAAACCCAATAAGTTTTTAGGCGATAGTTTGCTTACATAAGACAAACCTACAGGAGATAAGCACAATTCACCTGTTGTGTGAAAGAAGTATGCCAATACCAACCACAACATACTCACTGAAGCTGTAGCGGCACCTTGAGGAATATCTTGAGAACCGTAGGCCAATACAGCAAATCCAATTCCCACTAATATTAATCCTAAAGCGAATTTAATTGGACCTGATGGATTCCATACTTTTTCCCAAACTTTACTAAAAGTAGAAGCTAAGGTTATAATAAAGAAGGAGTTTAATATTTGAAACCAAGAAGCGGTGATTTCCGTTTCTAAAGCGTTAAATTCTCTGGTGATTTTCCATATTCCCAATGCCCATACCAAAATAAATGAAATCGCAGTGAAAATGATGGTAACCGGATATTTGCTATAAATTTTTCTAGCCAATCCAACCAACACCCAGGTGATGATCACCAATGGGAATAAGGTTAAAAGTGCATCGATCCATTTGAAAATAGTTCCTGCAGACCCTTCTAAAACACGTTGGGTATAATCTTTAGCGAAGATACTCATAGAACCCCCTGCTTGTTCAAAGGATAGGAAAAAGAAAATACTGAAAAACATTAAAACACCCACAACGATCAAACGATCTCTTTTGACGTTCGACGGAATAGCTTCTTCTTCTTTTTCAACACCTTTACTAATCGCTTCTCTTTTTTCTCTTGGAGACTCTCCGATAGATCCGAATAGTTTTGTAGCAAAATAGAATTGCAACATCCCAAAGAACATAAAGATTCCCGCTAAACCAAACCCATAATGCCAGCCTACTTTTTCACCGATATAACCACATAACAACATTCCTAAGAACGCACCTGCGTTAATACCCATGTAAAAGATCGTATAACCCGCATCTTTTTTGGCACTACTATCTGGATAAAGCTGACCTACCATTGAGGAGATATTCGGCTTAAATAAACCGTTTCCTAAAATCATAAAAAGCAATCCTATATAAAAGAAATTCTGATTGATGCCTTCCAATGCCATGGCAGCATGTCCTAGAGTCATAATCAAAGCTCCTAATACAATAGCCTTCTTAAAACCCGTTAACTTATCGGCAATAATTCCTCCTAATAAAGGCGTGAAGTAAACCAACATCGTATAAAGTCCAAAAAGTTGCATAGCGTCTTCACGAGACCATTCCCAGCCGCCATCCATAACTTTACTGATCAGAAATATAGTCAATAAAGCGCGCATTCCATAGTAGCTAAAGCGCTCCCACATTTCGGTAAAGAACAATACAAATAGTCCGGCTGGATGGCCCATGACCATTTGATCTCCTATACCTTGTTTGCTTAAATGTGCGATGAGCTTTTTATTTTCTTCCATGTTGTTGTTCTTAAGTTTGTATGCTTATAAATTGTTTAGTAAAAAGTTGGTCATTTTCGTGTACAGTTGCAAACGGGTTGCTCCACCATAAATTCCGTGATTTTTGTCTGGATAAATCAGCCAATCAAATTCTTTGTTCTCTTGAACGAGTGCCTCGATCATTACCATCGTATTTTGCACGTGTACATTATCATCTGCGCTTCCGTGAATCAAAAGGTATTTACCCTTGAGTTGATCGGCGAAGAAAATCGGAGAGTTCTGATCATAGCCCGCCTCATTTTCTTGTGGTGTTTTTAAATAGCGTTCGGTATAAATGGTGTCGTAAAAACGCCAATTAGTAACCGGTGCTACTGCAATGGCAGTTTTAAAAACATCGGCGCCTTTAAGAATACAGTTGGTTGACATAAAGCCTCCAAAACTCCATCCCCATATTCCAATTCTCGAGGGGTCAATATAGTTAAAATTTCCTAAATATTTAGCAGCTATTATTTGGTCTTCTACTTCGAGTTTACCAAGCTGATTTTGAGTGGATTTCTTGAATTTTGCCCCTTTAAATCCCGTACCTCTTCCGTCAACGGCAACCACGATATAGTCGTTTTGTGTTAACATAGCATGCCAAAAGTCGTTAGAATCCCACCATTTGTCTGCGACTTGTTGTGAGCCAGGACCGCTATACTGGTACATCAATACCGGGTACTTTTTATCCGATTTAAAGTTTTTTGGTTTTAGAATCCAAGCATTCATCATTTCTCCATTTTCAGTTGGGATTTCGATAAATTCCTTTTGTGGAAGTTGGTATTCTTTTAATCGATTGTCTAAAGCCTCATTGCTCACTATGGTCTTTATAGTTTTTCCCTGCTTCGAACTCTTTAAAGTGTAAACCGGGGCTTGAACACTCGATGAAAAAGTATTGATAAAAAGATCAAAATTAGGACTGAATAAGGCCGAATTGGTTCCAGAATCAGTAGTGAGTTGTAATTTGTTTTTACCGTTGAGCTGTATCGAAAAAACATCTCTTTTTGTGCTGCCTTTCTCAACCGATTGGAAATAAATGGATTTTGATTTTTCATCGTATCCGTAGTATTCGGTTACTTCCCAAGCTCCTTTAGTGACTTGTTGTAATAATTGTCCTGTTTTGGAATAGTGATAAATGTGGTTAAAACCGTCTTTTTCGCTGGTCCAGATAAAACTGTTGTCCTTTAAGAAAGTCAAATTATCAGTGATATCGATATAAGCAGCATCGGTTTCGTTTAAAACCACCTTTTTTGAAGTGTCTTTGGCATCGATAAAAAGTAGATCTAAATTGTTTTGATGCCTGTTGATGATTTGAGCACTTAAATAGGACGATTCATTGGTCCATTTAATTCTAGGTATATAAAAATCTTTATAGTTGGAAAGATCTACAGTAGCGGTTGTTTTAGCTTTTACATCGTATAGGTGTAAAGAAACAGTTGCGTTTTTCTCTCCTGCTTTAGGGTATTTAAAGACACTTTGAGTCGGATACAGCCCCGTTCCATAAATGTCCATAGAATATTCGGGTACTGCTGTTTCGTCAAATTTGACATAAGCGATTTTAGTTCCGTCGTTATTCCAAGAGAACATGCTTACCACAGCAAATTCCTCTTCGTAAACCCAATCAGATATACCGTTGATGATATGATTCTTTTGACCGTCTGTAGTTATGGGAGTTACCACTTTAGTAGCGATGGTATAGTGATAAAGGTTGTTGTTGTGAGCAAATGCAATTTGTTTTCCATCATTTGAAAAAGCGGGTTCCTGAATGGGAAAATCTGCAATCTTTTGAAGCTTCTGCGTTGCGATGTCATAGAGGTAGTAATCAGCGGTGAAGGACCTTCTAAATATAGCTGTTGAATTGGTTGCTATTAAAATTTGTTTTTCGTCTGCACTGAAATTATAAGAATCGATACTCTTGATCTCAGGAAAGAGTGCCGTGTCGAACAGGGTACTTACTTTTTTTAGCGTCGCAAAATCATATAGGTTGATTTGGGAACTGCCAGATTGGGCGTTCCGTTCTACCAAAGAATACTGATTGGTATTCTTCATAGAATTGACCGAGACCATTCTCTGAGCTTGAAAAGTTCCATTCCAAATTTCATTTAAGGAAATTTGTTTTTGGCCAAAAGCGACATTTAAGGCGATCAGACAAAATAAAAGCGTAGTATGTATTTTATTCATTATAATTTACTGTCAAAAAAACTTCCAATTTTAGTGAAAAAATATGAGCCCTGCCAACTTTTTTTTTGAATTAACCAAAAATAGTGTAAAACTGCCGCTTCTTCATCGCTTTTCTTCGATTAAAATTATATTAAATGTTTTTTTTGAAAGTATTCTAAGGTATTTAGATGTTGGTTCCAATTTTTAATGCCGAGGTAAACGCTTATATTTGCAGTAACTAATAAGAAGAAGATGGCTTCAAGTATCAAGGGATTTTCAAAGTGGACTAAAGAAGAGAAGTTGCAATGGCTTGCAAAAACGTATTTCTCTGAATCAGAGGAGGTCATTCAGTTGATTAAAACCTATTGGAATTCCGATGAGGATTTGCAGAAATTGCACGATGAATTTATAGAGAATACCCTAACCAATTTTTATTTGCCCTTCGGTGTAGCTCCAAATTTTTTGATAAATGGGCAGTCGTATACATTGCCGATGGTTATCGAAGAAAGTTCGGTAGTTGCCGCTGCGGCAAAAGCCGCAAAATTCTGGTCGGAACGCGGCGGATTTACCGCAGAAGTTCTCAATACAGAGAAAATTGGGCAAGTACACTTTACCTATAAAGGTGATGCTAAAAAATTGGAACGATTTATTGAAGCTATTCAAGATCAATTTTATTCCGATACAGAAGCGCTTACTCAGAATATGAGAAAGCGTGGGGGTGGAATTTTAAAAATTGAGTTGAGGAATAAAACCGCGGTACTCGAGAATTACTACCAACTGCATGTTACTTTTGATACGAAAGACAGTATGGGCGCCAACTTCATCAACAGTTGTTTGGAGCAAATCGCGTCTACACTTAAACTTGCCGTTTTGCAGTATGAGCCTTTTACAGCAGAAGAAAAGGAATTGGAGGTGGTGATGAGTATACTATCTAATTATGTACCGAACTGTGTTGTTCGCGCAAGCGTAAGCTGTGCGGTTACCGATTTGGCTTCAGCTGAGATTACCAATCCGCAGGAGTTTGTAGACAAATTTGTTCAAGCCGTTCGCATTGCTGAAATAGAGCCTTTTAGAGCAGTCACTCATAATAAGGGAATCATGAACGGTGTTGATGCCTTGGTATTGGCAACGGGCAATGATTTTAGAGCTGTGGAAGCAGGGGTACATGCTTACGCTTCGAAAGAGGGGACTTATTCAAGTTTGTCACATGCTAAAGTGGAGCACGGAATTTTTACTTTTTGGGTTGACCTGCCTTTGGCATTGGGAACAGTAGGTGGATTAACCTCTTTACATCCGATGGTTAAAGTGGCTTTGAAATTATTGGGTAATCCCAATGCAGAAACCCTGATGCAAATTGTGGCAGTGGCCGGATTGGCGCAAAATTTTGGTGCTTTGAAATCATTGACTACAACGGGTATTCAACAGGGACATATGAAAATGCATTTAAAAAACATCCTCAATCAGTTTAAGGCTACCGATGATGAAAGGAAAAATGCAATTTTACATTTTGAAAAAAACATTGTCTCTCATAGTGCAGTAGTAGAATTGTTGGAAAGTCTTAGAAAGTAATCGATGGAAAACCGACGTTTTTATAGCCATGGAAAACTGCTGATTACAGCAGAGTATTTGGTTTTAGATGGAGCTCAAGCCTTGGCTTTGCCGACTAAGTATGGTCAGGATATGCGGGTGTCTCTATATGAAAAACCGGAGATTATTTGGCGGTCTATGGCGGTTGATGGTACGGTGTGGATGGAAGAACGCTTTTCTGTTAATCGTATTTTCGAAGGCGGCATCGAAAATGGCGACTCGGATTATTTAAAAACGCTATTGCGTATACTAGGTGCTGCTGCAACAGCAAATCCCCATTTCTTTAAACCTTCCCAAGGATATTGTATAGAAACACGACTTGAGTTTCCAAGGTTATGGGGTTTAGGAACTTCTTCAACCCTGATTAATAATATTGCCCAATGGGTGGGTGTCGATGCTTTTCAGTTACTCGAAAACTCATTCGGGGGGAGCGGTTATGATATTGCTTGCGCACAGCGCGATACGGCTGTATTATATACCAAAACGGCCTGCGGTCCTGTAGTGGAAGCTGTAAAATTAAATCCTATTTTTTCTCAATATTTGTATTTTGTCTACCTCAATCAAAAACAGAGTAGTAAAGACGGCATTGCTCGGTATCGAAATTTTTCAGGTGATATAAGCAGCAAACGGGATGAGATAAACTCGATCACTAAACGTTTAATTGAGGTCACAGAGCTCGAGGAATTGGAATTGTTGCTGGAGCAACACGAAACGATCATTGCTGCTGTCATCGGTATGCCTAAGATAAAAGATTTGAAATTCCCCGATTTTCCTGGAGCGATCAAAAGCTTGGGTGCCTGGGGGGGGGATTTTGTTTTGGTGACAGCTAAAAAAAATCCCCAAGCTTATTTTAAAGCCAAGGGATTTGAAACAGTCTTATCTTATGATGCAATGATTTTATAATACCGGACGTAAGGTGTTGCTAAAGGTAACGCGAAACGGTACTTCTTTATCCGCATTGTTTTTCATCACGTAAATAAATTTAAACATTTTTAAGTGGTCGCTCTCTATAGTCAAGCTTTTTCCGGTGTAATTATCGTATAAAGTCAGGTCTTGTGAGTTGTCTATACGAACAGATTTGGCGATACCCGTTTTTAAATCCGACATGGTCATTCCGTTAAAGTAGTTCTTTTCATCTCCTTTAATACGAATGTTCTCTCCTTTATATCCTTTAGTTAAAATCAGTACAGAATACTTTGGTTCACTCGCTTTCATGCCTCGTAGATAATTCTCTTTTGTCTTTTCGGAAACGGATCTAAAATCATCGCGCACTTGTGCGTAATCTGGAAGGTCAATCACGTCTTTTTCTTCGGGTAAACGATCTTCTTCTTTAATTTTTTCTATAGTCTCTTCAATGGTTTCTTCCGTTTTGCTAAAGATGGGTTTTACCGTTTTACACATCGAAAAGAAAACGATGATCAAGAGAAAAGTAAATTTTTTCATATGTAGATTTAATTTATGCATGCAGCTCATTTCGTATCGCCTTGTTTATTTTGGTGTTTGCTTGTAAACCCTTTTTAAAAGCGATTTTTTAAATTCAAATCATTATCGCATCGCCTTGTCCGTCATAGACGCTTTTTGCCAGCGGTGGCAATTTTTTAATTTTGAATGAATTTGATAAATGCTTAAAGTACTTATCTTTGTCGTAAAGATAAATTTTTTTCGAGAGAATTAAAAGTTATACTTTTTAAAACTCAAAAACAAGCGGTATTGAAGAATTACGATGTATTAATAGTGGGTGGTGGTGCAGCAGGATTTTTTACAGCTATTAATTTAGCGGAAAAAAATAAAGGAATAAAAATAGCCATTCTAGAAAGGGGAAAAGAGGTTTTGTCAAAAGTTCGTATTTCGGGTGGAGGTCGATGTAATGTGACTCACGCTTGTTTTGATCCCAAAGAATTGACCGAATTTTATCCACGGGGATCCAAAGAGTTACGCGGTCCGTTTAATCAATTTTGTACCGGAGATACCATAGAGTGGTTTGAGAAGAAAGGCGTTACTTTAAAAATCGAAGAAGACGGACGGATGTTTCCAGACACCGATTCGTCGGAAACCATCATCGATTGTTTTTTAAAGGCTACTGCGGCATTGAATATCGATATATTAACAGGATATAGCGTTCAAGCTGTTTTTCAAAAGGATGATAGTTGGAAAATTGATACCAGTCAAGGGGCTTTTGAAGCTAATTATTTGGTATTTACAACAGGTAGTAATCCTAAAATATGGGGTTTATTGGCCGATCAGGCTCATCAAATCATCGAACCGGTCGCTTCGTTGTTTACCTTTAATATCAAAGACAAGAGATTGGTTGATTTAATGGGGATTTCTGCTGCTGCTACGGTTAAGGTGAAGGGATTGAAGCTGGAGGCAACGGGACCTTTGTTGATTACACATTGGGGACTTAGTGGGCCGGGTATCTTACGACTGTCCGCGTGGGGTGCTAGGGAGTTGGCCGCAAAGAATTATCAATTTCACATTAATGTCAATTGGTTGACTGATGATTTTTCGATAGAAGATGCTGAGGAAAAATTGATTGAAATCAAACAAGATCACTCGAAAAAGATCGTTGCGAAAAAATCACCGTTTGATTTCCCAAATCGCCTTTGGGAACGTTTGGTAGTGGCGGCAGGGATCGCGGAAGAAGCCAAGTGGGCTGATTTAAATAAGAAGGAATTGCATGCGTTGGCGAGTCAGTTGACAAATTCGGAATTTCAGGTCAATGGAAAAAGCACTTTTAAAGAGGAGTTTGTTACGGCAGGTGGGATTGATTTAAAAGAAGTCAATTTTAAAACGATGGAAAGCAAACTTTTAAAAAATATCTTCTTTGCCGGAGAGATCTTAAATATAGATGCAATTACAGGAGGGTTTAACTTTCAAAATGCTTGGACAACCGGGTTTATTGCCGCAACGGCAATAGCAGATCGATTGAATTCATCACAGTCAAAGTAAAGCTAGAAAATAGGTTTATATATAAAAAAACGGACGCTTGAGTATAAGTACTTGAGCGTCCGTTTTTGTTTGCCTTAAGGATTTAATGTCCAAATGCTGTAATTGAGCACGGCTGCAAAACTGAGCCACAGTATATAAGGTATCAATAAATAGGAGGCTAAAGGTGATATTTTGTAAAATTGACGACAGCTCAGTAATACGAAGAGCAATAGTAAAAGCAATTCGAAAAAGGCGATTCTTGGGTTTTGCAACCCAAAAAATAAAATGGACCATAAAGCGTTTAAAGCCAATTGAATTCCAAATAGTATCATGGCTTTTTTGACGAGACTTTCCTTAGTCGCTAGCTGATTCCAGACCAGTCCTACTGCGATTCCCATTAATATATACAGTATAGGCCAGACGATCGGGAATACGTAATTAGGCGGATTAAAAGACGGTTTCTCAATTAACGGATACCAAGTGCTTAAACTGCTTCGCGTCACTATACTCGACAAATAACCAACACCGGAACAAACCAGTATACCCAAAGTAATCTTTATTATTTTTTTCATCTCAGTAGCTTTATAAGTTCGGAATCTATCTTAAAAAATTATCTTTGTATTTATAAGGTGTAAAAAAGACTGATCAGGAATTTTTACTCGGTATTAGTTGTATAAAAATAAGCAAAAACATGGGGCAAGAAAAATTTATATTTGAGTTTAGTGGAAAGAAAATAGAAAAGGGTGCTTTTCAGTGGAGCGCACCGAGCAATATTGCTTTGGTCAAATACTGGGGGAAAAAAGAACAGCAGATTCCAGCGAATCCATCTTTGAGTTTTACCTTGACCAATTGTAAGACGATTACCAAGCTCGATTTTCAATTAAAAGAAGCCTCGGGAATCAGTTTTGATCTGTTTTTTGATGGACAACCCAAAGAGGAGTTTAAACCGAAAATCCAGAAATTTTTAGAGCGCATTGTGAACTATTGTCCATATATTAATGATTATCATTTTATAATACATACCGAAAACACCTTTCCGCATAGTTCGGGTATCGCTTCGTCCGCTTCAGGGATGGCTGCATTAGCAGTCAATTTGATGCAATTAGAACAGGCTTTAAATCCAAAGTTGACTGCGGAATATTTTAATCAAAAGGCATCATTTTTGGCTCGATTGGGCTCTGGAAGTGCGTGTAGAAGTGTCTCTGGTGAGGTGGTAGTCTGGGGAGCTCATGCCGAAATTAGCGGTAGCTCAGATTATTATGGAGTGCCTTTTGATGCGCCACTCCATCCGATTTTCCAAGATTATCAAGATGTGATTTTATTGGTCGATAAAGGAGAAAAGAAAGTTTCTAGCACCGTAGGGCACGATTTAATGCACAACCACCCATTTGCACAACAGCGCTTTGAACAGGCTCCTGTGAATCTGTCTAAATTAAAGTTGGCCTTGGAAACCGGTGATTTGGAAACTTTTATCGCCATAGTTGAAAGTGAGGCATTGACCTTACATGCGATGATGATGACTTCGATGCCTTATTTTATTTTGATGAAACCGAATACTTTGCAGATTATTGAATGTATATGGAGTTTTAGAAGTCAATTTAAAGTGCCTTTGTGTTTTACATTAGATGCGGGTGCCAATGTTCATCTATTATTTCCGAAGAAAGATCGCGAGAAGGTGTTGGAATTTGTTGAAAATACCTTAGCTCCTTTATGTCAGAATGGACATTATATAGTGGATGAAATGGGTTCTGGAGCCCAAAAATTGATGTAATCTCCATTTTATTGACCACTAAAGAAGCATTGTTGTTTTTCAAATTAAAATTGGTATTCTTTTTGTATTACTATATAATAGAAGGTGGCAATTTTATCATTCTATTTTATTAAATTTGAGAGAGTGCCATAAGTAACCTACGGGTATTTCGCTTTACATCATAAAGCGATTGCTGGGAGGATGTTCATTTGAAAGCGACAGTTGTCTAATGGTTAATTAGTCGTTGTAGGGTCAAAGTTTATGGTTTTTTTGTCAGTCCATTCTTTTAGATAAAATTTTAGCCTATAAGGCTAATGAAAATAATATTTAGATATGAAACAGTTATTAAAAATTTTGGTTTTTTCTGTGACCGTCTTAAGTACAGTTTCTTTATTCGCTCAAGTAGCGGATCAAAATCCTAATTTTAGAGACAGTCAGGATAAATATTTGCGCATCAACGATAGTCTTGCGGAGACCTTGGGTACCACCGTACAACAGACTTATAAAGCGCGAGATTGGTATGATGAAAGAGAAGAGCGCAAAGCGTTAAGACGGACTAGAAATCATGAGGCTCGAATGAATCGCACCTATTATTCGGATTATAATTCACCGTATTATTACAATTCGTGGAACAGTTGGAGAAGATATGTACCCAATATCGGTTTTAGATCGGGAGATTTTTGGTTTTCATTTTAAAAATTTAATTTATAAATAAGATTATGCAGTTAAAACGTATCGCAATAGCAGCACTTATGGTTGCTTCAGGTGTATTTATCTCTTCCTGTGGAAGACAAGTTACGCGAGTTAGTACAGAAGAGACCATTGATATTAGTGGGCGCTGGAACAATACCGACTCCAGAGAGGTAGCTGAGGAAATGACCAATAAAATCTTAAACGATCCTTGGATTGGCAACCATACCGAAGAACATCAAGGTAAGAAGCCGGTGGTGATTGTCGGGATGGTATTGAATAAAAGTCACGAACATATCGATGCAGAAACTTTTGTTAAGGATGTGGAGCGTACTTTTATACAATCGCAACGCGTACGTTTGGTGCAAGGAGGAAAGAAAAGAGAGGAATTGCGTACAGAAAAAGCAGATCAACAGACCAATGCATCGCTATCAACCATGAAGAAATTTGGATTGGAGAATGGAGCAGATTATATTTTGCAAGGTTCTATCAATTCGATAGTAGATTCACATAAAAAGAAAAAAGTAGTGTATTATCAAGTAGATTTAGAATTGACCAATATTCAAACCGGTGAAGTGGTGTGGATTGGCGACAAAAAAATCGCAAAATACGTTAAAAACTAAACCTCATTTTTAAATGATTACTCATCGAGGCTTAGCTATGATTATCAGAACATCAACACTGTTAGTGTTGATGTTTTTCGTATTTAGTTGTGCCACCTACCACGATCGTATCACCGAATATTATAAGGAAGTCGCCTCTGGAGATATGTCTCAGGCTGATAAAGCATTAGAGAAAAACGCCTTATTGAAAAAACCGCGAAACAAGTTGTTGTATCTGATGGAAAAAGGGCGTGTGGCTCATTTAAACGGCGATTATGTCAACAGTAATCGGTATTTTAATGAAGCGGATCTTCTAATTGAAGTGGGCTTAAAAAGCAACACAGATGCTTTAGTAGGAGCTGTGCTTAATCCGATGTCTCAAAACTATAAAGGAGAAGATTTTGAAATCTTTATGTTGCATTATTACAAAGCTTTAAATTATTTGTACTTGGGGCAAACTCAAGAGGCCATTGTTGAAGCTCGGAGGATTACCCTGCAAAATCAAGTTCAAGGAGAGAAGTATAATGAAAAAGATAGCCGTTATAGTAAAGATGCCTTTTCATTAATTCTTCAAGGCTTGATTTATGAAAAGGATCAAGATTACAACAATGCTTTTATAGCATATAGAAATGCCGTCGAGGTTTTTGAAAGCGCAGAAGGACAACGTTATTATGGAGTCGACCTACCTGAAAACCTAAAATATGATGTGATGCGTATGGCTTCAAAAGTTGGTTTTACCAGTGAACTCCAAAAATTTGAAAAACAGTTTAACCTGAGCTTTAAAGATTATGATGCGGGAGCTGCTGGAGAGTTGGTGGTTTTTTGGGAAAATGGAGTGGCACCGGTTAAGATACAAAAAGACTTGGTTTTTAGTTTGGTAAAAGGATCCAACGGCAGTATGTTTTTTACGGATGTCGCTGGGGGATTAATCATTCCGTTTGATTTTAGTATTGGACGAGGTGGATCTGGTTTGGATGCGGTTCACAGTTTGAGAGTGGCCTTTCCGGAATATGTCTCAAAAGTTCCTCTATATCATTCGGCAAAAATCACGTCAGCAACTGGGCAGACCTTTAGTTTTGAAAAAGTAGAGGATATCGATCAATTGGCTATTCAGACGTTGAAAGAACGCTTCGGAAAAGAAATGGGGCAGGTATTGACCCGTTTGGCTATTAAGAAAGGAGCGGAATACGCTTTGAGTTCCTCTGCTAAATCTTCAGACGGTAATAATGCGGTTCTAGAAGGATTGGGGATCGGTATGCAATTGTTTAACATGATTTCAGAAAAAGCCGATACCAGAAACTGGCAAACCTTACCTTCCCAAATCAATTATGTTCGCGTTCCATTAAAAGCCGGAACCAATATCATTGAAATAGATTTAAAAAAGAATACCGGGGAATTGGTTAAGGATCAAATAAAAATTGAAGCTAATGGGCAATTGCAATTCTATAATTATACTACTTTAAAGTAAGAAATTTAGCCTGCAGTCGTCTTGTACACGCAAAAGCAAACGATATAAAAAAGGGGTTATCTGTACAGATAACCCCTTTTTAAATTAACGTTTTTTTTAAGTAGAAACATTTTGTCAAAAATGTTTAGCGCGGAATCGGTATCGAATACTGGTGAGAATCAAGCTCCAATTATGACCTAGATAAACTTCTGCGTCAGTATTTCTACTTTTCCACTTGATACATCATAATGAGCGCCAACAATTCCGATTCGGTCTTGTTCCAATAAGGATTTTAAGACATCGCTTTGTCTTGGAATCGCTCTTACAGACTGAATAATATGTTCTTTGGTGACTTCAGAGATCAGTTCTTTTTCGGAATATTCTTCCCATTCCTCGCGTTGTTTGATCGTTTCGAGTGCAGGATTAATTTTAGAAAGAACATTGGTTAGTTTTCCTAGTTTTTTCTCTTGGCAAGCTCCTGTTATAGCGCCACATTGGCTGTGCCCTAGAACGAGAATTAGCTTGGTTCCAACTAATTTACAGGCGTATTCAAGACTTCCAATGACTTCGTCCGTTACGATATTACCAGCGATTCGGATACTAAATATATCTCCAATTCCTTGGTCAAAAATGTGTTCAATAGGGGTACGGCTGTCCATACAGCTCAATACGATCGCATGGGGGTGTTGCCCATTTTTGGTCTCTTCGATTTGACTTAAAAAGTTGCGATTGAATTTGAGGTTATTTACAAAACGATTATTGCCGTCAATTAATATGTTTAAACTTTCAATTGGTGTTGTATTTGCTAATATTTCTGCTGTGATAGTATTCATGATTATATGGATTTTCTGTGTTGAAGAATGATGGATTGGTTGGTTGTTTCGTTGTTGAATTTCTTGTGGAAGCCACTGATTTGAACTTCGATATTCTTTTCTTTTGCGTGTGCATTGATAAAGTCTTCGATCAGTTCGACGATATCGATGTGAATGTATACCGATTGTTTGGCATCGATATAGGCAACACAATTTTTAGGCAAACTGTGTAAACGGGTTTTAATCGCAGACTTGTTCAGGAAGGAAACTTCCTCAGCCAGTTTAATGTGATGAAAAACAGGGGTGTCTAAATCGTGTCTCTTTTCGTATTTGAATGCTTTTTTTAAGTTTCCAAACAGTAAAAACGCGACACTGGTTGCCAAGCCAACTGCAACACCAATTAATAGATCTGACAGTACCACCATAGAAAAGGTCGCAACGAAGGGTACAAATTGAGTATATCCTTTTTTCCAAAAGTGAACAAACAATACGGGTTTGGCTAATTTATATCCGACCAATACCAATACGGCTGCTAATGTCGCTAGCGGAATTAAATTCAGCACAAACGGTATGGCTAAGATGGCTAATAGTAAGAAGACTCCGTGTATGATTGTGCTGGTTTTGTAGACTCCTCCTGCATTGATATTGGCAGACGATCGAACGACCACTGATGTCATTGGTATACCGCCAATTAAGGCACTCAAAACATTCCCAATTCCTTGCGCTTTTAACTCTCTATTGGTGTCGGTATTTCGCTTGAGTGGATCTAAACGATCCGATGCTTCAATACATAATAGGGTTTCTATGGAAGCAACTAGTGCAATGGTACAGCCGATAATCCATACAGCTGGGTTTAAAAAACCACTCCAATCGGGTAGTACTAGAATATTGGCAAGTTCCGAAGCATTTTGAAATGTCGGAATCGAAACGAGGTTAGAACCGCTAATAGCAAAACTCGAATTGGTTTGTATCCAGATAAAGTTAATCAAGATAGCTACTGCAACAGCTACTAAGGCTCCAGGCAACATTTTGATTTTCTTTAGAAATGGGTTTCGCTCCCAAAAGAGTAAGATACCCAAGGAAATCAAAGTAAGGATCACAGCGCCAAAATGAATTTGCTGTAGAATACTACCCTCGTTTCCTTGAAATAGTGTGGATAGGCTTGTTACTCCGAATATTAACGGGATTTGTTTGATGATAATAATGACACCTATTCCGGCCAACATGCCTTCGATAACATTACTCGGAAAGAAATTGGCAATAGTACCGGAACGTAAATAGCCGAGTACAACTTGAAGTACTCCGGCGATAATACCGGCGCACAAAAACAATTGGAACGAACCCAAATCGGTAATAGCACTTAGTATAATAGCAGATAATCCTGCTGCGGGTCCGGTAACGCTGATGTTGGAATTGCTTAAAAATCCGACAACGATACCACCGATAATCCCACTGATGATCCCGGCAATTGGGGGCGCACCTGATGCTAATGCAATTCCCAAACAGAGGGGTAGGGCTACTAAAAAAACGACAAGCCCTGGTGCAAAACTGGATTTCAGCTTTGTAAATATAGTTGTAGTATTCATTTTTCTTAGATAAAATTTGACAATAGGGGGGCGTACAAATGAAATTTGTAGCTGTTATTTTGCGGTCAAAGTTTATGCTAAGTCTGGAGGCGGGACGGGAATTTCACGGCTATCCACACGTGGTAATCGATCATTAATGATATCGAATGCAGTAGATTTTGCCGATGCAATACGATCAAGAGTAAGATCGGATAAGTGATCCAATATATTAAAGGGATGATGTTCTTCTTCGCTATTGGTGATCGGTTTTTTATTCTCTTCAGAAATACTGATAGTAGGTATGTTTAGGTCAATATCCAGCGCAACCGCAATGGTAGGCAGTGCGAGGAAATTGATAAAGAAACCTAAAACGAGTATACTCAGTATTTTCATAGGGTGTAAAAATAATTTTTTCAGCGCTTTTTCTCTTTTTTTTCTTGTTAAACTTAAATTAAATTTATTAGCCCTATTTTTGAAGGACTTTTTGGTGAGCCTGATTCACCATCCGGAATGTTAAAAAGTTTTAGGCTGAGGTATTAAAGCGATATACTTGCAGTTGATTTAAAAATTAAAGAAAGAATCCTTTGAAACCACAAATTTGTACCCATTGTAAAGAGCCTATTGTCTGTGGCGCTGAAGACATCCAAAATTGCGACTGCCAGAAATTGGAATTACGCCCCGAAACCATTGCTTTTTTAGGCACAACTTTTCATAAGTGTTTATGCAATAATTGCCTTAAGAAATTTGATGAAATGATCGCCTTTTCACTGGTTAATGATTTTCCAAAACGCCGAAGTGAGATGATAGAAGGGGTGCATTATTATATTGAAAACGAATATTTTGTATTTACAGAACAGTATCATCTGATGAAGGGACAGTGTTGTCAAAATGGCTGTAGGCACTGTGTATATGGGTTTAAAAATCAGTTTTTATAAAAAACTGCTAACAAAGCAATTATCAGTTAAAAAATCCGTATTTTTGTACTCAAATATTACTTTTACTGCTATGAAAGGACCATTATTTTATTCGAAAATATTATTATTTGGAGAGTACGGAATTATCAAAGATTCCAAAGGACTTTCCATTCCTTATAACTTTTATAAGGGCGCTTTAAAAATGGGTGATGCTGCTACAGCTGAAACCGAGAAATCCAATGAAAGTTTACGCAATTTTGCAGCTTATTTAGAAGATATGCAGGACAGTAAACCAGAGTTAGTGGTTTTTGACTTAGAAGCCATGCACAGCGATATTGCTAATGGGCTTTATTTTGACTCGAGTATTCCACAAGGATACGGTGTTGGAAGTAGTGGTGCTTTAGTAGCTGCTATCTATGACCGTTATGCACAAGATAAGATTACGGTGTTGGAAAACTTAACCCGTGAGAAATTATTACAACTCAAAACCGTATTTGCAGAAATGGAGTCTTTTTTCCATGGAACAAGTTCCGGTTTGGATCCGTTGAATAGTTATTTGAGTTTGCCGATTTTGATCAACTCCAAAGATAATGTAGAACCTACAGGACTTCCTTCTCAGAGTACACAAGGGAAAGGAGCTGTATTTTTGTTGGATTCTGGCATTGTTGGCGAAACCGCTCCGATGATTACTATTTTTATGGAGAGTTTAAAGGATCAGGGTTTTAGAAAAATGCTTAAAAATCAATTTGTAAAATATACAGATGCCTGTGTGGAAAGTTTTCTACATGGCGATATGAAGGCACTTTTCTCGAATACCAAAAAATTGTCCAAGACGGTTTTGAATAACTTTAAACCGATGATACCAGAACAATTTCATCAGATTTGGGCACAAGGTATCGAATCAAATGACTATTATTTGAAATTGTGCGGATCTGGAGGAGGAGGTTATATACTCGGTTTTACAGAAGATTTAGAAAAGGCGAAAGCTTCGTTAAAAGATTACGAGTTAGAAGTGGTGTATCAGTTTTAATTTTTCTTTATTTATTAACCTTAACCTTCGCTAAAGGCGAATAAAAAATAAACTCATGCTTTCAAGGAAGACTAAATTGATATTGATGAAAATATTCAGTTTCTTTTCTGTGATTCGCGGGTATAATATATTTGTTATCGTCGTAGCCCAATATCTGGCTTCTATATTTATTTTAGCTCCAGAGAAACGAGCTTTGGATGTATTGTTGGATCCTCAATTGTTTATTATTATTTTTTGTTCAACGCTGGCGATAGCTTCGGGTTACATCATTAATAATTTTTACGACAAAGAAAAGGATCTAATCAATAGACCTAAAAAAACCATGTTGGATAGGTTGGTGAGTCAGAAGACAAAATTACGGGTCTATTTTTTTCTGAATTTTGTGTCTGTATGTCTGGTTTCAGTGGTTTCACTGCATGCAGGACTTTTTTTTTCGTTCTATATTTTTCTACTGTGGTTCTATTCTCATAAGCTCAAACGCTATCCTATTATCGGTAATCTTACGGCGTCATTTTTGGTGATCCTGCCTTTTTTTGGAATTTTAATGTATTTCCAAAACTACTATGAAGCGATATTTCTACATGCATTATTTTTGTATTTGATCGTGCTAATTCGCGAAATTGTCAAGGATATGGAAAACATTAAAGGAGACTTGGCCAATGGATATCAAACTTTTCCGGTGCGCTTTGGTGAGAATACGGCCAAAAGGGTGATTACCTATCTGGTAATTCTAACGGTCATTCCGGTTTATTTTTTAATCGAGGAGCATCATGTGGGTTATATGAGTATTTACTTTTATTTCAGCTTGATCATTTTGATGTTTTTTACGTTTAAACTGTGGAAATCCCAAACGATATTCCAATATCATCAGTTGCATATCAGCTTAAAACTGTTGATTCTGCTCGGTGTTTTTTCGATTGTTCTGATCAATCCGAGTGTAGTGATTAATGGGAAACAACTCTTTAACGGATTGTAAAGCAGTGCAGTGTAAAAATTTTTATCGCAATTCGCGAAAAAACTAATTAATAGTAGTCTATTTAAATGGTATCTTTGCAAAAATAAGTAATATGAATAACGGTAAGGGAAGCGATAAAAACGCTAAGAAAAGCTCTAGTAAGAATAAGCCAAAGGGGAAAACTTTTAAAAAGGATGTTAAGAAATCAACATTCGTTAGTGCCAAACCGGTGGTTGAAAGAAAACCTAAACAGAAGAAGGTCACTTCTTTAGATGAAGATAGTATCCGATTAAATAAATATATATCAAACTCAGGAGTTTGCTCAAGAAGAGAAGCAGACATCTACATTGTTTCTGGTAACGTAAAAGTTAACGGAGAAGTAGTTGTAGAAATGGGGTTCCAAGTTAAGCCGGGCGATGTCGTAAATTTTGATGGTGCAGTAATCAATCCGGAGAAAAAAGTCTATGTATTGTTGAATAAACCAAAAGGTTTCTCTACGATAACTGAAGAAATTGTTAGTCCAGAGAACGTATTGACTTTGGTAAAGGGAGCATCAAAAAGCATGTTGAGTCCGATTGGTAGAATGGACAAAACTACTTTAGGCTTGTTGTTGTTTACCAACGATACGGAGATGATCCAGAAGTTTACAACAGCCAATCAACGTTCTTCTAAAATGTATCAAGTTTCTTTAGATAAAAATCTAAAATTTGAAGATTTAGAAAAATTGGAAAAAGGATTGACTTTGGACGGACATAAAGTATATATCGAAGAGATAAACTATGTGGACGATCAACCTAAAACGGAAATTGGAATCAAACTAAAAGCGACCAATGTAAAAACGGTGCGTAATTTATTTGAATCCTTAAGTTATAATGTATTGAAAGTAGACCGAGTGGTATTTGCTGGGTTAACCAAGTTCAATTTACCGAGAGGAAAATGGAGAACTTTAACTACTCAAGAAATCATCAACTTGAAAAACGCATAAAACAAAAAAACTCGTTAGTATTCACTAACGAGTTTTTTTTTAGTCTATAGTCGAATATTTGAGTCCACCTTTTTTTATTGTATCAGTATTTTTTCTGTATGTACCCCGTCAGCTGTAACGATTTTTAAAATGTAAGTCCCTTTGGGCAGTTCGGAAACGGAAATCGAGTTTTCGATATACGGTTGTTCTAAGACCTTTTTGCCTAAAATATCGAATAGTACCACTTGCTGTATCTTCATTTCATCGGATAGGTCTAAATGTAGCGTATGCGAAGCTGGGTTGGGATAAATTGCAATTTTTATAGCGTTAAATTTAGTGCTGCTTAAAGTACAATCTTCCGCATATGAAACGGCTACGTGATATCGGGCAATATGCCAATGTGAATATGGGAAATGTAGATTTAGTGCTTCAATTATTCTATCCACTTCGAAGCAAACAGAATTGCGAATTTCATCGGGATCGTAGTCTGGATTTTCTATTCCCAGAGGTGGAAGACCAATCTGAATTTTCATATTTGGTGTTTTGTAATTGTTTCTGTTTTTGAGGTTGATTCTTTTAAGTGTACTCATATTAAAAGCATCTATATGATTGATTTTAGGGTTTTTACTAAAGTCTAATGATTCTATTTTGCTTAGCGGTGCTGTGTCGATATCGTAGTTTCCGCAATAGAGGATCTCTAGTAAAGGATTTGAAGAAAGGTCTAAGTAGTTTAATCGGTTGTTAGCGCAATTCAATTCTTTTAGTTTGCTGTTTTGGTTTATATTTAAAGTACTTATGGACGTGGAATTTACGGTTAGTTTTTCCAAAGCGACAAAACCTTCAATTCCAGTAAGGTCTTGGATGTTTTCCCATCCTTCAGCACCAACAATAATCAGTTCGGTGATATTTTCGATATCGCTAGTTAGAACCTGTCCATTAATTTCTCCGTCGCTGTCGATGTTCTGACTGATTAGAAAGCGTTCAAATTCCGGGTCGGGTATATAGGTGATTTGGGCTGGTGCTTGTCTGCTAATTAGAAGCAGCAATAGTAAGTATAGTATTGATTTCATATAAGAGTTTTTTTGTTTTTAAAATGTTTTTTTTCATTTATCGTACTAATAGATTAGTTAATAATAATCTTCTGCGTTTGGGTACCTTGTTTGGTTACTATTTTTAATAGATAAATGCCTTTTGTAAGTTCTGAAACGGATATCGCGTTACTGATATAGGGTTGATCCAAAACTTTTTTTCCTAAAGCATCAAATAGCATAAGCCGTTCGACGTTAATTTCTTGGGGAACATCCAAATGAAGTATATCGGTGGTGGGATTGGGATAAACTGCAAGTTGCTTAGTTTCGAATTTGGAAGTACTCAAGGTGCAATTATCCGAAAAGAAAACCGCTACGTGTTTTTTAGCAATTCGCCAGTGCGAATACGGATAGCGGGTGTTTTCAGCAGCAGTTGGATTGTCAACTTGTATACAAACCGTGTTGCGTATTTCGTTTCGATCATAATCTGGAAAGGTAAAACCCCATGGGTATAGATCGAGTATGATGGTGATATCTGGATTATTGTTGTTGTTATTTAGATAAATTTTTTTAATAAAAGGAGTGTTATAGGCATCGATAAGTCTGATGTTTGGATTCTGGCTTAAATCCAATTCCTCAATCTGATTAAAAGGACCTACATCAAGTCCGTAATGACCACAATAGATTCTTTCTAAGAGCGTATTTTTTGATAAATCAATGGTAGATAATTCGTTATGACTAATACTCAGTTCTTTTAATTTTATGTTATGAGTAATATTTAAGGTTGTAATGTAGGTGGATTCAACCGATAATTTTTCTAAAGCGACAAAACCCTCAATGCCGCTTAGGTCTGTAATACCTCCCCATCCGTGATGTCCGAGAATAATCAGTTCGGTGATATTTTCGATATCACTAGTTAGAACTTGTCCATTAATTTCTCCGTCGCTGTCGATGTTCTGACTGATCAGAAATCGTTCAAAAACCGGGTCGGGTATATAGGTGATTTGTGCTGCTGCTTGTCTGCTGATTAGAAGCAGCAATAGCAAGTATAGTATTGATCTCATTTTATTTCATTTTTTAGTTTTTAATCAATATTGAGGTATCGGATATTTTTCCATTGCTAATCAGAGCAATGGTATAAAACCCTTTTGGATAATGACTTATATCTATGGTTATTTGCTGTTTTTGCAGGTCTAAAACATAGTTGTTTGTGGTGTTGTATGATGCATATAAGGTGTTTATCGATAAATAAGCCGTATTCCCCTGGTTTACTTTATAGGTGATGGTTGTTTTATTTAAAGCCGGATTAGGAAATATACTTTTTATATTGTTTGGATTAAGCTTTACTTCCACCTCTGTATAATCTTTATAACCGTCGGAAAGTGCGATGACTTCCAATTGGTATTTTGCGCCAATTTCGCTAGAAAGACTAAAATCAGCTCCTACGTAAATCAGGTTACCATCTGCATCATACCAATTGTATATAGCGGGTTCATCTATCGTTTGCGCTTTTAAAGTTATAGGCTCATTTTTGTCACTGAAAAACTCATTTTGTGCTTGTGCATAAAATAACTCTCTTGATTGTTTGTAAATCTCATAGGTTTCTCCTCCGATAATTTGATCTGTTTTACCGTCTTTTTGGACCAAATGGTACGTGTATTTTTCCTTTTCCGTAACCTCTTTGGTGAGAAAGTTAAAGGAAAGATGTAAGGTGCCTGTTTGTTCCTCTTCTAAATAGATGTTGTCAAGACGAGCGCGGTCATCAGTAATAATTATTTTGTTTTCATTTTTCATTTTTATGCCTTTCCCTTTCATACCTCCTTTTATCCAAGCGTTGAATAATACGGGATCCAATGTGGCAGTGACTTCCGCTTCCTTAAAAATTTCTTTGCCCAATTCTCGGCTGTCGGCTTGAAATTCTAAAGTATATAACCACGGCACTTCATACCGATTTCTCACTGCAACGGTGGCCCCAGTGTGGTTGGTTTCAGCATTGGGGTCAAGAGTGATAATACTAATGTTTTTTTGTGCGATATTGTTGTTGTTCGTAGCATTGGCTTCTACCCATTGTATTTCTGGAAAAGTCATCGGATCGTGATCTGCTTCAATTCGAGCTAGCAGGCAAAAATGCCACGGTTCCTTATTTATTTCATTGTAATCGTCGGGATTTGGAATGTTTGCCCATGGATAAGCAAGTACAATTTCTTGATCGGGTTCTATTGGTGGGATGGTTAAATAACCTATTTCATTTCCCATTATAGGGCCTACCCAATTTGGATTATTATTATCGGTAAAACGACTGCCGTTCCAGTGTTGTGGCCATTTTAAGGAGGTGGCTGCTTTGGACCAGTACAATTTTAATTTTTCGGTTCCCTTAGATGTGCTACAACCTCTATTCGTTATTTTTACATAAATAAAATTGTAGCCAGAGCGTTTGTAAATCGGGTTTTGATGCTGCTCTACATAATCCCAGTGATGTCTAACCCAAATATCGGGACTTGTCCAAATATATTCAGTAGCGGTATTGGGCTCTTTGCCGAAGTCTTCATGGGAATCTCGTATATACAAATCGATCGGGTGGCGGTCTGTATTGCGTGCCAATACAGACGATACATTGGCATTTGCTGGGTCGGCTATATATTCGCGTATTCGAATTCCCTGTCCAACAGTGAATCCGTTCTGAATGCAAGGCTCCCAAGTATAGGCCATCACATTTCCAACATCGGTAGGCGTCAATTCAAAAGGGACACCAAGTGCGTCGGTATTATTACCGGTATACGAACAGTCGTCGTTAACGGTATTGATGATGTCGTAAATAGTTAGTCCTCGATCTTCCGCTTCACCCCAAAAGCTTGCCATAGCTGGGGTATCATGAATAAAGTCGGCTGTGGTAAGTGCGTTGTAATTGGGGTTGTTGGGATCTCTAGTTACGTGTTCATAGGTTTTAATGGCGTTGTTTTTATCTCCCCACGGATGATTTAAGCCAAAAACATGGCCTAATTCATGGGCCAATACATTTCCTGGGGATGATTCGTAATAACCCAGAGAAAAAGCTTGAGTAACGACCAATTGATTGTTGCCCGGATTTGTAACTCCATTGCCTACGTCTAAGCTTTTTGGAATATATACGTTAAAAGAATTGGGGATTACTTTTTCGTGTAACCGTGCTTGATAAAGTATGGCACCAAAGTTGGTGTTATCATAAATGCGGCTGTTGTTAAACGAATCGTAACCTTGTAGTGCAAACCTAATCCCCATCGGTTTGAAGAGTTGGTTTACCCTTTTAAGATTTTCTTTAATATGCGTGAGGTTGATAACTTCATCGTTGCTGCCGTCATCTCTATTGATGATCCAAAAAAAGATGTTGTAACAAATGGGTTCAAATGTTGCTAGATAAGCAGCATCGACAGAACCTGAATAAACGGCAGGGTTGGTTAAGGCATCTCGTTCGAAAAGAGTGAGATTTTGATTCATCTGCGTAGCACAAGTAAATTGGCGTTGTGCAAAAGCATGCTGGAACACCAGAAAGAATAAGGTTAGTAGTAGTATAGGTTTCATAAACGTGATGTTTTAATTAAAATAGTTTTAAACAGCTTTCTAAAAAATATGCAATTAGAGAGGAAGGTTTTATATAAAAGACTTTTTTACTTTTAATTATATTTCAATTTTAACAGTTTTAACAATTTTATTTTTGTGGTGTATTTTTTTGGGTGTTTTGGAGTTAAAGTGGGAAATTTGAAAAGAAATAAAAATGGAACTGATTTTTAAATCAGCTCCATTCGAATTAGAATATTCGTTGAAATCGAAGCTTAATTGATAATAATCTTCTGCGTTTGCACACCTTGGTTGGTCACTATTTTTAAAATATAAATGCCTTTTGTAAGTTCTGAAACGGATATCGCGTTACTGATATAGGGTTGATCCAAAACTTTTTTTCCTAAAGCATCAAATAGCATAAGCCGTTCGACGTTAATTTCGTGGGGAACATCCAAATGAAGTGTATCGGTGGCGGGATTGGGGTAGACTGCAAGTTGTTTTGTTTCGAATTTGGTAGTACTCAAGGTGCAATTGTCTGAAAAGGAAATCGCTACGTGTTTTTTAGCAATTCGCCAGTGCGAATACGGATAGCGGTTATTTTCAGCAGCGGTTGGATTGTCAACTTCTATACAAACCGTATTGCGTATTTCATTGCGATCATAATCTGGAAAGGTAAACGCCCAATGATATAGATTCAAAATGAGCGTCATATCTGGATTGTTGCTACGGTTTTTTAGGTTTAATTTCTTTAAGTATAATTCAAAAGTATTTACATAACGGATGTTAGGATTGTGACTTAAATCCAAGTCCTTTATCTCATTGAAGGGACCGACATCAAGACCATAATTCCCACAATATAATAACTCCAATAGGGTATTTGATGAAAGGTCTAGTGTTGTCAACTCATTACTACCACAGTCCAATTCCTTTAATTTGGTATTTTGATTTAAATTTAAAGTAGTGATGTGGGTAAAATTGATTTTTAGTTTTTCTAAGGCGACAAAACCCTCAATGCCGCTAAGGTCTGTAATACCTCCCCATCCGTGATGTCCATGAATAATCAGTTCGGTGATATTTTCGATATCACTAGTTAAGACTTGTCCATTAATTTCTCCGTCGCTGTCGATGTTCTGACTGATAAGAAATCGCTCAAAAACCGGGTCGGGTATAAAGGTGATTTGTGCTAGTGCTGGTATACTGATTAACAGTAGTAATAGAAAGTATAATATTGTTTTCATAAGTAGTAGTTTTTCGGATAATATTTTTTTTTGGTTCAAGAAGTTTGTCAAAGGCGGTTTCGAGAAACACCTTGTTGGGTAGCGGATATGAGCTACTGTTGTTTTAAAGACTGTTTTTTTTAGAAAAACATTTCAATTTTAACAATATAATTTGCTAATGATTTTGAATGGGAGTTTTTTGGTTTTCCTAAAGATTGAAAAACGCATAAAACAAAAAACTCGTTAGTATTCACTAACGAGTTTTTTTGTTTTATATAAATCGGCGTTCTTGTTAATCATCTAAGGACGATGAAAGTCCTCTTTTTGCCAGTAGCGCTTTGGGATTGGGTTCGTGCCCTCTAAAATTCAAATACAATTTTAAAGGATCTTCGGTACCTCCTTTTTCCAAAATGTTTTTTCTAAAACTTTGCGCCGTTTTAGCGTCAAAAAGACCTTTGGATTTAAAAGCTTCAAACGCATCGGCATCCAATACTTCAGACCAGATATAACTGTAATAACCCGACGCATAACCTCCGGCGAACAAATGCATAAAATACGTACTGCGGTAACGCGGAATGATGGCGTTGGTCAATTTTAACTGTTGTGTCAATTTGGACTCAAAAGCATTGACATCTTCGTCTATCTCTTGTGTTTGTGTATGGTATTTCATATCCAATAAAGACGCTGCTAAATACTCGGTAGTGGCAAATCCCTGATTAAAAGTTTGTGCTTTTTGAAGTTTTTCTATCAAGACAGTTGGAATGCTTTCGTCGGTTTTGTAATGCTTGGCAAATTGTTTTAATACGCTGGGTTGTGCTGCCCAGTTCTCCAAGATCTGCGAAGGCAATTCAACAAAGTCTCTAGGCACATTAGTACCGGCAAGACTTCTGTAGTTCACATTGGACAATAAGCCGTGTAAAGCATGTCCAAACTCGTGAAAAACGGTGGTGGTTTCCTCAAAGGTCAGTAGTGCAGGGGCGTTGTCGGTCGATTTGGAAAAATTGCAAACGATCGAGATGATCGGAGCAATCCGTTTTCCGTCGCGGGATTGTTGTTTTCGGAAAGAGGTCATCCAGGCACCTCCTTTTTTGTTTGATCTCGCGAAGAAATCCAGGTATAAAATACCGACCAGGGTACCATCCTGTTCCGTGACTTTCCAAGTAGTAACATCTTTATGATATTTTGGAAGTTCGGGCAAGGCTGTAAACTGTAGGCCATAAAGTTTGGTAGCTACGTCAAAAACACCCTGCTGTACCTGAGGTAAACTCAAATACGGTTTAAGGGCTGATTCGTCGAAGTCAAAACGGGATTTACGTATTTTTTCAGTATAAAAGCGCCAGTCATAAGGCTGGACATTCCCACTGATACCGTCTTGATGCAGTAACCTCTGAATATCTTGTTCCTCTTGATTCGTTTTTACCTGAGCCGCATTCCATAACTTATCGAGTAATTGATAAACCGTTTCTGGATTCTTGGCCATGTTTTCCTCTAATATATAAGAAGCGTGATTTTTATAACCCAATAATTGTGCGCGTTGCATCCTTAAATTGGCGATCTCAATGACCAGTTTTTTATTGTCGTATTTATTATCTTGATTGGCTCGGCGTTGAAAGGCTTCCCAGATCGTTTTTCTCAAGGTTCTATTCTCTGCATATTGAAGAAAGGGAATCACGCTACCGTGGTTTAAAGTGAATACCCATTGGTTTTCCTTACCGCGGGCTTTGGCTTCTGCGGTAGCAGCGTCTACAAGATCTTGAGGCAATCCAGCCAAATCTTTTTTATCAGATACCTCCAGGGCATAGGCATTGCTGTCGGCTAACAAATTGTCACCAAATTGAAGAGCAGCTAGGGCGAGTTGTTGATTGATTTCGCGGAAGTTCTTTTGTTGCTCGACTTCCAATAAAGCCCCGTTCCGAACAAATTTTTTATAGGTTTTTTCTAATAAAGTATGCTGCTCCGGACTTAGCTTTAGGGCATCTTTAGCTTGCCATACCAATTGTATTCTTTTGAATAAAGCGGCATTTAGATAGATATTGTCTTGATGCTCGGACAAGATCGGAGCCATCTTCATAGCCGTGGCTTGTAAATCATCGTTGGTGTTAGCACTTAAAAGATTGTGGAACACCGATGAGATTCGATCTAACAACAGACCGCTGTTTTCGAAGGCGACTATCGTATTCTCAAAAGTGAGTTTGGATTTGGATTTGACAATTCCATCGATCTCTTCTTGTTGGTCTTTGATACCTTCATAGAGGGCAGATTCAAAATTTTTATTCTCTATTTCATCAAAAGGAGGAACTTCATAAGGGGTTTCCCAAGTAGCCATAAGCGGATTGTTTTCACCACTGCTATATGCGGTATTTTCTCGTTTACACGAGAGTGTTCCAGTAGCGATGAGGGTTAATAATATTATAGAACGAAAGCTTTTATTCATGGTCGTTAGTTAGGTTATGTAAACTTATAAAAAAGAAAATGATTAATCTTTGTCCTTGGACTGCTGTTTACTATTGGTGATTAAAAAAGTTTTCTTAAGACCATCTGCGAGACTGATCCACATAAAATTGAAAAATGATTTTTCCTTATTGCGCAGTTGTTCTATCTCTGCTTCATTAAAGGTATTATCGGTGTCTTTACGCACAAATAAATTCCCAATTGCCGACAGAAATTTGTTTTTCTTTTTCCCGTTCTTACGCAGAAACTCGATTTTAAAATCGTGGTATTTGATTTTAAAGTCGCCTTTGGATTCGTTGTTATTTCCGTATATATTGAAAAACACTTGTTCTAAGGTTCCGGTAGTGGTGGCATGAATCTGTGGACGTAAAAAAGTATTGAGATTGGCTGTCGGCAATTGATGAATGCTACCTGAAAAGGTAAATTGATCTGAGGTGTTGTTGACGTCAAAGTCCCAATTGACTTGTAATGACGCTTTGTTCATAAATCTGCTGTGTACCTTAATCTTGGTTTTCTTGTTTTTTTCCTTGGCTGCGATACCGCTTAATACATCGGTTATCTCGGCATTAAATGCGTCAAATTTAATATGGCTGGCTTCGGTGTTGAAGTCGATTTGTTCAATATATTCTATGGCGCTATGTTTTACCTGGACCGTGTCCAAGGCTAAATAGAAACCGAGATCGCGAAGCTTCTTTGAAAAAAGAGGTTTGATAGAGGTATCGTCAGCAACGGCCTTGTTTCTATATACCACAGCATTTAAAGAGTCTAGTTTTAGTTTAGCGGCTGAAAACTGTATGTCCTCTTTGTCTGTATCCCATCGGATATCACTTAGCTGTAAAAGTGCATTTTTAACCTCAAACAAATCGGTCTCCTTACTTATTTTCTTTTGAAAGTCGGCGCGACTGTAAATCGGTTTTAGGTGGAGGTTGCTTATATCTAAATTTTCTTTGTCCAACGAGGTTTTTAAGGTGCTGATAGTATAAAAAGCATTGATTTTCGCATACAGACTGTCGTAATGCATCTGGTAATTCTCAAAGCGGAACGGTATTTTGTTTTTTAGGGAGTTTGAATCAACGGCTATTTTATGCAAGTCAAAATCGAGATTTTGTAAATAAACTAAACTGTTTGTTGCTGTGGAATCGCGCAATTGTATCGTGCCGCCAGACAATTTCAAATGATCGATGGCTATCAATTGGTCAAATGGCTTTTTGGCAAGGGTATCCGAGGTTTTTGCAGCGCCTTTTTTTAGGGTAATATGGGGGTTTTTAATATGAATTGCGTTTGCGGTAAACTTATTGCGGAATAAATCAACTAAGCCAATTCCCGAAATGTCAAGCTCCTCAATTTGAGTTTCAATAATGCTGAAACCGTTATTTAGGGTATCTGATTTGGGTTTAAATGTCAGATTTTTAAACGATGCTGTTCGCGATATTAGACTAATATCATAATCCGTATAACTGATGGAATAGGATAGATTTGGGTTTTTATTGATGGCAAGATTGAGCTTTTTTGCCGTCCAAGGTTTTATAAATAGCCAACCCAAGATAATTGTCAACAGCAAACAACCAACGATAGCTAAACCGATGTAGGCGGCAATTTTGATACTATTTTGCTTCTTCATAAGCTTTAATATTAAATGGAACAGGCGGAGATTGTTCGTTTTGCTACCTCAATTTAAGCATTTTAATCTTTTGTACTGGTTTAAATTTGTAAATAAATTGAATAGCCATCGTGTTACAGCGGATCTTGCCTCAAAACAGTGATGTGTTTGTTTTTTAGAGATCGATCGAATTGTAGGGAAATTGAATAAGTGGATATCTCGGTAGTTAGGATGTTGTCGTTTGAAAATATCTAAGAGATTTCACGCTTTGTAGGCTGAACTGCTTTTATATTTTATGGCGTTCAATAAATTTATAAATTTGCAGCAAAAGCTAATTGTGATGCAAAAGAAAATGATATCAGCGGTTTTGGCTGCTATGATAATATTGATCAGCGGTTGTCAAGACAAACCGAAAAAGGCAGAGGCTGTGAACGACGGTGCTGTACAAACTGGGGTATTAGTTGGTCCGGTTAAGGGCACAGCGGATGTTAAGGATTTTAAGGTGGTTGCGAATATCGACAGTCATATGGATGCAAAGTTTTCTATAAATGCATTAGAAGATTCCTTTGTATTATATACAGCGGAAGACCTGAACAGCAAATCGATAGCTATAGCCGTTTCTCCTCAAAATCAATTCGGAAGTTTGTATGTTTTTGGCGAATCGGAAAAATTTTATCAAGTACATTACCAATTGGTCAATGAGCCAAGAACGACGGTTCTCGCTTATGTTCCTAAAAACGTGTTCACTAAGGATTCGCATCAGCAAATTAAAAGTACGGTTGATTTGAATACCGTTCGATCGATTAGCATCAAGGGAAAGGATATCAATACAAAGAGTTTTGAAAAATATGGAATGGTGAGTTTTAGTGACGAAGTACTCTATAAGCGGGCTATGGCAAAAATCCTTATGTTGACTGAGCCTAACGATCAGGTTAACCAAAACAAAAAGGAAATTATAATGAATACCCCTGGCGGAAAGCACATCTTAGAAAAGCATTCCTTTGATGATGAAGTGGAAACCGAACTGTCCTTAATTGGATACAGCGCTGTTGCTAATAAAGTGATAGTTAAGGAGGTTGTGGATATGCAGCAATATTATGCGTTTTACGATATAAACAACCCTAAGGAATCAACGATCAATATGTCTGGTTTGCCGAGAATAGCCAGTGATAAAAAGCGTTTTGTCGCTTTACACAACACCAATGACGTCGGTATTGACTTTAGTTTGTGGGTGATACACTCCGGTAATTTGGAATTGGATATGTATGTCAATTTTACGGAGTTCAAGCTTTTTGCCGAAGATTCTTATGCATGGTTAGACGACAAAACCATCATAGTCAAAGTGTTGCATAGCAATAGCCTTAACACGGTAATTCACCGTCAGGAGACGGATTTAAAACCGCAGTATATTCAAATTAAATTACAGTAATAAACCGCTGAGTAGAACGGTAAATAGATTTTATAGTTATTTAAATAATTCGCTTGAAACCATAAAAAAAGCGTCGTATCCACAATTGGATACGACGCTTTTTTTTGACTATAAAATTATGCCAATACAAATTGTAGTTCGGCTTCGAGTTTTACTTCTTCACTAATGAGTACACCTCCGGTTTCCAAAGCGGAATTCCAGTTTAATCCCCAGTCCTTACGGTTGATTTTTAATGCTGATTTTTTAGTGGTATAAAAGAATTAACGGTTGTTTGATATTGACTCATGATAAAAGTTAAAGATGTAGGATTGGGTGTATTATAGGTTTTTGTGATGTTTTAATTGGGGTTTGTTAATTTTTTTATATTGTTTATTGTTAAAATACTGAATGAATTACATGTTGTTTTTTTAAATTGTTTTTGAGATTTCAAATTATTTTTTAAAAGCCAGTATATATTGCTTAAAAATCATTTAATGGGTGTTTTTTTTGATTGATAGTTAATTTTTTATGTTTTTTTGATTAGTTAATTGTGTTTTTATATGTTTATGTTGTATTAATTTTAAAACATAAATAGTATGAAAAAAATAATTATTACAATTTTGATTTTTCCCTTGTTATTTTCTTGTGCAAATAACGATATGGAAATGGCTAGTCTTAAGGAGAGTAGGGCTTCAAGTCACACAGAGATTGATGAGGTAGTTAATTGGGATTTTGTTGCTGACAGACGAGCTGGTAGTGTTGTAGGTGCAGACCTTATTGGTGGGGTATTTGGTTTTTTAAAAGGAGGGTTTGTTGGTGCACTTTTGTGGGGAACTTTGTCATCTGTAGCCCAATCTACGGTTAATGAGTTACAATCTTTGCCAGTTTATATTGGTGCAATAGAAGACGATTTTATTTTAAATAACCAAAATCCTTACGAATTTGTAGGATTATTTCATTACAAGGTTATTAATGAAGAATTAAGAAAATCTTATGGTTCTTACAAGAATATGGATGAAGTTTTATTTGAAAATCATTTTAATGACTTTGTAGCTTATAAAGATCGTCAAACGGTTATTTATCCAGAATTAAATAGGAGTAATTATCCTTATGAGGATTATGAACAAGATTTTGAGGCTTTTATTACTTTCCACGACGGTGTTAAAGAGGAGTGGTTGTCACAAGAAATGAATTTACATAGTTTAGAAGTATTGCAAAATTATTTCACTCTTTTAGAAGAAAGTAAAAGTGTAAAAGATTTTGTTGATAAGTCATTAGACGCGGAGGAATTTTTATTGGCAGATATCAGTTTAGGTTTGACAGAAAAGGAGTTGCTTTTGTCGACGATGTCAACGGCTAGGATTGGTTTACAATATTGGGCTTGGGTAATTCGAGAGTTAGATAAAGATTAATATTTAATGTTATGAATAAAGCACTTTATATTCTATTATTGAGCATGGGATTTTTTTCAACATTTGCCCAGGGAAAACCAGAATTTGGACTGACTTTATCTACTTATAGTGGTACGGCTGTGTTGGAACAGAAAAACCGAGTTGATTTAAATGGTTTTGTGAGGGGTGGAGCGGAAGCAACAGCCAAGTTACGTTGGGATGATCAATGGGGGATTTTTGCTGGAATAGGTACCTATGCTTTTTATGGTAATAGTACCACTTTAGGTGAAACAACTAGTTTGAAAAACACCTATATACTGTTACCGTTTGGAGTTACTTATGGTATCCCGTTAATTAAAAAAGATGAAGATAAAACGCCACTTCGGATCCAAATTGATGTAGGGGGCTATGCCGGGAGTTTAATAAAGAAGGAAGAAAATTCTGTCGATGTTTCTTCTATTAAAACCAATTTGGGTTGGAATTTTGGGGCCAGCGGTAAACTTGGAATGGTTTACCATTTCTATGATAAATTCAATTTCGGTTTGGGCCTAGAGGTCAAGCACGATTTAACAGATATAAAAGATCAAAAAATCACACAGTCCAATGCGCTATACGCAACTTTGGGATGCCGATTTCGTTAGGGTTATGGTATGAAAAAAGCGTCGTATCCACAATTGGATACGACGCTTTTTTTTGGTTCTAAAAATTATGCCAATACAAACTGAAGTTCGGCTTCGAGTTTTACTTCTTCACTAACGAGTACACCTCCGGTTTCCAAAGCGGAATTCCAGTTTAATCCCCAATCCTTACGGTTGATTTTTCCGACTACGTTGATCGCTAATTTCGTGTTTCCCCAAGGATCTTTCATTTCTCCGCCAAATTCCGTTTCCAAATGAACGATTTTAGAAACGCCATGCATATTTAGTTCTCCTGTAATCGTGTAGTCATGTCCGCTTTTTTTACTGACTTTAGTCGAGGTAAAAGTCACTTTTGGAAATTGTTCTGCATCAAAAAAATCGGCACTGAGTAAGTGTTTATCGCGATCTGCATTTTTAGTGTTGATTGAAGCAACTTCGGCTGTAAAGCTTAAAGCAGCACTTTCAAAGTCTCCTTCATTCATAGTGATTTCACCCTTATAATCGGTAAAATTTCCTTTGATATTGGTGATCATCATGTGTTTGATCTTAAACTCAATACTTGAATGTGTGTTGTCGATAGTCCATTTTTGTGTGTTCATGGTATTTTGTGTTTTTTTAATTATTGATAAAAAGATGGTAGTTCTTCTGGAAATTCCATCAAGAGTAGTTGCGTATTTTCTTGGGCAGTGATTTCGAATTTTTCGGTGTCGGTAAAACCTATGGCATCCCTGCGATTGAGTTTTTGACCGTTGATTTCTAGTGTACCGGAGATGACAAAAACAAAAACAGCATGACCCGCTTTTTGCAATTGGTATTCCAATTGCTTTCCCGCATCCAAATCACTGAGGTAAAACCAAGCATCTTGGTGGATCCATACGGCATTTTCTGTTGGATTGGGAGTCAATACAGTTAATAACTCATTGTGCATGCCTCTTTTGTCGATCGTTTTTTGCTCGTATCGAGGCGTTACATTATGTGTTTTTGGAAACAACCAGATTTGTAAAATCTCTACGGGTTTATCATCGTTTGCATTGTACTCACTGTGTTCAATACCCGTGCCGGCACTCATCACTTGGATGTCGCCTTGGCGGATAATGGTGCCATTACCCATACTGTCTTTATGGGCCAAATCGCCGGATAGTGGAATGGTGATGATCTCCATGTTTTGGTGCGGATGCGTACCGAAACCCATACCAGAATCGATAAAATCATCGTTAAAAACGCGCAATACACCAAAGTGTATACGATCAGCATTGCGATAGTTCGCAAAACTAAAGGTATGATGAGATTTCAGCCAACCGTGATCGGCATAACCTCTTGAGGAATCTGAAAATAAAGTAAAATTGCTCATATACTTGGTTATTTAAATATAGTGATAATAGTGTTAAAAAACAATGTTTTTTATAGGTATCTCTATGTTTATTATTGTATAACAAATATATTAAGAAAAATACTCGATCCGCTTAATGTAGGTTAAGAAATGGTTTCGTTTTTTTTCCGTGATTCGATGTTCGTGATTCGTGATTCGTAATTCGTGATTCGTAATTCGTAATTCGATGTTCGTGATTCGTTGTTCGACTCCCCGATTAACGATTATTCCCGAGCAATAATTTTCGTTTCATCTTACTAAAGAATTCTGGGGTAACGCCCAAGTAAGAAGCGATGTGAATTTGAGGTACTTTATCTTTTATGGTGGGGTATTTTAGACAGAAACGTTCATAGCGTTCCTCAGCCGTTAAGCTGAGGTTATCTATAATTCTTTGTTGATTGGCAATTAATGAGTTTTCAATTAAAATTCGAAAATACCGATCGATTTTAGGGATCTGATCAAACAACAGTTGCTGGTCTTCTTTACGCAAGCATAATACAGTGGTATTTTCGATAGCTTCGATATACAGTTGACCGGGTTTGCCGGATAGAAAGCTATACATATCCGCAATCCACCATCCGGTGGTGGCTAGGCTCAAGGTGTGTTTAACTCCTTGTTCATCTATATTATAACTTTGAAGGATGCCACTTACCACAAAAAAAGATTGGTGACAGATCTCGTGTTCCTTCAACAGCAGTTCTTTAGCCTTAAAGGTTTTTTCACTGACTTTGGAACAGAGAAAATCTTTTTCCTGCTGGTTCAGGTCTACGTGTTTTGCAATACTTTTTAAGAGTAAATCCAAGCTGATTGACTTTAGTTGATTACAGTAATATGGCTTTTGAGTTCCTTAGCTCGTTCTACCAACTTTTCTACAGCAGCGTCTGGTGATCCGTAAGTCAATACCACGCCCATTCTGCGATAAGGTCTGGCGGAGGGTTTACCAAAAATTCGGAAATCCGACTGGGGTTCTGCCGCGATGTTTTCAAAGCCAGTATAGGTAGGGCTATCGGAGTTTGCAGTTGCGAGTATCACAGCACTAGCACCGGCGCGTTCTAAGGTAATTTCTTTGATCGGCAATCCGAGTATCGCTCGGAGGTGTAACTCAAATTCATTATAGTTTTGTGTGCCGGCTAAGGTAACCATACCCGTATCGTGTGGACGTGGGGAGAGCTCTGAAAAAACAACACCCTCTTTAGTTAAAAAGAATTCCACTCCAAATAATCCTGCGCCACCTAGAGCTTGGGTTACTTTTTGTGCCATGTCTTGTGCTTCTGACAGCTGTGCTTGGGTTATATGAGCCGGTTGCCAGCTCTCTTGATAGTCGCCGCGTTCTTGACGGTGTCCAATCGGTGCGCAAAACAAAGTGGGAAGCTGGTGTTGTGTTACCGTTAATAAGGTGATTTCTGATTCGAAAGTTACAAAGGCTTCGACAATCACTTCAACGACATCACCGCGGGATCCTTCTACCGCATAATTCCATGCTTTTAAAATGTCTTCCGTATTTTTAATGGTTGACTGACCTTTTCCAGAAGATGACATCAATGGTTTTACGACACAAGGCATACCAACTTCTGCTACTGCCTTGGTCAATTCTTCAGCAGATGTGGCGTACTGATACGCCGCTGTTTTAATACCTAAGGTTTTAGCCGCTAAATCGCGAATCGCCTTTCTATTCATCGTAAAGTTCGCTGCTTTTGCAGATGGAACTACGGTGATTCCCTGAGCTTCATAATCGTAAAAACGTTCCGTTCGGATCGCTTCTATTTCCGGTACTATAAAATCGGGTTGGTGTTTGGCGACGATACGATCTAAGGCGGTGCCGTCTAACATATTGATGACTTCAAATGCATCAGCCACTTGCATGGCAGGAGCATTTTCATAGCTGTCTACAGCAATGATGTATTGACCGAGGCGTTGCGCTGCTATGGCAAATTCTTTGCCCAGTTCGCCAGAACCCAATAAAAGGAATTTTTTAATCATGATAGTGTTGTACTAGTAGTTGGTATACTATGAGGGTTTAAGGCTAATAACAAGCCCTAAAAATTGATTCATAGGAATTTCAAATATACAAAAAAACCTCACTAGAGTGAGGTTTCAAGTATTAGTTACTCAAGGTATCTTTAATGCGCTTTAGCGCTTCTTTTAATTGATCTTCACTGGTGGCATAAGAAAAACGGATGCAATTTGGATTTCCAAAAGCATCTCCTGTAACCGTTGCCACGTGAGCTTTGTCTAATAGCAAAAATGAGAAATCATCGGCGTTTTTTACTTCAATACCCTGTATGGTTTTGCCGAAATAATAGGATACATCTGGAAATACATAAAAAGCTCCCTCGGGAACATTTATTTTTAACCCGGGAATCTCCTGAATTAAACCAACAACCAAATCGCGTCTATTTCTAAATGCCTGAACCATGTCATGTAATACAGAAGGATCAGCTTCTAAGGCGGTAATAGTAGCTCGTTGTGCTATGGTATTGGCGCCACTAGTTACTTGGCCTTGCATTTTTGTACAGGCCTTCACTATAAATTCAGGTGCTCCAATATATCCAATTCTCCATCCCGTCATCGCAAAAGCCTTAGCGACACCATTAACGGTAATCGTACGCTCGATCATCGTACCTATAGAGGCAATACTGCAATGTTTACCAGAGAAATTAATGTGTTCATAAATTTCATCAGCTACGACAAAAATATTGGGGTGTTTGTCTAATACCGCTACTAAGGCCGTTAATTCGTCTTTGCTGTATACCGAACCACTCGGGTTACACGGAGAACTAAACCACATCATTTTGGTTTTATCCGTGATAGCAGCTTCAAGCTGTTGTGGAGTCATTTTAAAATCGCTCTCAATAGAAGTGGGAACTTCCACCGGAATTCCTCCAGACATCTTGATGATTTCAGCATAACTCACCCAAAATGGAGCCGGTAAGATGACCTCGTCCCCAGGATTGATCATCACTTGACCAATGTTATAGAGCGATTGTTTGGCTCCTGTAGAAACGATAATCTGACTCGGAGTATAAGTAAGGTCGTTGTCTCTCTTGAATTTCTTAACGATAGCCTCTTTTAATTCTACATAACCATCCACTGGAGGGTATGAGCTGTAGTTGTCGTGAATGGCTTGGATAGCAGCTTCCTTGATAAAATCAGGCGTGTTAAAGTCTGGTTCTCCCAAGCTTAAACTGATGATGTCAATTCCCTGTGCTTTAAGCTCTCTTGCCTTGGCGGCCATGGCTAAAGTTTGGGAAGTGGATAGGCTGTTTATTCTATCGGATAATAAATTCGTGCTCATTGGGAATCAAAATTAGTAATGACGCTCAAAGGTAATTATTATCTAGGAGATAATAGAAAGGAATAAAATTTTTTACACGTTAAAATGTGTACTTTTGCTAAAATTTTTTAGCATGGAAGAGATCTTAAAATATTTCCCCGATTTAACCGCCGAACAGCTTACTCAGTTTAAACAACTCGAGGAATTATATGTTGATTGGAATTCGAAAATCAACGTAATTTCGAGAAAGGATATCCAAGAATTATACGTCAAACACGTCTTACATTCTTTGGCTATTGCGAAGGTGATGCAGTTTTTGCCGGAATCGGATATTTTGGATGTCGGTACAGGTGGTGGATTTCCAGGGATTCCGTTGGCGATTTTATTTCCGCAGACCAATTTTTATTTGATCGATGTTATTGCTAAAAAAATTAGAGTTGTCAATGAGGTTGCAACTGCTTTGGGATTGAAAAACGTAAAAGCAGAACAAAAACGCGCTGAGTTGGTCGAAGAAAAATTTGACTTTATCGTCAGTCGTGCCGTTACCAATATGCCTGATTTTGTCAGCTGGATTCGTTATAAAACCAAAAGAGACAATTTGCACGATTTAGACAATGGAATCCTCTATCTAAAAGGGGGTGACCTGACAGAAGAATTAAAAGATTATCCTAGAGCCGTAGAATTCCCTATTGCCGATATCTTTGACAATGAATTTTTCGAAACCAAAAAAGTGGTCTACTTACCGTTGAAATACAGAGGTTAATAGCCGTTTCTACTACTTTATATACCGATCCCTCCTTTGTAAGGGGGGATTTCGTTGACAACTACTTGAGATTTTCGATGAGGATTATAACGGCAATAACAATCGCTGTCATAACCAAGATGGAAGCCGCGTTTGCGAAATTGATCGTCCAACCCATTACCGGTATTCTCTTGGGGATGAATATTCTTTTGTCCTCGCGATTGTAATAGAAAACGCCCCATATCCAATTGGAAGGGTCGTTGTGCCATTGATGGTGTTTTCGTTTTTTATCTTCGTCCATGATTCCGTTGTTTATATTATAAATATAAGATATACAATTGATTGTAGCAAGGAATTATATGGGAGAATGGAATGAGATTCTCGAGCTTTAATCCTGTTTTTATATAATAATGGTGTTGATAGGAACTTCGTCGGCAGCTTTTATCCAGTTCCATGGATTGCTCAAAACAGGTATATTTAAGATCTTTCTCAACTACGGATTTTGAGATTAATAGAAGCAATGCGAAAGGATTCGAGGGGATAGCTGCGAATTATTTTAATCTTTGTATTGAAATAACCGAAATACACTTTCGATTTCTAACTGTTTAAGTGTCGAAGTGATTCATTAAGGGATAAAAAAAATGGCTTTGCGCGTAGCAAAACCATTTTTTAAAAGTTGAGGTTTTATTTTACAAATAACAGACAAGTATTGGTCGGTCTTTGGATGATATCATTGGCGACACTACCTAGAAATAAATCTTTAAAACCGGTTCTACCTTTAACGCCGAGTATCATGATATTGGCATGTAGGCGTTCGCTCTGTTCGAGCAGGGTAGTGGGAACACTTTTTTCGCCTGCAGCTATTATTTCGATATCGGAATAGGTCGCATATTTTTCATTCCAGTCCTTTTGTCTTTTTGCAATATCTAGATCGGTAGCTTCTTTGATTCCTTTGGCCGTGATGGTCGGTAAAAAAGCCCAATTGAATTTGGATATATAAACGGCCTTATGATTGATTTTTTGACCTTTAGAATTGTTTTTAAATCGATCGGCCCAGTTCATAATCGAAACGGTGTATTTGGAAAAATCAATCGCATCAATAATGGTGGTCAACGGACTGCGGTAGGTTTCGGGTACCATTAAAATCGCCGAAGGAAATACGCGAATCAGCTTTTGTGCGAGTCCACCGTTGCCGACAAAACCCTGTTTATTACCCAATACCAGTAAATCAAAATGCTCATTTTTAAAGAGATTCATAAAGGCCAGTTCGGAATAGTTTTCCATTTTTACGCGTACTTCAAACTCGTATTCGGGTTCGGAGCTTTGTATTTGATCTTGTAGACGTTTGCTGATTTGGTTAGTTATCCGATTGGTATTCTCGGGTGTTAAAAAGTCTTTCGGTAATTCACCTACTTTTAGATTGTGAAGGTAGACCACCTTGTCCACAGTCAATATTTTATATAGTATTTTAACGTATTCAATCAAGAACGCATCCATGCTGGATAGATCTAAGCCTATCAATAAATTTAGTTTTTTGTTTTTATCTATAGTCATTATATGTCGTTATTATTTTGTTCGTCAATCAGTTCAGAGATAATGTCTTTATAACTGCGCTCTTGTTTCGATTTTAATTGTTTGTTTTGTCGTTGCAGTTCTTCGTTAAGACCTTTGTGCAGGCTATAACACATAATTAGTATGATTACAGCAAAGGGAATACCGGTTATGATCACCGCGGTTTGTAAGGCGTTAAGTCCGCCTCCCCACAGTAAGATAATTGCGATAAAACCCTGTAGGAACGACCAAAATATTCGTTGCCATACCGGAGTGTACTCAGCATTTCCAGATGTAATTCCGTTGACGACTAAGGAGCCGGAATCTGATGAGGTAATGAAAAATACGAAAATTAGGATAAGAGCTAGAACAGATAGAAAACGTGTGAATGGGAAATTTTCTAGAAACACAAAGAGTGCCGTTGACATATCGTCTTTTACTGCAGATATCATAGTCAGATCGCCCTCAAGTATAAAGTGTAAGGCGGTTCCACCAAAGATATTCATCCATAAAAGGGTTACTAACGACGGTATGATTAGTACGCCAAGAATAAATTCTTTTACGGTACGTCCTTTGGAGATGATGGCGATAAAGCTACCGACAAAAGGCGACCAGGCAATCCACCAGGCCCAATAAAATATGGTCCAGCGGTTTTGCCATCCGCTATTGCTAAAGGTGTCGTTCCAAGTGCTGATGTCTATAAAGTTCGCCAGATAAGATCCGGTGTTTTGAATATAACCTTTAAGGATAAACAAGGTCGGACCGAGTATAAATATCAATGACATCAGTATCAGTGCTAAAATCATATTACCGGTGCTGAGTAGTTTAACACCGCGATTTAATCCCGATACAACCGATATGGTGGCAAAGGATATGACAACCAAAATCATGATGGATTGGATCAGTGGTGAGATTTCCCAACCGAATAAAAAAGTAAAACCCGCACTGATTTGCGAAACGCCCAATCCGAGTGAGGTGGATAGTCCAAAGATCGTAGCTAATGCGGAAAGTATATCAATGCTGTGTCCGCGCCATCCGTGTATTTTTTCTCCCCAAAACGGATAGAACAAAGAGCGAAACGACATGGGTAGGTTTCTGTTAAACGAGAAAAAAGCTAAGGCTAGTCCGACGATGGCATAAATCGCCCAGGCGTGAAACCCCCAGTGAAGACTGGTGAAGTTCATCGCTTGTATCGCGGTTTGAACGGCATCACCCGCTGGACGTGGAGCATCGCTAAAATGCGATACGGGTTCGGCCACACTATAGAACATGATTCCAATTCCCATTCCTGCGCTAAACAACATGGTAAACCACGAAGCCGTGGTGAATTCAGGTTCTGCCTGATCGCCTCCCAAACGTATTTTACTAAATTTGCTAAAGGCGAGATAAACACAGAATATCAAAATGATATTGACAGCAATGACTAGGAACCAACCGAGGTTTTCCGTTATCGAAAGCTGGGTTTGGGCAAACCATTGATCGATGGATTTTGAAAATAATAAACAAAGGGTTAAACTGACTGTGATCAGGATAATTGTCGTGAAAAAAACTGGAGGATTGACGACTAGTTTTTTGTTTTCGATGAGTTTTTTTAACAAGAGTTATATTTTTAAAGATTAAACGATATAACCCAGTACTTTTAATTTCTCGGGTTTATGTGTGGTTTTTTATGTAAATTACTGAAAAAACCGCATATATGTGTTAATTAAAAGGAGAAATAAATAAAATAGCTTTTTACACTACAATTAGGAATCATATTGTGGTGATAAAAAAGTACTGAATAATTGGTGAAAGCGCATTAACGGGTCGTTTGTTGGAAACAAACAGGAGAAAGTTAAGGCGCTGTGAAATCGACGCTAAATAACCAATAGGGTCTGAATGATTTATAAAAGATAACAGCTAGTTCGAAGAACTAGCTGTTAAGGAAAATTTTATCCTAAGAAAGGATATTTATAGTCAGTTGCTGGGATAAAAGTCTCTTTGATCGTTCTAGGAGATACCCAACGGATTAGATTTAAAATAGATCCAGCTTTATCATTGGTTCCCGAAGCTCTTGCTCCACCAAAAGGCTGTTGTCCAACTACAGCACCCGTAGGTTTGTCGTTGATATAGAAGTTTCCTGCTGCATTGCTCAAGGCTTTAGTCGCTTGAACAATCGCGTAACGATCTTGACTGAAGATAGCTCCTGTCAAGGCGTAAGCAGAAGTACTGTCTACTAATTTAAGGGTTTCTTCCCATTTCGCATCTTCGTAAACGTAGATGGTTAATACCGGTCCGAAAAGCTCTGTTTTTAAAGTTTCGTAATGTGGGTTAGTAGTCAAAATTACGGTTGGCTCAATAAAGTATCCAACAGATTTGTCATACTTACCTCCTAAGATTACTTCGGCATCGCTGTCTTTCTTAGCTTGTTCAATGAAGGAAGCCAATTTGTCGAAAGAGCTTTCCGAGATTACTGAAGAGACAAAATTAGTTGGATCTTGTGGTGTTCCCATTTTGATGGTAGCCAGGTCCTGAGTCATTTTCTCTTTTACAGCACCCCAAAGTGAAGCGGGAATATACGCTCTTGAAGCGGCAGAACATTTTTGTCCTTGGTATTCAAAAGAACCTCTTGTTAAAGCGACAGCTACTTCGATTGGATCAGAAGAAGGGTGTGCTACTACGAAGTCTTTTCCACCAGTTTCTCCAACGATTCTTGGGTATGTCTTGTAGTTGTTGATGTTTTGTCCAATTTTAGTCCACATACTGTTGAAAACAGAAGTTGAACCGGTAAAGTGGATACCAGCGAAATCAGGGCTAGCTAATAAAGTATCCGTAATCATAGCTGAATCACCGTAAATCACGTTGATTACGCCGTCTGGAAGACCTGCTTTTTTGAAAACTTCAACGATTACATTCGCAGAGAAAATTTGAGTTGCGCTTGGTTTCCAAACAACAACATTCCCCATCATTGCTACAGATGCCGGTAGGTTACCTGAAATAGCAGTAAAGTTAAAAGGAGTAATAGCGTATACAAATCCTTCCAATGGACGGTGTTCTAAACGGTTCCAAACCCCATCGGTAGAAGTAGGTTGTTCCGAATAGATCTGAGTCATGAATTCCACGTTAAAACGCAAGAAATCAATAAACTCACAAGCCGCGTCAATCTCAGCTTGGTGCATCGTTTTAGCTTGAGCAATCATCGTGGCGGCATTGATTTTTGCACGGTATGGACCAGCAAGTAATTCAGCAGCTTTTAAGAAGATTGAAGCACGGTGCTCCCAAGGCATTTCAGACCAATTTTTACGCGCTTCCAAAGCCGTAGAAATCGCTTTCTCAACATGGCTTTTTTCAGCTAAATGGTATTGACCTAAAAGGTGCTTATGATCGAATGGAGGGTGAAGTGTTTTGGTTTTGCCCGTTTTGATTTGTTCACTTCCAATAAATAGAGGAATATCTACCTGTTGGTTATATTGTTCCGTGAATGATTCTAAAACTGCATCTCTTTCTTTAGTTCCTGGAGCATATGATTTAACGGGTTCGTTAAATGCTTTTGGAACATTATAAATTCCTTTAGGCATATGATAATAAATTTAATAGTATTAATAATATAGAATGCAAAGGTACGATTTTTAACTCAAAGAGGTCGGTATTCTTAAGTATTTCTCTGAAGAAGCAGGTTGGTGTGTTACTTTAATTAAGTGCAAATGGGGCACTTAAGCGGAAAGTAGGGATGTATACTTTAAAAGAACGCGTGGTGGTAAAATTGATCATACCATAAAAACCGCGCATCGCTCCAAAGGGGGAGGTTAACAAACAACCCGAAGAATAGCGGTGAGATTCACCGGGTTTTAATACCGGTTTTTTTCCTATAACTCCCTCTCCATCTACTTTTTCCATATCGTTTAACGCATCAAAAATCTCCCAATGACGCGAGTGCAATTGCACCGAATCCTTGCTTTGATTTTCGATGGTGATTTCGTAGCTGAAGGCAAAATGAATTTTGTGGTTTTTGAAATACGTGCCTTCAAAATCAGTCTTTACGGAAATTTTAATTCCTTTAGTAATTTGAGAAACCATAATTATAGATTTTGAAAAGTAGAACTATCCAAAAGTAGCAAATTATTAATTACGAGCCAATTAAAAAATTAATATATTATGTTTTCAGAGTTTCCTTCGCCAATTCCAATAACGCGATCGTATAAATCGTTGTTGCCGCGATAATATACCAGAACTTGATATTGATTTTCGGTTTCCGCAAAGTTACCGTCTACAGGGTCTTCTAAGTCAATGCGTTGGTTGCTGACCGTAGTGTATTGGAAGTTGGTGAAACCTTGTTTGATCAATAATGCTTTTTCGTACGCTTGGGTTTCGGCGTTGTAGCTCATTAAATTATCGGATGTAAATTCGTAATTGTTAAACATACCGGTGATGTAGATTTGTTTTTTACCAAAAGCTTCAGGGCTAACCAGGGTAAAATAGACCCAAGTGTAATCTGCTTCTATGCTGGCGTTGTCCCGGTTGATGTTGCGCGGATAAAAACTGCCGTTGATGTCTGGGAAAAAAGTATAGGGTTTGTTGGCTCTAGGAAGATTCGGGTAGAGGTGGCTGTTATAGATTTCATCTGCCGTAACCTGTCCAATCATGTTGTTCGTGCCTCGAATGTCTTTGTTGTCAAAATTCAGAAATTCATTACCAGCCCAAAATTGAGTTTCCTTATTGTATTTGTAAATTAAATCCGTACCGATAGTGTATTGGGGTTTGATTCTCGAGATAGAAGTGGCCCATTGTCCGTTTTGAAAAATATAAACCTTAATGTTTTGTACCGGGTTTTGATAGGTCTGTTCGCCCAGTTTAATGGTGAAGTCAACATTTTGTTTGCTGGTAAAAGTTCCCAAATCACGCGATCTTTTGATCACTACCGGTACGTTGACCAGTTCTTCATAAACTATAAATTTCCTACGCACGATTACTTCCTCTGATCGGTTGGTGATTTCCAGTACGTAATTACCGCTTTTGAGGATGTTGTATTTCGAATTGGGAATAGTCAGATTGTAGTGAGAGTATAACTGTAAGGTGTTGAATGAATTGGCATACGAAGCAATACGTTGGTCGTCCATACCGTCCAAATAATCGATTTTGCTCAATTGTGACGGGCTCCAATCATAGTTGTATTGGGTGATGTTATAATAGTAATCAGATTCTCCGGCCAGCAAATCATCAAATTCAAAATTAATGGAAGAACCCAGTCGAAAAAACGGGACCACTGCTTGATTGTTTTTCATAAACGCAGCAGATTTGATATAATTGGATGTTTTTTCTTGTATGTTGTTTTGTCCTTGGGCTTGAATGCTAAAAACAATTAGGGCTAATAGGCTTATTTTGATTTTGGAATATAACATAGAACCTTGATTTAAAGCGAATAATAGTCACAAATATAGACTAATTGTTGCGATTCAAAAATAGAAATGCAGCAGAAAATTAGATTTTGCTAAATTATTTTTCGGGTTTAAAACAAACCGGTATGATTTCTCCGGGAGCCAGACAATATCTGTCGATTTCATCGGTGCTCAATAGAGCGGTATAGTCTACTTCCTGAACTGTAAAACCGATGGAGCGCAGTTTGTCAAAGTAATCTCTGCCATAAATGCGAACGTGGTCGTATTGACCAAAAACACGAGCGCGTTCTTGACGATCTGTTATGCTGTTGTCTTCAAAAGTACTGGAGCGGCTAAGGTCTTGCGGAATTTGAAAGATTCCCATGCCTCCGGGTTTTAAGACGCGAAACAGCTCTCTCATTGCCTGAGTATCATCTGGAATGTGTTCCAATACGTGATTGCACAAAATGACATCAAAAGCATCGCTTTCGAAAGGTAGGTTGCAGATATCGGCTTTGACATCTGCCAAAGGAGATTCTAGATCGGTGGTGATATATTCTAAATTGGCCTGTTTTCTAAATCGCTTGTAGAACGCTTGCTCAGGAGCGAAGTGCAGTACTTTTTTTGGTGCGGTAAAAAAGTCGGTTTCCCGATTCAGGTACAACCACAAAAGCCGATGACGTTCCAGCGATAGGGTGCTCGGTGATAATACATTTTGACGTTGGGTCGCGTATCCATAGGGTAGAAAAGTTCGGAAACTTTTTCCATCAATCGGATCTGTATAACGATCACCTTTTAAATACAATGCTAAAATGGGTCGAACAACATAACTCAACCGAATGAGTATCGGTCGAGGTATGGTATTCAGTATACTTTTGAAAATGCTTTTCATCGGTGATTTATAGAACTAAAGGGATGGCTCTAAATTCGTCTTCTTCGTTGCTGGTGATTCCCAAAGCTTGATAGATATAGGCAAAAGTAGAAAGCAATTCCGGTTTGCCATTGACTAAGGCAACATCGTGCTCAAAGTGAGCGCTTGGTTTCCCGTCTCTAGTTACTATAGTCCAACCGTCTTTTAATTGTTTGATATTTTTAGTTCCGAGGTTAATCATCGGTTCGATGGCAACGGTCATTCCTTCTTGGAATTTTTTTCCTTTACCTCTTTTTCCGTAGTTAGGCATTTCTGGACCTTCGTGCATTTTGCGCCCCAATCCATGACCCACTAATTCGCGAACCACACCGTAACCTTCGGCTTCTGTATAGCGTTGAATAGCACTTCCAACATCTTCAACGCGATTGCCAATACGGAATTCGCGAATACCTACGTAAAGGGACTCTTTTGTGATTTGTAACAGTTTTTTAACCTCCGGAGCTACTTCACCGATTTCAAAGGTGTAAGCATGATCTCCATAGAAACCATTCATAATAGCACCGCAGTCTACCGATACGATGTCGCCTTCTTGAATGGGACGATTCGTCGGCAAACCGTGAACGATTTGTTCATTGACACTGGTTAATAGGGTTGAAGGGCAGTCATACAATCCTAGGAAACCTGGAATTGCACCGTGATCGCGAATAAACGCTTCCGCCATTTTATCTAACTCTAGAGTCGTTACGCCCGGTTTAAGTTCAGTAGCCAACATTCCAAGTGTCTTGGAAACGATTAAAGCACTTTGACGCATCAACTCAATCTCTTCTGAAGTTTTTATAACAATCATATCGAAAATTTTTCTTAGTGCAAAAGTACAACTTTTAGTGTGAATTGAAAATGTTCTATATCAACTGTTTTTAGATGGAGCTTTTCTTTTTAGAAATGTTTATCTTTGGTAGAGAACACAACTAAAATGGGGTGTTTGGGTTACATGGCGTATGCAATTGTAAAACGGGATTTACGAATTGGAAGTGCAAGGATGGTTTTGAACGAAATAGCATTGGGCTTTATTTTCGATTTCTTGGGAATTGGTGTCAAAAAATAGCTGGCGAGAAACGCAAAATTGCTTTAGGAATCAAAAAAAACAAAATATATGAAGTATGTATCAGCTACAGAGGCCGTACAGGTAGTGCGCTCTGGAGATCGAGTTTATGTTCACGCGGCGGCGGCAACACCTGTGATTTTAACTCAAGCCTTGACCGAACGCGCAGAGGAGTTGCGCGGCGTTGAGATGTGTCATATTCATACGGAGGGACCAGCGCCTTATGCCGATCCAAAGTATATTGAGAATTTTCATGTCAATTCTTTTTTTATTGGCAAAAATGTGCGACACACCATCGCAGCGGGAAATGGATCCTATACACCGGTATTTTTAAGTGAGATTCCACAACTTTTTAGAAAGGGGATTTTACCGTTGGATGTGGTTTTTATTCAGGTTTCACCGCCCGATTTACATGGATATTGTTCGTTAGGCGTTTCTGTAGAAGCTACTGTTGCGGCTATTGAATGTGCGCGTATTGTGATTGCACAGGTCAATTCATTTATGCCGAGAACTTTTGGTGACGGGGTTATTCACAGTTCCAAAATCAATTATGCGGTGGTACATAACAGTCCGATTTACGCAGCGCCCACCTTGGCGATCAGTGAAATTGAAAATCGCATCGGTGAGCATGTGGCCGGCTTGGTCGATGATAAAAGTACCTTGCAAATGGGAATCGGATCCATACCCAATGCGGTATTGTCTAAATTAACAAATCACAAGGGATTGGGATTGCATACCGAAATGTTTTCAGATGGCGTTATAGATCTTATTGAGAATGGCGTCATTACCTGTGAAAACAAAGGGGTGATTAAAGGCCGTGTGGTTTCTACTTTTCTAATCGGATCAGAACGCCTCTATCGTTTTGTCGACAACAATCCATTTATAGAAATGAAAGAGGTCTCTTATGTCAACGATACTTCTGTGATTCGCAGAAACCCGAAAATGATCGCTATCAATTCAGCTATCGAAGTTGATGTGACTGGACAAGTATGTGCCGATTCTATCGGTTCGAAAATGTATTCTGGCGTTGGTGGTCAGATGGATTTTATTCGCGGTGCTTCCTTGAGCAACGGTGGGAAAGCGATTATTGCACTGCCGTCTGTAACGACAAAAGGAGCGAATAAAATTGTTCCATTCTTAAAACACGGGGCAGGAGTAGTAACTACACGTTCGCATATACAATATGTGGTGACCGAATATGGAATTGCCGATTTATACGGAAAAACCCTGTTGCAAAGGGTGAAAGCCATGGCGGAAATTGCTCATCCCGATCATAGAGAATCAATTTTAAAAACCTATTTTGATCAAGTAAAATAGGTTTTATTGCCTATACGTCTATACGTCTATACGCCTATACGCCTATACGTCTATACGCCTATGTGCTGATAGGCGAATGGGCATATAGGCCTATTAGCCTATCAACGTATTTCTCGTCATGACCGCTGGTTTTTCCAATCCCATCAAATCCAGTATGGTAGGAGCGAGGTCACCCAAAACACCGTCGTGAATGTGTTTGATATCGTTATCTACTAAAATAATCGGAACGGGGTTGGTGGTATGAGCGGTGTTTGGACTTCCGTCTGCATTATACATGGTTTCGCAATTGCCGTGGTCGGCTAAGATAATGGTTGTATATCCATTTCTTATTGCTGCTTCGACAACGCCTTCTACGCATTTATCAACGGCCTCACAGGCTTTAATTGCCGCTTCCATGATTCCCGTGTGTCCAACCATATCGCCATTGGCGAAATTAAGGCATACAAAATCGGCTTCTCTCTTATCCAATTCAGGGATTAAAGCATTTTTTAGATCGTAAGCGCTCATTTCGGGTTGCAGGTCATAGGTGGCTACTTTAGGCGATGGGCACAAAATGCGCTGTTCCCCTTCAAAAGGAATTTCTCTTCCTCCCGAAAAGAAAAAAGTAACGTGTGGATATTTTTCTGTTTCCGCAATGCGGATTTGTTTTTTGTGGTTGCGTTCTAAAACCTCACCTAGGGTTTCCGTTAGGTTGTCTTTGTCGTAGATCACGTGTATGTTTTTAAAACTATCGTCGTAATTGGTTAAGGTGACGAAATATAAGGGCAATTTGGTCATTCCGAATTCGGTATAATCTTGCTGAGATAATACACTGGTTAGCTCTCTACCGCGATCAGTTCTAAAATTAAAAAACAAAACCACATCTCCTTGCTGTATGGTAGCAACGGGCTTGTCGAACTCATTCGTCATGATCAGGGGTTCTAAAAACTCATCGGTAACGTTGTTGGCATAACTGTCTTGAATGCTTAAAACGGCGTTTTTACACGGCATTCCGATGCCTAAAGTTAAGAGATCATAAGCTTTTTTTACTCTTTCCCACCTTTTGTCTCTATCCATGGCATAATAACGTCCTATAACGGAAGCTAATTTTCCAGTGGATTTGTCCATGTGACGCAATAATTCAGCTATATGATGTGCACCTGATTTTGGATCGACATCTCTTCCATCGGTGAAAGCATGTACAAATACATCGTCTAATCCAGCCTGATGTGCAGCATCCAATAAACCATATAGGTGTTTTTCGTGAGAGTGAACACCTCCATCAGAAACCAATCCCAGTAAGTGCACCTTTTTCTGCTGCTCTTTAGCATATTTAAAAGCCTCTTGTAAGGCGGGTTCTTTAGCGATTGAACCGCTTTCGACAGCCAGATTAATTTTAACCAAATCTTGATATACTATGCGACCAGCGCCTAAGTTCATATGGCCTACTTCTGAATTTCCCATCTGACCTATCGGTAAACCTACGTTTAAACCATCGGTCAAAATAGAGGCATTGGCATATTTAGTATAAAGGCTATCTATAAAGGGGGTGTGTGCTTTTTCTATGGCAGAAACCTTGGGGTCTGGTGACTTTCCCCAGCCATCGAGAATCATTAATATAACTTTTTTGTTCATGTTTACGGTCTTCTTGTAGTTAGTGATTACAAAAATACGCATCCTGATGTAATTATACTTCATTAAAAATTAGAATGTTAAAAAAACAAGTTTTTTTGTTATTTATAGTGCTTGGTATGAATTTGTTTTTACATTTACGTTTTAAAAATAAAATGTAAAGGAGAGAATGACAATGTATTACAAACTTTTACCGGTGGTTCTGGTGGGTATTTTCGCATTCAAATGGATCGATACCGATGAACTAAAAAACAGTGCAAGCACTGAAAACATTACAAAAAACCATGTTGAACATATAGAAAATAAAGAAGCAACTTTTGACGAAGTGGCTTTGAGTGCCTATGAAACTTTAAATGTCAAGACCTTTTCAGCACCTTCGTTAGTCAGTTTTAAAGAAGCGTTAAGAGGGTTTAAAAAAATGAAAAAAGAAGGCATCATCAAAAAAGATGTATTAACCATTATTGATTTTAGTTTGTCTTCGACACAAAAACGCATGTGGATCATCAATATGGTAACCAATGAGGTGATGTTGCAAACCGTGGTTTCTCATGGAAGAAATAGCGGTTCCGAATTCGCTCAGAAGTTTTCAAATGCGACAAATTCATTTATGAGTAGTATTGGTTTTTACAAAACGGGTGAGTCTTATACTGGAAAGCATGGGTTTTCATTGCGATTGGACGGACTAGATAAAGGCTTTAATGACAATGCACGCAATAGAGCTGTTGTTATTCATGGCGCGGATTACGCTTCAGAAAATCTCGCTAAACAACAAGGACGATTGGGGAGAAGTTTGGGGTGTCCAGCAGTTCCTTTAGAATTGAGAACCGAAATCATCAATATGATTAAAGAAGAATCTTGTTTGTTTATCTATTACCCCAATCAAGAGTATTTGAATAAATCATCCTTTTTGATATAATCCATAAAGCGCTTGGCCATATGCTGAATTGAATGAGCAGGTCTTGTTTGTTTAAGAACCAGTATATTATTTGCTGATTTTATAGATAAACCAATGGTGTACACTGGGTATAATACTAAAAAAAAAACATCCTTTTGTTTCTAGCAAAAGGATGTTTTTTTTATATTAATTTAGTTTAGCAGCTAAATCGTCATCGAGTTTGTAAATGTCTTGACGAAACTGTATACCGTCTTTGCTGTTCCATGCCGTCCAATAGAATTGATGGATTTCAATACTTTTCTTTAAAGGAATATGCTGTGTTTTTTCGGTCTTGACAATTTCTTCCAGTTTTGATTTGTTGTAGGGATTATTTTCTGTCTTAAGAATATAATCTGCCAAGTCAAAAGGATTCTGTACACGAATACAACCCGAGCTCAGGTCGCGATCGTCTTTGTTGAAATTGTTGGTATTATTGGTGTCGTGTAAATAGACCATATGGTTGTTTTTAAAATCAAATTTGATTCTACCTAGGGAGTTTGACTTCCCGGGTTTTTGGACATAACGATAGCTGGAAGCGCGCTCTGGATTCCAATCCTGTGCACTGACTACATTACCTTTGTTGTCGTATATGGTAAAACCGCGACTGGCAAAATACCCTCTGTTCTTGGTTGCTGCTGGTGTCAAGTCGTTTTTAAGTATGGTTGGTGGCACAGTCCATGTAGGATTGATCACTAAACCACTGAATTTAGATGATAATATCGGCGTTCTTCTAGCGGGTTTTCCCACTATGACTTTATGTCTTTGTATGGTGTCGCCATTGGATACCACGACCAAGCTATAATCGGGAATATTGACCAATACATATTGGGTACCGAGTTCGCGAGGATACCATCTCCAGCGCTCTAAGTTGGCTAGCACCTGGTTGATTTTTTGAGCTTTGGTGTGATTTAAAACCAAGACAGTCTCCTTGTCCAATAAACCGGTTTCATCAAGTCCATTTCGAACTTGAAAATGTTTTAAACCCGCTTCGGTTGCCGTGTTAAATCGGGCACTGTTCTCTTCGGCTGGTAAATCCCCCCAATAGATCAAGCGCTTTTTTAACTCCGCAATTTCAGGTAGGGAATCGTTGATCTTTATTTTTCGACCCGTTCCAAATTCATCAAAAGACTCGTCGGGTAATTTTCTTAACTCCTTCAATGCACTTCTCAAACCGTTGTAAATGGCGTTTTTGGGACGCAAGCTATCTAAGGATTGTTCGATGGCATTGTTCTCCAGGGCCAAGTGCATCGTTGCTCCGGTATTTATTTTCTTTGGATCCAAATCCCAATCATTGTATAACTTTTTAGGATTTAAACGACCGTTGTACAGGTCATTCGAGACCTTAAAGAAACTCTCCGAAAACAAGATATCGGTAAGTACTTTTTCGCTATCTGCAATCTTTGCGTAGGCGTCGTTATTTTTCTTTAAACCTGCCAGATCATAAGGCGAGTCATCCAGTCCGTCTTCGTGTATTTTTTCAATGGATTCAATCAAAGCACTTCTGTTGGAGTCTAAGGCCCAAACGGTTTTGAATTGATTGTATCTATAAAAACGCAACAACTCCGGTGATTTATCCTTGAGCAGCAGACTGTCAAACGCAACTGCCGAAACAGCATCGATAGGAGATAGCTCAATAGTGTCGTTAGTCACTACACTTACGGGATGTTTTATTTTCTTACAACTGATAAGACCAAAACAGGCAAAAGTGAGCAGCATAAAATATTTCATATCCAATTTGTATTTTTATCTAAAATAATTAAAAAAAATGAATAATACATCATTTGTTAAGGGATCTTTTGTAGATTTCCTTTTGTTTTCGCGTTTTAGCCTTGGAGTGAGCGGGTTAGTTACTGACTGGTTTTTACGGTTTTAATCGATAAAAACCGCTTAGAGTTGTTAAATTATATATAGTGTTTGTCAGCTGTTGAGAATCGTTTAGTTTTGCACAACTAAATTTTAGGATCCCATGCGGAAGAATACTATATTAATTTTGAGTTTATGGAGTTTTGGTCTTGGTTATGGTCAAGAGAAACCTGCTTTAATCGAGAGTAAACCCACAGATATATCGGAGATTGTCATTTATGAAACCCGACTTCAGTTACCGGGTTCTTTGAAAAACAGAAACCTGCAAATTTTAGATAAAGAGCAGATCAAGCAATTGCCGGTTCGGTCGGTTAATGAGTTGTTGGCTTATGTATCGGGTGTTGATGTTCGCCAACGCGGTCCCTTTGGTACTCAGGCGGATTTGAGTATCGATGGTGGTAGTTTTGAGCAAAACTTGGTTTTGCTCAATGGGCAAAAAATCAGTGATCCTCAAACCGGACATAACAGTTTAAATATACCCGTACCAATGGAGGCCATTGAACGTATTGAGGTGGTTCGCGGACCGTCTGCGCGTTTGTATGGAGTTAACTCATTAACGGGAGTGGTTAATATAGTGACTAAGAATCCACAGAAGAATGGACTTTTCGCTCATGTATATGGGGGAAGTAGTTTCGAGAAAGATACGGAAACGGGGCACGACCAGTGGTTTAACGGGCGCGGTTTCCAACTCGGAGGATCTTGGGTCGAGAAAAAACACAATCACCTGATTTTTAGTAGCCAAGAATCGGGTAATGGCTATCGATACAATACGGATTTTCATAACAGCAAGTTGTTTTATCAAGGAAATATTCAACCCAACGACCGAAATACCGTAATGGTTTTAGGGGGATTGGTTCGCAGTTCGTTTGGTGCAAACGGTTTTTATGCTTCACCTATCGATAAGGAGGCTAAAGAAATTGTCAATACCTATTTGTTGTCGTTAAGTTCTAAACATCTGGTGTCCGATGCACTAACTATAGCTCCAAGCATTGCCTATCGCTATAATTACGACGATTATCGCTTTTATCGCTTCGATTTGAGCAAAGCGCGCAGTCAGCACTATTCCAACGCTTTGACTTCCGATATCAAAGCCAATTATCAGACCGACTATGGTGTGCTTTCGATGGGAGCAGAGATGCGGTACGAAGAAATTAATTCGAGTAATATCGGGGAGCACAGCCGTTCAAATTACGGTTTGTTTGCTGAATTTAAACGCGAATTTTTTAACCGTCTAGACGTGAATGCCGGTGCGTATGTTAACTATAACTCCTTTTATGGTTGGCAGTTTTTCCCGGGAGTTGATGCGAGTTACCGCGTAACAGATCAATGGCAGGCGTTGTTTAGCGTAGGAAGTAGTCAGCGCATTCCGTCCTTTACAGATTTATACTTAAACCAAAAACCCAATTTGGGAAACCCACATTTAAAACCCGAATCGGCCTATCAGATCGAAGGGGGAATTCGTTTTAAGACCGAAAATTTGTCGGCAAATGCCTTTTTATTTTACAGAGAAATCGATCAATTTATCGATTGGGTACGCGCAGACGAAACCCTGTCTTGGCAAACCGATAATGCCGCTTCTAACAGAACCACAGGATTTAATACCTCAGTGAAATACCGTTGGAATCGACCTGCGGCTTTTTGGGATTTTGGTGTCAGCTATACCTATCTTTCTCCAAAAATAGAAGCACCAAAGGGCTTGTCAAAATACACGGTAGAGAGTTTTAAACATCAAATCGTAAGCACTATTAATTATAGAAATAAACAATGGTCTGCGATGTTGGCAAACCGTTATAATGAACGTCTTTCATACAAAAGTTATTTTTTAACCGATGCTCGAATTGGATATGACTTAAAGAAATACAATGTATACTTGGATGCTCAAAACATCTTTAACGTTACTTACGTAGAGGCAGGAGCGGTGCCCATGCCCGGACGTTGGTTTACATTAGGAGTAAAATTCAATACCTTATAGTAATTGGGCGTGCCCGTATGAATGGACTTCAACAGCCCATTCATACGGTCGGGCTCTTTGTTGCAATCTTTTTTACGCAGGCTCCAAAAAGGATTTTCACTTCGATCCCTCACGCAGTAGTGTGGGGTAAAAATGTTATTCTCGAATTCGGATGCCGCGTTTGTTGATTGAAAAGTTTTTATATTCAATTTCTACCTGTGCTTCGCCATCTTCGAAACTACTGGCGTAATCGAATTGCATCGGAATAACGATTTTGCCTTTGTCGTTGATATATCCAAATTTATCACCATTGGAAACCAATGCGAGGCCTTCCGAAAAATCACCGACATAATTGTAGATCGCTGGGATTATTTTTTCACCAAGCGTATTGAAAAAGCCCCATTTATGAAGTTCCATAAATGGAATCATACCCTCATTGCTCGTGTGAAGTTCATCATAGATATAGGGTATAATCAAAACCCCTTTGTCGTTAATGGCACCTTGTTGTTCTTTATAACTGACTATCGCAACCCCATCTGTAAACGATTCAATTTGGAAAAAAGAAGGTGTTAGTACCGTCTTACCCCCATCATCGCGAATGCCAAACAAACCTAATTGCTGATCTTGATACCAGTGGTAGCCATTTGTAAAAGCAAAGGCGGGATCGTTCTGAACATCAATCACCTCTTGTTCGTCGAGGAACTCCTCTTCATTGTATTCCAATATTTGAAAATGAAGTGGAATTTTAAAGATGCTTAAAGGTACCAGCATTTCTGTGATGTTTTTAGCTTGAATACCGACTTCCTGTTCGAAGTTTGACGTGATTTCCAAAGCTGCTCCTGGAATGCGGTCTAAGTACGAATACTGTCCCCAAACGATGTTGGGTAGGGATTCATCATACCAAATGTTGATTCCTATGGTCTGAGTGTCGTCAAAAGTGATTGAGGCTCGTTTGCACATACGGCCTGCCACAATTTTGGTTTCCGGTAAAAAAGCAATCTTTAAGTAATCGTTATTGGTTTGCGTTTCTTCGAGTGCATGGGTGCTGTTGGATTTGTTCGGATAGCTCGGATAGGCATTTTGTGCCAAACTATCGATAATATAAGCCGTGTTCTCGAGGTAATTGGAAACATAGACCCGCTTGAGAAAACCGTTTTCTTCAACGCGTAAATAGTTCTTGTTGGCATAAACCGTCATTAAGAAGCTGTTTTCATCGCTACTTAGCGTTTTGATGATGTGATCTAAACCGCTTTGATCGCCCGACTCCATACTGGAAGTAGCTGTCGTATTTCGATAAAAAGTATAGTCTATTTTAAAGACTTTTTCTTTGGGATCAGATGGTGTTGCCACGGCCCAAAGGGGGATACAAACGAGCAATAATATTACACGTAAATTCATTCGAAATAAGCGAGTTGTAAGAGTGAGTTTCAGCTGGCAAATGTAGTTGATAATTAGATACAAATACCAGCTGATCTTAATTTTTTTTAATCATAGTTGCACTGGCTTGAGCTTTTGGAAAAAGGGTGATATCAGCAAGTTGCATATGTTCGGGCTGGGCTATCGCAAAAGATATCGCCCGAGCAATATCTTCCGGTGTTAGCGGTATATATCCTTGATAAACTTGAGCAGCACGATCGTGATCTCCTTTAAAACGTACGGCAGAAAATTCCGTTTCTACAGCACCGGGTGCAACGTTGGTCACCTTAATTCCTCGCTCTTGTAAATCCATTCTCAATCCCTTGCTGATCGCTTCAACGGCTGCTTTAGATGCGCAGTAAACCGTGCCGTTGAGGTAAGTTTCTTTACCGGCTATAGAGGATAGGTTAACGATGTGGGCATTCGAACTACTTTCCATCAGGGGAAGCACGGCTTTGGTTACATAAATCAAGCCTTTAACATTGATGTCGATCATCGCATCGAAGTCATCCAAGTCTGCATCTTGAAACCGATCTAGTCCATGCGCATTTCCCGCATTATTAATCAAAACATCGATCGTTGACCACGTTTTGTGTAAAGATCCAATCGCGCTAAAAACAGCCTGTCTGTCGCTAACGTCAAAAGATAAGGTCGTCACTTCAGTGATGTTTTGTAGTTCTCGTTGTATGGCTTGTAGTTGTTGGGTTCTGCGTCCACATAAGATGAGACGGTGGTCTTGAGCAAGTATTCTTGCAGTTGCTGCGCCAATTCCTGATGTTGCGCCGGTGATCAATGCGGTTTTCATGTCTTGTTGAATTATTGTTTTTTAAAGTAATTCTCGCTTTGTAATGCTACAATACGGTTTGTCTTAAACCTTGTAGCAAGCACAACCAAAGATAATTGAAAAAAGACGATTCTTTCATTCTGTCGACCCGTTTAATGTCGGTTTCTAAAGTTTTACCCTTGGTGTCGTTTCGTATAAATAGGTTTCCCACTGCAGATAATAACTTTCGTTTTTGTTCTCCGTCTTTTCGGTAGAGTGTCATCTTCAAGTCTTGGTACTGCATACCGAAAGTGCCCACGGCATAATCGTCGTTTCCGCTAAAATTAAAAGTAACCAGTTCCAGCGTTCCCGAAGCAGAAGCTTTGACATAAGGTTTCAAAAAGGCATTCATCGACACAGCGGGGAAGTTCGTTATTTTACCCTGAATATTAAATCGTTCCCGCGTATTCATAATGTTAAAAGTCCAAACCACATGCAAAGGCGCGGCTTTCATAAATGTGGCATCTACCACCACTTCCGTTGTAGGAGTTTTAGTTCGCCCATATCCGCTATAAACGTTTTTAATATGCGCATTAAAATTGCTAAAAGTTAATTTTCCCGGAGCAATTGCTTTGTCATCAACCTCTTCATATTCTATTTGAGCACCGACTATTTGAACATGAGGAATCTCCAAGCCAAACTTTAAATCGCGCAGTTTTTTGCTGTACATTTTACTCGGACTCATATCTGGAGGAGGTGTGGTATTGCGAAAAATATTGGCGTATACCTGATTTAAAACCACCTTTTGAGTTTTTAAATAAAAGGTTTCCCTAGCATCAAATCCCCAGTCAAAGTTTTGAAGTAAGATTTTTTTGGTGTGTATCGTATAAATATCGTCGGCCAGTTTAAACATTTTAACGTGTTGTGCTCTCGAAAATTTCGACTTCATCTCGATATTTGCTATTTCGAGGTTTTGGTCTACGACCTTTATTCCATTGGAAAACACATCGTAGAAGCGTCCGGTATTGTAATGGATTTTACCCGTTGATAATCGAGGGGATTGATAGGTAAATGGCACCTTGTTTTTTACGGTTTTATCATCAATGCGAATTTGACTTAAAGACATATTGAAGTCGGCCACTTCCAAGGTGTTTTTTTTACCTTGCAGGTCTTTCATCGCATACTGTGCATTTTCGATCTTAAACGATTCAATTTCTATAACGTCATCCAAAATTCCCAATCGATTTTCCTGTGAGGGTTGGTTACTACCTTTCTTAGGAAAATGAGTGAAAATAGGATTCTTTAAAAGAACTTCTTCAATGTGTAAATGTTGAAATTCGCGATTAGATATTTTTGAAATCTGAATATTGACATTTTGTACATCAAGAATCTTAAGAGAGTTAAACGATGATTTTTCGATCTGGATTTGGTCGATATCCACTCGAAATGGAATCAACGGTTGTATCACTTGCTCAGCCTGTTTTTTAGCTGCCTGAAAAACCGTTTGTTTCTTTTGATCTAAGATCTTAAAATTGATGGAATCGATTTGGATGCTACCGATTTTTAAAAAGAAATTATTGTCTATATAACCCCAGTCTGTGCCGGTTAATCGCAATTTTGGCACCACTACGTCCATACGGGTATTTGATGAAGTAGTTTGGTTTTTAAACGTTGTTCGATCAATATCGGGTATGATTCGAAATTGATCGAGATCTAGGTGCGTTGGATCAACCGTGATTGCTTCGGTTTTGATGTGTTGAAATTCATTGAGTTTGCTAAATACCGAATCACAGCGGATTTTAAAGTTGGTATAAGTAAATGGTATGTCTTTATCTTGAGTGTATTTGCCGAGATGTACGCCATCGACTTCAAGATTGATGTTGTAGAGTTCTTGAAGCCGCTCTTTACCGTCGGTCGTCATCATTTTTAGGTGAGCGTTTTTCAAGCTGATTCGACTGATGTCGATCACGCTTCCTAACTTTGATTTGGTTTTGGTGGTATCGCGTTGTGCGGGTTTGAATACGGTGATGTCCGGTCCAATGATAGCGATTGTCGATGCTTTTAGATTGCGGTTTTTAAAGAGCTCCTTAAAATTTACGCCAATGAAGCTGATTTTGTCGACAGTACCCAAAAAATCAATGTCTTTTTTAATGCTTACTCCAGGTTTGGGAGTGACTTCGATATCCTCAATGCTAAGGCTGTTGTTGAAAATCGAAAAACTGAGGCTGCCGTATTTTAAGTCATAGGCCGTATCATTTCGAGATTCTATAATTCGGGGTAATTGTGTTTTTATAAATACATTGACACCAAAGTGGATCAGTAAAATAAACCCGAATATACCACCAACTATATACACTGTTTTTTTTAACCTGTTTGACATCTTCATAAGGTGGGACGATTAGGGAGAGGGTAAGTAATGTTTCATTAAATGTACTTAAATATCGGAATAATTTTTAATATATAAGGTGTTTTATTACCGATTTGATCGGCGTCGAATTAACGAATAACCAATTTGTATTTTTGCAACAGTCCTTGAAGTCCGTTTTGTGAGAATATCGCCTTCTCTAGTTTTGTTTTCTCAGGATCGATGGTATAGTTATAGCTGCTAAAAAAATCGGCTTTATTGGCTATAGACTCGGTAAAAACGGCCAGGTGCAGGTCACAATGGTCAAACAATACTTCGGTCAGATCTGTTTTCATGAAATCAGCACTGATTAAGCTGCAATTGATAAACGTCATGCGTTTCATTTTAAGACCATAGAATTGCGTAAAATCCATATTGCAGTCGGTAAAACGGTAGTCGTATAAAACTTGGTCTGTCATAGCGAAGTTAACACTGGTCAATTGGCAACCGATAAATTCGCAATTTCTAAGTGCCACATAATTGATTTTAGCCTCTGTGAAATCACAGCGGATAAAGGTACAATCACTAAATACAACTCCGAGATATTCACAACGACTGAGGTTGCAGTTTTCAAAAGTACAATTCTCAAATTCTTTGAATTGTATTTCGTTTTCCGTAAAAATATGATTTTTATAATTTTGATCGTAAATGAAATCCGCTACCATTTTTTTTTGACAAAGATAAGTTTATAAAAATAAAAAACCGCCTCTATAGGTAGAGGCGGTTTTGCAATAAACATGAACTAGACTTGTGTTAAGTATTGTGATGAGGAATAACCTTCAACGCCTTGCTCGTTTCGTATCAGAAACCAGTCGTTGTTGTATTTACTCAACAGGGTTACTATAGAGTTGTGAGCAGATTTGCCTAGTAATGGCTGGTCTTTGCCCGGTCCTTTTCGGATATTGAGGTTCGAATTTACCGTAGTTACCTTTAATTTTGTCGCATTCGGATCTACTCCCACATTGATGTTTAAAATCAGGTCACCAGAACGAAAATCAGGATCGATTTCATTATAGATGTTCCATAATTTATCTTTAGTCGCACCAGTGCTCGCTTCTCCATCGATGTATAACACCGCATCTTGTTCGCGCACTTGCAAGTTGCGAACGGATTCTGATTGAGCAGTCTGGATTAATTTGGCATATTTTTCTTGTAGACTCATGAGTTTTGGATTGAAGATGAATAGTACTATTTGATTTGTAGTTGATTTTCAACCTTTTTCGGATGAGTGGCATTAACCGCTTGCATCAGTTGAGGTAAAACATTTCGTTCCACCGAACCGGTCAAAGTGACTACACCGTCTTTAACCGACGATTGTACATTTGGAAAAGCACTTAATACGGTTTTTAAATCGTTGTTTAGTTGGTCGTCAGCGTGTATGGTAACAGCCTCTGGTGATGGAGTAGCCGGAGCTTGTGAAATTTCAGATTGATCCACAACCGATTTGATTCCCGAAGTAGCCTTGATGTCTTTTAGAGCTTTCTCGCGACTTGCTTCATCTATAAATACCCCAGTTACCGTAGCAACACCATCTTTTACCTGGACACTGATTCCCGGATCTAAAGTTTTTTCAATAGATAATTTTGCCGCAGCATCTTTCTCTGTTGACGATTTACATGAGGTAGCTATGGCAGCAACCAATAATAGTCCGATACTTAATTTTCTTGCATTCATAGAGTTTTCTTTTTGGTTAATTTTTATCTAATTTAATAAAAAAAAGAATTTATGATAATCGGAGTCTTAAAAATTAACAATTATTTAATGAATCAAGTCCGTAGGTTGGGGACAGATCTTAGGCGATAGATGCGTTACTAAGCAGTAGAAGAGAAGGCATTCCGGTTGACCAAGAAAAACCATAATCCGTATTGTCAGGGTAGCTCCAAACAACCTAAATGGATAAAAAAAACGATCAAATACTAATTTGATCGTTTTACTTATAGGTTATTCTAGAATATGGGGGACAAAGCGACTTTTATCGGTTGTAATCATGCGGTCGCTTTCTCGGAACGTAATTCCACAAGGTTCCTGACCGATAATCCAACTGCCGATTATCGAATATCCGGAGTGTTCTTTGTGAAGTGAGGCTAATTCTTGACAGATATAACCCTCTTCTCCATAATCTCCCGGTGTGGCTTCGATGATTTTTCCGTTAATATAGAGTGTGACATTGGCGCCTTCTCTGGATAACAGGGGCTTTTTAACGTAATTGACAAGGGTTTTAGGCTCGTCGAGATACGTTTCTAATAAGAGCGGGTGATTTGGAAATAGTTCCCACAGCACGGCTAATATGGCTTTGTTTGATAAAATCATTTTCCAAGACGGTTCAATCCAATTGGCTTGATCGACGTCGTTTGGAATATGCAGTGAAAAAGCTTCTTGTACCATCCATTCCCACGGATATAATTTAAAGATGTCCGTGATGGTTTCTTCTTCTAAATCGACAAAATTAAGGCCATTCCAACCCAGATCATCAATAAAAATAAGTTTGGTTTTGATACCGGCTTGCATCGCACAGTCCCGTAAATATTCAACATTGGTCAAATCTTCTAGCGTTTCGCGTAAGCAAGCGAAATGCAAAACAGATCCTTTCAGATAAGGCTTTAATTCTTTCCAAGTAGCGATCAGTCTATCGTGAACCGAATTGAATTGGTCGGCTTTTTTTCCAAAGTGGTGTTGCATCCACTGCCATTGAATTACGCCGGTTTCAAATAATGAAGTCGGCGTATCGGCATTAAATTCTAAAACCTTGAGTTGTTTTTTGATATCGTCGTACGCAAAATCAAAACGACCGTAGATACTCGGTGCATCATTTTCCCAACTTTGTTCAATGTGCTCGTGCATAAAGATAGGAATGTGAAAGGCGTTGTAATTGCGGTTGGTGATGACGTGATCAACGGCTTTTAAGCACATATTCCACAGTGTAGAAGTTGCCTCAGCAATTTCATCGGCGAGCTCTGGACTGATCGAGTAATAATAGTTTTCTACCCAATAGGTTTGATCCCCATCGGTATGATAACCAAAGCCCGTTTTTTCTAAGCGCTCTTGCCATTGGTTATCGGCATGAATATATTTTATTCTCATGTAGGTGTTCTCGTTTTCAATTACCCTAGTAGGCTTGCCAACCACATCCGTGTTAGCGATACGCACTGCCTGTGGTAATTTATTTGAAGGCTAGTGTTGGTTTCCACTTATCATACATTGAAAAATGTACATAAGAGGGGAACAGGACCTTTTATAAAGTAGGGTAGCGAATAGGTTTATGAAGAAGCCGAAGGTTTAGCTGAAGATCCAAATCCACCTCGGGCGGTTTGTGCTTTCATGGCGTTGCTTTTAGCTTGATTTGTACCTACGTTCGATTTGGTAGCTATACCGTTGCTCATATAACCATTGCCACCCATCATCGGGCGAAATGCCATATACCACAATAAAGCACTGCCCATACCCATGCCGTTATTTCTGGAGTATTCCTGGGTTACTTCGGTGTATGGAGCTGAACTATCCGCTCGCATATATACTTTTTGTTTCTCTTCTTGCTGCGGTTTGGAACAAGAGGCTAAAGCTGATGAAATCAGGATTAACGAAACCATTTTACTGCTTTTTCTCGTACTCATTATTCGACAGTTACATAAATTGGGGTTTTGGTCATATCGATACCGCTATCCTTGGCATCAGTACTCCAGCTCATGACTTTGGTGGCCGTTTTAATCGTGTCTACCTTGGTAGCGATGATTTCATTATTAGCCCAGATTTTTTGACTGCTGATGTGCAAAGTGGTGTCACCTGCAACTACGGTTTTTAAAACGACTTCACGAGCCGAGGTTTTGTCTAAGGACTCCAATTTGTTATCTGCCGTATTGCTACAGGCTGTTAGTATCAATCCAAATAGGAAAAAGGCGCTTATATTCTTCATTGTGTGGTCAGTAAAAAGTGTTTTTATAAAAACTGGAACAAAGTTTGAATTTTTTTTTGTGGATTCCAACAAAAAATGCTCGGAAGGGCGCCTTTTTTACCCCTAAATAATTCTTAAAATTTTCAACCTCATTGAAATAAGCGTATTTTTGAAGCAAAGCTGCTGTTATGGATCGGATTGCGATTTTGAAAATTGACGAATTAAATGAAAATAGCTTTGGCAATGATTTTTATGCCAATACCATCCCCAATCATTTAATCAGTAATCACAAGCGAATTGAGAAACCACATAAACACAATTTTTATGCAACCATCCTTTTTACCAAAGGATCGGGAGTACATGAAATTGACTTTAATTCTTATGACGTTAGACCTGGAAGTGTTTTTTTATTAGCTCCCGGACAAACTCATAGCTGGGAACTGTCTGAGGATATCGACGGTTTTATTTTCTTTCACACTCAGGAATTTTTTGATATGGTTTTTGTGCGTGAACGCATTCGAGAATATCCCATTTACACCTCCATTTATCACTCTAGTGCCATTTATATCGGTGGCGCATTTTTAGAACACATGTCTCATTTGTTTGAACAGATTCTATTGGAATATAAAAGTAGCTTGTGGAAAAAGCATCAATTGATCTTAAATATCGCCTCACAATTGTATATCGAGCTCAATCGATATGCGATAGCAGAAGACGATTTTCCAACCGCTCATTTCAGTCAATATAATTTTAGATTTCTCGAATTTGAAGATCTGGTTGAAGAACATTTTCTAACCATAAAATCGCCAGCACAATATGCCGATTGGTTGCATATTACTCCAAAACACCTCAATCGAATCACACGCAGTCTCGTCAATAAAACAACAACCGATATTATATTGGAACGCGTGGTACTGGAAGCGAAACGCATGCTGATTTACACCGGGAAGAGTTTTAATGAAATTGCCAGTTTGTTGGGATATGAAGACTATTCGTACTTCTCTAAACTGTTTAAAAAACGCTCAGGCGAAACCCCGCGGGAGTTTCTTAAGCGGTACGAGTAGTCAGTAATCAGTGATCGGTAATCACTGATCGTTCGATTGTCGATTTTCGATTTTCGATTTACGAATCACGAAAAAAGCTATCTCGATGAGATAGCTTTTTTTGAATGCACGGGTGGAGGGATTCGAACCCCCATCAACGGTTTTGGAGACCGCTATTCTACCCTTGAACTACACCCGTAGTTTGTTGTTCAGTGGCGCAAATATAATATATTTAATATGATATTTCCTACTCTTCTTTGTAAAAGACATTGAGCCACATAATGCGCGACATCTTGTAATTAAAGGCAGAGAGCAAGAATGCTACTACGGCAATGGTGATGAAAATCTGAATAAAAGTCAGTTTAAATATTAGTCCTAAGACAATTACGGAAACCATTTCTGCAACGGTTAAAGCGTAGCTCATATACATGGCGCCCACATAAAAGCCGGTTTCTCTATGAAAAGAATATCCACAATTCTCACATTTAGGTTTCATTTTGGGCATTTTGAATAGGAATGGATTTCCTTTTTCATCAAACAATTTTGTTTTACCACAATTAGGACAAGTCCCGCTGATTACTTTAGTTAAATATGACATATTGTATTTTTTATGCAAATTTCGATAATTATTATGGATATAGCTAGTATTTAATGTTGCACACTTTGGTGTTATTCGGACATTTTAAAAAGAACACCTATTTTGAAATAAAGGCAAATGGAATCGGATGTACTTGATACTGGGATATTAAAGCGTTTTTTTGCTGCGAACCGTAGAACGATAGCGCGGTTGCTGTTGTTGTTTTCTGGATTTTTATGACATATAGGCTCAAATTAAAACTTCATTAAATTGAACAAGAGGGCTTTTTTTTACCATTTAGTAGAGAAATGATACAACTAAACTATGAGCTCGTAGTTATAGTCAAGCGGTATTTATGGTGCCAAAGTCGGTAAAAAATCTTTGGATGCCCATAGTAGAACAATTTGTTGTGGTATTTAAAGTACGTAGCTTTGGTTCTATTCGGACATCTTATTGCGCTTTTTTGTTTTTTAAGGATTGTTTTTTATAGTGTAAGGCATTGTTTTTTAGCTTATTGTGTTGATTTTTAGTGTTTTTGAATGCGTCATTAAAGGTGTTTTTGTGCAAATCGCCTATTTTTTTTAGCTACCTTAGCTAGAGAATGAAGAGGTCAAAAGGTAGACCGTGCGAACATCGATTTTACGGACCATTATTTGCTGACTTTACTATGAAAAATTACGAAAATTTACAGGAAACCTTGTCTTTTTACGGGGTCAATTGCCATGAGCCGTATTATATATCGTCTGGCAATCCAATTTTTAAATTCCCCAAGGCGCCTTTCCGCATTGATTTTTACGCCATATGCCTCTGTATACAAGGTGAAATTGTTGTGGAAATAGATATGCAGCAATATCGAATTGCGCAAAACGGTTTTTTGATATCTGCCCCTTCAACGATAATTAAATTTCTAAGTACTACGGCTGACTTTCGAATGCAATTGCTGTTTTTTGATAAAACATTTTTGCTAAAAAATATCTCGAATCCCTTTTTTATCGAAAAGCTGTCTTTGTTTGAGAATGGTTCTTTTAGCGTGGTCCATTCAACGGAGTCCAATTCTCGGAAATTATCGGGTTTGCTGAAGTATTTGTTGGAAACCACCCAACGGCAAGGGCAATTTATCGATGATATTATTCGCTCAATTATCTTTAATATATTGTTGGAAATGGCGCAAATCATCGGGGCAAATCAGGACGAAAACCGAGTTTGTAGTAATGACAATATGCTGTTTATAAAATTTAAGGAACTGGTGCAGCAACAAATAGCTGGAAGAAAGGAGGTGCAGTTTTTTGCGGATCAAATGGCTATTACAAACAAATATTTGATTAAAGTGGTCAGAAATGCATCGGGAAAAACGCCGCATGAGGTCATCGATGAGCAATTGCTCAAGGAAGCTTGTGTTTTGCTGAGTAATCCGCAACTGAATTTAACGGAGATTGCCTATCAACTCAATTTCAGTAGTGTCTCTGCCTTCGGACGTTTTTTTAAAAAACACGCCATTTCTTCGTTGTCTGCATACAGAAAAAATCAAAATTTATAAATAAGTGAAAATCAGTAGCATTTTGGCGAGTTTGAGAGTGTAATGGAATTAGTGGATGTAACTAACTTTATTACATTAATCAAAAATCACTGTTATGAAAAAAATCACTTCAAAATTCGAGAAGATCTTGAATGCGTCTACGGAATACGGAAAGGTCAACCACCAACCCGATTCGAGCAAAGAACAACAACGGAACACACCCGATAAAGCGATGCCCTTTTCAGATCAGATTGGAAATTATCAACGCAATAAGGGAATACCTCCAAAATCTTTTGACAACAGTAAATTTTATATTGTCGGTAGTGGAATCGCAGGAATGTCTGCTGCTTACTACCTGATTCGCGATGGACATGTCCCTGGGAAAAACATCATTTTTCTAGAGCAATTAAACATTGACGGGGGGTCCCTAGACGGATCTGGAAACGCCAAAGACGGTTACATCATACGAGGTGGGCGTGAAATGGATATGACCTACGAAAATTTATGGGATATTTTTCAGGATATTCCCGCTTTGGAAATGCCTGCTCCTTATAGTGTTTTAGATGAGTATAGACTTATTAACGACAACGATTCTAATTATTCCAAAGCGAGATTGATTCATAATTGTGGAGAAATTAAGGATTTCAGCAAGTTTGGACTGGGTAAAAAAGATCAATTAGCCGTGGTAAAACTCTTGCTTAAAAATAAAGAAGAGTTGGATGATATTACCATTGAAGACTATTTTCAAGAATCTTTCTTGAGCAGTAATTTTTGGACGTTTTGGCGTACGATGTTTGCCTTTGAAAATTGGCATAGTTTACTAGAGTTCAAATTGTATATGCACCGTTTTTTACACGCGATTGATGGTCTGAACGATTTATCGGCTTTGGTGTTTCCGAAATACAATCAATACGACACCTTTGTGACACCGTTACGCCGTTTTTTACAAGAAAAGGGAGTGAAAATTGAGTTGGATGTCTTGGTAGAAGATCTCGACATGCAAATAAACATAGAGGGAAAAACGGTTAAGGGACTGATTACCGAGCAAAACGGTAAAAAAGTTGTTATACCGGTCAGCTCCGATGATTTTGTTGTGGTGACTACGGGATCCATGACAGAGGATACTTTTTATGGAACCAATAAAAAAGCACCGCTAATAGCCATTGATAATACAACAAGTGGAAAAAGTCCGGGTTGGATGTTGTGGAAAAATCTGGCGGCCAAATCAGAAGTTTTTGGTAAACCCGAAAAATTCTGCACCAACATCGAAAAGTCTTCGTGGGAATCGGCAACGTTAACTTGTAAACCTTCTGCTTTAATCAATCGATTAAAAGATTATGCGGTAAACGATCCGTATTCCGGCAAAACGGTTACGGGCGGTATTATCACCATAACAGATTCGGATTGGCTAATGAGTTTTACATGTAATAGACAGCCCCACTTTCCAGAGCAACCCGATGATATTTTGGTGTTGTGGGTGTATTCCTTATTTATGGACAAAGAGGGGAACTACATTAAAAAAACCATGCCTGCTTGTACAGGAGATGAAATCCTTGCCGAATTATGTTATCATTTAGGGATACTCGATCAACTCGATGATGTGGTGGCAAACACGATCGTACACACCACATTTATGCCTTATATAACTTCGATGTTTATGCCAAGAGCACAAGGTGATCGCCCAAGAGTAGTGCCAAAAGGCTGTACCAATCTCGGATTGATCGGACAGTTTGTTGAAACCAACAACGATGTGGTCTTTACTATGGAGAGCGCTATTAGAACGGGTAGAATAGCGGTATATGAATTGTTGAATCTCAACAAACAAGTACCGGATATTAATCCGTTGCAATATGATGTGCGTCACCTATTAAAAGCAGCAAGAACCTTAAACGACGATAAATCTTTTGTTGGAGAAGGGCTACTGCGCCGAGTATTAACCGGTACGTATTACGAACATATCCTACCGGTATTGAACGAGGATAATGAAGAACAGGATTCTTTTATAATCGATCAAATGAACCGATTCAAAGATTGGTTAAAAGGTGTAAAGGGATAACAATGTAGATTGTAAGCCGTTAACGTTTAAATAGGGTTTGACTGTAAAGTCAAACCCTATTTTTTTTAGCTGTCTTATTCAAAATTGTAGTCAAGTCAGTTTAAACAATCACAGTTATTAAAATTAGCAGTGAGGATCTAATTAATTCATTGGTCGGGCAGTTCTGCGATTTCTGATTTTAAAGTTGCAACCGAGGTTTTGGTAGTAAAGAGGTTCTGAATAGCACAGCGATTTTATTTGGAAAAAGAATACCTTTGTCGGCGTAAATAGAGACAGCCGGATAAGTGTCTTATCGCGGCATTTCAAAAGTTGTAAAACGAGCAAATTTTAGTTTTTTATAGCGCCAGGGTTTTTATTTTCTAATGATTTTAAACTTTTACTCGAGTACGAGCTAAATAAAAATAGGTTATCATTTCAATTCTTTATGACTAGAGCGCTGTTTCAATTCAATCGAAAAATAAACATCAAAAACGAATTATTAGCCGGATTAACCGTAGCGATGACGATGATTCCAGAATCGTTGTCGTTTGCAATTCTGGCTGGATTGTCTCCGCTAACGGGTTTATATGCTGCTTTTTTAATGGGGATTGTGACCGCTGTTTTAGGTGGACGTCCCGGTATGGTTTCAGGAGGAGCGGGGGCAACGGTAGTGGTGTTGATTGCATTGGCTTCATCTCACGGTGTGGAATACTTATTTGCCAGTTTGTTGTTAGCTGGGGTTTTTCAATTTTTGGTTGGAGCTCTGAAGTGGGGTAAATTTGTGCGATTAATTCCGCAACCGGTTATGTATGGTTTTTTAAACGGTTTGGCCATTATTATTTTTGTTGCTCAATTGGAGCAATTTAAGGTTTATAACGGCAGCGATTATACCTGGATACAGGGTTCAGCACTTTACATTATGTTGGCTTTGCTGCTGCTGACGATCGGAATTGTTACTTTATTACCGAAGTTAACCAAAGTGGTTCCCGCTTCCTTAGTCGCTATCTTAGTCGTTTTACTAGTGGTCTATTTTGGAGATATAGAAACCAAGCGGGTGATGGATATCGCTTCGATAAGCGGAACCCTACCGCAATTTCATATTCCGATGGTACCGTTTACGCTGGAAACCTTACAGATCATTGCGCCCTATGCTTTAGTTATGGCAGGTGTTGGATTGGTTGAATCGCTTTTGACTTTAAATTTAGTCGACGAAATCACCAATACCAAAGGAAATTCCAATAGAGAAGCGATGGCTCAGGGAACTGCCAATGTGGTGAATGGTTTTTTTGGAGGTATGGGTGGTTGTGCCATGATTGCACAAACCTTTGTCAATCTCAATGCCGGAGGACGTACGCGTATATCTGCTGTGGTGGGAGCGCTGACGATCTTATTAATCATCCTAGTAGGTGCTCCAGTAATCGGACAAATACCGATGGTTGCTTTAGTGGGCGTGATGATGATTGTAGCGATCAGCACCTTTCAATGGGCTTCTTTTCGAATCATCAATAAAATGCCCAAAAGCGATATATTCATCGGTATACTCGTAGCTGCTATAACCGTTGTATTTCACAATTTAGCAGTAGCTGTTTTGGCGGGGGTGATTATTTCTGCCTTGGTGTTTGCCTGGGACAATGCTAAGCGCATACGTGCTCGCAAATCGATAGACGAGAATGGGCGTAAGATTTATGAAATCTACGGTCCGTTGTTTTTTGGTTCTACTGCACATTTCACAGAAAAATTTGATGTATTACATGATCCTGATGAAGTTATTATCGATTTTAAAGAATCGAGAGTAGCGGATATGTCGGCCATAGATGCTTTAAATAAATTGACCGAAAAATACGCCAATCACCATAAGAAATTAACCTTAAGACACCTGAGTAAAGATTGTTTACAGTTATTGACAAATGCGCATGCAGTAGTGGAAATCAATATGGAAGAAGATCCGACTTATAGTGTTATGCCGGAAGAATAATAAATATGCGATTCGTTGTCCGTAATAATCTTAGTCGATTTTTTAAGTAACAGGGAGTTGGATTTGCAGTTTATGGATTGCTGAAAAGCAGTGATCTAGCGGTTTTAATCGATTCTCAACGCTGTTGATACGGTGCTTAGTTGGGGTTTGATTTTTGCAAAGCCCTTAAAATTTTGTACATTTACGCATCGAATACGGAAGTATTTCTGAGCTTTAACCAAAGGCAGCAACAATAAAATATAAAAAACGAAAAATTTTAGATGAAATTAGCAACGATACAAAACCAAACTCGTGACGGACAGTTGGTCGTAGTCAATAAAGAATTAACCAAAGCAGTAGCGGTTCCGCAAATAGCCCCTACGATGCAAGTCGCCATCGACAATTGGAAAACGACGGAGTCCCTTTTACAAAGCGTTTATCGCGATTTGAACGATAATAAATTAAGTGATGCTTTTGATTTTGATACAGCTGTAGTAATGGCTCCAATTCCAAGAGCTTATCATTGGGCGGATGGTAGTGCTTATGTCACTCACGTGGAATTGGTGAGAAAAGCAAGAAATGCTGAATTACCGGTATCTTTTTGGACAGATCCTTTAATGTATATGGGGGCTTCTGATGCATTTATCGGAGCTCAAGACGATATATTAATTGCCGATGAAGCTTGGGGAATTGATTTTGAATCGGAGGTAGCGGTAATAACAGATGATGTTCCTGCGGGAGTAACTGCTGAAGAGGCGCTGTCGCACATCAAGTTAATCACGATCATCAACGACGTTTCTTTGCGTAATTTAATTCCGAACGAATTGTCTAAGCAGTTCGGGTTTTACCAATCTAAACCTTGGACTTCTTTTGCTCCAGTAGTGGTAACCCCAGACGAATTAGACGGACAATGGAAAGAAGGGAAGTTGCATTTACCATTGCATTCTACTTTAAATGATCAACTAATTGGCTCGCCAAATGCGGGAGTTGATATGACCTTTAACTTCGGTCAGTTAATTGCGCATGCGGCAAAAACAAGGTCTTTAATGGCGGGTACGGTAATCGGATCGGGAACTGTAGCCAATCAAGGCAGTGTAGACGGATCCAGTTGTTTGGCTGAGGTAAGATGTTTGGAAATCATCAGAGACGGGAAAGCATCAACACCTTTTATGAGTTTTGGTGACACGATTGAAATAGAGATGAAGGATCCAGCAGGGCAAACTATTTTTGGAAAGATTCGTCAAAAAGTAACTCAATATATAAAATAGCGATCTAAGATCGATTTTTGGAACTCCATCAATCGAAGTGATTCATAAGTTAAAGGCTAGTTTCTAAAAGGAAACTAGCCTTTTTTATTGGTTATGATATGGTTTTAAAAACTATTTCCCTTCGGTATCTGCGGTTGGACCGTAAATAGAAGGCAAAGGCACGTTTAACATACGTAAATACACAGACAGTTGTCCACGGTGGTGGTACCAGTGGTTTAAGCACCAACTACGAGCGACTACCGCTTTGGGCATGACGCCGAAAATTTGTTCGCCACTGCGCATGGTCCAATCCTTTCCAAATTCAGATTCATCCACTTCGTTTAGAATCTTGGTAGTATCCATAACATTTTGATCAAAATAGGCTAAAAGTGCCGCATTATCCTTAAAATCTTTAGGTGCAAAATCGCTTTTAGAAAAGTCTAATTCATCTTGAATCAAACATTGATCCCACCAACCCGAAATATCAGCAACATGACTATACAATTGTTTTAGTGTCATCGACTTTTCATGGGGTTTAAAATCGTTTTGTTCAAACGGAATCACCGCTAATAACGATCTAGTAGTAGCTGCTTCCTGCGTGTATTCAGCTAATAGTGCATGACTTAACTTCATCTCAAAATATTTATATTGAGCAATGAATATACGCAAAAGTTCGATATAAACTTAGGAAACCGCGTTAAAAGTCGTGGGGGTACGCTGTAACTTCGGGTTTTTAAGGGGATCTTTTTTATCTATCTTTTTGTGATTCATTTGTTTTACACGTATTTTAAGGGTTCGTAATCTCTATAGTTTTTATAGGGCATGTGTCTGGTTTTTTATATCGTTTTCTTTTTTACTTCAGTTAGTCAGAGTTCCACAATGCCAATTCATAAGAGTTCCAAAAATGGCGGTTAGGGAGCGTTCCAAAAAATGGCGGTTTTATTTTTTGAGAATCAGGCATTGAGAACGTTACAGCTATTCCTTTTTTTTCGAATTTGAAATCCAATCATGAGTCCCGGAATTAGGCAGCTACACAGTATTCCGACTGCGGATAATAAATATTGGAAGGATAATTCCATCGCTGGGATTATGGCCGATATTATGATCGTGAGCAGACCTCCGATCATCAATGGGGTAAATTTGACAGTACCGCCGGTGATAAAGGATGCTAATCCGAATAATAATACAGTAAGTGCTAAATATAAATCTGCTTGATAGATCACATTGTTGGCTAGCCATGTGATAACCCCTAGTATAGCACCACCCCAACTATACATAAATAGCCTTTGATTGGTTGTGGAGGGTTGATCTGTTTTGTCGGTTTTTCTACTAAATAAAATTGATAATACAGCTCCTATCGGGAATAGTAACACTAAATAATATTGTAGGTCTTCCAGTATCGGGAATTGTTTCGCGAGATATAGAAATCCGTAAAACACAAATAGGATAGTTCCCCATAAAATTAAAAATAGATGTGTGTTGGCCGTTTGTTCTTTGAGTTGTTCTAACGGTTGATTCATTGGATTTGAATTCCCTTCGGAATTGATCTGCTCCTTGTTCATAATATAGCTTTTTTACAGTTAATTACTAAAATCGGCGAGTTATTTACAGGAGAGTGACCAAACAGCGAAATGGCTATAGTGTAGAAGTTGCCACAGTAGGATTTGAATTATAAAAGGCTCATATCCGGTCCTAAAAAAAAGCTATTTGGACTTAAATGTTTTTTCTTGAAATAAAAATAAACTACTTTTTTTTAAAATACAAATGTTTTTTTCTAAGTTTTTTAAATTTAACATTTTTAAAAAATTGGGGTCATTTATGTTGTCGTTTTGAAGGTGTCAACTGTTTTTTGGAGGGGATCAGTCTAATAAAAATTGTGTACATTAGTTGAGGTAAAAAGAGGCAGAAAAGATTCTAACTCCTGAGTTAAAAGAAAGCCGGAGTATCTTTGGGCTTAAGTTGCCTTCTATTGTTGCGGAATCGTATAGGCGATTAGTACATAAGATTTAATTGATTAGGAAAAAATAGATAAAAAAGGGAACTACATTTAGTATGAAATCAAAAAGCACTATTCTATTACTTATGCTGATTTTACTTTCCAGTTGCGATTTCATGCTTACGAGAAATTGGGCAGATAAAAAATTGCGGAATAGACTTGTTGGTGATTGGGAACTTATTATTGAAGAGGACAAGGGATCAGCTGATCTCCCTCCACCTTTATATTCTCGTATACCTGATGGAATGAGTATTACATTGGATAGTATCGATTTGTATCTAGGTTTTTTTGGCGAGCAATTGGATACAGTTAGTCAACAGTTTAGAAGGAAATATCTGGGCAGTAAATTGCCTTATAAAACAATTCAGGATAGTATTTTTGTGCGAAATCCAATAGGAGGGAAGCGAATCTTTAAATGGAAATTTGTAGATTTAAAGCACGATACTTTACATTTGACAATTAAGGGTGAGGAAATTCTTAAATACAAGAGAAGAAAAGTTCTTGATGATAGTAGTACTTCATTTGATCAAGTGATTTACTCAAGCTCGGGCTGTTATGGATCATGTCCAATTCTAGACATCTCTATTGACAATAAGGGGTATGTACTCTTTCAAGGTGAGGGTTATGTAGAACACTTGGGGTTTTTTAGTTCAAAACTAGATGTACCAACCAAAAGCTATATTTTCAATAAGTTTAAACAAGCAATACCTCCTTATCTTCAAGATGAGTATTTTGCTAATCGCACAGATGCGGAAACCATTACTACTACATTTGTCAAAAGTGGAAAAATTGTAAAAACCGTGAGTAACTATGGGAAAGAGGGGCCTAAAGAATTGATTTGGGCATATACTGCAATAGCGAACATTTATAGTCGGATTGCATTGAGTAGTATTCCGGCAGATGAACCATTCTATCCGAAATTACATTATTTCGTGTTTAAAAAAGGCGATTATTTTTTACCCTTAGAAAAATCCGAGAGCTTCTATTTGTGGACAGAGCTTAGAAAATCGAGAAAAACCACGCAACAATTCGTACCGATATATGATTTGTCTTTTAGTCCAAATTATACGTATTGGGGGGCTGACCCCAATGAGAATCGCGTACATAAATATACTATAAAATCAATTGCGACAAATGGTAAAATGTATAAGTTTGATTTTGAAGGAGGTAATACAATTACTTATGATTTGGGGTATGATTTTATTGATAGAAATTTTAAAGGAGTCAATTTTAGCAATTTGAATTCATTATAGAATTTTAATGCTCTTGTTTAACTAAAGTTACGTAAAAGTAATGTATAGTTTTTAACTGTACCTAAGACAGCATATTTAAGAAGGTTTGTAATTATAAAATTCAGCTAAAGTTCAAAAAATTAATAATTTGTGAATGGAAGAAAAGAACAAACAGTGGATTCGATTAGGAGTTTTCCTGATCATCGCAATACTATTGTCAAATATTTTCAGGTTTGATCTACTGAATACCAAAGTGATATTGCAGAATTTACCGGTATGGATTGAACTGCCCGTTCAGGTATTCCTGGAAGGTAGTGGGGTGTATATCGGAGCTTTAATCGGTTTGTATTTACTGCGCAAAGAGCGAGAAACGCAGATCTCCTTATTTGGAACATCTCGGTCAAAAGCTTTGCTGATGTCCGCGATTCCCGTTGTTTTATTGAGCATTATAGGAGTGAAGAATGACTATGGAATTCAGGAAAATGCTTATGGATTGTTGGCTGTAGTAGTTAGTTTAGTATACTGTATCATGGAGGAGTATGGTTGGCGCGGTTATTTGCAGGAAGAATTAAAAGATCTACAACCGCTAAAGCGATACCTATTAATCGGTTTCCTTTGGTATGTTTGGCATTTGTCGTTCCTGACAACAGCAACCGTATATGAAAATCTATTCTTTTTGCTGATGTTGCTGTTCGGAAGTTGGGGAATAGGGCAGGTAGCTGCTTCTACTCAATCGATATTAGCAAGTGCTTGTTTTCATTTAGTGGTTCAGATTATGATGTTTAATTCGCTGATCAAAAATGGGCTTGACGGCACTCAGAAAGTAATCGTATTGGGGGTTTCAATCGCTTTGTGGATCATTATACTGAGCAAATGGAAGAAAGATCATACACAGATAAATACGGCTTCCGTTGATGTACCCCCTTCAAAATAAAGTCAAAACGAAATTTCGATTATTATAAAGATGTTTTTTAAATGCCTTAGCCAACCGAGTGCCAATTTTTAATTCTCTTTCACGACACTTGTTATTATGGTATCAATAAAAACAAAAAACTACTTGCTCTCCAAGAGTTTTTCGAGTCGAGCCATCATCGTTTCTTTTTCGGCTAACATACGCTCGTATAACGCGATTTTCTGATCGTGTAATTCGATGATTTTTTCGACGGGATTGATGTTTTGTACATTAAAACCGTTGTTATTCACAGCATTGTCAGAAAAATTACAAGAGATGTTATAAATTGCCTGTTCCTCATCAAAGTTTTGAAAGGCTTCTACAGGAATTTTTAAAACGGCTGATATTTGTTGCAACAACGGCACTTCGATATGTTCCTTTTGCTCGAGTAGGGAAATTTTCTTTTGATTCCAATCGTCCCCCAAATCAAAGGCCAATACTTCTTGTTTGATGCCGAGCATTTCTCTAAAGCGCTTAACGTTTCTTCCTTGATGTATTTTGTGTTCCATAACAGTGAATTGGTTTAGAAAGGCTCAAAGATAAAGCCATTGGTTGATTAGTAAATTTATAAATCTAAATTAAAATCGTGTAAATTATTTGCTCTCCAATAGTTTTTCGAGTCGAGCCATCATCGTTTCTTTTTCGGCTAACATACGCTCATATAGCTCGATTTTCTGATCGTGCAATTCGATGATTTTTTCGACGGGATTGATGTTGTAAGTGCCTCCAGTATTACCGATAAAAGCTTCTTCGTTAAAAGTGTTCGAAATTATGTTGATAGCCTGTTCCTCGTCAAAGTTTTGAAACGCTTCTACAGGAATTTTTAAAACGGCCGATATTTGTTGCAATAAAGACACCTCAATTTGTTCCTTTTGCTCGAGTAGGGAAATTTTCTTTTGATTCCAATCGTCCCCCAAATCAAAGGCCAATACTTCTTGTTTGATGCCGAGCATTTCTCTAAAGCGCTTAACGTTTCTTCCTTGATGTATTTGGTGTTCCATAACAGTGAATTGGTTTAGAAAGGCTCAAAGATAAAGCCATTGGTTGACAAGTATACGGATAAAGTTAAAAAAATATCTGATAAATTATCCTTTTTTAAGCATAAATTATCCCTTTCTATTCGGTAGAATCTTGGTAGGTGAGGATTTTATCTAAAAACGAGCTGATCGTTGTTTTTTATGGGATTTTTTTTATTTTTATACGCAGTTGATTGAGGTGGTGTTTTTTTATCAGAAGTTTTTTTTCCTGTTAATGGGTTGAAAATCAATATTCAATTTGGTGATTTATACGGTTCGGCATAAACTATCCAATCAGGACTTTTTAAATTTATAAGACTAAAATTTTATGATATGGATGATGATAGAAAAAATAAGACAGATCGCGGTTTAATTCAAACTGCCGAACAACTCAAAGCTGTTTTTAAATGGGTTTTTGAAGATATCAATTACTTACACCACGGCATTTTTCAGCTGTTGGAGATCATGGATGATCCCGTGATTTCGGACTTGTTTGACCGGTATCCGCAATTGTTGGAAAAGTACGAATTAGACGAATTGTTGGCTGGAAAAATTCAAATTGAATATACCGATATAACAGAGGTGCAGCGCGCCGTTTTGTTGGGAGTTTTACAATCGTTAATTCTTTGCGGTCAGCAGTTGTATGTTTCCGGACAGTTTCAGCAGGGAGTTGTAAATAACGATGATATTGATGTCAAAATGCTGCGGTTTGTGCTGCGGTTTGTGCCTCTGGTCGATTTGCTAAAAAGCTTGGAGCAGCTACTGTGTTCGGTTGTCGGTGCAGGCTATTTTAAGGCATTTGTCGAACAAGTGTCGGATCGTAGTGACAACAGTCTGTCTTCCGTGACCAATCCGAAAGAATACGATCAAGTGATGATGTGGTTTGGAGTGGTTCGCGCTTTTTTGGAGGGTATAGGGTTTTGGGTTGGAGATGAGGACACGTGAACTAGTCGTATGTTGTTCTAATAAAGCGAGGATAGATCAGGAGTGCTTCTTTAAGGTACTCGGGAGTAGTTATCAGATGATGTGGTTATAAATGAAATGGGAAGCGGTAATTTCTAAATAAAGAGATCTGGTGATTTTATAAAGGTTGTGGCTACAACGAATGTTAAAGTATAGTGCCTATTATTATTTATTTTTATATAAGTTCGTATAATACATTTTAAGGATTTTTTTCAATTTTCACTTATATTTGAAATAAACAATACAGTTATGGAATTTAAAACTCAAACGCTAAGAGGGCAAATTATAGAAGACAGTGTCAGGTTGGAACGGGTGGTGACCTTACTTTTAAGTGATGTTTTTGAAATTGCTGATATAGAAAACAGCAACTCGTTTCAAACCACAGGAAATGTTTTAAACTTTCATGCGAAAACGTCCTTGCTGTCCGATTTAAAATATTTGCCAATGGGTCTAAAAGACAAAATTTCGATGTTGTATCAACTGAGGAATAAATTTGTTCACAACATCGATGTAGATTCGTTCACGTCATTTTTTGAAGTCAGTGGAAACGGTAAGAAAAAAGCGTTTTTGGGTTTTTATTCCGATAAATTGGACGAGAAAGAATTTGACAATGAAGAGCGGTATTTCTCAGCTATTTATGACTTAGTGATGGCGGAAGTTTTGCATGATTTAGAAGTGATTAGCAATTTGATGGCGCGAAATCTAAAAAATGAAGTGCATAAAGACAGTTTGATGGAGCGCATTAAAAGCGTTTTGGTCAACAATGAAGATGCTAACGTACTGGCGGAGATTTTAAACCTCAAGCAAGAAATACTAGAAACCTATCCGTCGTTGAGTTTTCAAAACGAGAAAGAGAGAAACGGGGAGGTTTAAGTCTATTGTTTTCTATGGGGTATTGATCTATGGATTATCGTAAATCACGTAGTTTCCGCGAATTTTTATTGAGAAGGGTATTGTGGTAAGTTCTAAGGACTATTAAACAAAAAAAAGCTCCACATTGCTGTGAAGCTTTCAAACCTTATGTGGTCCCACCTGGGCTCGAACCAGGGACCACCTGATTATGAGTCAGGTGCTCTAACCAGCTGAGCTATAGGACCGGTTTCGAGATTGCAATATTACGGCATTTTCTAAATAAATCAAAGGTTTTGGAAAATATTTTTGATTATTTTTTTATTTCCTGACACAGTTCGATCAGTACTCCGTTGGTGCTTTTCGGATGTAGGAAGCTAACGAGCTTGTTGTCAGCACCTTTTTTTGGAATCTCGTTCAGTACGATGAATCCCTCATTTTTTAAACGCGCTATTTCAGAAACGATATCTTCGACCTCAAAAGCGATGTGATGGATGCCTTCGCCCTTTTTTTCGAGGAATTTGGCGATAGGACTGTCGGGTGACGTGGCCTCTAACAGTTCAATTTTGTTGGGTCCATTCATAAAAAAGGAAGTATTGACTCCTTCACTTTCGACGGATTCCTCTTTATAGGCGGGAGCTCCGAAAAGTTTTTCGAAGATTAAATTGGATTGTTTAAGGTCTTTTACGGCGATGCCGATGTGTTCAATTTTTTTCATTTTGTGTTTGCAGTTGTTCGTAATAGCAAATATAAAAAGATTTCAATCCAAAAAATTGTATTTTTGCAACATGGAAACGAATAGACAGAAAAAAATGGGCGCTTTGTTGCAAAAAGATCTAGTAGATATTTTGCAGGGAGAAGTGCGTAGCAACGGAATCAGCAACCTGATTATCTCCGTATCTAAAGTAAATGTAACAACCGATTTATCGATTGCAAAAGTGTATTTAAGCATTTTTCCAATTGAAAGAGGGCAAGAATTGTTAGAGGCAATTCGTTCGAATGCACCGCTAATCAAGCATAACTTGGCACAACGCGTAAAACAACAGTTGCGTAAAGTTCCGAATTTGGTATTTTATATAGACGACAGTTTGGAGTATATCGATCAAATCGACAAAGCTTTGCAAGGGGAGGAAAACCCAATCGCAGACCGCGAATTACTAATCAAAAGAAAGAAAAAATAAGATTTGAACTTTCCGTTTTATATCGCCAAAAGATACGCCTTTAGCAGAAGCAAAAGCAAAGCCATCAATGTCATTACAGCCATAGCCGCTGTGGGAATTGTGGTTAGTGCTATGGCTATGTTGGTCGTGATGTCGGTATTTAGCGGATTGAGAGAGTTTAGTACTTCTTTTACCAACGAACTCGACCCCGAGTTAAAAGCTTTTAGCATTAAGGGAAAAACCTTTGCGGTTAGTCCGGAGCAGGAAGCGAAATTAAAAGCGAGCACTTCCTTGGCGGGTTATTCCAAAGTAGTGGAAGACCGCGTTTTGTTTTTGTTTAAGGAAAAACAAGTCGTAGCCAATATGAAAGGCGTTGATGCCGAGTTTATTCAGGTGACTAATATGGAAAACAATGTCCTGTACGGACATTGGCTGGAAGACGGTTCGGATGAAGTTGTCGTAGGACTCGGTATTTCTTATAAGCTCTCTATGGGGTTGTTCGACACCGAAAACAGCTTTATGGTTTATGCGATGAAACCCGGTACTGGAGCGATTGACAATGTCGAAAGTGCTTTCAATGAAAAACATTTGGTTCCGACTGGGGTGTATAGCCTTAAAAATGATGATCTCGACGAGAAATACGTGTTTACATCTATAGGTGTCGCTCGTGAAATGTTGGAACTTAAACCCAACGAGGTGACCAATTTAGAATTTAAATTGGCAGCCAATAGCAACCCCAACAAAGCAGCCGCCGAAATTCAAAATATTTTGGGTGATCAAGTGGAAATTAAAAACCGCATGCAACTCAACGATAGTTTGTATAAAATGCTGAATACCGAAAACATAGTGGTGTACTTGATTTTTACCTTAGTGGTCATCATCACCTTGTTTAATTTAGTTGGAGCATTGATTATGATTATACTTGAAAAGCAAAACAACATGAAAACCCTTCACAATTTGGGGGTACGCGAAAGTCTGTTGCGAAAGGTTTTCTTGCTTCAAGGTCTGATTCTTACTTTTTTAGGAGGATTTATTGGCGTGGTTTTGGGGATCATTATCGTGTTGATACAACAGCGTTATGAATTATTAAAAATCACCGCAGATTTGGGTTATCCCGTTAAAATTACCTTTAATAATATCTTATTGGTTTGTGTGACCATATTGGTTTTGGGTTTCATCGCTTCGTATATAGCGGCATCCAGAGTCAATAAAAGGTACTTAACTGCAAACTAATTTTTGCGCAACTTTTAAGTTGCGATGCGTGTCTTTCACGGCCTTCCTAAATGCGTCTCTGCGCATCGATTTATTTTGCATTTTCGACTTTAAATGCTCAAACTTTAATTTCTTTTTAAGAGCCTTTATGTAAAGAATTGATATTTTTGTTAAACAGCATATTATAGTGCGGACTGTTTGTTAATATAAAATCCCCTTTCCAACTGTCGAAAGAAAAAACATCAATTATGGAGCAATCTTTTAAAGCGTTTTATCAAGAATTACTGAATACGATTAGAACAAATAAAAACAGTCTGACAGCGCAGGCATCTCAATTTATCCAACAGCATAATTACAGTCAGGTTACCGACTGGTACTCAGCACATGCACTGTGTCAAGTGGCCTTGGAAGAGCGTGAGTTTGACGATACCATCAAAGCTTTATACAAACAAATTTACAGTGATTCTTGGAACTACCACTGTGCGATGACATTAAACGACGAGGATTATGCAGTATGGTTTGCGTGTTGTAAGGAGTTAAACGATCGGGTTATAGCGGCTGGTTATGCCCGCGGTTACTGTGAACAGTATGATTTGATCGATAATGCGCGAGCGGAATTTAAGGACGTAGCGGTTGCTACTGATTATTTGATGAAGGGCGTTGCTTTAAACGATTCGGCTTGTTTGGCTACTGCCGGTTACAATCTTTATTACGGTATCAAGGGATTTGAAAATGCGGATCCTGCGGGAGCATTGGAAATGATTGCCCGCTCAAAAGCCTTGGGATACGAGAATGTGGGATTGGTTTCATTAAACTTACAATATTACAATGCGAATTCGGAAGAAGAGGGTCTACAAGCGATAGAAGACCATTTGGATGTAATTGAAAAAGAACATAAGGGATTGTATATCTACGCTGATTTCTATTTGCGAAAAGGGGAAGATGAGAAGGCGATGGCATATTTGGAAAGAGGTATACTTGAAGGTAGTGCTTATTGTAAATATTTATTGGGAAATAACATCGTCATTCAACGTTTTCACGAAATGGATACCGTTCGTGGTATTCAACTTTTAAAAGAGGCGTTTGATTACGGATTACTGATTGCAGGTCACGCTTTGGGTTTCCATTATTCGTACAGTCGTGGAGTAGATCAAGATATAGATAAGGCGATTTATTATTTTGAACGTACGATGCAATATGGATTGCCAGATTCGATATTTGAGTTGGCATTGATCTATATCTATCATCCAGATAAAAAGGATTTCGAGCGAGGGATGGAGCTTTTGAACCAATTGGTAGCAAAAGATTATCCGAGAGCTTTGGCTGAAAAAGCCTATATATTATTGGAAAATTCGGCCGTTGAGAAAGACATAGCTGCAGCTCGAGTTTTATTGGATAAGGCGTTGGATTTGGGCAGTGATTATGCGCCGTATCGCATCGGTATTGGATATCAAAATGGCGAATTTTCAGAAGAGCAGGATTATAAAACCGCTTTGGAATATTTCGAAATTGGTGCGGAACGCAACAATCTCGCTGCTGTTGAAATGGTAGGGAGATATTACCGTTACGGTTATACCGCTGAGCCCGATGCGGAGAAAGCATTGAGCTACTATCGAAAAGCGGTTGAACAATTTAATTCAGACTATGCACGTATCGAATTGGCGATGTGTTATGAACAGGGGTTTGGTGTACAGCAGAATTTTGAAACGGCAAAAACCTACTATGAAGAAGCCTTAAACAATAATTATATATATGCGGCGATTAGGCTTGCGTATTTGTATGAAGATGGATATATCGGTGAGCCGAATCCGACTTTAGCTTTTGAGTATTTTAATCGGGCTTCCGAAGCGGGAATAGCCGAAGCCAAATATCACGTGGGGCGATTTTACCGTTATGGCGTAGGGATGGATCAAAATCCAGACCTGGCTATAAAACATTTTGAAGAAGCTTTGGAATTGGGATATATCGATGCCCATGTTGATATGGGATTGGCCTATGAAGAAGGTTATGGCTCTTTGCCTAAAGATCCTCAAAAAGCCTTGATGCACATGACCAGCGCGGCAGAACAAGAAATTGCCTACGCACAATACAAACTCGGTTGTTATTATTCCTATGGTTACTTGGATACACAAGATTTAGGTCTTGGTAAATCGTGGTTTGAAAAGGGCTATGAAAACGGATCGGCACTGTCTGGTTTGGCTTTGGGCGATTATTACTTATATGGATATGAAAATACTCAAGAATACGATAGAGCGATAGAGTTTTATAGTTTTGCTGAGCAACATGGATACATTTCTGAGGGAATTGGAATCTGTTATGAATATGAATTGGGAGTTGAAAAGAGTTTGACCGAGGCGTTTAAATATTATAAATTAGCTTCAGAAAGAGGGTATCAAGATGCTACTTACCGACTAGGTATGTGTCATTACTATGGAAAGGGAACGGATGAAGACAAACCAGAGGCCTTCTTTTATTTCAAGCAAATTGCCGATCAGAATCATGTGGACTCACAGCATTTTGTAGCGATGATGTTATTAAAAGCGGAAGGTATTGAACAGGATATTGAAGAGGGGATCAACTATTTGATTCGCGCGGCTGAGGCAGGTAACGACGCTGCTCAATATGAGTTGGGGAACTGTTATTTAAAGGGCGAGGGTGTTGCGGAAAACGATGAATTGGCGATGCAATGGTATCAGAAAGCAGCGGAAAATGGCAATGAGCAAGCTTTGAAAATAACGGGTAATTCCTCAAGAAGACGTAGATAGTACAATTAAAGATGGAAGAAAACAATCAATTTCAGTTTCAGGTAAATATGAAGGGGATGATCGAGTTATTATCCGAACATATTTACAGTTCTCCGACGGTATTTATTCGAGAATTGCTGCAGAACGGTATGGATGCTGTTACGATGCGCAAAGGGATTGACCCCGATGTGCAAGGGCAAATTACCGTTACTTTTCAAGAGGGTAAAATCATTTTTGAAGACAACGGTATTGGTCTGACCGAAGCCGATATGCATCAGTTTTTATCGGTGATTGGACAGAGCTCTAAGAAGGGAGCTTTGGTTGATAAGGATTTGATCGGCAAATTTGGGATCGGTTTATTATCGTGTTTGGTGGTCAGTGAAGAGATAGAAGTGGAATCGCGCTCGTTGTTAAAAAACGAGTCGGTTCGATGGAAGGGTAGAGCAGACGGAACCTATACGGTGGAGTCCATCGAGGCCTTGCCAAAAGTGGGAACCCGCGTTATTCTATTGGCTAAACCCGATTGGAGATCCCTATTTCTGAAGGAGGAAATTCGCAAAAACGTGGTGTTTTACGGTAGCGCACTACCGATACGGGTGGTGTTTGTAGAAGGGCAGGAAGAAGAAGTGGTACTCGATGGAAATCCAATTTGGATGAATAGCGACGCCTCTAAAGAAGATTTAATGGAATACGGAAAAACCGTTTTTAAAACGCGTTTTCTGGACGTTTTTAGACTGGAATCCGATTCGGGAGAATTGCAGGGTGTAGCCTATGTCATTCCCAATAAAGTTTCCTTTTCTTCAACCAAGGAACACAAGATTTTTCTAAAACGAATGTATTTATGTGATCAGGCACCGAATCTGTTGCCCGAGTGGTCGTCTTTTGTTCGCTGTATTATCAATACCAATGCTTTGCAACCAACGGCCTCTCGTGAATCATTGATGAATAACGCGATTTTAAAACAAACCAAAAAGGAATTAAGCGATTGTTTTAAAGATTATCTGAAGGTGTTATCGGTAACCGATGTTAAGAAGATCCAACAAATCATTACGGTACATCATCTATATATCAAGGCGTTAGCGGCATCGGATACGGAAATCATGACGCTGTTTTTGGATTATCTACCTTTTGAAACCAATAAGGGATTACTGTCTTTTCAGGATATCAAGCAGTATGGACAAAAGATCTACTATACCCCATCTTTAGACGATTTTAGACAGATTCGTCGTATTGCGGGTTCACAGGATAAGATGGTGATCAATGCGGCATACAGTTATGAAGCCGATTTGATAGAACGCATAAAAAGGGCTGATGCCCAATTGCAGATCAATCGGATCATTCCGCAAGATTTGTTGGATGAATTGGAAGATGCTTTGGATTTGACAGCAGAGTTTGAGCAATTTAAGCTGCGTGCTGATCTCGTATTGCAGAAACATTTTTGTAAGGTCGAAATTAAGAAATTCCAGCCACGGGATACCCCGACGATTTATATCGCGAACGAACAGGCCTTAAGCAACAAAAATATTCAGGGTTTAACTGGTGCAACCAATCCGTTTGCAGCAACCCTACAGCATTTTATCAAAGATGAAAAGGTATTGCCAACACTGTGTTTCAATCAAAGTAATGAACTGATTAATCAATTGGTTTATATAGACGACGAATTGCTGTTTGAAGCCGTGGTGCAGATTATGTATATACAAGCACTAATGTTAGGTGGATATACCATTAATAAAAAAGAAATGGATGTTTTTAATGATTCCCTATATCAATTATTGGTTATGGGGATGTCGCATTTTTTACCAAAATTATAACGGGAGATGAATCACAATTTACAGATACAGAAAATCCTATTAAAAGTAGAGGATTTAAAAAATTTCGAGGATAAGATTCGAGTTTTAAAAGAGGCTATCCAAATTGCCGATACCCATAATGATGTAGAGTGGGGGTTTGATTTGAGACTGAATTTAATTCGTCAAGAGCGCAATACCTCCAAATGCGAAGAGAGTTTCCCCGCATTTGCGTGGTTGTTAAATGCTCGTGATACAGAACCCGATTTGTTTGAAGAGTCGGAATTTCTGTGGGAATACAAGTGGATGGTCAATTCGGCGAGTCGGAATACACATATATCAAGAGAGCAAATCGAGCAAATTAGCGAAGATTTGAAGTTGCGTTTGGAGCGCAACGGTTATACATTGAGAGCTTACCACAACGTGATGACTTCGTGGTTTTTACATCGTGGAGAATATGCTCAAGCTCGGGAAAGTGTTGCTTTGGCAGATGCAGAAATGGTTGATGATATGGCCAATTGCCCGGCTTGTGAACTCGATACCAAAGTGGAAATAGAATTGTTAGAAGGAAATACGGATCTTGCTATCACCTTGGCGTACGATTTGATCCATCATAAACTGACCTGTTATTCAATGCCTTTTCAAACGTTTTGCTGTTTGTGTTACTACCTTGTTCGTGTAGGTGATGATCGGGCACAATTGTATTTTGATAAAGCGATGGAAGAATACCATAAAAGCGATGCCTATGATACCTCTGTATTTTTTGCCATGACGATTTTGATGTATTTTATGCATAAAACGCAACGTGATGAAATGTGGGAATACTTTGAGAAAATTTCAGAGTGGGAGGTCGGATCAGAAGATGTGCATCGCTTTAATTTTGCCCTGCATATGTTACCGATTTTGCGTGAAGGTGGTAGTAAAAAATTAAATTTATCACCAAAAGTGTCTTATTATAACGCGGACGGTGTTTATGATTTGGCTCTTTTGCGCGAGCATTATTACCAACAAGCTAACGAACTCGCAACTCGTTTTGATACGCGTAACGGCAATCGACATTTTGCCGATCGATTTGCGGAATTCGAACGGGAGTAATCACGCTTTTTTTACCGATGCATATATTATAAGTGCTTGCCTTTTTGGGTGAGCATTTTTTTTAGGTATTGATTTTTGATCAATGCGACTCTATAGGGTGATTATAACTTTTTTGAATGAAAAGAGTGTACTTAGGCTGTTTTAAATGGTTTTTATGCGATTTTCTGGTTTTATATAAAAGAGACAACCGACGTTTTTATTCGACGGACTGTTTTTTTTTAGCTAATAATTTACCAATTAATCGGTGGTTTCGCTTTTGTGGTTTGTATTTGATAAAAACGAATTACATTATTCTTATTTAATCTAAATAAAATAACTTTGCAATGGAAAACAGCGAAACAAATATTTAACCATTTAAAAGATGATGTATAAAACAAAACTACTTTTTTTGATATTAATGCTCTTTGGAGTCCATAGCGCTAAAGCGATTGACGATACTGAGACAAATAATTTGGCTCAAACGGTACTTGAGACAGATCCACCTTGCAATCCCATACCGGGACTAAATGTCGGTGATACGGGTTGTATAACTTTTGTGTATCAGGGACAAAAGGTTACATATACCACTGTTCGAGGAACAGATGGATATGTCTGGTTGCAGCAAAACCTCGGTAGTAATGCTGTAGCGGTTTCTGAAACTGATGTTAACGGCTATGGGGATTATTTTCAATGGGGTCGTTCAGATGATGGACACCAATTAGCCAATTCACCAATTCAAACAACGGGAATAATACCCAATGATCCTAAGGGATTAGGAGGAGCGAAGTCCAACTTTATCAGTTCCACGCCGGGTTGGTGGAATTTGGGAACCAATGCGGATTCTTGGTCTACCGAAACCAGTGATTTAGTAACTGCAAACGACGGTTGTGATCCGTGTAAAGCGCTAGGTGTCGGATGGGCCCTACCTACGGAAACCGACTGGAAAAACGTGGTAAGTGCTACTAAGATGAAAGATATTCAGACGGCTTTTGACACTTTTCTCAAATTGACCGTTGGAGGTAGCCGGGGAGGTAATGGATCTTTTAATTTTGTTGGACAAAGAGGATATTATTGGAGTAGTACTCCAAGTTCAAGTTTAAACTTGGCTAAATACCTATACTATAGTAATGCGGTGATGAATGCGTCTTCTGGAGCTTTGCGTAGTCAAGGTGCGGCCGTGCGCTGTGTATTGAAAATTAATGAAGCGATCACTGATATAGAAGTGGGGGTAAAAAACAATCAACCGGCTAAGATTAATGTATATCAAGGTACTTTGGCTTTGGAGTCAACGGTTTATAAACTTAACCAAAGTCAAGATGTAATATGGAGTATCAGCAGTGGAAGTTCATGGGCATCTGTCGATGCTCAGGGAGTGGTAACAGCGATCGGTTCGGGTCAGGTTACGGTTCGTGCTACTTCGGTTGAAAATCCAACCGTGTTTGCGGAGATTATTATAGAAATCACCAATCAGATTCCACCTTGTAATCAGATGCCTGGTGAAAATGCCGGTGACACGGGTTGCGTAACTTTTACTTATCAAGGAGAAACCGTGCAATATACGACGGTAAGGGCCGCCGATGGGGAGGTGTGGCTTCAGCAAAATTTGGGAAGTAAGGCAGTTGGAATAACAGAAAAAGATGTGGAAGCTTATGGGGATTTATTTCAGTGGGGACGCTGGGATGATGGGCACCAGCTTAGAAATTCTCCTTTAGCAGTGGCACCTCCAGCAAGTGATCCTACGGCTATAGGCTCGGGTAATTCGGAGTTCTTAACCAATTGGTGGAATACAGGTGTTCATACAGACCAATGGAATGCCACTGATATTTCAAACCTAGACAATACCAACGGTTGCGATCCGTGTAAAGCCTTGGGAGCTGGTTGGGCGATCCCGACAGAAGATCAATGGAAAGAGGTGGTATTAACTGAGAAAATGACCAATATCTTAACCGCATTTGATAGCAATTTAAAATTGACGATTGCAGGAACCCGCAGTGGAAACACGCTTTCTTTTGAAGGCGTGCGTGGTTTCTATTGGAGCAAAACTGCAGCGAGTAGTTTAAGTTTTGGAAAATCGCTGTATTACAGTAATTTTATCGTAAATCCTTCTGCGGGTTATCCGCGTGAACAAGGACAATCGGTTCGTTGTATTTTTAATTTACAGCAAGTCGTTACTTCCGTACACGTCGAAGTTAAAAATAACTGGGCTCCTCTGATTACAACACCAAAGGGAACCTTGGATTTAGAAGCGACAGTGCTTCCTTCAACGGGAAATCAGAACGTTTACTGGAAGGTGGTTAACGGTTTTTCCGTAGCTACAGTAGATGCTAAAGGAAGGGTACAAGCCTTAACAGATGGGAAGGTGGTTGTTAGAGCGATATCCGTAGAAGACAGTAAGGTTTTTGGTGAATTAGAAATAACAATTGCTCAACTTGCAAACTGTGAGACCCCAACAGCAATCAAAATCGACCATATAACGTCCGATGGCGTTGATGTAACTTGGGACTCCACGGCGACAGCATTCGACTATGAAGTGAGAACGTCAGGAGTAGGAGGCAGTGGTGCAGTGGGCTTATACAGTTCTGGAAGTATAACAACGGTTGTTTTAGCATTAAAAGCACTACTTCCCAATACGAATTACACGATTTACCTCAGATCCAATTGTGGAGCGGAAGGTTTTAGTGACTGGACTTCCGGGCTAACTTTTAAAACTTTATGCGAAACGATTCCAGTTCCGACTGCAACAGATCAAGTTTTCTGTGGCGTTAAAACGGTGGCTGATTTAGAGGTTTCAGGACTCACAACGGCAAGCTTTAACTGGTATAATCACGCGGATCCGAATCTGATTTTAGAGAGTTCTAGCACTTTGGTTTCTGGAACATATCACGTCATACAAGTCGTGGATCATTGTGAATCCGAACCCAAAACAGTATTGGTGACTATAAACGATTTACCACAACAACCTGCGGTAAAAACACCACAGGTATTACCTACAGGAAGTTTTATTAAAGATATTGAAATTGTCGGAGCGATAAATCCGGTTTGGTACGCTACTGAAGAAGATGCTGATGCAGACCGCAATCGTTTAACTGACCAAAACAGTTTAACATCGGATACGACTTACTATGTGGTGAATCAATCAGCCGCGGGATGTTTTAGTGAGATAAGCCAAGTGGTCGTGACCTTAACTTTGAAAATCGACGATTTTAACAAGGAGTCCTTTGCCTATTATCCAAACCCAACGAAGGAGTTTGTTACGGTGGATTACAGTGAGAAAATTATTTCTTATGTAGTGTTTGACCTCCAGGGTAGACAATTAAAAAGGGAATTGGCGGATTCCTCGCATTTTAAAATTGATTTTAGTATTTATCCAGCAGGTGTTTATTTAGTTGATTTACATACAGCTAATGCTAGAGAAATAATCCGAATAATTAAAAAATAATATTTTGAGTTAGTTAATCATACAGCCGCTGTTTTACTAGGAACAGCGGCTGTTTTTTTGAATATCAACAGCAACTTGCTGTAATTGAAACGATCCTCTCTAACAAAGTCCATGTAGAAAGACCTTCCTTATTAACTTCTATTGCGTTCTTCTTCATTACCGGTTTGAGTGGTTTTTGCTTTGATGTTTTTATTGCCAAAGTTATATGTAAGACCGATGCGAAGTTCTCGGGTTTGATTTCTGTTGTTGATCATGGTTTTGGTTGTAGTCGTTGAGGTATAAAGTTTAGACTCACTGGATTTAAAAATATCACTGAAGCTTAAGTTCCAACGCAAATTACCGTCCATCATCTTATAGCTCGCTCCAAAACTCACATCCGCTTGCGGGTCAATTTCATAAACGAGATAGCTGGTTTTAGAACTGAAATAAGCGTTTAATTCCATAGACAATTGGGTATTGATCTTGAACGAATTGTTCGTGTAAAAATAAAATCCCGTGTCGTCGAGCATATGGTGCATGGATTTGGCCGCATCTCTATTGGAGGTCTCTGCATACATAGCTGTAAATACATTGACACTTTGCCACCAGTTGTATTTGGAGAAAGTATAGGTTTGGCTGATGGAATACGAAGTTAGATCGTAAAAATTTTCACGGGTAAAGGTTCTGAGTTTGGTTTCTTCATCGATATTCTGAATTTGACTAGAGCCGTTAATGGTTTTCGAGAAGGCTACTTTGGTCACCCAATTGCTTTTATAACTAAAGGACAGTTCTGCATTGTGTGTGTTATACGGTTTTAAAAATGGATTTCCTTCCGAATAGCTGTATGCGTCAACATACCATCTGAACGGATTGAGTTCCCAGAATGATTGACGGTTGATTCGCTTGCTGTAGTTGATGTTTATGGAGTGATTTTCGCTGGGTTTATATTGTATATAAGCCGTTGGGAAAAAGTCGGTAAAGTCGCGTTTATCCGTTCTTTCCATAGTTAAAGAGTTTCCTTGAGTTTGTGTGGTCTCCATACGTAAACCCAATTGGGCAGTCCATTTTGAATTCCAGTCTTTTGAGCCGCTGACATAAACGGACTGGGTATTTTCTTTGTATTCAAAGTGATCGCCTTTTGTTAAATCTTCAACGGGAATTCCCGTTATACGATTGTAGTACCTCGAGTCTGAGGTATTGGTAATAAAGTTGGCTTTGGCACCATATTCCAGTTTGGCAAACTTTGTAGGATGTTCAAAATCAAGCTTTGCACTGTAAATCTGGATGTCCATATCACTACTACTGGTTGCTTTCATCAATGATGGAGCAAGGTTGTTGTTGTAAAAGGTTTGTTCGCTTTCAAACGGGCGGAAATTTGATTTATTACTGTCAAAATAATCCAGATTGGCCGTCGCTTTCTTACCTAGAGTATCCATTTTATATTCGTAATTGAAATTAAGATTGTCAAACAAATCTTTTCGATCAGCTCCCCCAGTAGTCACAATTTGTGAAGTCTGTATTTGATGGCTATCATAGATATTGGTGTGCGTGATATCTGATACCGCTTCGTTTTGATAGATGCCGTGCATATACTGCATACCTATTTTAGATTTGGGTGTGAGTTGGTAATCTAGGGCAACTTTTGCAGAGAGGTTGTCCATTTTATTTTTAGCCAAGTCTTCAGCTTGCCAGGTTTCATCGGGATAATAGTTGTTTAGGCGCTCAATGCCTCGGGTCTTTCCCTTGCTTAAGTCGATACTCGCTTGTGCGCTAAATTTATCTTTGGCATAAGTAAAGGTATCGCCAAATTTATAGTAGGCATCTGTCGCTTGAAAATAGTTAAAACGAACCGAATTATTCCAGGCATTTTCTCTTTTAGTTTTTAAAACAATGTTTAATAAACCACTGTTTCCTTGAGCATCATACTTGGCGGGAGGAGTGGTGATCACCTCGATTTTCTGAATGTTTTCTGCTGATAAGGTTTTTAAATAATTGTTTAAGTCTTCTCCGCTGAGTTGTACAATTTTATCGTCAATCATGACCGCTATACTGGTTTTTCCGATGATTTTGATGTCGTCGTTGGTCACTATAATACCAGGAGTAGCTTTAATCGCATCTAAGGCATCACCTCCAGAGGCTACTATAGAGTTCTCTACATTAAAAACGGTACGATCAATTTTGGTTTCGAAAACTTTTTTCTTGCCTTCGATGACAATCTCTGAAAGTTGTGCCTGATTATCAATAGTTACTAAACCCAAATTGAGATCACCTTCAATTTCAAGTTGCCGTGTGTCATAGACAACACCCAAATATAAAAATTGAATTTTATAAGTTCCTACTGTGATGTTTTCCAATTTGAAATTTCCTTCGGCATTACTATAAGTACTGACCACTACTTTGGAATTTTCGTTAGTCAAATGAATTTCTCCAAAATCAATGGGTTGATGCTGTGGGTCTTTTAGGATTCCGAAAACTTGATTTTGAGCAAGTGCAATTCCCGATGTAAAACAAGCAAAAATTAGGCAAACGAATAGGTGTAGAAGTTTCATAGTAGCATGATAAATAGTTATTATATATAAAGAGATTTTCGTGCCGAAAATTTTTGATTGATTAAACTGTTTGTAGCTAGTGTATTGCGTTTGGTTTTAAATACATTATGTCCATTAACGCACATTCAAACTGCAATAGTGAACACGGTCGACAGTGTTTGGGTTTCAGCTGTTGTGTTTTGGTATGAGATTTCAAGGGCAACTACAATCTATTGCGTTCCTCGTCATTACCACTCTGAGACTTTTTAGACTGAATGTTTTTATTCCCAAAACTATAACTAATGGCTAAGTTGGCGTAGCGATCGTCGTAGTAATTATTATAGATGATTGTATTGTTACCCGACTGAGTATAGGATTTTGAGGTACTTGTTCTAAAGACGTCATAGATATTGAAGGTCATCTTTAAATTGTCGTTGATCATTTTATAGCTAATACCAAAATCTAAGGTTGCACTAGGGTCGGTGACATAAATCATATAATGAGATTTCGAATTGAGGTAACCGTTGACTTCTGCAGTCAGTTTATTTGTTAATTTAAATGAGTTGTTACTTGAAAAGTACACGTTTAAGCCGTTTTGTGCGTCGTATATTTGTTTGTTGTCGTCATTAAAAGTCGTCGTATTCCAATTGATGTTTAAGGCATTAACGCTTTGCCACCAGGGATATTTTGAGAAAGTGTATGCCTGACTAATGGAATAGATATCGATATTATAAAAGTTTTCTTGCGTAAAGATCCGTGTTTTGTCTGATTCGTTAACGTTTTGAATTTGAGTTATGGCATTGGATGTACGAGAATATTCTACTTTCGAATTCCAATTGTTTTTATAGGTATAAGAAAACTCTACTTTATGAGTATTATACGGTTTAAGGAATGGGTTTCCTTGCGTATAACTATACGCATCGATATACCATCGAAACGGATTCAGTGCCCAAAAAGGAGGACGTGAGATGCGTTTGTTGTAATTTACAGTAAACGCATGGTCATCAGAGGGTTTGTACTGTATATAAGCAGTGGGAAAAAAGTCTAAGTAGTTCTTTTTTTCGGTTTGCTCTGCCGTATAGGAGACTCCTTTGGTTTGGGTGGCCTCCATTCTTAAACCCACTTGGGTGTTCCATTTTGGTGACCATTCCTTGTTAGCACTAATATACAGTGCTTGTCCTTGTTCGCTATAGTCAAAGTGATCACTTTTGCTTAGGTCGAGAATCGGAGTTCCGCTCATGTGATCAAAATATTTCGAATCAGAACCGTTTTTGATCCAGGATACTTTTGCCCCGTAATCGAGTTTAAAAGCCTTTAGCGGCATTTCAAAATCCAACTTTGCGCTATAGATGTCGATGTTTATATCGCCCGTACTTCGGGCGCTAATGGAGGTTGGAATCGTTGAAGAGCTGTAGTAAAGGCGTTCACTGTCGAACGGGCGCTCGTTGTTTTTATCACTGATAAAGTAATCTAAGTTTAAACTGATTTTCTTTCCTAGACTGTCGATCTTATAATCATAATTTAAATTGAAGTTATCGAATTGTTCTTCCGATTTGGTATGTCCATTGGTTAAAATTCCCGAAGTCAATAACTGTCTATTGTCATAAATATCGGTAATTGCGCTATTCCAAATGGTTTTCTTTTTATAACCATTGCTTAAATATTGAATGCCGATATTTGATTTCGAAGTAAGTTGATAATCGAGATTGACCTTGGCAGATAAACGCTTGGTTCTGGTTTTATCGGGATCGATAGAAATCCAAGTTTCATCGGGATAGATATTGGTCATGCGTTCGGTTCTGCTGTGATTTCCACTGCTAACATCAACATTGGCTTGTACGCTCAGCTTGTCCTTCGAATAGGTGAAGGTATTGCCGATTCTAAAATTCGAGTAACTGGCTTGATAGTAGTTCAAACGGCTGTTGTTGTTCCAGGCATTTTCGCGTTTGGGTTTTAATACAATATTTAAAAGGCCGCTATTACCCTGTGCCTCATATTTTGCAGGAGGTGTAGTAATGACCTCAATTTTTTGAATGTCGCTAGCCGATAAGGTCTTTAGGTAATTGTTTAAATCCTCACCGCTGAGTTGTACGGGTTTGTCATTGATCATTACGGTAACACTGCTTTTACCGACAATTTTTATATCGTCGTTAGTAACGACAACACCCGGAGTGGCTTTGATAGCATTTAGTGCATCACCATTCGAAGCTCCGATCGAGTTTTCTACATTAAAAACAGTTCTATCGATTTTGGTTTCGAAGATTTTCTTTTTGCCGGCGATAACAATTTCCGAAAGCTGCGCACTACTGTTGATCCGGACAACACCCAAGTCAATGGTTTTATCTATATAAAACTCGCGTTGATCTTGGAGATTACCCCAATGCAATATTTGTAAGTTATATAATCCGTTAGGTATATCGTCAAATCTAAAATAACCTAAGGTATCAGAATAAGTTTGGATAGGGTTTTCAGAATCTTTAAGGGTCAGACGAACTTCACCAAAATCAATCGGTTGCTGATTGATGTCTTGTAAAGTCCCATAAACTTGGCTTTGTGCAATAACCTCAGTTACACTTCCTAGTAGTATCAAATTAAAAAGTATCGTTAAGTATTTCATAACATGCTTATTGGTTTGTATGTACTATTGAAATTTTTATGCCATGAAATTATCTGGTATTAAGTATTTGCTTTTTAAGCAGTTATGTTGTTTTTTTGAACTGTACTGTTCAATATCGAACAACAGTTTTATATTAATGAACAGTTTCAAGTGTTTATGATGTTTTGTATTTGTACCGTAATTTTCAATAATTTTACGTAAATTAATTGCAGTGAAGATTTTTTGTATAAAACGGGTATGGCTGCATTAATAATTTTTAAGGAAAATGAAAAAAACAAGAAATACTCTGGCACGTACTACTATTTTAGAGTTGATCAATCGGTCTAAGATTGCTTTATCTCATGCTGAAATACAGATGAAAGTTGGGGATCTATGCGATCGGGTAACTATTTATCGTGTATTAGATCGATTGGTTACCGAAGATTTGGTTCATAAAATAGTTAACCTGGATGGTGTTGTAAAATATGCAAAATGCCATAATTGTGATGAGGTTCATCATCACGATCACTTGCATTTCAGTTGTCAGAAATGTTTAGAAGTAACTTGTTTAGAGCAGGTCATTCCAGTATATAAATTGCCAGCTCATTATCAGGTAACGGAGATGAGTTTTACCCTTGCGGGTTTATGCCCAACCTGTGCTGATTGATAGAGATTAATATTTATTGAGGCTTATGTAAAAAACGCCTACACGTCTATATCGGTTCTAATAGGACTACTCGATTATCAGCTTGCTGATAGTTAAGGATTATTTAAATAATAGCGAGTATCGGCAGAAATTTTGTAATTTAGGGAGGATGTTTTTTAAACCTTAATATGATTAAAATGAAGCAATTAAAATTTAATAATGGAGATTTGATGCCGGCTATTGGGTTAGGAACGTGGAAATCAAATCCGGGCGAAGTTGGACAAGCTGTAAAGACAGCGATAATAAATGGATACAGACATATTGACTGTGCAGCGGTTTATGGTAATGAAACCGAAATAGGTGTTGCATTAGCAGAATTGTTCCAAGAAGGTGTTGTAAAAAGAGAGGATTTGTGGATAACCAGTAAATTGTGGAATGATTCCCATCAATCGCAATATGTGATTGACGCTTTAAAGAAAACACTCAGCGATCTTCAACTGGAGTATTTAGACTTGTATCTCATACATTGGCCTGTTGCTTTTAAACATGGCGTTCAACCGCAGTCGAGTGAGGATTTTTTATCTCTTGAAGAGGTACCCATTATAGAGACTTGGACAAAAATGGAGGAGGCTGTGAAATTGGGATTGACCAAACATATTGGGGTATCGAACTTTAGTATAAAGAAATTAAAAGATTTATTAAGTAAAGCGACGATCAAACCCGAAGTAAATCAAGTAGAATTACATCCTTTTTTGCAGCAAAATGAATTAGTTCAATTTGCGAAGGAAAATCAGATTATACTAACGGGGTATTCCCCGTTGGGATCAGGCGATCGTGCGGCAGGCATGAAAAAAGCCGACGAACCGAGTTTATTGAACAATGAAGTTATTGCAGAAATTGCAAAAGCGAACGGATGTACTACCGCGCAGGTTTTAATAGCTTGGCAGGTTCAAAGGGGTACAGCAGTGATTCCAAAATCAACTAATGCAGACCGTTTAAAACAAAACTTAGATAGCGCACTATGTAGGTTAAGCGAGGAAGATATCAAAAAAATAAATGCTTTGGACAGACATTATAGATATGTTGATGCTAAGTTTTTTGATGTTCCAGGAAACACCTATTCCAATGTGTATGATGAATAATTAGTTAGTATTGAATTCTTAATTAACCTAGAGCCCAAATGACAATCATTTGGGCTCTTTGCTTAAATCATTTTTTTTTAGTATATTAGTTAATAAGGTAGTTTTAGAAACAAACAATTGATAAAATTCAGCATGTAATAAGGTATTCGGAATAAAAGTTTACATTTGATTGCTATTAAAAATCGTTATGGAGAATTATAAAACCGCATACAGTCGAAAATTATTAGAACAGCATCTAATTACAGACAAGCAGTTTGACCGGGTAGAAGCATACCGCAAGCGCGATCTATTCTCGGTACATACGGAGTTAAAAACTTTACTTTATATCGGTGTTTTACTGTTTACTACTGGAATTGGTTTGTTGATCTACGATCATATCGATACAATTGGACACGTCGCTGTCCTGGGATTGTTGTTGGTGATTACGGCAGGGTGTTTTTATTTTTCGTTTAAAAAAAGTGATGGGTTTCAGCGTGGAGAAACATCATTTAAAAACCCGGTCTACGACTATGTTGTATTACTGGCGGTGTCGTTGACTTGTATTTTTATTGGGTATTTACAGTTTCAGTACAATACATTCGGAACTCATTACGGACTAGCCACAGTAATTCCCACGCTGATCTGTTTGGCAAGTGCCTATTATTTCGATAATAAAAGTGCCCTATCGATAGGGATAACTGGTTTAGCGGCCTATATCGGATTAAGTGTTTCTCCACAGGCCTTACTTCACAATGATTTTTACGACAATAGCAGTTTGAGCAACTTGGCAATATTATTGGGGATACTGTTGGTAGTTTGGACCTTGTATGCGTCAAAAGTAGCGTTAAAAAAGCACTTTAATTTTATCTACCTGACGTTTGCTCTACACCTGATTAGTTTGGCGGTTTTAAGTAATTTGTTTCAAGAAGACGGACTTTGGTATATCATTCCATTGATGCTGTCGTCCTGGTATTTTTATAAGGCTTCTTATCAGAATACTTCTATTACACTTTTTGTTTGCACGGTCTTATATGCCTATATCGGTTTTACGGTATTTGCAGTTCGAATCATTGATTGGGCCGATATATTAAGTGATGTATTTGAAGGATTAATTACGATCTCACCGATATACTTTATCGGGCTAATCGTTTTGTTTATCAAGTTAATTAAGAATTTTAATAAAAAAACTGCTGATGTTCGCTTATAGTAAAACCCGTTTAGAGCAAACTTTTTTATTGGAAGAGGCTCGCAATTTAAAAGAAGGAGGTTTTATCAATTCCGATCAGTTTATACTAATAGACGGTCAGTTGGCAGGACTAAAAACACAAAATAGTTTATTAATTCGCTTGGGTTTGTTTTTAGTAGGCCTGATATTATGCGCTTCGATTTGTGGGTTTCTATCGCTTTTTGCGATCTCCATGAATTCAGCATCGAGTTTTGGCTTTGTTGCTTTTGTATTTGCAGGGGTGTGTTTTGCAGCTTTGGAATGGATGATTCGCGCAAAAAACTACTACGGTTACGGCTTGGATGATGCTTTTCTATTTAGCGGTCAGTTGGCTTTTGTTACGGGTTTGTTTTTCGTATTTGATGCGATAGGAGTGAGGGAGATTTGGCTGATTTGGTATTCGATATTGGGAATTGCTGTATTGACGACATTTTGCGCCATCAGATATTTAAACATATTGTCTGCCTTAGCAGCTTGTATCAGTCTGACATTAAGTGTGGGGTATTGGTTGGTCGAAGCAAAATGGGTTATAGCTCCTTTAGTTATGATGCTGTTTGCCGTATTGCTGCTGTTTGGTTTTATTTATATAAAAAAGCATAGGATCAAGACCTTATATTATTTTAAGTTGGTGCAAACCGTGATATATTATAGTTATATATTGTTTTACTTATCGGGAAATATCTGGGCGATTAATTATTTTTCTTATTATTTTAGCAACAGTGACAGTATCGATTTTGGCTTATTGGACAATGTATTGTCCTACTGCTATTGGCTATTCACTTTTATAGTGCCACTAATTTATATCTATCGCTCGATCAAAGTTCGCGATAAAGGGTGGTTATGGATTGGTATAGCCACGCTGTTTTATTCTTTTTATAATCTTATTGGATTGACTAATTTCCTAAGTACAGCTTGGTGGTTAACCCTAAGCGGTGCTTTATTATTTGGCTGTACACTATGGATAATTGCCAAATTAAAGCACAGACAAACGGGTTTAACCTTTGAAGTCGATCAACTGAACGATGATCCTACTTTTATCAATGCCGAAGCACTGATTGTTACCGCTCATTTGGGTTTAAAACCCGAGGTCAATCAGGAATCGTCGTCGAATTTTGGCGGAGGTGGATTTAGTGGTGGCGGAGCAGGAGGTTCTTTTTAGTTTTTGGGTGGTCATAGCCCGTTTACAGGGTATAACCGATTTTTATATTTAGGTTAAGGATAGTTGAATTTTCATTGCTACTAATGCCATCGATAAGATTGATTTCACATTGTCCGAATTAAAATAAAAAGAATAACCGTAATTCGCTGCTGCTTGAACGCTTAATTGGTCGATCAGTACCCATTCATTCATTCATAGTTAACGCCTAAGCCTAGCAGATAAGGGGCCTATTTCTACTCTAGAGTTTAATAGCTCGTGCTGCGGCTGACCGTATGCAATAGTGCTGCTAGACTTTTGAGCGAATGATACAATAATTTTTTTCTTAGGGTTTTGTTGAGTTTGATAGCAATAAGCAAAACGTAAAGTTAATACTGTTAAAAAAATTCCCGCAACGACTATTACGGATTATTTGATAGGTTTTTCTTTGTGAAAAACAGAATAAAATGATGTGGAGTATCGCTCTCATTTCACTGAGAAAAATGCTCGTTAATGATATAGGCTAGGGTGCAATCGGTTTACTTGTGATGGTATAAAAGCCCCACTCTTGGGACTAGAACTAAAAAACGGGCGACTCACAAGAGTCGCCCGTTTTCGGACAATAACAATTAACCTAAAATCATCTTATTTTTTAGCGGCAAACTCATCCACAAAGGTTTCGTCTGGCACATAATCTTCTGTCATTAATTCCGCATATTTTACTTTTTCATGTTTACCAAGACGTCGGGCAATACTATCAAATATCGAGTAGATTACCGGTACGATCACCAAGGTTAAGAAAAGGGATGATAATAATCCACCGATAATAACGATCGCCAATCCGTTGTTCATCTCAGCACCCGCACCTTTGGCTAAAGCAATCGGAATCATACCGATAACCATCGCAATAGTAGTCATCAAAATTGGACGTAAACGAGCGTGATTCGCCGCTACTAAGGCATCGTGAGTATTGTCTCCCGCTTCTTTACGGTGATTGGCAAAATCGACTAATAAAATCGCATTCTTACACACCAAACCAATCAACATGATAATACCAAGTATAGTAAATATATTTAAGGAGGTATTGGTTAAACCCATCGCTAGAATAGCTCCAATAAACGAAAGCGGTACCGAAAAGATTACGATAAACGGTGTTGCAAAACTGTCGTATAGGGCAACCATTACTAAGTAAACCAAGATAATAGCCGCAAGTAAGGCAATTCCCAAAGTACCAAAACCTTCAGATTGGTTTTCCATTTCTCCACCCCATTTATAACCAACACCAGCTTTTTTCTCTAACTGCGAAAATTGTTTTTCCCAATCCGCTGCAATGGTACCCGTCGGACGACCGATGGTTTGCGCCTGAATGGTTACGGAAGGACTTTTGTCTAAACGTTCCAATAAGGTTGGTCCTGATCCATAAGTGACATCGGCAAACTGTTCTAATTTGATATTCTGACCAGCGGCGTTGGTGAATTTGATCGCTTTTACATCGTCGATATTCGTTCTAGAGAACTCTTGAAAACGGATGTTGATATCGTACTCATATTCTCCAGCTCTAAATTTACCGTCGGTGTTTCCACTAAAAGCGGTTTGCATCGTCATACCTACGGTTTGTAGGTTTAATCCCAATGCCGCCATTTTATCACGATCAACCAATACGTTAATCTCTGGATTTCCATCTTCAGACGTCAACTTGATATCTGAGGATCCTGGAATTTTTCTCAATTGGTCTGCCGCTTGTAAAGCAAATTCCATAGCATCTTCCATATTGGCTCCAGTTACCGTTAAAGCCAATGGCGCATCTTCTGCACCCATTAGTCCTACCGGAACGGTTTTTACTTTGGCTCCAACCAATTCTCTTTCCAACTCTCTTTTTAAGCGCGCCGCATAGATAAAGGAACTTTCACTACGTTCCGATTTGTCAGTAAGAATTACAGAAATTTCCGATTTGTATTTGGTAGCCTGTGTACCTCCCATACCCTCACTAGTTTGACCTACTGTAGTAATCATCGTAACCACCTCTTTTTTAGTACGCAAAAAGTCTTCGGCTTTTTGAGTCATAAAGTTGGTGTTTTCTACAGAGGCGTCTTTTTCCATTTCGATTTGTACCAAAAACTCTCCTTTATCGGTCTTAGGGAAAAATTCATCTCCAACAAATCCTAAAGGTAATAGCGACACAGAAGCTACAAACATGACAATAACGATTACTAAGGTCGTAATTTTATTGATTCGGCTCTTGAGTCCCCAAACCAAAAGGTTGGAAATAAAATGAGTGAATTTCTCTAGACCACGCTCAAAACCGTTTAAGATTTTACCGATAAAACTGTGTGAATTGATGTGTTCGATTTTACCAAATCTTGAAAACAACCAAGGCACTATGGTAAAGGATACTAATAAAGACAATAGGGTAGCGATAATAACCGTCACACAAAACTGTGTGATAATGTTGGCAACCAAACCGGTACTCATCGCGATTGGTAAAAATACAACTACAATTACCAACGTAATAGCCGTTACGGTAAATCCAATTTCCGACGCTCCATCATAGGCTGCACGAACTTTGTTTTTTCCCATCTCCATATGGCGGTGAATGTTTTCGATAACCACAATCGCATCATCGACCAAAATACCTACTACCAATGAAAGTCCCAATAAACTCATTAAGTTTAAGGTATATCCCATCAGGTAAATACCGATAAAAGTAGCGATCAAAGAAAGCGGAATAGCGATCATTACAATCACTGCATTTCGCAAACTGTGTAAGAAAAACAACATTACAAAAGCGACCAAAACAATAGCCAAGAACAAGTCAAACATCACCGAGTTTGCCGCTTCTAAAGTAAAGTCACTCGAATCGTTGGCAATGGTCACTTCGATTTTTTGATCTTTATAATCGTTTTGTACGGTTTCAATAGTGTTTTTAACCAATTGACTTACAGATACTGCATTGGCATCGGATTGTTTGATTACCTGAAGTAAAATGGTGTTCTTTTGATTTAAACGCGCAATCTTTTCAACTTCTTTCTGACCGTCTTGTACATCGGCGACATCGGCCAAGCGAACTTGAATGCCGTTTTGAGAGCTGATGACTAAGTTTCTTAATTCTTCAACATTTTTGTATTTACCCGATAGACGAATCAAGGTCTGCTTGTCTCTAGTTTTGACGTTCCCCGTTGGGAAATCCAAGTTAGAAGCCAAAATCATTTGTTGAATCGCCGGAACACTTAGTCCGTAACCTTCGATTTTTTTAGGATCGAGGCTTACCTGAATTTCACGTTCTTGTCCACCAATTAGATTGACCTGAGCAACACCGTTTATTCGGGAGAAAATCGGTTGGATTTTTTTATCTAATAAATCATACAATTCCTTTTCATCAAGATTACTGGTAACACCTAGGGTCATTACAGGTAAATCACTTAAAGAGAACTTATTTAATGATGGAGGATCTACATCGTCTGGTAAATCTTTTAAGATAGCATTGATCTTTCTTTGAGCGTCGTTTAAAGAGTAATCCACATCTGCTTCGGGGATTAAAGTAATAATCACAACAGATAAACTTTCGTATGATTTTGCCTCAATCTTTTTTACATTTTCCAAAGAAGATACCGCATCTTCGATTTTTTTGGTTACCGTATTTTCGATCTCGGAAGGCGAAGCTCCCGGATAGACTGTTGAAATAGTTACCACGTTTACTTCGAATTTAGGAACCAATTCGTAGCTCAGGTTTTTGTAACTAAATATACCGCCCAGCATCAAGATGATAAAGAGTACAATAATGATACTCGGGCGTTTTATGGATATTTCGGATATTTTCATTTTGTCAGCTGTTGGATCTTATTTAATGATGTTTACTGGAGTTTTGTCAATCAGGTTGATTTGTCCACTGATAATAACGGTTTCACCAGCTTTTAAGCCTTCTAGGATTTCTACTTTGTCACCAAAGTTTCTTCCTGAAATTACTTTTCTCAATTGGGCTGTGCTGTCTTGTATTACGAAAATTTCGTTGGAACTAACACTACCTACAAAGGCATTTCTCGATACGGTAAGTATAGGTGTTGTTCTGTCGGCATTTGGATTGAAAATCGCTGAGCCATACATACCGGCTTTTAACTCGTTATTCGCATTGTTTTGAATAACCATTTCCACCGGAAAGTTTAAAGACGCATCTGCCTTTGGTGCGATGAAGGTTATTTTACCTTCGAATTCCTTGTCTGGAAAAACGCTGGCTTTTACCTTGATGACATCACCTATTTTTAAAACGGCCACGTGGTTTTCATCAACGTTTACCTTGAGTTTTAATTTGCTGACATTAACCAACTCAAACAACGGTGTTCCCGGTGAAACGAAAGTTCCCGGTTCTATGTGTTTTTTATTGATGATACCACTAATAGAAGCTTTGATATTGGCATCTCCTGCAGTGATTTGTGCCGATCTTAAATTGGCTTTGGCATTTTCCAATTGAAGTTTGATTTGATCCAATTGCTGTTTGGTTACCCCACCAGTTTTATAAGCACTTTCAAAACGGGCTGCATCGGCTTGTGCGGTAGCGTAAGTGGCCTGTGCATTTTGTACGTTGACATTCAACTGATCTCCATTGACGATCGCAAGAGTTTGTCCGGCTTTTACAACCGAGCCTTCTTGTACCAATACCTTAACAACGCGTCCTGGAGTTTCTGCTGACAGGGTTAACTCTTGTTCGGGTATAAAATTTCCGTTGGCGATATATACCGCATCGACAACTTCACTTTTTACACTCTCAACACGTACGGCAACAGTAGCATTCTTTTCTGCAACTATAGCGGTTTCAGCAGCGTTTTGAGCTTTGTTTTTGTTTAACATAAAAACAATCCCCGCTAAAACAGCGATCAATACTATTCCTGTAATTATTTTATTTTTCATTTGGGAGGCTTAATTATTTGGTTAAAGATTTTAATGCTCCTTGAGCTTTAATTAATTCGATTTCTGCTAACTTGTATTCTAATAAGGCATTGGTATAGTTGTTTTCAGCCTCGGTAAACGCATTTTCTGCGTCGAGTAAATCCGTCAGTGTCGCCAAACCATTTTTATAATTGTTATGTATGTTTTCTTGTACATCCTTAGCTAAATCGACGTTTTCTTTCTGTGAGCTGATCGTGATCAAAGAGTTTTGAATCTGTGTTACAGCATTTTTATGCGACAAATCCATGGCTTCACGGGTATCTGCAATATCCAAAGCGGTTTTCTTAAGATCAATTTCTGCTTGACGTACTTTTGAACGCGTTGCAAACCCACTGAAAATTGGAACTTTTAACGTTAGCCCAACAGTCGCATAGCTAGTCCAGAATACCCCATCGCTCGGTTTTTTGAACCAAGGCAACTCATTTCCAAGACCCTGATAGGCGAAATTGCCAAAAAGAGCTAATGATGGATAGTATTCAGCAACGATGGATTTCTTTTTATAGGTCAATAATTCCTCTTGCTTTCTAAGTAATTGGAGTTCTGTTCTCTCATCGATATTGATCTCGCTTGACAAGGCGTCACCTGTGATTTCAAAAGTATCTTCAGGGAAACTGATTTGCGTATTCAAATCCATTCCGATCAGAAATTTCAAAGAATTTTCTTGTAATTGGATTGCATTGATGCTCTGTTGTCTCTTTGATTTGATGTTGCTCAGACTCACTTTAGTTCGATCCAGGTCAATTTTTGTTGCCAAACCGTTATTGTATAGTCCCTCAATAATGCCCTTGATGCGTTCTGTGCTGTTGAGGTTACTCGTGATGGTCTTCAACATCTCTTTGGACTGGTAGATTTGATAGTAGCTGTTGGCTACTTTTTCAATCAATTGTTCTTCGGTCAATTCTCTATTGATAATATAAAATTCCCGAGTTGTTTTGGCCGCTTTTAAACCGGTGAAAACCGATTGATTAAAAATGGTTTGTGTCAGAGTCGCAGAAGCACTGCTGTTCCATTTTTGACCGAAAGGTACCAATACCGTTTCTCCAGGTTGTCCAAAAAACTCTCCTGGTAAAGCGCTTTGCTGCAACAATGGACTGTTGTTTAGACCGGCTTCTACACTAATGTTGGGTAGTGCTAAGGCGCGGACTTCCTGAATTTGATAGTTGCTGTTCTCAATGTCCAACTTGGCCTTTTTAGCGTCGGCTTTGTTTTCTAAAGCAAAATTAATCGCTTCCTTAAGAGTCAGCTTGAGCTCTTGAGCTTGGACCATAATTCCAAATAATAGGAACGATAAGGTCAGTTTGTAATTATTCATTTGGGGAGTGATTTTCAATGATTGTTTCTAATATTTCAATTCCTTTTTGGGTTGCAATGCTGCGTATATGATATTCTAAATGCATTTTTTGTATGCGATCATAAGAGAAGGTTTCGCGTGGAAAAACCTCTTCGTCGTCCAAGGACACACATCCGCCAAAAAATAAACGGGAGGTGAAGTGGATGTTGATATTTTCTCTAAAGAGCCCTGTGGCAATTCCCTTTTGTAAATTGCGGGTGATCAGATGTTCGAAACGTTCCAATTGACGCGTTTTGATATCGGCAGCTATTTTTGGATAATATTTGATGAGTTGTAATAAAGGCGAGGAGTTTTTGATGTGAAACATTTCGTCAATTTTACTATGAGCAACAAATAATTCGTCTATTGGATTTAAATTCAATTGACTAACCGCGCAGATTTTTTCATTGATTTTGTCGTTGAAGTAATCGATAGTCGCCTTGATTAAATCCGGCTTTGATGTATAATATTGATAAATTGTTTTTTTGGATATACCCATCTCGTTAGCGATATCGTCCATGGTAACATTTTTAAATCCAAGATTTAAAAACATATTCATGGCTCTATCTAAAATTTCCTCTTTCATTGGCTTTTTTATTTGGCGCAAAGATATGTCGGAAACTTTAAAAACGAATATAGTTTCCATAGTTTTTAAATAAATTTAACATATCTTTGTCGTTAGGCGGAGTAAAAAAAAACGGTTACTTTTACAAAAAATTTTAATAAATGCAATCCATAATCGATTATAAGAATCAAATTGCACAACATATAGATGCTATTGATTTAACGGGTAAACCCATAGAATTGTACGCTCCAATCACATATATTTTATCTTTAGGAGGAAAACAAATCAGGCCAGTTTTGACCTTAATGGCTGCTGAAATTTTTGGTTCAACAGCAAAAGAGGCTTTAGCGGCAGCAACGGCTATTGAGCTTTTTCATAATTTTTCGTTGATTCATGATGATATTATGGATCAGGCGAACTTGAGAAGAGGACATCAGACTGTACATAAAAAGTGGGATGTCAATACCGGAATTTTATCCGGTGATGCCATGTTGATTTTGGCTTATCAATATTTTGAAAACTATGAGCCGGTGGTGTTTAAGGAATTGGCAAAATTGTTTAGTAAAACGGCTATTGAAGTTTGTGAAGGGCAGCAATGGGATGTTAATTTTGAAGATCGTCACGATGTAGAAATTTCGGGTTACCTCAAAATGATTGAGTATAAAACCGCGGTTTTAGTTGGAGCTGCTTTGAAGATGGGTGCTATAGTGGCTCGTGCTTCTGAGGAGAATGCGAATCTGATTTACGATTTTGGATTAAATTTAGGTATCGCTTTCCAATTACAAGATGATTATTTAGATGCCTTTGGAGATGTAGAATCCTTCGGGAAACGCATCGGTGGGGATATTTTGGAGAATAAAAAGACCTATTTATATCTTCGTGCCGTACAACGCGCTTCGGAGGTTGAGAAAAAGCAGTTGATCGATGCTTTTACCACGGAGGCTGAAGATGAAGAAAGAAAAATAGCTTCGGTTAAAGCCTTATTTGTTTCTACTGGGTCAGTAGCAGATTCTAAGGATTTGATTGAAAGTTACACTCAAAAAGCATTGCGTATTTTAGACTTAATGGATATTGAAGAAGATAAAAAAGAAGTTTTGCGTCAGTTTAGCAAAAATCTGATGGGACGTCAAGTTTAAGTTATGTTAGAAGCAGTAAAGTACTTACAGAAAAACGTGGCAAATGAGGCCTTATTTGTTCAATTGGTCGCGCAATTGCAGAAAGATTTTCAAATGGCTGTGCAATTAGAAGTATTTCTAAATATTGGTAGTGCTGAAGACTTGGTTGTTGAATTGCAAAGACAACTGCTTCGATTGGTGGAAACCGATGCTTCTAAATTTTCCAGCTTATTATATAGGATAGATGTTTCTGAAGCTGCTATTGATGAATTGCAGCTTCGGGGGCTTAATCTGGAAGAGTATCTGTTGGAATTGACCTTTATAATTCTAAAGAGAGAATGGCAAAAGGTGTGTTTTAGAAATAAACTCTAATAAAAGGCATAAGACCGGTATTGTAAACGTTGTCCTTCTTTTTATAGAGCACGTTATACTTTAGTCCTGCAGCTACGTTTTGTGAGCGATAACCTGCTCCTAAAAACAACGCGGTATTCCAAAAATCATCAGTATAATTAGGTCTGGTATAGGTATATGTGTTGTTAACTCGCAATTGTTCGAGCTCCATAGATAGCTGTATCTGGTCGATAGGATTGACTAAAGCAATTAAAGTTGGTCCGTAAATCCACGATTTATAGAAATCTTTGCTTTGTATATAACTCCCTTGTAGAGCTACTCCCATCGCAAAAGTGGAGTTAAACTCATAGATAGCACTTGGTGCTAATAGGATATCGGTGTAATTATTACTGATACCAAGACCGAAAGCTCCCCCGAATTTCACATGTTTAAAAAAATCACTCTTTTTATTAATATTGTTTAAATCTTGTGCGATTATAGAATTGCATACTAGGAAAAAAAACGGAATAAACAAAAAACGTGTTAAATAAGTAATGTTAATTCTTTCCATCTTAGTTTTATAAAATATTTGTGAGATAAAAGTAACAAAAATATTAGAGATTTATTACAAAGTATTGTATTTTTGTGTAAATTATTTTAACCAAAGGTCTTTAGACAAAATTATGGACAGGTATTCCTTTTTAAACGCGGCACATACAGCATTCTTTGCAGAGTTATATGATGAGTATTTACAAAATCCCGACAGCATTGAGCCTAGTTGGAGGAGCTTTTTTCAAGGTTTCGATTTTGCAAATGAATATAGTGATGGCCCGGTAGAACAGTTATCAAAAGCTTATACTGATTCGGGTGACACCAAACAGTTAGAGCAATTTCAGAAAGAGTTTGCAGTTTTAAAACTTATCGATCAATACAGAACCTATGGTCATTTGCTGACCAAGACCAATCCGTTGCGCGATAGGAATGTTGAAGCTCCAGATTTGAGTATACAGAATTTTGGTTTAACTACTGCTGATTTGAATATCAAGTTTGAAGCGGCAAAATCGGTTCAACTGCCTGTTTCAACTTTGTCTGAAATCATTAAACATCTAGAGCAAGTATATTGTCATACACTTGGTTTGGAGTTTAAATACATTATTAATGAAAAGGAAATTCAGTGGATTCAAAATCACTTTGAAGCACCAGAAGCCGTTTTTGATGCCAATCAGAAAAAAGAAATTCTAGGAAAACTAATTGAAGCGGTTTCTTTTGAGAACTTTTTAAATACAAAATATGTAGGACAAAAGCGTTTCTCATTAGAAGGTCTTGAAGCGGCTATTCCAGCTTTGGATATGTTGATCGAGGCTGCTGCTGCTAGAGGTGTTGAAGAATTGGTTATGGGAATGTCACACAGGGGGCGTTTAAATGTTTTAGCCAATGTCTTTAAAAAACCGGCAGGGGAAATTTTCTCTGAATTTGATGGGAAAGATTATAATGAGGTAGAGGGATTTGACGGTGATGTGAAATACCATTTGGGATTGAGCTCAATGAGACAAACCAAATCCGGTAATGAAATTCATTTAAACTTGGCTCCAAACCCGTCGCATTTAGAAACGGTAGGAGCGGTTATCGAAGGTATTGCACGTGCAAAACAAGACCGTTTATATGCTAATGATCCTTCTAAAGTATTGCCGATTGCTTTGCATGGTGATGCTGCGGTTGCAGGACAAGGTATTGTATATGAGATTATCCAAATGGCTAAGCTAAGAGGATATAAAACAGGTGGTACTATCCATTTGATTTTAAACAATCAAGTTGGGTTTACTACAAACTTTACAGACGGTAGATCTTCGATCTATTCAACAGATGTGGCTAAAGTTACTAATGCACCGGTATTGCATGTTAATGCAGATGATACGGAGGCGGCAGTAAGAGCTATGTTGTTTGCTTTGGATTATCGTATGGAGTTTGGTACAGATATCTTTATCGACTTGGTGGGATACAGAAAATACGGACATAATGAAGGTGATGAACCTAAATTTACACAACCTTTATTGTATAAATTGATTTCAAAACACCCGAATTCAAGAAATATCTATAGCGGAAGATTGTTGGAAGACAAGGTTATTGATAATGACTATGTGTCTGCTTTAGAACAAAAATACAAAGATGCTTTAGAGTCGTCTTTAGAAGAATCCCGTAAACACGAATTCGCGGAGATTAAAACTTTCATGGAAGAAGAGTGGAAGGGCTATGAAAAAGCGAGTGAAGAGAAGATGTTGTTGACTTATGATACTAAGGTGTCTAAAGCTGTATTGACGGATATCGCTTCAGTGGTGACTGAGCTTCCAACGGATAAAAAATTCATAAGCAAGATTAAGAAATTGATCAACGATCGTAAAACCATGTTCTTTGAGTCTGATAAATTAGACTGGGCTATGGGAGAGATGTTGGCCTACGGTTCTTTATTGACAGAAGGTTTTGGAGTGAGAATCTCTGGACAGGATGTCGAAAGAGGGACGTTTTCTCACCGTCATGCTGTTATTAAAACAGAAGATACGGAAGAATCAATTATCTTGTTGGATAAATTAAAAGATAAAAAAGGGCAATTTAGCATCTATAATTCTTTGCTATCGGAATATGCGGTAGTGGGTTATGAATATGGATATGCCTTGACGAATCCAAAAACATTGACAATTTGGGAAGCGCAGTTTGGGGATTTCTCCAATGGTGCTCAAATCATGTTGGATCAATATATTTCTGCGGCAGAGGCGAAGTGGAATACGCAAAACGGATTGGTGATGTTGTTGCCTCACGGTTATGAAAATCAGGGAGCGGAACATTCATCAGCGCGTATGGAACGTTATTTGCAGTTATGTGCAGAAGACAATATGTATGTTGCGGACTGTACAACGCCAGCTAACTTCTTTCACTTGTTGAGAAGACAAATGGTGGCTAATTTTAGAAAACCGTTAATCGTGTTTACTCCAAAAAGTTTGTTGAGACATCCTTTGGCTGTATCGTCTATTAGTGATTTTACTGAAGGTAGTTTTGAAGAGGTGATCGATGATCAAATCGTAACGGCAACAGAGGTAACTTCGTTGGTTTTCTGTACGGGTAAATTCTATTATGATTTATTGGCAGAAAGAGAGAAGTTGGGTAGAAATGATGTGGCTTTGGTGAGAATTGAGCAATTGTTTCCACTTCCAATTGATAAAATGAAAGCGGTGATTGCTAAATATCCTAATGTAAACGACTATGTTTGGGCGCAGGAAGAGCCGAGAAATATGGGGGCTTATAGTTTTATGTTGATGAATTTCCATGAAGTTCCTTTGCGTTTGGCTGCTACTAAGGCGTATAGTGCGCCGGCCTCGGGTAGTTCAACGCGTTCTAAAAAACGTTATGCCTATGCTATCGCTAAAGTTTTTGATAAAAACTTATAATAATAATAATTTCGTATTTTTACATAAATAACAATATCTAAAAGAATATACTGATGAGTATCTTAGAAATGAAAGTTCCTTCGCCAGGGGAGTCAATCACAGAAGTTGAAATCGCTACTTGGTTAGTAAAAGATGGTGATTACGTAGAAAAAGACCAAGCTATTGCTGAGGTTGATTCTGACAAAGCAACCTTGGAGTTGCCAGCTGAAGCTAGTGGTATTATTACCCTTAAGGCAGAAGAAGGTGATGCTGTGGCTGTAGGTCAAGTAGTTTGTTTAATTGATACTAGTGCTGCTAAACCAGAAGGTGGAGCTCCAGAGGCGTCAAAACCAGCAGAAGAATCCAAACCAGCAACAGCAGCTGTAAAAGCAGAAGCTCCAGCAGCTGCAACTACGTATGCATCAGGTACAGCTTCTCCGGCAGCTAAAAAAATATTAGACGAAAAAAACATCGATACTACGGCTATTCAAGGAACGGGTAAAGATGGTCGTATAACTAAAGAAGATGCTGTAAATGCAGTGCCTTCAATGGGAACACCAACAGGTGGAGCTAGAGGTACAGAGCGTAAAAAAATGTCGATGTTGCGTCGTAAAGTAGCCGAGCGTTTGGTTCATGCTAAAAATACTACAGCGATGTTGACTACTTTTAACGAAGTAAACCTGACACCGGTTAACAAATTGAGAAACGAATATAAAGATGCTTTTAAAGCGAAACACGGAGTTGGATTGGGGTATATGTCCTTTTTCACCAAAGCGGTTACTCGTGCGCTTCAATTGTATCCAGATGTAAACTCGATGATCGATGGGCAAGAGCAAATCAGTTTTGATTTCTGCGATATCTCTGTTGCTGTATCCGGTCCTAAGGGATTGATGGTGCCTGTAGTGCGCAGTGCGGAATTATTGTCGTTCAGAGGTGTTGAGAATGAAATCAAACGTTTGGCTATCAGAGCTCGTGACGGACAAATTACGGTAGATGAAATGACAGGTGGTACTTTTACGATCTCTAACGGAGGTGTATTTGGATCTATGTTGTCTACACCGATCATCAACCCACCGCAATCTGGAATTTTAGGTATGCACAATATTATTGAGCGACCAATTGCAGTTAACGGAAAAGTTGAAATTCACCCGATGATGTTTGTGGCGCTTTCTTATGACCACAGAATAATCGACGGACGCGAGTCAGTTGGATTCTTGGTGGCTGTTAAAGAAGCGTTGGAAAATCCAGTTGAATTATTGATGGGTAACGATATTAAAAAAGCTTTAGAACTTTAGTTTCCAATATCAAAATAACAAAAAAGACCTTCTGAAAAGAAGGTCTTTTTTTATGGAAAAAAATGCTTTGGCAAGCCGTGTTTACTATGGTTATTCGATTTTTATACTTAAAAGCGGTAAAACTTAAATTGCTGTTTTATAGTTATTTAGGTTTTTGTTTGTTTCAAAATGGCTTTTATTTACATTGTTAACAACTTGCCTTTTTTGTGAATAAGTTTTAGGATTTTAAACTTCGGATTGACAATAAAAATGACAATCTTTGTAAGAGATCGATTCTTCGATTTAGAAAGTTATTTAATCTTCATAATCAATATAGTATGTCTTTTCAAGAACCCATTTTAACTGAGAATAAAAACCGATTCGTCATTTTTCCAATCAAACACCATGATATTTGGGAGTGGTATAAGAAAATGGAGGCTAGTTTTTGGACTGCAGAAGAAATCGATTTACATCAAGACCTTAGCGATTGGAACAACAAATTAAATGATGACGAGCGTTATTTTATCAAACATATTTTAGCGTTTTTTGCCGCTTCTGACGGTATTGTCAATGAGAATTTGGCAGAGAATTTTGTCAATGAAGTACAATATCCAGAGGCTAAGTTTTTCTATGGTTTTCAAATCATGATGGAAAATATTCACAGTGAGACGTATTCATTGTTGATTGATACTTATGTTAAAAATGAAGAGGAAAAAGACCATCTTTTTAGAGCGATAGACGTTTTTCCTGCGATTAAGAAAAAGGCAGACTGGGCTTTGAAATGGATTGACTCCGATTCTTTTGCAGAGCGACTCATTGCTTTTGCTGCAGTGGAAGGAATTTTCTTCTCGGGTGCATTTTGCTCTATTTTCTGGTTAAAGAAAAGAGGACTAATGCCGGGATTGACCTTTTCGAATGAGTTGATTTCTCGTGACGAGGGGGTTCACTGTGATTTTGCAGTGCATTTACACAACCACCATTTGGTTAATAAGGTTCCAAAGGCACGTATCAGAGAAATCTTGGTAGACGCATTAAATATTGAAAGAGAGTTTATTACAGAATCCTTACCAGCGAGTTTAATTGGTATGAATGCGGTGTTGATGACGCAGTACTTAGAATTTGTTGCAGACAGATTGTTAGTGGAATTGGGTTGTGAAAGAGAGTATAATGTCACGAATCCATTTGATTTCATGGATATGATTTCTTTACAAGGAAAAACCAATTTCTTTGAAAAACGCGTTTCTGAATATCAGAAAGCAGGAGTTATCAGTAGTAAAGACGACAATGATGGGAAAATTAGCTTTGACGCTGATTTTTAGTCAAGAGAACAAGATACGGTAGTGACTTCGGTCACAAACATAAAAAAATAAGCCCATGTTTGTAGTAAAAAGAGACGGAAGAAGAGAGCCGGTTATGTTTGATAAAATCACAGACCGAATCAGAATATTGTGTTATGAATTGAATGAATTGGTCGATCCGGTTAAGGTGGCCATGCGCGTAATCGAAGGATTATACGATGGAGTTACTACTTCTGAATTGGATAATCTTGCCGCTGAGACCGCCGCTTCGATGACGGTATCTCATCCAGATTATGCTTTGTTAGCAGCGCGTATCGCCGTTTCTAACCTTCATAAAAATACTAAAAAATCATTCTCGGAAACCATAGTTGATATGTACAACTATATCAATCCGAGAACAAATCAAGCCTCTCCGTTAATTGCCGATGATGTTTTTGAGGTAATTATGAATAACGCAGAGCGTTTGGATTCAACGATTATATACCAACGCGATTTTAATTACGATTTCTTCGGTTTCAAAACTTTAGAGCGTTCGTATTTGTTGAAAATCGACGGAAAAATAGTGGAACGTCCTCAACATATGTTGATGCGTGTTTCGGTGGGAATTCACTTAGACGATATCGATTCGGTTATTGAAACCTATGAGTTGATGTCTAAAAAGTTTTTTACTCACGCGACACCAACCTTATTTAATTCAGGAACACCAAAACCTCAAATGTCTTCGTGTTTCTTGTTAACCATGCAAGACGATAGCATTGAGGGAATTTATGATACTCTAAAACAAACTGCGCAGATTTCACAATCTGCAGGAGGAATAGGGCTTTCTATTCACAATGTGAGAGCAACGGGGTCTTATATTCGCGGTACTAATGGTACTTCAAACGGTATCGTTCCGATGTTACGTGTTTTTAACGATACGGCTCGTTATGTGGATCAAGGTGGTGGAAAGCGAAAAGGCAGTTTTGCCATTTATATTGAGCCGTGGCATGCTGATGTTTACGACTTTATCGATTTAAGAAAAAATCACGGTAAAGAAGAAATGCGCGCACGTGATTTGTTTTTAGCCTTGTGGATCAACGATTTGTTTATGAAACGCGTTGAAGAAGATGCGGAGTGGACGTTGATGTGTCCAAACGAATGTCCGGGTCTTGCCGATGTTTACGGAGAAGAGTTTGACGCCTTGTATATGTCTTACGAAGCGGCAGGTAAGGGGAGAAGAAAGATCAAAGCAAGAGAATTGTGGGAGAAAATTCTAGAGGCACAAGTGGAAACGGGTACTCCTTATATGTTGTATAAGGATGCAGCGAACCGCAAGTCCAACCAAAAGAATCTAGGTACTATTCGCTCGTCAAACTTGTGTACAGAAATCATGGAGTTTACTTCTAAAGATGAAGTTGCTGTATGTAATCTGGCTTCTATTTCGTTGCCGATGTTTGTTGAAAACCGCCAATTCAACCACCAGGCTTTATACGATGTCGTTAAAAGAGTTACGCGTAATTTGAATAAGGTTATCGATAGAAATTATTACCCGGTTAAGGAGGCTGAAAATTCAAATATGCGCCACAGACCGGTTGGTTTAGGCGTGCAAGGATTGGCAGATGCTTTTATCTTGATGCGTATGGCCTTTACAAGTGATGAAGCCAAAGCTCTAAATCAAGAGATTTTCGAGACGATTTATTTTGCTGCGGTGACTTCATCGATGGAAATAGCTAAGGTTGAAGGACCGTATTCTACTTTTGTGGGATCGCCAATTTCACAAGGACAATTTCAGTATAACCTTTGGGGAATGAAAGATGAAGACCTAAGTGGACGTTGGGATTGGGCATCTTTAAGAAAAGAAGTAATGGAACACGGTGTTAGAAATTCCTTGTTATTGGCGCCAATGCCAACAGCTTCTACTTCTCAAATCTTAGGAAATAATGAGGCTTTTGAACCGTATACTTCAAATATCTATACGCGAAGAGTACTTTCGGGAGAATTTATAGTTGTTAATAAACATTTATTACATGACCTAGTGGATTTGGGATTGTGGAATGAAGATTTAAAACAAGAAATCATGCGATCAAATGGGTCTATACAGCATTTGGATTATCTGCCACAGCAGATTCGCGATTTATATAAAACCGTGTGGGAGTTGAGTATGAAAGATATTATTGATATGTCTCGTCAAAGAGGGTACTTTATCGATCAGTCTCAGTCGTTAAACCTGTTTATGGAAGGGGCAAATTATGCCAAATTAACTTCAATGCATTTCTATGCGTGGAAATCAGGATTAAAAACGGGTATGTATTATTTGAGAACCAAATCGGCAGTTGACGCGATTAAGTTTACTTTAAACAATGATAAAAAAATAGAAACACCTGTTGTTGCTGTTCCTAAAACGGAAGTGAAATCCAATGATGTTGAAGCGATAAGTGTAGAAGATTACAGAGCCATGATTTTAAACGCGCAATCTGCAGAGCCGGATGACTGCGAAATGTGTGGTTCATAAACTGAATTTTAATTTGTTATATATAATAGAGGCTGTCTTTTAAGATGGCCTCTATTTTTTTAATGCAATACCGGTCTGCTATTTTCGTAATTCACTATTTTCGAATTCGATTCCCAAACAACTATTTGCGAAATGCATTCTGTATCAAATCAAATTCTTTGTATCTTTGTACTTTAAATTATTAAAAAATGCAAAAAGACACTAAAAAAGGAATTTTTCAAGGAATCATTGAAAAAGATGAAAATGGAAATTATTTCTGTGGTCCTTATCTATTAGATTATAAACAAGTCGAATCCGAATTTAAATTAGGAGATAAAATCAGTATAAAAACAGTTATCGCTAATCCTAGTGATAAAAGTTATGAAACCTATCCAAAGAAATCGATGAAATTTTTCTTGGTTAGAGACGAAGATCGAGAAATGTTCTCATAGGGATAATAAATAAAAACAGCTTTTCGAGCTGTTTTTTTGTTTGATAGTGGTCTTTTAAATCATTTATAATGAAAATATTTGCACTTAAAGAAGGGCTGTTCTCTGTGGGGAATTCCAAAACGTTTCAACCTTTTAAAACGGGTGTGGATAAATTGTCTGATCGCGAGCGTGGGAGCTTTTTATTGGCTGTACAACCGTTTTTGATCGTTTTGGACGACGAGGTTGTTTTGCTGGACACGGGATTGGGATTATCGCAAGGAGGTGTTTTGCAATTGATAGATAATTTAAATAAAGTGGGGTATCAAGTGGAACAGGTTACCAAGGTATTGCTTTCGCATTTGCATCGGGATCACGTTGGGGGCATATTTGCATCGGATGCGGTTGATGCTGTTTTGACCTTTCCTAAGGCAACCTACTATGTGCAGCAAAGGGAATTGGATTATGCCTTAAAGCAAACACACGCTTCTTATAATTTGGAAGTGTTGCAAAAGATTGCCGCGTCGAGTCAGTTTCATTTTCTGACAGCCGATAGCGGACAGTTGCACGATCAGCTTACCTATCAAGTAACCGGTGGACATACCCCATATCATCAAGTGTTTTGGATAAAAGACGATGCCGAAACCTTTTTCTATGGCGCTGATGTTACGCCTCAATTGTTTTTTTTAAAACATAAAATGATAGGTAAATACGATTTTGATGGAAAAATGACCATGCAGTATCGCGCTGATTTTCTTCAGCAAGCTATCGCTGAAAATTGGACGTTTATGTTGTACCACGATGCTGAATGGCCGTTGTGGAATCCCAGTAAAGTGAGTTTGTAATCAGATGATTTCTGATTATATTTGTATATATTAAACTAGTTAAGTTATGAGTGCTCTTTTTTTTATCGATCGTAGTAATATTGAATTGAACGAGGTGGTGTTTAATGCTGCTGTATCCGATCAAATCGATCAATTCCTCAAGGAATATCAATTTCGAGAAATTTTACTTCAATATGAATTGCCAGTATCCAATAAGATACTGCTGTATGGACAAACGGGTTGTGGTAAAACCATGACTGCAAAAGCCATTGCGAAACATTTGGATAAAAAATTGATCATTGTTAATTTGGGTACTATTGTTTCGTCTAAATTAGGCGAGACAGCTAAAAACATAGAAGGTTTGTTTCGAGAGATTCAATATGAAAGTGCTGTTTTGTTTTTCGATGAATTTGACTCTTTAGGGCAAATTCGAGATTATGACAATAAGGATAATAGTGAGATGAAAAGAGTGGTTAATGCTATTTTACAGCTGATAGATGGTTTTCCTCAAAAATCCATATTGATGGCAGCGACCAATCAAATACAAATGATCGATCCGGCGCTTGTGCGTCGTTTTGAGATGCATTTAGAGTATACAGCACCTTCGGACGAAGTCTTAGATCAGTATTATGATAAGATGCTTTTAAAGTATCCTGAAGAGTTTCGCGAGGTTTCGCGTTTGTATAATGTGTCTTTCGCTGAAGCCAAAAATCAAATTTTCAAATCGGTTAAAAACAATATCATTAACAGTCAGTTAGAGGTCTGATCTTAGCAGTGTGTTTAAGCTTAAAAAACGATAATTTTACAACAGATAAAAAATAAAATATGATGAAATGGGAAAAGCTGTTGTCTTTAAAAAAGCACGGTGATCGTATAGAAAGAAAGCGAAAAGATGAAAATGAAACCCGTATTGGTTTTGAGGTTGATTACGACCGTATCATTTTCTCGTCGGCTTTTAGAAGTTTGCAAGACAAAACACAGGTAATTCCCTTGTCAAAAACGGATTTTGTTCATACGCGTTTAACGCATAGTTTGGAGGTTTCTGTAGTTGGTCGTTCCTTAGGGCGTCTAGTAGGGCAGCAGATCTTGCAAAAGTATCCGCATTTAGATCAGGATTTGGGTTATACCGTCAACGATTTTGGAGCTATAGTAGCAGCAGCTTCGTTGGCACATGATATTGGAAATCCTCCATTTGGACATTCTGGTGAGAAAGCGATTGGAGATTTCTTTAGTCGAGGTAAAGGCAAGATATATCGGGATGAACTCACCGATAAAGAATGGCAGGACCTGATCGACTTTGAAGGAAACGCAAACGGATTTTCAGTTTTGACAAAATCTCGTCCAGGTATAGAGGGCGGTGTGCGTATTTCTTATGCTACTTTAGGTGCATTTATGAAATATCCTAAAGAGAGTTTGCCCAAGAAACCAACTCGTGATATATGTGATAAAAAATACGGGTTTTTTCAGTCTGATAAAGAGGCGTTTGTAGCAGTAGCTGACGATTTAGGCTTGCTTCAAAAGCAAAGAGATGAATTGGCATTTCGCAGGCACCCCTTGTCGTATTTAGTCGAGGCAGCAGATGATATCTGTTATACTATTATCGATTTTGAAGACGGGATTAATTTGGGGTTGATTCCAGAAGAGCACGCTTTGGAATTTTTGATTAAAATTGTACAGAAGAGCATCAATGCGCAGAAGTATGCCCAGCTTTCTTGTACGGAAGACCGAGTGAGTTATTTAAGAGCTTTGGCAATTGGAAGTTTGATTCAGGATGCAGTACGTATTTTTGTAGAGCATGAAGAGCGCATCTTAGCAGGTGATTTCCCTTATGCTTTAATGGATAAATGCGCTTATGTTGCTCAGATGAAAGATGTGATTGCATTAAGTGTCAATAAGGTTTACCAAAGTAAAGGAGTTATTGAGAAAGAAGTTGTCGGATATCAGGTGATTCACACCTTATTGGATCATTTTTGCACGGCTTATAACAACTCTTTTTATGGTGAGGAAACCCATTACGATTCGTTGATGTTAAAACTTTTACCAGAAAAATATATTAGTGAAAATGATAGTTTGTATGAAAGATTGATGAGTATCTGCCATTTTATCTCAATGCTTACCGACGGAAAGGCGTTGGAATTGTATAGAACAATTAAAGTGACTGCATAAGAAGTAAATAAAAAAATGAAAAGGGCTGTTTCCATTTAGGAGACAGCCCTTTTCTTTAGGTCTTTTTTTAACGGTAAAATCTTAAAAAGTATGGAGGCTACCCGTTTAGTAGCCTCCGATTTTTAAATCATGTAACTCTAATAAGAAGAGTCTATCTATTGATTTGTACCCATCCGGTTCTGGTTTTACCACGAGAAATCACCACGTAGTAATACGTTCCATCAGGAAGGATTTTATCTCCTTTACCTTGTCCTTGCCACTGATTGGTATAGTTTCCGTCAAAGCTGTATACCTCTGAACCGTAACGGTTGTAGATTTTAATGCTGCTAACCCCGTGATTGGATAAATCAAAACGATCGTTTAATCCATCTCCATTAGGAGAAATTCCCTTTGGTATCGGACATTCCTCATAAGTTACCGTATAACTGCTTTGGTCTACACATAAGCCATCTTCAGACGAAGCATATACGTAAATCGTGGTATTTAATGGAACTAATGTTCCCGGTAGTAATTCATTTCCTCCTTTATCGGCTTCCGTATAGTATTTGTTATTTCTCGACAACGGAGCCAATTGGTGTAACTCGCAGTCCGCAATTACATCTGGAAAAACATCTGCCACTACGGGTTCTGTTATAGCCACATTGTATGTGGTTTCTTCATAACAACTCTCATCGCCATTGCGTTGTAAAAGATAAATCGTATACTTGCCCGGTTCGTCAATGATGTCTCCTGCTTTATACTCCACTCCTGTAGCTGCAGATCCGGTATAATAATACTGATTCGCTTCCAAAGTAGGGAAAGTATATTGTGAACAAACCGTCACATTAGCAGGTTTACTCGGAAGCGCACCCGCTTCAAAAACAACATTAATTGCGAATACGCCAGAACATCCCGTAGTCAAATCAACCACACGCATAAACTTTTTAATCGGTTGCACAGCAGGGTCGATTAAATACTTTTTAGGGGTTAATATCGTATCCACAGCCGCAGCAGCGTCTGCTTCTGTTTTGTAATAACTAATAACATATTTACTTAGATCTAAGCCCGCAAACATATTGGCTTCAACGCTAGTTAAATCAACATATTGACTTTCTAATGAAGTACGACAAATAGCAATAGGCGCTGCTGGTTTGATCTTATCGGATAAAGGCGGATACATCTCTACCTTAACGCTACCCGATATCTCACAATTGATGGTTTCATAATGAGCTACAGCCTTGTAAACTCCAGATTCGCCCACTTCCAAGTCCGGTTTGTCAGCACCAGGAATAAGTACTTCATCTTTAAACCAGCTGATCGTAACATTTCCAGGAGTTATTCCAGAATGAATGGTTTTGGTTTCTGAAGCACAAATTGCCGTATTATCCTCAATCAATAAGTCTGCACCTAAATCCAAAGCACCCAAATCAAAACTTCTCGCATTAAAAAATACCGAAGAAATGTGATTGGTATTACAGAAATCGGCCATCGCCAATTTGATGCGATATTTGACACCGGGTTTCACATGAACCGGTTCAGAACTCATCGGTTTGGTCATTCCTACATAATTGATAGGCGCCAATAGCGGATTGTCTTGTCCGTTTCCGTAATACTTGCCGAAAAATTCTGGATGCACACTTGCGCATGCAGCTCCCGAACGATCGGTGTCGCGAACGGTTGAAAGGGTAATCGGTTCGCTTGTACCCGGTACCAAAGCGATATTCTGTCCTTGTCCCGTTTCCAGTTCGGTTAGCCAAGCAGTAAACAAGGCTCCAGCTCCCCAACATACCACCGTACAATTGTGTAAATAACTCTCTGATGCCATCAAATATTCAAACTTAATGGTGTCTTTGATCGGTACAAAGTCAAACTCCAAGGTTGCGACCGATTTACTACCGGCATAAACACTACCACCAGCACTGGCGATAACCGCATTTAAATCTTCATCACCTTCCCACGGATCAATCTTGCCTCTAACACCTGCTGGTCCACCTGCATCACCATAATCGTAGTAAGGTCCAGGTACCGTGGCAATATCGTGAGTCGCTAAAACAATACCCTCCTCAAATGGGAATAGGGAACCGTTTTGATTGAAATACCCCAAGGTATTTCCTCCAACTTTAGGCCCTGCTTTATAAACCACATTGCTGACCAAATCACAGTCCGATTGAATCAAAACATCTTTAACCAATTCTTCTGTGGTGTATTTATCACCGTTTTTACTAACCGTAACATATTTGTACTCACTGGTAGTGATGCACAAGTTAAATAAGAAGTCACCGGCCGGTAGAGAAACGCGAACATAGTATTTATTACCGGGTATTAAGCCGCTTACTGTCGCTGCTTTATCATCTTTTGAAGGAGCGCCATACGAACCGTCAAAATTATTACACTCCACTAGAGAGGTGAATATATTAGCGCATTGACCCGAATAAATATCAAATGCCAAGGCGGGCGACTCTAACTTATTAACTCCTATCAAATTGCTGAAAGAAATTAAATGAGAGGTTGCAGCCGCAGTAAACTCAAACCACAATTCGTTGGTATGCTGATAGTCCATACACTTTGAAAAGGTATTCGGATCTACTTCTTTCGAATCCACTGTGGAAACTCCGATTTTTTTGATGCAATCCGATCCCGAATTGACCGGAATATTGATTGCTCCCTTACAATCGGTATTGGCAGTCATCTTGGTTGGGCCATTGGCCGGTGTTGACCAATTGCTCATATCTGTACCGCCAGCACATTTAGCACGGACATAGATATGGTAGGCTTTTCCACTGGTAAGGCCAGTAGCCTTGTATTTTGGAGTACCGGTAACTGCAATACCACTGGCTCCAGTTGGAATCGGGTTTCCGTATTCTACGACATATACTTCCCACTGTGTAATTCCACCCGTCTGTTTCCACTCCACGTCGATGGTGTTGGCTGTATAATCAGTGACGGTAACAGCGGTAGGCTCTGGACAAGCTCCCGCCTTTTCAATCGTCACATAATCAATACCTACAGTCATCGGACCTTTGGTCATCGTATGCCAGGCGATATTGACATTGGATGCTCTACCAGGTATAAAAATGGTTTCCTGTATGTAGTTATCATTATTATAAGCTTTCTTGCTTAAAAGGGTCGTAGTGAAGTTTGAAATAGCCGTACCCGTTGTAGATAACAACACTTCAAATTCATTCATATTTCTGAGATCAGTTTTGTAATAATATTTTAAAACATAGTTAAATCCGGCTTCTAAAGCAATGGTCGGTGAAATTAAATACCCATCCGCTTGGGCTGTGGCAGAAGTTTGACTAAACTGCATCAATCGATCTCCTTCATACGCCCAGTTTGAATTTGCTGCCCATTTTGTGGTACCTCCAGGTCCTTGCGTGATAGTCCAACAACGCAGTTGTTTGGAGTTGCTATTGAATCCGGCTACAAACGGAACCGTATAAATATCACAAGCTGTAGTAAAGGCAATAGGCCCCGTCCATTCGCTAAATGTACCGTTACCGCAATCGGTACGCACGTAGTATACGTAGTCGGTATTCGGTACAAGATTTTTACCCGTGATGTCTTTAGTAGCCACAAAATCACTTGATGATGTTGGTGTACCCGCATCTTTTGCCGTAGGT
>DCKE01000005.1:35546-92619 GCA_002320285.1 Flavobacteriaceae bacterium UBA1682 | reverse complement strand
CGAGGTATAACTCATTTTTGGCGCAATGACTTGCGTAAAATCAGCTAATGCAGTCGTTTTTGTCGAGGCCAAAACTTCCATTTCGTTGGTTCCAGCACCGGTACCTTTATAGTTGAATTTAACTCTATAAGTCTTGGTTGGATCGAGGTTTTTAAACAACGGAGAGATAAACCAGTCGTTAGAAGCAGCAGTGCCAGACTGTGTTAAATTCATCGAATGCGATCCTTCAAACAAATTAGCCGTTCCTTGTTTCCACAAACTCGCTCCACTGTTGCCGTTGACCATGGACCAGCATCGCAGGGAATTGTCGTCTCCATTAAAACCTTCCCAATACGGTAAGGTGAAATACGTACAAGCCGTTCTAAAATAATACGGTCCTGTCCACTCGGTCTTTGAAGTATCGCCACAAAGGGTGCGCACATAAAACTCATACCAAGTATTGCCCTCTAAATTTGCTCCAAAGTAATCCTTGGTCACATTGACTTTATTCTTATTCGTCGCAATACCATCTGTAAGTGGCGGTGCGATTAAGAAAGCTTTCTTTCTGACGTAATATTCCCAATTGGTCGTTCCAAAATCGTTATCCCAGAAAATATCGGCAGCGGTTCCAGTGATGTTTTCAGCACCTTGTTTTAAAGGTTCTGTACAAGTAGTCACTTCTTCGATTCTAAAATCGTCGATATAAGTGCGCGATCCCCAATTCTTAAAATCTGATATGTGAAAGGCAATACTGACATCACCGTCGATATCAGAAAGTAAAAACTTGTGTTTTTTCCACGGAACATTATCATAGGTAGCGTTTGCCAACAACACCTTGGTGTATTTAGCTTGTTCACGTCCCGTATTGGAAAGCTTAACGGCAAATTCCGATTTAACCCCCGGTTCTGTACGATGCATATAAGTCACGCGATAAATCTTCTTTTTATCGAATTTAAAAAGAGGAGACATCAACCAATCATCATTGGTTGCATCCATATTGGTGAAAAACATCGATTTATCTCCTTCATAAGCCTGATAATCGGCGGCAAACCATTCTCCAAATCCTCCATACCACGGTTTATCGTTATTACCATCAACAATTTTCCAGCAGTATTGCGTTTCAGAATCACTATTAAATCCCTCTTGATAAGGTATAGGCATGATCAAACATTCTGTTCTGAATTTTACTGGACCAACCCATTCGCTGTATAAGCCAGGTCCACATGAAGAACGTACAAAAATTTTGTATTCCTTATTGGGCTCTAGCGGTACATTAGTACCGTTAACTCGAGTTGCTTTAATCGAAGTTGTTGTCGCATTTGTACCCGAGCCAACTGGTGGTGTATTGAGTCCATCTTCAGGCGCAAGATAGTATTCCCATTTGGTACTGGATGGATCTGTCCAAGTTAAATCAACACTGGCAGTACCGATATTGGTAATCGTCAGATCTTCTGGGATACGACAAGTAGCCTGTTCGATGCTAAATTCATCGATCTGAATAGTACCGTTGGTTCCTGTCATGTGAAAACCAATGTTTGCAACCCCATTAACCCCATCTACATAAACTACTTTTTTGGTGTAAAAAGCACCTTTATAGGTCAGCGTTGCTCCTATGGTTTTTGTAAAGGAAGCTGGAGATATACCGGATGTAGAGAGTTTGACCTCCAGATTTCCCGTAGTATTCTGATCCAGTTGATAATAAAAAGTAACGGCATATAGTCCGCCTTTTAAATTGAAGCCCGGCGAAATCAACCAGTCATCATTTTCAGGAGACGAGCCTGAGTAATACATACAACGATCGCCTTTATAGACCGTCCATTCTGATTGTTGCCAGATGTTTCCGTAGGGAGTACCATCGTTATTGATGTCTAAAATAGTCCAACAGTCTAAATCACTTTCACCGGTATTATCAAAACTTTCTTTATACGGGACATTTCTAGCATCACATGCGGTTTTAAATGTTATGGGACCTGTCCATTGTCCCATGGTGCCATCCAAACACTTAGCGCGTACATAAAAATCATATTGGGTATCAGAGGTTAGTGAATTCCCTAAATTATCTTTGGTAACGACAACTGTGGTCTGATTTATTTTGCTACCTGCCCCTGTAGGTTGTCCACTATTTGAATTTACTACGGCGTATTCCCACTCTTTAGCTATAGTATCATCCCAATTAAATTGGGCGCTGTTCGTTTTAATATCCGACACAGCGGTGTTTAAGGGTTCGGTACACCCCACACTTTCTAAGCTTACATTGTCTAAATGAAAAGTTGCTTCACCGATAGAATTAACGTGCCAGGCAATATTGACTTTACCAGTAATGCCGTGAATAAATATCGTTTCTTTAACGTATTCTGATTTTTGATATTTTTGTTTTGCTTTGAGTACCGTCGTAAATTTGCTGGTGTCCAAGCCACTATTTGATAACAGAACCTCAAATTCATTATCCCCAGATGGCGATGTTTTATAATAATAAGTCAATTTGTATAAACCCCCATCAAAATCAAAAGTAGGGGTTATGGCATAACTATCGTGAACGGTGTTCGCGTAGTAACTATTGAACATTAATCCTCGATCACCTTCCATCATGTATCCAGTAGATATTTCGAAGGAAGTTTCATCAGCACTGTTTTTTTGAACAAAAGTCCAACATTCTACGTTGGGTGAATCCGTATCAAAGGTTTCGTAAAAAGGGGCTTTAAAAACACCGCATTTGGTCATGAACTTAACCGGTCCTTCCCAGTAACTTTGATCTGAAGTAGAACATACCGAACGATACCAAACATAATAATAGGTGCTCGGTTTCAAATTTAAAAAAGTATGTGTGGTTACTCCATTGGCTTTAATAATGCCAGTTTGTCCAGTCGGATAATTGGCATTTGTTCCGATAAATAAGTCGTAATCGGTAACAGTACTATTTGGTGCTGTCCAGTTTATCGTGGCTTTTTCAAGTTCAATATCTTTAACTTTTAGGTCTTTTGGTTCTTGACATGTCTTTTGGTATAGCTGTATGTTGTCAATAGCGGCAGGAGGTGGTCCAACTCCCCACTCATCGTTAACCCATTGAAAAACGAGTTTCATTTTGGTGCCCGCATATTTGCTCAAGTCGGCTTTTATGATTTCTTTCTTAAAAGTAGCTTGCCCATACATATCTGCTTTTAATAACAGTCCACCAGAACTCGCTGGGGTAATTCTAAGATTTTTAGGAGGAGTATAACTATCGGGAATTAACCAAACAGTCAGCGCATCACCGACAAACCAATCATTTCCTTCTCCAACACTGCGCCAGTCAAAACTGATGATATAGTCTTTGGTGGCTGCGGGAATTGAAAAACCAGAACTAACTGCCAAACTTACATCTTCACCTAATTTAGAAACGCTGTAAGCATTAGTTGTGCCGTTATCATCTGAGATATACAGCGATTTGGTTCCGCCATTTTGTACAGCAGTTCCAACATGCCATTTATTCGTAGTGGAATTGATGAAATTCCAAACCGAAGCAGATTCGAAATCATCGACAAAGATATCTCCTGCAGCAAGTGCTGACATCGAGCTTTGATTCTTACTAGACGCAGCGTTGGACTCAGCGAAAGCATCACCAAACAGTAGCGTCTGTAGTTTCTGGTCTGCAAACAGCCAATAGCTACAGAGCACGGCGAATACCAGAATAAGAGTGGTTAGTTTAAGTTTCATAGTATACTTAGTTTAATGGGTGTTATTTCCCAAATATAACTAAATTATATTATCAAAAATTTATGTTAACACTACAAATTTCTGAGATTCGTACGGCTTGATGTTCTTTTTTAAACTAACTAATTGGTTTTTAGTGTGTTATTCGTTGTTTTTGATTTGATTTGTTGCTTTGTCAGGATTGTTTGCAATTGCTAAAAGGTATTTTTTTTATTTAATTCTTATTTTTAGTTATATTTTACAAGAAAAGTATAATTTTTCTCACTAAAAGTTCAGTATGATTTGTAAAAGCTGGTTAAATTGGAGAATGGCTTTTTTAATCTTAAAATTAGTTTAGAGATCATGCGGTATAAAACTATTGTCCAATTCCATTTCTATAAGTGCAAAAGGAATTGGGTTGTTCATAAAGAAAAAAGCAGTAATAAGATTAACTTATTACTGCTTAAAAATAGGGCTCTAACTTAATTGTTAGACATAATATTAAATTTGTGGATTAACTATTTTTTTTGGTAAGGAGTTAATCTACCTGCGAATGGTGTTTTTCCATTGAACGTAGCAGTCGCGTCGTCTTTAGGATTTGGTTTATCGGCAGTAGCTTTAAAAGTGTCGCGACCTACCGATACAGCTGTTGCTGTAATCGCGTCTAATTTTATAACATAGAATACACCTTGTACCGAAGCATCAATACCTTCTAATAGTATGGTGTTAAGAGTTTTATTGTAGGCCAAAACTTTCATGCTGTATGGAGTTCCAGAATCAAAACTAATGGTTTCGTTGCTGAAAGTATAGGTGTAAATACCCCCACCCATTGATGTACCGTCAAATTCGTATACTCCTTGTACTGGTAGAATGGCATCTTCTTTATAGTATGTGGTAAAATTTCCTTCTACATCTTTAGTATCGTTAAAGATTGCTTCTGCCAAGGCTTTAGGATTTGTTCCTTCCAATGGTGCTTTAGTTACTCTAGCGATTTGTACAGACTTCGTAGTGATGTCTTTTAGCTGAGCCACGTAGAACGTTCCCGCTTTAGTATCCAATCCCTCTAAAAGTATTTTATTGGTAGTCTTGTTAAAGTTTAAAACTTTCATGTCATAAGCACCATGACCAGAGTCAAAAGTTACTTTTTCGTTGGTGAAAGCATAGGTGTATATTCCTCCTCCTGGTTGACTTGTTCCGTCAAAAATATATTTTCCAGAAACCGGTAAGGAAATAGCTGCAGCTGATGCTTTATTTAGTTTTAGCCAACCAAATTTAGTGTGTGTAGAGTTGGGCCCTTCGTTGGAATCAGCATATTTACTGTCGATGGCTTCTTTTTCTGTAGCAAAACTATGGTCCATATTAATCTCAAGACTCTCGCTTGTCACGTTTCTTAAGAAAAAAGCAGTGTATTGTGCTGTTTTACTTTCTCTGGTAACGATTTTATAAACACCGTCTTTAACTTGTTGGTAGGCTTTAACCACCACTTCTTCTGTGTCTTCACCACTCATATTTGAGTTCTGAACGACCAACGATTGTGCTGTGAATACATATGGAATTTTCATGGCTCCATGGGTGTATTCATAAGTTCCAACTACCGGGAATTTAGCTTCAAGCTCTTTTTGAGTTTCCGGAGGTAGATTTGGTGCGGAATCATCGCTTGAACAACTTACTGTAAGCAAACTTGCAATTGCTAGAAAAGCAAAAATTCTGATATTTTTCATAAAATATAATTATTGTTTTTATTTAGACCAAAAATAAATAATAGTATTTACTAAAAAAAACTTTTTTTATCATTTGTGCATTTTTAATTTATTTTGCGTATTTGATTGTGTAATTACTTATTTTTTTATTAAATAAGTTAAGTTATGTTGTTTTTGTGGTTAATTTTACTTGAATAAAATAGCTGGTGTTGTTATTTTTTTTCAGGCTATTTTGATAATAATATTAAAAACAATACAGTAGTCGCAGAAAACTAGTTGTGAATGGTTGAAAAGGATGGTTTAAACAATCAAAAAATAGCGTATAGTACGGATTTTTGTCGAAGTAAATATAATGGTGAGGGAATTGAGTTTTGTGCTGTTATTTCATGATTTTATACCACTTATAAAAAGAGTAAATAATGTAGCGAAGGAGTAGGGGTCGTCGGAATGGTATAAAGGAATTTTATGTCAATTTTGTTCAAAAAAAAAGACGCTCGAAGAGCGTCTTTATATTTTTGTTTGCTGTTATTGCTAAGAGCAAGACAAGGATTTAAGCTTCAAATGGAAGAATTGAAACGAAAGATTTGTTGTCTCTTTTCTTTTCAAATTTCACGATTCCAGCAACTCTTGCATGTAAAGTATGATCTTTACCCATGTAAACGTTTTCACCTGGATTGTGCTTAGAACCTCTTTGTCTAATGATGATGTTTCCAGCAATAGCTGCTTGACCACCGTAAATCTTAACACCTAAGCGTTTCGATTCTGATTCTCTACCGTTCTTAGAACTACCGACACCTTTCTTGTGAGCCATGACGTTTTAGTTTTAAATGTTAATAATTATTCAGCTGCTTCAGCAGTTTTTTCTTTTTTAGCCGCTTTTTTCTTTGCTCCTCCTGCATTGATACCTTCAATTACAATTTGAGTCAAAGCTTGTCTGTGACCGTTTTTCTTTTTGTAACCTTTTCTTCTTTTCTTCTTGAAGACGATTACTTTGTCACCTTGTAGGTGTCTTAATACTTTGGCTTCGATAGAAGCTCCTTCTATAGCTGGGGCGCCTAAAGTAATGTTGTTGTTGTCATCAATTAAAAGAACTTTATCAAAACTGATAGTAGCTCCTTCTTCTTGAGGCAAACGGTGAACATAAACTTTTAGGTCTTTGCTTACTTTAAATTGTTGCCCTGCTATCTCTACGATTGCGTACATAATATAATGTTTAAAAGTCTGCAAATATACAATTTTTTATTATTGGTTTACAACTAATGTTTTATTATTGAATTTTTTAGACGGCAAACAGCGGTAAAAATAATGATAATAGCAGATTTTTAATTTATAAGCTGTAACAATTCTAAAGAGTCTGCGACTAATTTTGGGTAAACCTAAAATTAAATTATATACCATGAGAAAATCTTTAACAGCTTTGAGTGCCGCATTAATTATTGGTGGGGCAGCCTCAGCTCAAAAAGTAGCCTTTGAAGAGTATACGTTAGACAACGGTCTTCATGTGGTACTTCATCAAGACAAATCGGCTCCTGTAGTGGTCACTTCTGTGATGTATCACGTTGGTGCTAAAGACGAAAACCCAGAAAGAACGGGTTTTGCTCACTTTTTTGAACATTTACTTTTCGAGGGAACTAAAAATATCCAACGTGGAGAATGGTTTAAAATCGTTACGGCAAACGGAGGTCAGAATAACGCCAATACATCAGATGATAGAACGTATTATTACGAGGTTTTCCCTTCGAATAATTTAGAATTGGCTTTGTGGATGGAATCTGAACGTTTGATGCATCCCGTGATCAATCAAATCGGAGTCAGTACACAAAACGAAGTGGTAAAAGAAGAAAAGAGACTGCGTGTCGATAATCAACCTTATGGGAATTTATTTACAGAAGTAAAAAAGAACCTGTTTGTGAAACATCCATACCGTTGGGCACCTATCGGATCTATGGAGCATTTGGATGCTGCAACCTTAGAGGAGTTTTTAGATTTTAATAAAAAATTCTATATTCCAAATAATGCCGTATTAGTGGTAGCTGGTGATTTTGAAAAAGATCAGGCTAAAACTTGGATCAAAAGATACTTTGGTGAAATTGCCAAAGGAGCGGACATTAAAAGAACACATATTGTAGAGGATCCAATCGTAAAAGAGATCAAAGCGGAATATCAAGATCCAAATATTCAGTTGCCAATGGTGGTTACTGCCTATAGAACTCCTTCGATGAAAACACGTGATGCTCGGGTTTTAGAGATGATTGCGGCGGTATTATCTGGAGGGAAAAGCTCAAGACTATACAAGAAAATGGTCGATGATAAGAAAATGGCTTTAGAAGTAGCTTCTTTTAGTTATAGCCAAGAAGATTATGGAATCTATTTCGTTTATGGAATCCCGATGCAAGGTTTTGAATTGAATGATTTAGTAAAGGAGATCGACGTGGAAATCGCGAAACTTCAAACGGAATTGATTTCTGAGAGAGATTTTCAAAAACTGCAAAATAATTTTGAAAATCAATATGTAGAAAGCAATTCGGATTTAGAAGGATTGGCTGAAAATTTGGCTTCAAACTATTTGTTGTATGGAGACATTAATTTGATTAATACACAAATCGAGATTTATCGTTCTGTGACCAGAGAAGAGATTAGAGAAGTGGCTAAGAAATACCTAAATCCTAATCAAAGATTGGTTTTAGATTATATTCCAGTGAAAGACTCAGTTAAAAAATAAGCAATAGAACTTGAAAATGAAAAAAATATTTATATTAACAACAAGCTTGTTTTTGGCAATTACTACTATGCAAGCACAAGATAGATCACAGCCTAAGCCAGGAGCTGCTCCGACAGTAAATGTGGAAAAGCCGAAATCCTTTACCTTGAAAAATGGATTAAAGGTTTTAATTGTAGAAAACCATAAACTACCACGAGTGACCTATAGTTTAACCTTGGATGCTCCTTTATATGTAGAAGGACAGAAAGCTGGGGTTTCTACTTTGGCATCAGCGATTATGGGTTCAGGTACAGACAAAATGTCCAAAGATCAGTTTAATGAGGAAGTCGATTTCTTAGGAGCTGATTTTAGATTTTGGGATAAGGGAGCTTATGCCAGCGGTTTGTCAAAATATTCTGAAACCCTATTGAGTTTGATGGCCGATGGAGCACTTCACTCCAAATTCACTAAAGAAGAGTTTGAAAAGGAAAAAGCCAAAGCGATTGAAGGAATAAAATCTTCTGAGAAAAGTGTGACTGCAGTAGCTGCTAGAGTTGAAAATGCTTTGGTATACGGTGTGAATCATCCTGCAGGAGAATTTGTGACAGAGGAAACTTTGAATAAAGTAACTTTCGAAGATGTTCAAAAGCATTATGCTGATTTCTTTGTTCCGGAAAATGCGTACCTAATCGTTGTTGGGGATGTTGATTTTAAGAAAACAGAGAAATTAGTTACTAAATTATTCGGAAATTGGAAAAAAGCTTCGGCTCCAAAATCCAATGTTAGTAAACCGCAAAACCTACCGCAAGCGACAATCAATTTTATTGATATGAGCAATGCCGTTCAATCGGAAATTGCCTTGGTTAATTTGGTGGATTTAAAAATCACCGATAAAGACTTTTTTGCTGCAATCTTGGCGAATCAGATCTTAGGTGGTGGAGGTGAAGGAAGGTTGTTTTTAAATCTTCGCGAGGCACACGGTTGGACATATGGTGCTTATTCATCAATTGGAAATGCTAGAAAATTCCCGGCGAAATTCAAAGCGACTTCATCTGTTAGAAATGTGGTAACGGATAGTGCGGTTACTGAATTTTTTAATGAAGTAGAAAAAATCAGAAAAGAGTTGGTTTCTGCAGAGGATTTAAAAAATGCAAAAGCAAAATATATCGGAAAATTCGTAATGGATATTCAAAAGCCGGAAACGATTGCTCGTTATGCTTTAAATACGGAATTGGATAAATTACCAGCGGATTTCTATGAAAACTATATCAAAGATATCAATGCCGTTACGGTAGAAGATGTTCGTCAGGCGGCTCAGAAATATTTCTTGGCAGAGCAATTGCGTGTAGTGATCGTGGGTAAGGCAGCGGATGTATTACCAGGTTTGGAGAAATTGGGAATGCCGATTGCTTATTTCGATAAGTACGGTAACCCAACAGCAAAACCAGAGGTAAACAAACCCCTTCCTGCAGGAGTAACGGTAAGTACTGTCGTAGATTCATACATCAAAGCTATTGGTGGAGAGAAGGCTGTAAAAGCCGTTCGTACGGTGCTTATGAAGTCAGCTGGAACTGTTCAAGGAATGCAATTAGAGAGTTTGACAAAAGTGACGGACAAAGGCCAGATGTTATCAGAGCAATCGATGATGGGCAATGTTATGTCAAAACAAGTTGTGACTCCAAAAATAGGTTATATGGTTCAACAAGGTCAGAAAGCAGATTTGACAGGCGAGGACTTAGAAGAAGCGAGAAGAGGTGCACATCCGTTTGCCGAATTGACGTTGAAAAATAAAGCAAATGTTACTTTAACAGGTATCGAAATGATTAATGGTAAAGAGGCTTATGCTGTAAAAGAAGGTAAAGAAACCAATTTCTATGATGTAGCAACGGGCTTGAAAGTAGCGACGTTTACAACGATGGAGCAAGGTGGACAAACCGGTGTTCAAGAGGTTTATTATTCCGATTATAAAGAAGTAAAAGGGGTTAAATTTCCTTATACGATCAAGATGAATGTGGGTATTGAAATCGAATTGAAAGTTTCAGAAATAAAAATAAATGAAGGAGTTACTGATGCGGATTTCAAATAAGTCGTATTAATAGAATTCATAAAAAGTAATTTTTGTAAGGCAGCAACCGTAAGGTTGTTGCCTTTTTCGATTATTAAAAAGAACTGATAATTCGGTGATTTTGGCGTTAAAGATTGCAGTTGTGCTGATATTGACGCACCCTTTTCAAGTAGTCTAATGATGATGTAATGTATCCGTAATATCGAATACAGCCTCTGTCGGAGTAAGCTGATATCTATGAGGCGGTACAAAAGTTAATGGTAGATAATAGAGGTGTAGCGTATGTAGCATTATCGTCTGCTGATCGAGTTCGTTTTACGGTGCATACTTACAGTGGGCAAAAAATACTTGAAAACCACGAGTTAACAGTTGATTTACGATATTTAAAAGCAGGTAGTTATATTATCAATGCTGTGATCAACGATTTTGAACGCGTTAATTCAAAAGTGATAAAGAATTGAATTTTAAAACAATTGAATTGAAAAACCGAAGGGGTATTCATGGCTTTTTTGTACTTTTGTACTACTGAATAATTTGTATATTAAATTAGATAATCGATGAAAATGCTAAAATATATTGCTGGGTTTGCGTTGAGTATAGTGCTTTTGTCTGCTTGTAAAGATGCGGCTAAGCCAGATGGGGCTGCTGCAGATCAAGAAGAAAAGGTTTTGACAGAAGTAAGTAGTGCTGGTGTGATTGAACAAGCTAGCTTTGAAGTAGAGGGAATGACTTGTGCTTTGGGTTGTGCCAAATTGATCGAATCAAAATTAGCCGCTTTGGATGGAGTTAAAATGGCTAAAGTAGATTTCGAAACTAAAAAGGCGACTTTGGAGTTTGATGATTCCAAGCAAAACGCGGAGACCATTACCAAAACGGTTGAGAAAATCGCCAATGGAATTTATAAGGTTTCTCATTTTGAAGCTAAAAAAGCCAGTTAATAAACCAGACGAAGTCCTAACGTATTGATGGTATAAAAAAAGACTGTTTCACAAGGTGAAACAGTCTTTTTTTATGGGCTTTTCCAAATGGTGTTTATTTATTTGCCTATACGCCCATACGCATATATGCGCATCCGCGTATCAGCACATCCGCGTATCAGCGTATCAGCGTATCTGCGTATCTGCGTATCAGCTTATTCGCTTTTCCACTGTATCGATTCCATAATGCGATACATATCTTTTTTGATATAATCTGCTGCGGGTAATATGGAGTCGTAGTTCGGTTTGGCGTAAAAGTATAGCGAGGCTACCATAAAGTTCTTTACGCTGTCTGTAGCGTAGAATTGAGCATTTGTGGCTGCATCGCCTTCAACGGAGTAAAACATGCCGTAGACCTTGTCTTTGTTATTTATAAAGGGTTGAGAAGTGATCTCGTCGGCTTTGATAAAGTGCTCGTAGGTTAGTTTTTGAGCGTCCTTAAGCAGGGCGTTTAAATTGTTGTTTACGGGTTTGTAGTTGATGAAAACAGTTGCTTTCATAGCGGGGTAGTGAATTTCAAAACTACAAGAAGGTTTCTTTTGTATGTTGGACCATTGGTTCATGTCGAATCCGAAATGACAATCGCTGCTGAAGTTCTCATAGGTAGCTACTGGATATTCTAAGCTCAGCAGTGCGTCGGGTTTAGGATGTGGTGCGTCTTTGCACGATAAAAAACTACAGCTTATAAAAAGGGCAACGATGCTCAGTATGCTAATGCGATATTTCATTGGAAATGATAGATTTATAATGGTGTTTTCTCTACGAGTTTGTTTTGGGGTAAATATACAATCTAGCGCGCAAAATTAGTCGTTAATAACAGAAAAGTTGTCCAATATATCTAAAAAAAGCAGTAGTATAACTGTCTTGATTCTCGTGTGCATGTGGATTGATCTGCTGAGATTGGACTATTATACTACTGTTATAAGGGGTTTTGCTTAAAAAGGCAAGTCGTCTTCGTTGTTTTCTCTTGGAATTTCAAAATTGTTTATCGCGATTTGTTTTTCGGATAGAGGCGCGGTTTTCCCCTTGGAATCGGTGTCTTTTTTGGTGTTTAGAAATATAAACTCCATGACTTGAATTTCTGTGGTATGCTTGGCGGTGCCGTCCTCTGCCTGCCATTGACGGCTGCGGATACGTCCTTCGATATAGATCTTATCTCCTTTTGAAAGGTATTTCTCACACAGTTCTGCAGCTTTGTTTCGGACTACTAGATTGTGCCATTCTGTCGAAGTTATTTTTTCGTTGGTCGTTTTATTGATGTATACTTCGTTAGTTGCTAAAGCAAAACGACCAATGCAATTTCCATTTTCGAAATAATGCATTTTTACGTCATCTCCAAGATGACCAATAAGGGTTACTTTGTTGAGTGTTCCATTCATAATTGACAGAAAAATAAATTCAAGATTTATAGAGTTTGAAGTTGCCTTATTCGTAATGCTGAACTATAAAGTTATGAATAACTATTGGAAAAGCAAACTTTTTAAGGCTAGAAAAGGCAAGTCCTTGATTTAGTACCTGGTCAACTTCGATTTCCCAGAAGTTAATATGTAGTTTTCGATGTGATAATTTGTGGATGATTGGCTCCGAGTTCATTTTGGTGATGCGTTTCGTAGACTTATTGGTGTCTGTGCTATATATTTGATCGCGTATAGTGGTTTCTTCCACGGTATTTGAAGTCTCTATCAACGGAAACTCATACAATTGTTGCCAGATATCTTTATCGGTTCGCTGTTGTATTTGTGTTTGATTTAGTGGGTCTTTATAGATCAGGTAGTTTAGAAAACGCGAACTGACTTTGGTCTTACTGAGTTTAATGGGTAAGAGTGCTACTTGATTGGTTTGATAGGCTACACAGTCTTGGCTAAAAGGGCAGCTGTGGCACAAGGGTTTTTTGGGTGTACATTGTATAGCGCCAAAATCCATAATGGCCTGATTGAACAGTGCCGCTTGTTTTTTGGGCAGTAAACTGGTTGCTAATTCGGTGAATTCCCTTTTTGTGGTTGAGGTCGAGATATCGGATAAGATACCGAAATATCGTGACAAAACGCGAAATACATTTCCGTCGACTACGGCTACTTGTTCGTCAAAAGCAAAAGAAGCGATGGCTGCTCCGGTATATTGACCGATGCCTTTGAGTAAAATAAGTTCTTTATAAGTAGCGGGGAAAATACCGTTAAAATCGGCACTTACTTTTTTTGCCGTTGCATGCAGATTGCGTGCACGGGAATAATACCCCAAGCCTTGCCATAATCTTAGTACTTCATCTTCAGGGGCTTGAGCTAAATCGAGTACTGTTGGGTAATGCGACAGAAAGGCTTCATAATAAGGCATTCCTTGGGCAACTCGGGTTTGTTGTAAGATAATTTCTGACAGCCAAATTGCGTAGGGATCTTGTGTTTTACGCCAAGGTAAATCCCGTTTGTTTTGTAAGTACCAAGCAATTAGTTTGTTAGAAAAAAGCATCTTAAAATTTGTGAACTGCAAACTTAAAACTTTATATGATTAAATTTTAATCGATTAACGTTGAATTATTGGATTATTAATTAATATATTTGCACACTCTAAAAAAAACAGACGACAATAAAATAAATTATAACTAAAATGACGAAAGCAGACATTGTAGCTAAAATTTCGGAGAAATTAGGGCTTGAAAAAGGAGACGTGCAGGCGACGGTTGAAACTTTTATGGAAGAAGTTAAACACGCATTAGAATCGGGTGATAACGTATACCTAAGAGGTTTCGGAAGTTTTATCATCAAGACAAGAGCTGAGAAAACGGGAAGAAACATTTCTAAAAACACTACAATCAAGATTCCAGCACACAATATCCCGGCTTTCAAACCAGCTAAGGTATTTGTAGAAGGCGTTAAATCAAACACAGAAGTAAAAATTAAATAAGTATTAATCTCTAAACTACACACATTATGCCAAGTGGTAAAAAAAGAAAAAGACATAAGGTAGCGACTCACAAACGTAAAAAAAGAGCGAGAGCTAACCGTCACAAAAAGAAAAAGTAGTTTTAAACTACTTTTTCTTTTTTTAAAAAAAAGAAAAATATTAGATTTTTTTTCATAGATTTATATTTTAATAATTAAAATCAGTGAAGAATTATAAGTTTTTTATAAACTTGTAAAAAGATTGTTTAATCCATCTGTACCTATTTGTTAAGCGTTAACTTGTCACGACAATCAACAACAAAGTATGGATAAAAATGTACCGTGTGAATAAAGAATTAATCATTAGATCCAATTCTGAAGCCGTAGATTTTGCCTTATTAAAAGATGGAAAACTAATTGAATTACACAGGGATAAAGAAGAGGATAACGGTTTTCAAGTAGGGGATATTTTTATTGCAAAAATAAGAAAACCAGTGGCCGGATTGAATGCTGCATTTGTAAATGTGGGATTTGAGAAAGACGCATTTCTTCATTATCACGACTTAGGTCCGAACCTACCGACCCTGTTGAAATTCACGAAACTTGTAAGCGCAGGTAAATTAAAAGATTACTCCCTAAAAAGCATTCCTTTTGAAAAGGAAATCGATAAAGATGGTACTATCACAGATGTGTTGAGTGCCAATCAATCGCTACTGGTTCAGGTTGTCAAAGAACCGATTTCTACGAAAGGTCCAAGAATTAGCTCTGAGCTTTCTCTGGCTGGTAGATATGTGGTTCTGGTGCCTTTTTCAGATCGTATTTCGATTTCACAAAAGATTGAATCCAAAGAAGAAAAAGAGCGTTTAAAACGCTTGGTTCAATCGATCAAACAGAAAGGCTTTGGTGTTATTGTACGCACCGTTGCAGAAGGCATGAAAGTGGCCGAGTTGGATAAAGACTTGCAAAACTTAATGGACAAATGGAACAGTATGTGCAAAAGGTTAGTTACCGCTCATCATCCCTCTAAAGTATTGGGTGAGGTCAATAGAGCATCTTCGATTTTGAGAGATGTTTTCAATGATACCTTCACTGGAATATATATAGATGATGAAGAGTTGTACTATCAAACGAAGGACTATTTGCAAGAGATTGCTCCTTCAAAGGTTTCCATAGTGAAGCATTACCAATCAAAAGAGTTACCTCTTTTCGAGAAGTACAACATTGAACGCCAGATTAAAACTTCCTTCGGGAAAACCGTTTCTATGAGTAAAGGAGCCTACCTGATCATAGAACATACAGAGGCGTTGCATGTGATCGATGTCAACAGTGGAAATCGCTCTAACAAAGCTCAGTCTCAGGAAGATACTGCTCTTGAGGTCAATTTAATCGCGGCTGCCGAAATTGCTCGACAACTCAGACTCCGCGATATGGGTGGTATTATTGTAGTGGATTTTATTGATATGGGCAATCCAGAGAATAGAAAAAAACTATATGATTTCCTCAAAGAAGAAATGAGTGATGATAAAGCAAAACATAAGATCTTGCCTCCTAGTAAATTTGGATTGATTCAAATCACTAGACAAAGAGTTAGACCAGAAGTAAATATCAAGACAAGAGAAGAAGATCCGAATAATGAAAACGGAGAAATAGAGGCTCCTATCTTAATTGTCGATAAAATCAAGTCTAGCCTAGAAAGAATTGTAAAAGATCACCCTAAGGTGGTCTTGAATACACACCCTTTTGTTGCAGCATATCTGACAAAAGGTTTTCCATCAGTACGTTCAAAATGGTTTTTTGAATATAAAAAATGGATAAAAATTATACCACGTGACGCTTACACGTTTCTAGAATACCATTTCTTTGATGAAAAAGGGAATGAAGTTTCAGAATAAATTTAAACCGCTAACTCTCAGAGTTGGCGGTTTTTTTTTGTCAATAAGTATTAATTGTTTGCTTTTGACAATAGTTACTCGCTGCAACACTTTTGATTGTAAGGTTGCGCAACGGTCTCTATAGTAGAGGTAATCAAGTTGTTTATACTATCGATCTGCTAGTGATTTTATGATTTTCAAACGCGGTTTTTTCATTCTCTTTTTGTATCTTGTATGAGTAGATGTGGTATTGATATGAAAAAGTGGATTTTTTTTATAGGGTGTTGTTGGAGTATTTCAGGCTTCGCTCAGCCCTCTTGGAAACCGATTTTTAATCTGGCTTATATCAATAGTGGCGGTAATTACCTTCAAGTCGGGCCAGGTGTTTCTAAGGAATTGGCTAATAACCATCGGATCGAAATGTCGATAAATGCCAATATGGGTTATATGAAAGAGCGTTTTATCGCAATTCCAGAAGCCGGTTTTGTATATGTTTTTAATACCTATGATCACGGTACTCCAATGTTTCTAAATTCGAAGGATTCGTTGTTTTTATTTAAGTTCAGAACCAGTGTGTCACCTTGGAGTGTTACGCCAGATGGAATTGTCAGCCTTTTTGGTGTCATTGATTTCAGTCTGGGATATACCTATGAGTTTAATACGTACAAAGATTTTAAATCCTTAGACGGTATACGACTCGGTGTTGGTTTTGCTATTCCGATACCTTAGTGCTAAGGCACGACCCCAACACATCCCGAATTACGACTCCCGAATCACATAAATCTCAATCATCTTTTCATTCCCGTTGGTATCGGTAATGCTGAGTCGATGGGTACCTGTGGTTGTTTTAATTTCAAACTCGTGGAAATTGGTCGTTGTACCGAGATAATTATTGTCCAAATACCAAAACAGCGTTTTGTTGCCCGTTGATGAGGCCGCCTTTGCTATAAACGGTTGTAGGTTTGAATTGAAATTTTTGGTTAAATAGATCGTCATTTGATGTTTCGGATATATAAAATCTAATTGTGAGGCGTTTTGTGCGATACAGTCCGCTCTAAATGGGGGTAGATCTCTATAGTTTATGTGGTGGTTTCTGTAGTAAAAAGCTTGGATAGGAGGTAGTTGAAACCACGACTTAGAATGAATGTTCTCTATGGATTCGCAACTGCTGTTTACGCGATATTGTTCTGTTGCATCTAAGTGTACTAAGATGTGAAAAGGGCAATTTTTTGTTTTTTTAGCACGTGATACGATCCATTCTTTTTTGCTCGGACAATTTTCTTGCGCTATATAACCACTTTCTATACAAACGTCTGCTTCTTCAAGGTCGTTATACGGCGTTTCAAACCACTTGCTTCGCGGTAGTAAATTAAACACATCAAAGAGTATCGGTGCGGCGCTGCTTACTCCGGTCAGGGAAGGTCTGCCTTCACCTGTGGCATTACCGACCCAGATACCCACTACATAGTCTTTATTGACACCAATGGCCCAGCCGTCTCGATTGCCATAACTGGTTCCGGTTTTCCAGGCAATTTCCAGAGAAGAATCGTAAAACTTCCAAGCTTCATCTCCTTCTGGTCGGTTGACCTCACGCATGGCTTCAAAGGTCTGCCAGATAGCTCCTGCGCCTAGATTGTTCTTTTGTGAAGCAACGGTGCCGAAATCGGCTTGAGTTGCTGAGTTCCAATTTAAAGGGGCTAGTTCGTTGGTGCGGTATTTGCCTTTGCTGCTGATAAAATAGTTTAAACCTGATGATAGGCCAGCGTATGCTTGACACAGGTCCCACAAATTGCTTTCTGCACCACCTAGTATCAAAGATAATCCGTAGTGATTGGGGTGTTTGTTAATATGATGCAGTTTGAGTTTTTGTAATTGTTCATAAAAACGATACACACCATAGTCTTGTAACATCAGCACAGATGGGATGTTTAGAGATCGCGACAAGGCTCTATTGGCGGGTACTGCGCCTTCATAACTCAAATTATAATTCTTGGGACTATAGCCCGATATCATCGTAGGCACATCGGGTATGAGGGTTTCGGGCAGCAGTTCGGCTTCGTCTACGACTGTTGCATAGAGAAAGGGTTTTAGAATACTGCCTGTACTTCTCGGTGCTTGTATGATATCGACATCTTTTTGATGTGCAGCGGTAGTTGGGGAATTACCGATATAAGTAATGATGTTACGCGTCTTGACATCAACAACTAATATGGATAAATTGTATATTTCAGATTGACTATATTGATTGTAATAATTTTGCGCAATTTGGTTGGCTCTTTTTTGGATGTCGTAATTAAGGGTTGTTTTAATGCGTTGTTCCGGTGTTTTTTGGGCAACTTCAGTGAGTAAATGCGGTGCGATTTGCGGTAGTTCATGGGGCTTTTGTGGAAGGGGTTCTTCCAAAGCCAATTCATAAGTCTGTAAATCGATCACTTTGTTGTCGTAGAGTTTCAGCAAGAGTTTGTTGCGTTTCTCGAGTAATATCTCCTGATTTTTACCGGGGTATATCAATTTTGGTGCATTGGGCAATACGGCCAAGGTGGCGCTTTCTGCCCAAGAAAGTTGATGTGGAGATACTCCGAAATACCGCCAAGCAGCCATGTCCAAGCCAACGACATTGCCGCCGAAAGGAGCTTGGGAGCTGTATAGGGTTAAAATACGGTCTTTGCTATATCGAAATTCCAAACGGGTAGCTTGAATAGCTTCAATGATTTTTTCAAAATAACTTCTCTTTTTTCCGTTTCGTGCCAAGCGTATGGTTTGTTGTGTTAAGGTACTGCCGCCTCGTACTACTTTTTTCGCTTTGATATTTTGAATCAGTGCTTTGGTTATCGCAACGGGATTGATTCCCCAATGCTGATAAAAATGTTCGTCCTCAAAATACAGTACGCTCTTTTTGAATTTGTAGGGAATGCTGTCCTGCTCGGGAAAACGCCATTGTCCGTCTTTGGCTATTTGTGCACCTAATAGATGTCCAGCACTACTTTCGATGACCGTAGAGTGCGGTTTATCGAATAAATTTTTTGGCAGACAAAAATAATAGGCAATCAACAAAATCAAAAACAAGATGGATTTGATTTTATGACGTTTGAGATAGGATAGGACAGGAGCTGTTTTCACAGTTTTGGTTTACAGTTAAAAAAGACCGGAACTCTAAAGAGTTCCGGTGTACTTGTTTTTATTTGATGACTTCTACCCACATGCCTTGAGTTCTACTCGAGTAATTGTGGTCATACATCGCTTCGGCTTGGATACCTGGCATATAATAACGTCCTAGGTAGGATGCGTTTAAGGTAATCTTAAACGTTTTAGAGCTGTTGGCACTTAGAGAAAAATACAAATTGGTTCGATCATCTCGGATATCGGTGTGATCTACTTGATTGGACGATTCGCCGACTTCGGTAAATCTCAAATTGGAAATCTCCCAGCCCGATGGTATAATTTGCGTTAAGGCAACATTGTCAACCCGTCTACCAGTAGTATTCGATACCGTGATTTCGCAATGGAATTCACTACCTTGAGCAATAGCTGCTGGGTTGATGGCTTGTCCGCTGCTATTTTTAAAAGCGGAACGAATAATCAATCCATTTTGTTGAACCATTTCTTCGCCTACAGGCAAGATACCGCTATAGGCTACTCTAACGTAGACCGTACTTTTAGAATTGTTTTTTAATTCTATTTTGTTGCCTTGGTTAGTGACGCTTAAACGCTGATCGATAAACGCTTTTTTGGTTTTAATCGATGCTGTTTTTCCGTTGTAAGTGGTTTGTATATCAATACCGGCGGCACTGTTGTTGTTTTTAGCATAAAAGGCAATGGCGTATAGTGAATAGGCTGTAGTTTGCGTGCTCATCCATTTGGAAGAAGATAAGTTTTGTGCAATTTCCAACGCCAAACGATGCGCTTTTTCTTTTTGTCCCAATAGTAAATAGGTTTCCAGTGCCATAGCTTGATTGCGTTCTGGGGAACCGTAATAATAGTAATTGTCCATACCGTCAAGGCTGCTGGTACTCATTAGTTTTTGAGCACCATTTTTTTGACTTGCTAAGGCATAAGCAGCGGCCAAACGCAATTTCGATTCGTTTGAAATACCCTGTGTTTCTCTAAGTCTATTCATGGCAGACAGATCTGGTGATCCGGCTAAGGCTAAAGTATACAAACGATACGCCTGCGCAAAATCATTTCTATAACGCGGTTCATAACGCCATTGACGGGCTGTTTTTTGTTGGAAACTCAGCCAGTTCGCTTTGCTGTTTACCGGTAAAATAAAACCTTTTTTCTCTGCTTCTATAAAGAAATGGCCAATATAGGAGGTAGTCCAATCATCGTAATACTTGGATCCAGACCAGTAGGTGAATCCTCCGTCTGACAATTGATTTTGCTTTAGGCGATTGATTCCCGCGGCTACGTTTCTTTGAATATTCTCTTTTTGTACCGTGGTCAGTTCCATGAAATCAGCTAAATACAATTGGGGGAATACTCCAGAAGTAATCTGTTCGGAACAACCGTGTGGATAAGCGATCAAATAATTCAAACGCGAACTCAGGTTGACTCCCGGAAAACTAGATACCTCTAATTGTGCTTGATTAGAACCGGATTCTCCAAAGGAATTCCAGTCTAAGGTGGCTGTTTGATTGGGTTCTATTACGACGTCCTCATTTTTAAAGCTACGCGGATTTGGATTTGAAATATTCATTTCAACCTCGTAATTCGCTTTCTCTTTTCCTGAAGTTGCTTCGATGGTGATTTTGGTGTTTCCAATGGTTTTACCAACTTCTAATTCGAAATACACGATTTTTTCATCGGGTTCCGTAAAATTAATTGATTGAGAGGATGCACCTACTACTTGGAATTTACCATCCACTTTTACGCTTACTCGCACATCTTTAATGTGATTTTCAGTAGCAAATACCGTTACGGGTAAGGTTACTTTCTCCGTAGGAACGGCTTGTCGAGGTAAGGATCCCAAAATCATTAAAGGGCTTTTTACCGTTGATGTTTTTTCGGCACTTCCATAAGCCATCGTTTTGGCATTAGATGCTACAACCATGGTACGTACGGAACCGATGTATTTTGGAAGTGTGATTTCGTGGGTCGCTTTTTTACCTTTTTCCAGTTTAAAAGGACCGAGGTAAATGACTACCGGTTTAAAACGATTGGCTTTTTTAGCCTGTCCACCACCTAAGTCCTCGTCACCACCAATACTAAACACTTGGTTAATAGTACCTCCAAAGGCACCAATAACATCGTTATAGACATCCCAGGTTTTAACCCCTAAAGCGGTTTTGGAATAGAAATTCTTCCACGGATTAGGTGTTTTAAAACGGGTCAAGTCCAGTAAACCGTCTTCGACAACTGCTATGGTATAGGTCATTTCCTGCCCGGAAGCTTCTTGAATTTGAATCGAAGCTTTTTGCTCAGGTCTTAAGGTTTCGCTCATCGTGATAACCGGCTGTAATTTGGTTTCCTTGTTGAGTACCGTTATAGGAACTATACCGTATAATCGGATAGGAGAGTCATTTAACGTCGAGGCATGCGGTTGAAGTAAGGTAATGTTTAAATACACATTTGGCGCCATTTCTTTGCGAATAGGCAATTTGAAAATGGTTTCTCCTTTAGTGGTTTTTACCCAGTGCGTTTCGAGTACTTCTGTTCCCGTTTCAACAGATATCAAAGCTCTTCCGCCTTCACTCGAAGGAAATGAAATTTGAGCATTTTCCTTGATATCGTATTCCGTTTTATCGGTTGCAATATTTAGAACAACGGCTTCCGCATTACCGTGATCTTTGGTTTTTCCAGACCAGATTGGCCAATCTATATAGAGATCTGTCGATGAGATGTGTCCACTAGACTGATCGGTCGCTACAATTCGGTACCGTCCCCAATCGGCTTCAGCAACAGTAAGGTCAAATTGTCCCAAACCGGAAGCATTGGTTTGCACGGTTGTAGAATAATAAGTTTTGTGATTGTTGGCAGCACTGTAGTTGGAAAAACTGCTCTCTGAAGCATCCCACCACCAATTCCAGTTGATTTTATAAACGTCGATCTGAACGTCGCTATGGGGTTTTCGGTTGCCGTTTTCAGTAACACTAACTACGCTAAACGTGTTTTTAGCACCGGTTTCCAACATGCCATACTTATTGCCTTTTGGAGCTGCAATACCCACATAGGATTTATAAGGAGAATAAGTACTCGTTGAAACATCGGTACTGAAATCACCGCCATTTTCATGAATTTTAGTCACTAAAATCATTTTCAACATTCCGGATTTCTCCGAATTGTTTTCCGGTTTTACAAAAAACGAGAAATGACCATTTTCATCAGTTCTGCCGCTAAAGAGATTTAATTCTATCGCAGATGTAGATTGAAAACTGTTGTTAAAACTGTATTTCTCTAATCCTTTGAATTGCGTCTCTTGTGGAACGAGCTTGGCTTGTACTTCGGCCCGCAGATTCTTGCCAACAGCACCTTGTAGCCAATTGATATTAAAATTAACCCGAGATCCGGCTGATGAAATTAGTTTGCCTTCTACATCGTTTTTGATTTTTAAACGATTGGGCTTGATGGTTTCTATTTTGATCTGTTTGTAGAACTTGGCGCCTCCGACACTTATCACAGCTTCCCAGTTACCCGTTGGTGCATTTTCCGGTGTGGAAAGGGTGAAGCTATAATGATTGTTTTTGTTTTTTGTTTGAATTTTTTGTTCGACCACTTTTCCAAACGGATCGGATAGTTTGATTTTGATCGGATGATTGTCGGGCAGTGGATTCGATAAATCGTTTAATATAAAACCGACATGTATCAAATCTCCAGGTCTCCAAACACCTCTTTCGGTGTAGATAAAACCGTTTAAACCCTTTTGAAGGCTAACACCATCCACATCGAAATTACTGACTGCCAATGCCAATCCTTCCTCCAACTTCACATAAGTCGTGTGATTGTCTTTTTTTATGACAGCAAAAAAGGCTTTTTTGTCTAAAGTAAAATTGGCTATACCGTCAATATTGGTCTCTATGGTAGTGAGTAGCTGTTGCTGAAAATCATAAATAGCTATAGAAGCGTTAGACACGGGTTCTGTAGTAATGATGTTGTTGACGGCAAAGAAAAAAGTGTTGTTTAATCCTTTTTTCGCTACAACACCTAAGTCTGTCGCTAGTATGTTTGTCGCTACGGTGGTATTGTAATAGTAAGTGTTTTTACACGGGTCGTCTTTCTCTTCCCAATTGTAATCGTAGTAGTAATAGTTGTCTTCGTCCCATTCGTCATAGTCCATATTTACATCGGACTCCTCTTCTTCATCTGTTGTAATTTCGTCGTCCTCTGTGTTTGTAGGACAATTGTATAGCGAGTAGCTCTTTTTGAATGAAAATTCAATGCGATAGATCGCACCCGGTTCTGGTCGAATCAAAGCCGATACATCCAAGGCATAAGTGCTCCATTTTCTCAATGAAGACATATTTCCGGTTGATAAATCAAGAGTTGTTTTGGCAACAGGAGCGGCTACTTTTCTAAGGCTGTACTTGCCATTCAATTGATTGTCTTGTAAAAATTGAAGAACGTTATTCTCGAATATCTTATATATTTTTACATCGACAGCTTTTAGATTGGTTACTTGAAAATTGACCTTTAAATTTTCGGAACTCGGCAATATGGTTCCGTTTTTAGCCATTTTAACAGCGGGCTTTTGTTGTTCAAATACAAGCTTTAGGGTAGAGTCACCCGTGGTTTTTTTGCCGTATACATTCTCTAAACCTTGAAATAAGGTTATTGGAATCTCTCCGTCAAATGGGGTGTCGCTAAATACTTTTATCGAATTTCCATCCACGCTGAATTTAATATCATCGGTATGTTGAATTTGGATTAAACCGTCGAAATTCTGATTGCGTTTGATCGGATCAGAAAAATTAATCCAAAAGGATTGATTGCTGTCGTCGCTGATTTTGGCACCGATGATCTTAAAGGTGTTTTTAGCAGGGATTGCAAGTTCTAAATTGCCTTTTTGATCGATTTTTTGAGATTTACCATCCCAGGCAATATCTAGTTTTGCCTCTGTAGCATCGCGAGGTATACTATCAACAACAAAAGAGAAAAAACGGGCTTCGTCTGTTTTTCCAATAATTTTCACCTGACTTTTTTTCGAACCCGTTTGTGCTGTAATCAGTTCTTGTGCTTCCGCGGTCGACATCCAGTCGCTGGTATTGATCGTTCCGTTTAGAAAATAGTAATTTTCACCAATGGATTGAAAATCCCAAGTTTCGATGGCGAAATCTTGTTTGGTAGTTTTAACGGTAAATTTAAAATCGCGCAATTCCTTTGGAACATCAGTGATTTTTGACAAGTGGAAGGTAATCTGGTATTCTTGATTTTGATCGAGTTTCTTCTCGGGAATAAAACTCAAAGAATTGTTCGACAGATAAACTATTTTACCACTTACTTTGGGCGAAATACTAAATAATTTGTCTTCGATTTCTTGATTGGCTTTCCATTGGTCGGTATGGATTTGCAGCCCAACTTGAATAGGGTTTTTTGTAGATATTAAACCTGAAGTATAACTCGTAATGTAGTCCTTATATAAAGAAGGATCAGAGTTAAAATCTTTTGAAGATTTTTTACAAGCTTGAAAGGCAACTATACCGATCAATAGTAACAACCATGTTCTTAATTTCATAGTAAAACTTTATATTAAACAATTTCTTTATCTTTTCTTTTTGAAAAAGTCTTTCATCAAGGATGCACAGCGGTCTTCCAGTACCCCAAATTTAACCTGTGTTTTTGGATGCAATTGTCCGCCCATACTGCGATAACCTCTTTTGTGATCTGCTGCTCCATATACGATTGCTGTAATTTGACTCCAATACAGAGCGCCTGCGCACATCGAACAAGGCTCTAAAGTTACGTATAATGTGCAATCTTTTAAGTATTTTCCGCCTAAATAATTAGCTGCAGATGAGATTGCTTGAATTTCTGCGTGAGCTGTAACATCACTTAACAATTCGGTAAGGTTGTGAGTACGGGCGAGTATTTGATTGTTTGATACTACTATGGCACCTACGGGAATTTCACCTTTCTCAAAAGCTGCTTGTGCTTCTTTTAAAGCTATTTCCATAAAATATTCATCGGTAAAAATCATCTCCATAAGCCAAAATTCTGTTGGTGTTATATTAAAGGAAGACCAAAAGTAAAAACAAAATCGTAATTTTGGGTTTTATTCCTAGAAACAATGCCAAATAAAATACTTTCAAAAATCAATAGCCCAACAGAGCTGCGCGAATTACCTGAATCGACCTTGTCAAGTTTGGCCGGTGAATTGAGGCAGTTTATCATTGACGTAGTTTCTGTTAAAGAAGGGCATTTGGGAGCAAGTCTCGGGGTGATGGAGCTTACGATTGCGTTGCATTACGTTTTTAATACGCCCTATGATAAATTAGTTTGGGATGTCGGACATCAGGCTTACGGTCATAAAATTCTGACTGGACGGCGTGATGTGTTTGAAACCAATCGAAGAAAAAATGGTTTAAGCGGTTTTCCAAAGCGGGCTGAAAGCGAATACGATACCTTTGGCGTTGGACATTCGTCTACATCTATATCAGCTGCTTTGGGTATGGCTCTGGCTGCGCAGATACAAGGGGATTTTGATCGGCAGCATATTGCGGTGATTGGCGATGCATCGATAGCTTCAGGTATGGCTTTTGAAGGATTAAATCACGCGGGTGTTACCTCGGCAAATGTACTGGTTATCCTCAATGATAATGCAATCGGTATTGATCCTAGTGTGGGAGCGTTAAAACAATATTTAACCGCTGTGAAATCCGGTAGAAATCACAGGGATAACAACATGATTAAATCGTTGAATTTCGATTACTCAGGACCTATAGATGGTCATGATTTACCAGCACTAATTGCTGAACTAAGACGCTTGAAAGAGATTAAGGGACCCCGATTTTTACATTTAATTACCACCAAGGGCAAGGGCTTAAAACAAGCGGAAGAAGATCAGGTTCGTTATCATGCACCGGGTAAGTTTGATCGGGTTACCGGAGAATTAATCAGTACCAATGATATAGGGTTAGCCGCTAAATATCAAGATGTGTTTGGATTGACGTTGGTCGAACTCGCCCGACAAAACCCTAAAATTATCGGTATTACTCCAGCAATGCCTACGGGGAGTTCGATGAAATTTATGATGGATGCCTTTCCCGACCGGGCTTTTGACGTTGGAATAGCCGAGCAACATGCGGTAACTTTGGCGGCGGGTATGGCTGCTGAAGGTTTAATGCCCTTTTGTGCCATTTACTCCACTTTTTTACAACGTGCCTATGATCAGGTCATACACGATGTTGCTTTGCAAAAATTACCGGTGATCTTTTGTTTGGATCGCGCCGGATTAGTGGGAGAAGATGGTGCTACGCATCAGGGGGTATATGATATTGCATACCTAAACTGTATACCCAATATGATTATCGCTGCTCCATTGAATGAGCTGGAATTGCGTAATTTACTGTATACGGCACAGTTGGGATTAGATGGGCCGATTGCAATTCGCTATCCACGAGGTAGGGGTGTTTTAAGCGTTTGGCAAAAACCTTTTGAAAAAATTAATATAGAAAGTATTCATAAATTGAGAAAAGGCGATAAATTTGCCGTGATTTCTACAGGTACTATAGGAAATAATGTGAGTAAAGCCTTTGAATTGACCAATTCGCTACTCGGCTCGCATTATCATTTTCCGATAATAAAACCGTTGAATGAGAAGGAATTACATCGTATAGCACAAACCTATTCCCATATATATACCATTGAGGAAGGGGCGATTGCAGGTGGTTTTGGAAGTAAAATAGCCGCTTTTGTTGCGGAGTTTTATCCAGATGTAAGCGTTAAGATTTTGGGTGTTCCCGATTCATTTATAGAACAAGCCTCTGTTTTGGAACAAGAAGAGGAATGTGGAATAGATGTACCGTCTGTACTGAATATAATTAATACATGGAAATAAGAAAAAATCATTATCAGTTCGTTTTAAGTGTTTTATTGATGTTCTTTTTTTGGGGAAACACCGTTGTTTCTGCAAGAGGGACAATTTCATTTAAATCGCGTAGTCATTCGCTGATTTTCGCTGATTCTGTAGTTAAAACGGATACGATATTACCAAAAAACAAGTCTAAGAAAAATCCGTTTAATCCCTTGATGGATTTGCAAAAAGCGGATAATTTTGGCTATGACGGAATGGGGACTCAAAGTATAACCATTCATTACAACGATTCGCTGTCCTTACCGTTTTTTAGACCGGTGATTTTTGTGCCCAACAATCAACCTAAATTCGATTTAAAACCTCTAGATCTGTATCCGAAAAATATTGATTTAAGCTTTTTACCTGTCAATGATACGGTAATTGGATATTGGGAGAAATACAACAGACTGGGACTTGACATCAATCAGATCTCTTTTGTCAATTGGAATGCGGGGGGAGACAATTCCGTTTCGGGTTTGTTTAAAGGAGATTTTAGGAGAAAGTATGTTAAGGGACGTTTAAATTGGGAAACGGAATTGGTGTTGCGATATGGTCTCAATCAACAAGAAGGTAGGGAGTCCAGGAAAACCGATGATGCCTTTCAGTTGAGTTCGACTATTGGACACAAAACCTCCGATATTTCAGATTGGTATTATACGGCAAAGTTCAATTTTAACACACAATTTGCCAATGGTTACGCTTACCCCAACACCGAGTTACCCATTTCGAAACTCTTAGCACCAGCTTATCTCTTTGTCGGGGTCGGAGCTGAATATTCTTTGCCACAGCGTGGTACAACGGTTTATTTTTCACCATTGACCTTGAAGTCTACTTTTGTGTCCGATCAACGCTTGGCTGATCAAGGGGCTTTTGGTGTTGAAAAGGCTATCTATGATGACAATAAGCAGGTTATCAGACACGGTAAACGCTCCAAATCAGAAGTAGGTCTGTTGGTGACCAATCAATGGAAAAAAGAGATATTTACCAATATCTTTTTAGATCATCGGTTGAGTTTGTATTCCGATTATATTAATCGATTTGGCAATATCGACATTGATTGGCAGCTTAAATTGGATATGAAGATCAACCAGTATGTTAGGGCAAATGTAGGGGCGCATGTGCTCTATGATGACGATATCAAGAATAAAAAAGAAGTGGGCGGTAAACAAATTATTGAAGGACCGCGTTTTCAGATTAAACAGATGTTAGCAGTGGGCTTGGTTTATCAATTTTAAAATGATGTGAGATTTGCGAATCGGTAAATTTGTAAATAACTATTTGTAAATCGCGATTTAGTAGTCACTAATTAGTACTTTAGTAGCGTAAAAACGGCAACACTATGTTTCAGAAACTTATCGTTATAAGTATACTTTTAATGGGTTATGTATCAAGATCTCAAGATTTTGTTGATAGTTCTGTAGTGGTCGATACCGTTAAGAAAGTCGACACCAAGTATCGAGAAGATCAATTTTATATTGGAATAACGCACGCTCTTTTACAAGACAAACCTCCGGGATTTAGTCAACGTTCTCTTTCGTTGGGAATTCAGACCGGATTTGTACGGGATTTTCCCATTAATGCCGCGCGCACTTGGGCAATCGCTCCTGGAATAGGATACTCGTATTTGAACTTACACCACAATTTAGCACCTACGGATGGGCTTGAATTTCCGTCGCAAATATTAGAAAGTTACGACAGAAACACGCTTTCCTTACATTATTTGGATTTTCCGTTAGAGATTCGATGGAGAACATCAACTCCTGAAAGCCATAAATTTTGGCGTATTTACACCGGTTTCAAAGTCAGTTATCTATTGGCAGATAAAGCAGTCACTAGTAGTGAACTGGCCAACTTTACTATTAAAAACAATGCCGATTTAAATCACTGGGTATACGGTATTTACCTGTCTGCTGGTTTTAATACATGGAATATATATATGTATTACGGGCTTAATTCGATTTACAAAAATCAAGTAGTACCTCCGAGCACGAATAAGGTAAAGGCCTTTAATGCCGGACTGATGTTTTACATCTTATAAAAGGCAATTTGCCAAAAGATCAGTTGAGGAATCATACCGCACAAAAATCCCCATATAATCTCGGAAGAGCGGTGTGCTCTTAAGTAAAGTCTGGAACTAGCTGTTATGCCCAAAATAAGCACTAGAATATTTAGGATAATAGTGTTAGGCATATAATACTTTATCGACAGTAGGGTAAAGAAGGTGATACAGCCTGTTAAGGCCGCTACATGTACACTAAATTTTTGTTTGGCATAGACGCTTAATAACAATAAAATATACGTGTAAATCGATCCCCAGACGTAAATATTAAATTCATAAGTTCGGTTGTGTTTTAAAACGTAATCTTTTAGAACGATCAGTAGGAATATATAAATGATCATTGGCAGTAAACGATCTTTAGGACTGTGCAGCATAATTGAAGATTTCACGAGGCGCATAGAACGTAAAAAGTAGTATAATGTAATGGGAAGTAGAAAGGTCATAATTAAAACCTGACTAAAGGTAATAATTATTTCTAATGGACTAAAGAAGTTTCTAGTGAGCAGAAAATAAAGGCTTATGGCCAATATCGGTATGATGATTGGATGAAAAAAATAGGAGAACGACACCAAAAGCCTCTTCAATAATTTCATAGATAAATAGTTACTTTTTAGAGCTACAATATAAGTTGTTTTTCTTAGTTTTTAAGTAATCAAATTAGTGTTATTGGAGCTTGAAAGGCAATTTATTTAAAATTGCCTTGTGGGAAGTATTATATGAACTCTAGGCTAGTATAGAATAGGGCTTTATATTTTTTTGCGCATCCTCGCTACGGGAATATCCAATTGCTCTCTGTATTTTGCAATGGTACGTCGTGCAATTGGATAGCCCTTTTCCTTGAGTAAGTCTGCTAATTTATCATCGGGATACGGTTTTTGTTTGTCCTCATCCGCTATAATATTCTGTAATATTTTTTTGATTTCAATAGTCGAAACTTCTTCCCCTTGATCATTGATCATCGCTTCAGAGAAAAATGTTTTGATCAGTTTGGTTCCATAAGGGGTTTCTACATACTTGCTGTTGGCTACTCTCGAAATCGTAGAAATATCGAGACCTATTAAGTCAGCGATATCCTTTAGAATCATCGGTTTAAGTTTGGTCTCGTCACCGTCTAAGAAGTACTCTCTTTGATATTCCATAATTGCATTCATCGTTACATACAAGGTCTCTTGACGTTGTTTGATCGCTTCGATAAACCACTTGGCACCATCGAGCTTTTGTTTGATAAATTGAACGGCATCGCGTTGAGAATTCGACGGCTTCTCGGCTACTTCTTTATAGGTTTGAAGCATCTCTTGGTAATCCTTAGAAATGTGTAATTCGGGTGCATTACGGCCATTTAGAGTTAGTTCTAAATCACCTTCAACAATTTTAATAGCAAAATCGGGAACCACGTGTTCAACCGCTTTCGAGTTGCCGGCAAAAGCACCTCCCGGTTTAGGATTGAGTTTTTCTATTTCGTCTATAGCTTTTCTCAATTGTGATTGTGTAATGCCATATTTTTGCAACATCTTGTCGTAATGTTTTTTGGTAAAGGCTTCAAATTGATTTTCAATAATGTCCTTTGCCAAGTCAACAGCTTCGCTTGGTGTTTTGTGTCGTAATTGTAATAACAGGCATTCCTGTAAATTTCGAGCACCTACACCAGCGGGTTCTAATTCGTGTATGATATGTAGAACCTTCTCTACGGTGGCTTCATCGGTATAAATGCCCTGTGTAAAGGCTAAATCATCTACTATATCTTGTATTTCACGACGAATATAACCCATGTCGTCGATGCTTCCGACTAAAAACTCTGCTATACTGCCTTCAAAATCATTAAGGATAAAAGTGTTGAGCTGATTGATCAGATCCTGATGAAAACTTACAGAAGCAATAATCGGTATTTCATAATCTTCATCATCGCGACTGTAATTATTGGCTTGTAGTTTGTAGTCCGGGGTTTCATCGTCACTCAAATATTCATCGATGTTGATGTCTTCGGTGTCGATTCTCTCATTGTCGTAATCGTCATATTCTTCATTGGAAAACTCATCTGCTTCAACGGTATCTTCTTTACCTGTTTCAAGAGCAGGATTTTCTATCAATTCTTCCTTTAACCGTTGCTCAAAAGCTTGGGTAGGCAGTTGTATCAACTTCATCAGTTGAATCTGTTGAGGTGATAGTTTTTGAGATAGTTTTAATTGTAAATTCTGTTTAAGCATAGACTAAGATAAGAAATAATAAGATTTTATGGAATAAAAAAAAGTTTACTTTATACAAAAACTTATTTCACCAAAATTAATAAAATATGTGTATAAAGTAAACTTTTTAACAAAAGGAATGCGTACTAGAATTCTGCGTTTTGCGGTGTTCTAGGGAATGGAATCACATCGCGTATGTTGGTCATTCCGGTTACAAATAAGACCATTCTTTCAAATCCCAATCCAAAACCACTATGTGGTGCCGAACCGTATTTACGCGTGTCTAAATACCACCATAATTCTTTTTCATCGATTCCCATTTTTTGCATTCTTTCCACGAGCTTGTCGTAGCGTTCTTCTCGCTGTGATCCTCCGACGATTTCACCAATTCCTGGGAAAAGGATGTCCATGGCGCGAACCGTTTTACCGTCCTCGTTCATGCGCATATAAAAGGCTTTGATGTCTGCTGGATAATCAAATAAGATTACAGGGCATTTAAAGTGTTTTTCAACTAAAAAGCGCTCATGCTCACTTTGTAAATCAGCTCCCCATTCATCAATGAGGTATTTGAATTTTTTATTTTTATTGGGTTTACTGTTGCGTAAAATATCGATGGCTTCTGTATAACTAACTCTTTTGAAGTTGTTTTCCAATATAAAGTTCAATTTCTGAAGTAAAGACATTTCGCTGCGTTCAGCCTGCGGTTTGTTTTTCTCTTCATCGGTCAATCTTTGATCTAAGAATTTTAAATCATCGGCACATTTTTCCAAAGTGTATTTGATGATGTATTTGATAAAATCTTCAGCCAAATCCATGTTTTCATCTAAGTTGATAAAAGCTACTTCAGGCTCAATCATCCAGAATTCTGCCAAATGGCGGGAAGTATGAGAATTTTCCGCACGGAATGTTGGTCCGAAAGTATACACTTGGCCTAAAGCCATAGCATAGGTTTCTGCTTCTAGTTGTCCGGAAACGGTCAGGTTAGTTGCTTTACCGAAAAAATCTTCGCTAAAATTAATAGACCCATCCTCATTTTTAGGGATATTGTCAAAAGGCAATGAAGTTACATGCAGCATTTCTCCCGCTCCCTCCGCATCTGATCCCGTAACAATCGGTGCATTGAAATAGAAAAATCCATTGTCTTGAAAATATTTATGTACGGCAAATGACAATGTACTACGAACTCTCATAATCGCTCCAAAAACATTGGTGCGTATTCTTAAGTGCGCGTTTTCACGTAAAAACTCTAAAGAGTGTTTTTTCGGTTGTATAGGGTATTTTTCCGGATCAGAATCTCCTAATATCACCAATTCATTAACTTGAATTTCTACGTTTTGGCCAGATCCTTTACTCTCAACGAGTGTTCCCGTTAAGGAAACCGCTGCTCCCGTATTAATTCTCTTTAATAATTCGGCAGGGAATTTTTCAAAATCCACAACACATTGAATGTTGTGAATGGTTGATCCATCGTTTAAAGCAAGAAATTGGTTGTTTCTAAAGGTTCTCACCCATCCTTTTGCTTTGACTTCGTGCAGGGTAGTAGTGCTGCTGAGTAGGTCAATAACTTTAGTGTGTTTCATCGTCGACTTTTATATTTAAAATACGAAATTAATCAGGATTATCTCTCTGTAAAATACCCGCAAAGGTACTAAAAAATTAAGTAGTTTTTTGAAAATCTAGGGAAAACCCTTTGCTGGTTTTTTTTTGATATTGGTTGCGACGTTTTGAATTCCGTAGTCCAGCCCCTTGCTGCTTGTTGAACATTGCAGTTGTTGAACAGTTGTTGTTAATATTGATTTTCAAATTGTTTTGTTGTGTGGTAAGATATTAAAGCGGTTTGTTAGATTGTTTGATTCGGTTTGTGACTTACAACTTGATAAAGGGATATGAATAGTTTCCATGACTATATTGTACTCGCAAATAATAGCTGCCGCTTGCTAGAGCACTGAGATCTATTAGGTATTTGTTTTGATTTGAAGTGAATTTTGGAGCGATGATCTTTCCGTTGAAATCGATAATCTCTATGTTTTGTACGCTTTGCGTTGTGGTGTATTCCATTTGATCAGTAGCAGGATTGGGAAAAAGAAAAGCTGTTTTAGTGATAAAATTTTCCGTAGATAAAGTTTTGATCTGAATTGTTTTTTCAAAGAGCACTGTTTTCGAACATTTCGCAGCACTTAGTTGTACTGTGAAAGTACCCGTATTGTTGTAGGTGTGCGTCGGGTTGGTGGAATTTGAAGTGTTCCCGTCGCCAAAGTTCCAGAGGTAATCTTCAGAATTTATTGAGAGGTTTTTGAAAGTAACTTCGTTATTGGTTAACGTATAGTCAAAGTTAGAGACTGGGTTATAATCGTAAATCTTCCATTTGGCCAGATTGTTAAAAACGATTTTATCGACGGCATTTTTAATCTTGTTGATTGTCGAAGATGGTAGGTTATTGGTAAAAGTAGAATTTGTCGAAGCTTTTTCGAAAAACACCGTATAAAAAGTGTAAGCTGCCGCCATAGCACCTTCTACGGATGGATGAGATTCGTCTGCTGAATAAAGGTCGATTTCTGGATTATTGGTAATCAGATAACGCCAAACAGCAGCTACGGGTGCAACGATACCTTGGTTTGTAGTAGCCATAGTCATATATCTTTGTTGCAGTAGATCGTCCATGCCGATATAAGTGCACAGCGGTTTCCAAAAAGCACAGTTGGCTTGGTCGCCATTTTTTCTACCCCAGGTCATGTAGAATGTTATCTGAGTACACGGATTGGCTTGTTTTATCTTTTTGCTTAAAGCAGCGGCATACGGATATACTTGATTGATTACATCGGGATCGGGAAATGCGGGAAGCTGGCTTTGCTCTTGTAAAACGACATAGTCCCAGTTGCCTTGGGCGATGGTGTTGTTAACGTTTTGATTGTTGTTGTGCTGTTGAAGTGTAGCGCCACCCGGCGCGTGACTCGTATAGGATAGCTGATCGCCCGCTGACTTGGCTATGGATTCAACCAGTTGAGGGATGTTGTGTGTGTCTGTATAGCTATTGCCGATAAAAAAGACCTTTTTAGTTGTTTGGGCAGTTGCAGTTATAGAACTTAAAAGGATTAATAGGATGTAGAGTTGTTTCATAGCTGGGTTTTGTATATAGCAACAAATATGTTAAATTTTATTAACAATTAAAATAAAAACAGCAACAATATTTGTATTTGCGTAATGGTTTTGGGGAGTAGCTTGTTTATTGGCATAAATGAGAAAGGCAGCGGCCTTATTTTAGGAAGTGTATGAACTTTGTTTTCACTGAAGTATATTTGCAAAAAAAAGATGAATTGGATTTTATTGGTTATTGGAGGTCTTTTTGAAGTGGGTTTTGCATCTTGTTTAGGGAAAGCCAAGGAAACCACAGGCACGGTATCCGCATTGTGGATGTGTGGTTTTTTCGTTTGTTTGACAATTAGTATGTTTTTGTTGTATAAAGCTACTCAGACTTTACCTATAGGAACGGCTTATGCGGTATGGACGGGAATAGGAGCAGTTGGAACAGTGATCGTTGGGATTTTTATTTTTAAAGAACCGGCTGATTTTTGGAGGGTATTTTTTATTACAACACTTATAGCCTCGATTATAGGTTTAAAATTTGTGTCGAATTAAGCCGTTATACAAACTTATAGAAAACAAAAAATCCGCTGTGTAGCGGATTTTTTTTGACCTTATACTTTCATGATTTCAGCTTCTTTAACAGCGAAGATTTCATCGATTTTTTTGATATAGGAATCAGTAATCTTTTGGATACTTTCTTCCGCAACTTTACAGATATCTTCAGAAGTACCTTCTTTTTCTAATTTTTTAATTTCTGTATTGGCATCTTTACGAGCGTTGCGAATACCGATTTTGGCATCTTCGGCTTCTGTTTTGGATTGTTTTGCCAAGTCTCTTCTGCGTTCTTCTGTTAAAGCAGGGATATTGATAATGATGTTTTCGCCATTGTTCATAGGGTTTAATCCTAAATTGGCGATCATTATTGCTTTTTCTATGGGTTGAAGCATGCTTTTTTCCCAAGGGGTAACCGCAAGGGTACGTGCATCGGGTACATTAATATTGGCCACCTGTGACAATGGGGTTGGAGAGCCATAATAGTCTACGAAAACACCTCCTAACATTTGTGGAGTTGCTTTTCCAGCACGGATATTTAAAAGTTCTTTCTCTAAGTGGGCAATAGTACCCTCCATAGACTCCTTAGTACTGGCAATAATAAAGTTTATCTCTTCAGTCATAACTTTTTATTCTATCAATTAATATTTACTGTGGTACCTATAGTTTCTCCTTCGCAAACTTTAAGTAAATTATCTTTTTTATTCATATCAAATACCACTATTGGTAAATGATTTTCTTGGCTTAATGTAAAAGCAGTCGAATCCATAACATTTAATCCCATTCTCAAGACATCGTCAAAAGTGATGGTTTCGTATTTTACTGCCGTAGGATCTTTTTCCGGATCTGCCGTATATACACCGTCTACTCTTGTTCCTTTTAAAATAACATCTGCATTGATTTCAACACCTCTTAATACTGCTGCTGTATCCGTTGTAAAATAAGGATTACCAGTACCGGCACCAAAAATTACAATACGTCCTTTTTCCAAGTGACGAACAGCTCTTCTTTTGATATAAGGTTCGGCAACGGCTTCGATTTTTAAAGCGGTTTGAAGACGAGTCAACATACCAGCAGCTTCAAGGGCACCTTGTAAAGCCATGCCGTTGATTACTGTAGCTAACATTCCCATATAATCACCTTGAACACGATCCATCCCTTCACTTGCTCCAGCAACTCCTCTAAAGATGTTTCCACCGCCGATTACAATGGCGATTTGGATACCTTTATTGTGTATTTGTTTTATCTCTGCAGCGTATTCTGCTAACTTCTTTGGATCAATACCGTATTGATTTTCTCCCATTAAGGCTTCTCCACTTAATTTTAGTAGAATTCTTTTGTATTTCATTGAAAGGATGATTTTAAGATTGTGCAAATATAGTCATTATCTGTTTTTATAAAATAAGATTTTTAAAATTATGCTTTTTCTCTTGAAAGCTTTCTTTTGCTGCCAAGTATCCAATCTCATAAATCTGATCCATTCTATTGCGATTCCGCTCAAAAGTCGAGTATTCTGTCAGTGCTTTCGGTTCAATAATCCAATCGCAAAGCTGTATTTTTTGATAGTTATTCAAAGTAGTCATTAACTCGTAAGCTCGTGCAGTGACTGATTTTATAGAAGTTAACTGGGGTTCTTCTATTTCTTGTAAAGGACAGACATTGACCCCGATGATATAATCACAACGCCCTTGTAGTATATTGGAAGGAAAATTGTTTAAGATACCGCCATCGCTATATAGTCGATCCTCAATTTTAAACGGAGAGAATACACCAGGGAACGCACTAGAGGCCAATAGGGCATCTGCTATCTTGGTTTCCGGACTAAATATTTTCAATTTTCCGCGTACGATATCGGTTGCGGTGATATAGAGCGGTATCTCTAAATCGTCGAGTATATGGTCGTTAAAAATTTTATTCAGGTACTTGTGAAAGGCATAAGCATCCATGATACCTGCTTTTTTTATCGTAAAGTGATGCCAATTAAAAATGTTTACCGATTTAAAAAAATCGAGAATTTCTGGTGGTTTAATTCCAAAAGCGTACAGTCCTGCAACAATGGATCCCGCACTAGTTCCCGCAATTTTAGTAGGACGAATACCCTCTTCATCTAAAAATTGTAATACACCAGCATGTGCTATGCCTTTATAACCGCCCCCTGATAGTACTAATCCTGAAGATAACTGTTGTTCTTCCATTTGAAATCTGGCTTTTGGAATGGATAAATGTTCTATATTTGAATGCATAAATTTACTATAAAATGAAAAACATCATTACACAAAGTTTGGAAAAAAGCTATACCTATAAGCAATATAGATCTTTTGTGACTAATGCCCTATTAAATAATCCTGAAATATTGGAATTAGAGGAAGGCTATCTGTCTTACGCAGAGCTTAATGAAGCTCGTTTGAATCGTTTGGACAAAACAATGGTCATTACGGATCAAGTTCAGACCAAGTTACAACAATTAAAAGGAGCCTATATTTGGTTGGTGATTTCGGAGAGCTGGTGTGGTGATGCGGCTCAAATCTTGCCGGTTTTGAATAAAATGGCTGAGGTTTCTAAAGCGATTGATTTGGTTGTTGTTTTTAGAGATCAGAATAATGAGCTGATGGAGGAGTTTTTGACCAATGGAGGTAAGGCAATTCCCAAGTTAATCGTTTTAGATAAAAATACTTTGGAGGTTCTTGCGGACTGGGGGCCAAGACCTGATGGTGCTCAAAAAGCAGTAGTCGATTATAAAGCGGAGTTCGGTCAGTTTGATGAACAAGGTATAGTGGTGCTGCAAAAGTGGTACGCGAAAGATAAAGGCCTAGCTATTCAAAACGAAGTGATGGAAATGATGCATAGTGTTGCAGTAGCTGCAAATTTATAAAGGCAAAAAAAATACTGAGATTTTTGAATTCAAAAATCTCAGTATAATTGTATTTATTCTGCGTTACCCGTTTTTCTGTAAATAAACTCGGTGTAGATATGTCTTCTTGCAAAACGTGCAGGAGAATCTGCATTGACTAATTTTATATAAGTGTTTCTCGGAACACTGAAGTATTCGTAGCTGCTTCCATTTGTAAACGTGATGGTTAAAACCGAACGCTCGTAATTGAAATCTTGAATACTTGATTTTGTTGTAGTTTCAGTGTACTCAGGTAATGTATTAGCAACGGTTTCCGGAGCAATACTTACTAAGAAATGATAGGCTTCAATGATTTTTTTACTTTTTTCTTCAGCTTCTAATTGAGCTTCCGGATTGTCTTGAATTTTATCAGGATGAAATTCCTTCATAAAATTGCGGTAGATCGTTTTTAATTCTTTTAATTCGGTGTTTTTTTCTACACCCAATAGATTTCTGTGACTGATAATTCTTTTCATAAATAAAATGAGGTCTTTATTGTTCTTAAAAGAGGAACATCTATTGAGCCCTAAAACAATAATTTCGGCAAAAGTACATTTTATAAAATCAATTTAACCGTGTCGAGGTCATTTTTCGTCAAAATTGGCGTAAAAATAACGAAAGGGTCTGTAATTAAAGGAGCTGTTGGGATATAAATAAGCTTCTTTTAGTCTAATTTTTTGCTAATTATCCCGAAAATTCCTATATTTATAGAGGACCTAATATCTGAATTCGATCTGAAGTTGACAGGCCACCAGGGTTACATCCCGGTAGTCCTTCTGGTATGTCTTGATTCAATTCCTTAAAGTAAGAGACCCATATTGGAAAGAATTCGTCCGAGTTCAAGGGTTTGTATGTCATCGGATATAGGCTGAAAAAAGGTTTTTTGTAGGCGTATTTAAAAGCGTCATAGATCAATTCGGAACAGTAATATTTTCCGTTGTCGTATAGAAATTCATCGTCATACGGAACTCCGATCTGTAGCGAAGCAAATTGAATGGCTTCGGGTATTAAATGAAGATATTCTTCTTTTAATCTACCCAAATACATCGTTTGTGAGGAATAACTTAAAAACACATCTAATGGAGTGCTTTTTACCGCTACTCCACTGGCTTCAAGCACATAAATCTCATCGTTTTTAAAAACGACAAGACCTATATGGTTAAATTTTAAATCTTTATATCCGATGGTCACCTCATTGATTGCATCGCACATCGGTCCGCAGTTGAGGTTTTGAAAAATCAAATCACCTTCTTGTAATACGGGTTTAGTTTGTGATAAACAAGCTATGCTCAGTAGTAGAAAAAAGAGTAAAAATGGATTTGTTTTCAAAATGGGTTTAATTATTTGTAAGGTTTGTTGTTGTGATAGGTTCGTTGTTGCCAAAGAAAATAGTTTCAAATTCCTCTACGGCAATGGCATTTTGAACATCGTATTCGCCTATTTTAGTTCTGCGTAATGCGGTTAAGTGTGAACCGGAATTTAACTGCTGACCAAAGTCAAAGGCCAGTGATCGGATATAGGTCCCTTTCGAACAAACAACTCTAAATTCGAGTTCCGGTAAGTTGTTGTCGGTGATTTCGAATTCACTGATCGTAACTTTGCGCGTTGCAATCTCGACTTCTTCGCCTTTTCGCGCGTGTTCATATAGTCTGCGACCGTCTTTTTTGATCGCCGAAAATATCGGTGGTTTCTGGTCGATTTCGCCTAGAAATTGCTGTCTGCTGCTGTCGATTAATTCAGGAGTGATATGAGTGGTTTCAAAAGTTTGATTGATCTCGGTCTCCAAATCATAAGATGGAGTAGTCGCTCCGATGAAAAAACGGCCGGTATATTCTTTAATCTGCCCTTGAAGTTCAGAGATTTGTTTGGTAGACTTTCCTGTGCAAACGATTAACAACCCTGTTGCTAGGGGGTCAAGTGTGCCTGCATGGCCCACCTTTATTTTTTTTAAACCCAAGTGTTTTTTTAATGCCCATTTGATTTTATTAACCGCTTGAAAAGAGGACCAATTCAAGGGTTTGTCGATCAATAAAATTTGACCATTTTGGAATTCCTCAGCGGATAATTTCATGCTTATTATTTTACGTAAACAAAATAGATTAACAAAAGTGAACCAACAACAATACGATACCAACCCCAAGGTTTAAAACCGTATTTTTTGATAATTTCGATAAAGAATTTGATGGCTAAAATGGATACTATAAAAGCGATGACATTACCCAAGATAAACAATTTTATATTGTCGGGATTTTCCATCAACAGTTCATAACCTTTTAGTCCGGTGTTCTCGTATTTTTTTAAAACAATCGAGTATACGGTTACAGCAAGCATCGTCGGAACAGCTAAGAAGAATGAAAATTCCGCTGCGGTTTGTCTCGAAAGGCCCTGTTGCATTCCACCGATGATGGAAGCGGCAGAACGGCTGGTACCGGGCATCATGGCTAGACACTGCCAAAAACCAATGGTAACCGCTTTTTTGATTGTGATGTCTTCTTCTCTGATGATGGTAGGGTTTTTAAAATAGCGATCGATAAATAACAAAACGATACCTCCAATTATCAATACTATAGCAATCGGAATCGGTTCTCCTAATACAGCATCGATTTTTTCGTCGAATATTTTTCCTAATACTAGAGCTGGAACAACAGCACAAGCTAGTTTAACATAAAAATTTAAGCGGGTGAAATCAAAAAACTTACGCCAGTATAAGACTACGACGGCAAGTATGGCTCCAAATTGTATGGCGGTTTGAAATAGCTTTACGAAATCGTCGTTTTGAATGTCAAAATACGAACTGGTGAAAATCATGTGAGCGGTGGAAGATACCGGTAAATATTCGGTCAGTCCTTCTACAATAGCGAGAAGGATGGCTTGAATTAAATCCATTTTTTAAATAGGTGTTTATAGGAGAATTACGTTTATTTCGCTTTCTTGAAAATGGAATAGATACATACTCCAAAACCAATAAAAATTACTGTTGGAGCCAGTCTTATTCTTCTGAAGTTGAATATAGCGTCATTGAATTCTGCAGGATTGTCATTCCCGCCGCCAGACATCAGTATATAACCCAATGCAATGATCAAAACACCGGCGATTAAAATGATATAATTGTTTTTGGCAAATAGGAATTCAGTATTTTGGTTTTCGTTGTTATTCATAATCATATAGCTTAATATAATTCGTCAGATTTTAAATTTAAGAAACGTTGTGTGGCAAAAAACGTACTGATGGAAGTAATGATAATACCCACTAAAAAGATACCTACGGAAATGATTAGTATAGGGAAGTAATCCTCTTTAAAGCCTAATCCCAGTGAAGGAAATTTAGAATCTAAATAATAAGATACCCCAAAAACACCGGCTATAGCCAATAGAGATCCAATAATTCCGAGTTTCATGCTGTGCCAGATAAAAGGACGACGAATAAACGATTTCGTAGCCCCGACCATTTGCATGGTTTTGATGATAAAGCGACTAGAGAAAATCAAGAGTCTCAAGGAGCTGTTGATCAATAACATCGCAACAACAGCTAGAAAACTGCTGATAATTAACATCCAAAAAGTAATAGTTTTGATATTTTCGTTGACCAATTCAACCAATTGTTTATCGTAAACCGTATCGCTGATTAAGGGATTGTTTTTAAAGTCGAGTTCGATATTCTTGATGCTGTCCGATACGACATAATCACCCTTAAGGTGAATATCGAAAGAGTTTTCCAGTGGGTTAAAACCGAGGAAATGAAGGAAATCTTCGCCTATAATGTCTTGATGTGACTTTGCTGCAGAATCTTTAGATACATAATGCACGTCTTTTACAAACGGGGCTATTTCCATATCTCTGTGGAATTGTTCTAATTCAGCAGTAGTGGCTTTGTCGTTAAAGTAGATAGACATCGGTATAGTCTCTCTGAAATTATTAGAGATTTTTTCGGAGTTCATAATGAATAAACCCAAGGTTCCCAAAAGGAAAAGTACCAGGAAAATACTCAAGATGACCGAAAAATACGAAGAAATTAATTTTCTTTTTTGATATCTCTCAAAAGATGATGCCATAGTTCTTTATTTAAGGCGTAAAAATAATAAACAAATATGTCTTTCAGCGATAATAACGGCTAAAGATTTATATTTCTTATAAATATAGTGTATTTTTGCGTGAATTGAGGGATTTTATATGGTGTAAAGCTTTGGTTTTATGTGGTTTTTCGCTGAAAATCAAGTGGCTATCGCTATATATATTTTTCACTATAAGCAAATAGGTGTTAAGTTGCTCGGTACGATTGGTTTAATCAAACAGATTCGTTGCCCGGTGATATCAAAGGACTTTTAAAATTTAACGACAGATGAAATACAATCCAAAAGAGATTGAGGCCAAATGGCAAAAGTATTGGAGCGAAAATCAAACTTTTAAAACAGAAGCTGTTTCTGACAAACCGAAATATTTTGTACTCGATATGTTTCCTTACCCATCTGGAGCAGGATTGCATGTGGGGCATCCACTGGGATATATAGCTTCTGATATTTATGCTCGTTACAAGCGTCATTGTGGATTTAATGTTTTACATCCGCAGGGTTATGATAGTTTTGGATTACCTGCTGAGCAATATGCGATTCAGACAGGGCAACATCCGGCTTTAACTACAGAGGTCAACATTAAAAGATATCGCGAACAATTGGATCGAATCGGTTTTTCTTTTGATTGGAGTCGAGAAGTCCGTACATCGGAACCGGAATATTATAAACACACCCAATGGATTTTTATCCAATTGTTTAATTCGTGGTACAATTTGGCTGCAAATCGCGCTGAATCGATAGAAGACCTGAAAGCTGTTTTTGCTGCGGAAGGGAATAATAGCGTTCAGGCGGTATGTGATGAGGGTATTGTTGAATTTACAGCATCTCAATGGAATGCTTTTACTGCCGATGAGCAAGAGCGAATTTTATTGCAATATAGAATGACTTATTTGGCAGAAACGGAAGTCAATTGGTGTCCTGCTTTGGGAACGGTATTGGCCAATGATGAGATAATAAATGGGTTGTCAGAACGAGGAAGTCATCCCGTAGTAAGAAAAAAAATGACACAATGGAGCATGCGAATTTCGGCTTATGCGGATCGTTTGTTACAGGGGTTGGATACGATTGATTGGAGTGATAGTTTAAAAGAGAGTCAGCGCAATTGGATTGGTAAATCAGTCGGAGCGGCTGTAACTTTTAATCTAAAAGATACTTCAGAGGTTATCGAGGTTTTCACAACGCGTCCTGATACGATATTTGGAGTGACTTTTATGACCCTAGCTCCAGAGCATGAATTGGTTTCTAAAATCACTACTGCGGAGCAGTTGGATGCGGTGAAAGCTTATGTTGAGGCTACTTCAAAAAGAAGTGAGCGCGAGCGTATGGCAGATGTAAAGACGATCTCTGGTGTGTTTACAGGAGCGTATGCGGAGCATCCTTTTACAAAAGAGCCTATTCCGGTTTGGATTGGTGATTATGTGTTGGCTGGATATGGTACAGGGGCGGTTATGGCTGTACCTTGTGGTGATGAGAGAGATTATGCTTTTGCAAAACATTTTGCCATTCCGATTCACAATATTTTTAAAGGTATAGATATATCAGAGTCTGCTTATGCAGATAAAGATTCGGTTGTTTTGGAAAATTCAGATTTCTTAAACGGCTTGGGTTATAAAGAAGCGACGGCTTTGGCTATCGAAAAGTTGGAGGCGCTCAAACAAGGTAAGGGGAAAACGAATTATCGCCTTCGCGATGCGGTTTTTTCGCGTCAGCGTTATTGGGGAGAGCCGTTCCCGGTTTATTATGTAAACGGTTTGCCGAAAATGATAGCTGCAGAACATTTGCCGATATTATTGCCAGAGGTAGAAAAGTATTTACCTACAGAAGATGGGTTGCCTCCGTTGGGTAATGCTACGGTGTGGGCTTGGGATACCACGGCCAATCAGGTTGTGGAGAATTCAAAGATCGATGGGGTAACTGTATTTGCCTTAGAATTGAATACCATGCCGGGATGGGCGGGTAGTTCGTTCTATTGGTTGAGGTATATGGAAGATGCGAATTCTGATGAAATTGTTTCAAAAGAAGCTGTGGCATATTGGCAAAATGTCGATTTGTATATTGGAGGAAATGAACATGCGACGGGTCACTTGTTGTATGCGCGTTTTTGGAATAAGTTTTTAAAGGATATTGGAGTTGTTGCGGTAGAGGAGCCTTTTAAAAAATTGATTAATCAGGGAATGATCCTTGGTAATAGTGCTTTTGTTTATCGTATTGAGGGAACTAATACTTTTGTTTCTAAGAATGCGATTACAGATCAAAAAGTGCAAGCGCTTCACGTAGATGTAAGTTTGGTAAATGCGTCTAGCGAATTGGATCTTGAGGGATTTAAAGCTTGGCGTCCGGACTTTGCTACAGCGGATTTTATTTTAGATGAAAACGGGAAGTATATAGTAGGGCATGAAGTAGAAAAAATGTCCAAGTCTAAGTTTAACGTGGTGAATCCGGATGATATTTGTGAAGAGTATGGTGCGGATACCTTGCGTTTGTACGAAATGTTTTTGGGTCCTTTAGAACAAGCTAAACCGTGGAATACCGCTGGTATTAGTGGGGTCTTTGGGTTTTTGAAAAAACTTTGGAAATTGTATGTAGATGATAGTGGGGTGGTGGTTGTTGATGAGGAGCCAACTGCAGAAATGCTAAAAACATTGCATAAAACGATTAAAAAGGTGTCAGAAGACATAGAGAATTTCTCTTTCAATACTTCGGTTTCTCAATTTATGATTTGTGTTAATGAATTGACCCAACAAAAATGTCATCACCGTGCAATATTAGAGCCTTTGGCTGTGGTTTTATCGCCATATGCACCGCATATTGCGGAGGAACTTTGGTCTGTTTTAGGGCATGAGGAATCGGTTTCTAAACAAGCTTTCCCGCAGTTTATAGCTGCCTATTTGGTTGAGAGTACCAAGGAGTATCCGGTTTCTTTTAATGGTAAGATGCGTTTTAAATTGGAATTACCAATGGATTTAACAGCGAAAGAGATTGAGGAAATCGTGATGAATGATGCGCGTACTCAGGCTCAATTGAATGGAGTAGCGCCTAAAAAAGTTATTATAGTCCCTGGAAAGATTATTAATTTGGTGGGCTAATCGATGATGCTGCGTCGAAGTAGCGAACGCTGGCTAAAAACAGCGTTCTCCTAAAGATCTAACCACTCATCGCTATTGATCACTATCAAACTGATTACCGATCACTGATTACCGATCACTCAAAAAAAAAGCTGCCTATATAGGCAGCTTTTTTTTATTTATTAGGACTGATGATTAAAGCATTTGAAAACGTGGTTTTAATTGCTTGTAGGTTTCGTTCAGCTTCGATACGTGTTTTGAAATTGCCGACCCAGACTTTATACGATGGATTGGTGTAGACGATAGTTCCGCCGAGTTGAGGATACTGTTGGTTAAACTGGGAGAGTCTTTTTCTGGCTTCAGCATTGGTACCGTAAAAAATCTGAATTTTAAAACGATCACTCACTGTGGAGCTAGAATTGAGTTTTCGCTTCTCATTTAGTAGAGTTTGGAAGGTTTTGTCTTCTTGAATGGTGGCTTTTTGTTGTTGAGCGAAGCATACATTTGCGCAACAAATTAAGTAGGATGTTGCTAAAAGGTTTCTTAAAATTCTCATAATGAATTATATTTGTAGCAAAAGTACAATATATATAAATAAATACACACATCTGGTCTATTTAGAATAGGTATAAATTACATTTTAAGTCTGGTAAAGGTTTTAAGAGTAATTCATAAATTGTATTTTTGTCGGAGTTTATAAATAGGGTAGTTAATAGAACGCTAATATTAGCACAAAAAAACTATCTAATTTACTTGATAATCATTTTATAACTATGGAAAAAGTGGGTAACCATAATTCGTTTTCAAAGATTTTTTTCTTTTGTTTAGCGTTAATGCTATCGTTCTCTACAGTTTCGTTTGCTCAAGACGCAGCAAAAGGTAGAGAAGTATTTAATTCAAACTGTGCGGCATGTCATAAGCTGGATGGAAATTCAACAGGGCCTGCGCTTCGTGGTGTAGTCGAAAGACACGACACCGCTTGGTTGCACAAATGGATTAAGAGTAGTTCGTCCTTGATCAAATCAGGGGATGCAGCTGCTGTAAAACTCTTCAATGAGTGGAATAAAGTCGTGATGAATGACTTTCCTGCTCTTTCTGATGAAGATATCGACAATATTTTAGCTTATACTTCTGAGCCTGCAAAGGTGGCGCCTGCGCCAGTTGCTGCGGCTGGAGGTGCTCAAGGTGGCAGTTCGAACGATGTTTCGAATATGGTTGTCTTGGGAGCATTGGTATTGGTGTTGTTGCTGTTAGTAGCAATGTTGTTCTTTGTTAAGAAGGTATTGAATAAGGTTGTTGAGGCTAATGGATTGACTCCGGAGGTTCGTCAGACTGTGCCAATTTGGAAGGCGTTTGCTAGAAATCAATTTATGGTGGTTTTGACTACGATAGTATTTATTTTAGTAGGGTCTTACTTTGTATTTGGTTATTTGATGCAGGTAGGTGTTGATCAGGGTTACGAGCCGGTTCAGCCGATACATTTTTCTCACAAAATTCACGCTGGTGACAATGGTATTGATTGTAAATACTGTCACTCTTCTGCGAGAGTTAGTAAAACTTCGGGAATTCCTTCTTTGAATGTTTGTATGAACTGTCATAAGAGTATTAGCGAGTTTCAAGGTGATGAAGGTGTAGATTATGGTAACTATAGTCCAGAGTTCTACACAGCTGAAATTCAAAAGTTATACGCTGCGGTTGGATGGGATGCTTCTACTCAAAAGTATACTGGAGAAGAAAAACCAGTGAAATGGGTTAGAATTCATAACTTACCTGATTTTGTGTACTATAATCACTCACAGCACGTTTCAGTGGCTGGATTGGAGTGTCAAACTTGTCATGGTCCTGTAGAGGAGATGGAAGTAATGAGACAACATTCTCCATTGACAATGGGATGGTGTATTGATTGCCACCGTAAAACGGATGTGAAAATGGAAAACAATGAGTATTACGCGAAAATTCATGAGGAATTATCTAAGAAATACGGCGTTGAGAAATTGACTGTTGCACAAATGGGTGGTTTAGAGTGTGGAAAGTGCCACTATTAAAAATAATTTAAGAAGCTAATATATATATACAATGGCATCAAACAAAAAATACTGGAAAAGTGTTGAAGAGCTGAATGATAATAGTTCTATTGTTGAGACGCTAAGAAACAATGAGTTTGTTGAAGAAATTCCTACAGATGAATTTCTTGGAGATAAAGATACTTTGTCGACTTCATCAACTACTCGTCGGGACTTTTTGAAATACGTTGGTTTTTCTACAGCAGCAGCTTCTTTAGCAGCTTGTGAAGGACCAGTTATTAAGTCGATTCCTTATGTTGTTCAGCCGGAAGAAATTATTCCGGGAGTTGCAGATTTTTATGCTACTACAATTGCTGATGGTTTTGATTTTACTAATATTTTAGTTAAAACCCGTGAAGGGCGTCCGATTAAAGTAGAAAATAATAATTTGTCTAACGCATTGTCAGGAGCTAATGCTCGTGTGCATGCGTCGGTATTGTCTCTTTATGATAATCTTCGTTTAAAGCAACCGAAAATTGAAGGTAAGGCGGCTTCTTGGAAGGCGGTAAATTCTAAAATCACAGCGAGTTTAGAAGATGCAAAAACTACAGGAGCAAAAATTGTTTTATTGACCAATACTATGGCTAGTCCATCTACGGATAGATTGATTGCTGAGTTTTTGACTTTAAACCCTTCTGCTAAACACATCATTTATGATGCGGTTTCTTCAACGGCGGCATTAGATGCTTATCAAAAAGTTTACGGAGAGCGCGCCTTGGCTGATTATGATTTTGGTCAGGCAGATTTAATACTTTCTGTAGGAGCTGACTTGTTGGGAGACTGGCAAGGTGGTGGCTATGACGCTGCTTATGCAATGAAGAGGGTTCCGAAAAACGGTAAAATGTCTAAGCATATTCAGATAGAGGCTAATATGTCTTTGTCGGGAGCTAATGCAGATAAGAGAATTTCTTTAACGGTAGCAGAACAAAAATTAGCGTTAGTTAAGATTTACAATGCGATCGTTGGTGGTGCTGTTTCAACTGCAGCTACTGCAAGAGATAAAGAAATTGAAATTGCTGCAAAACAATTAAAAGCAGCTGGTGCTGGTGGAGTTTTGGTTTCAGGATTGGAAGATGTAAATGCTCAGTTATTGGTGTTTGCTATTAACCAAGCTTTGGGTTCTAAAGCATTTATGCCATCAAAACCAAAATATGTTCGTAAAGGTAATGCTGCAGAAGTTGCGCAATTGGTAAAAGACATGAATGCGGGTGCGATTCACACCTTGATCATGAGTGGGGTGAACCCGGTTTACACGTTGCCAAATGCAACAGCATTCGAAGAGGGACTTAAAAAGGTTAAAACATCTGTGGCATTCTCGATGAAAGAGGATGAAACAGCTTTACATACTACTATTGCAGCGGCTTTGCCTCATTACTTAGAATCTTGGGGTGATGTTATGATTCGCAAAGGACACTACAGTGTAGTGCAACCGACGATTCGTCCGTTATTTGATACAAAACAATTGCAAGAGGCTTTGTTGGTTTGGAACGGTAGAACTACTGCTTATTACGACTATTTAAAAACTGTTGGAGGTTCTGTATTAGAAGGGGTAAGTTGGAATAAATTAGTTCATGATGGTTTTGCAGAATTTGCAGCATCAAACGAACAAAATGCAGGATATGACTATGCATCAGCTGCAGCGACTTTAGGTCAGACTAAAAAAGCGGCAGGTCTGGAATTGGTATTGTATACCAAAACTGGAATGGGTGACGGACAACAGGCAAACAATCCTTGGTTGCAAGAGTTTCCAGATCCATTGACTCGCGTATCTTGGGATAACTATCTGACGGTTTCTAAGTCAGACGCAGCTTCTTTAGATCTTAAAAATTATCACGTTGCCAATGGTGGTCTTAACGGAAGTTATGTATCGATCAAGGTCAATGGTGTGACTTTGGAAAATGTTCCGGTATTGATTCAACCAGGTCAGGCTGTTGGAACGGTAGGTTTATCTTTCGGTTACGGTCGTAAAGCGGCGATGAAAGAAGAAATGCAGGTAGGTGTTAATGCTTACCAATTGTATAATGATTTTAATACGGTTCAGACTGTTACTATTGAGAAAACTAAAGGTGATCACGAGTTTGCTTGTGTTCAGTTGCAGAATACCTTAATGGGAAGAGGTGATATTATTAAAGAAACTACTCTAGAGGTGTTTAACTCTAAAGACGTTAGGGATTGGAATATCATTCCAATGGTTTCCTTAGATCACCAATCTGTACCGGCTAGTTCTGTAGATATTTGGGAGTCGTTTGACCGTAGTGTTGGACACCATTTTAATTTGTCGATTGACTTGAATTCTTGTACTGGATGTGGGGCTTGTGTTATAGCATGTCACGCTGAAAACAACGTTCCGGTTGTTGGTAAATCAGAAATCCGCAGAAGTAGAGATATGCACTGGTTGCGTATTGACCGTTACTATTCTTCTGAAGATACGTTCGCAGGGGATGTAGAGGTGAAGGTAAATGCTAAAGGTTTCACTGAGAATTTCAATACTTTCAAAGGTCTTGAAGAATCGGCTGATAATCCACAAGTGGTTTTCCAACCGGTAATGTGTCAGCACTGTAACCATGCTCCATGTGAGACAGTTTGTCCAGTAGCGGCAACATCACACGGACGTCAAGGTCAAAATCACATGGCGTACAACCGTTGTGTGGGTACAAGATATTGTGCGAATAACTGTCCTTATAAAGTAAGACGTTTTAACTGGTTCTTATATAATAAAAATAGCGAGTTTGACTATCACATGAATGATGATTTAGGTCGTATGGTGTTAAATCCAGATGTCAATGTTCGTTCACGTGGGGTTATGGAGAAATGTTCTATGTGTATCCAAATGACTCAAGCAACAATTTTAACTGCCAAGAGAGAGGGTAGAGCAGTAAGTAAGGATGAATTCCAAACGGCTTGTTCTGCAGCTTGTTCTAGTGGTTCAATGGTATTCGGTGACGTTAACGACAAAGAATCCGTAGTAGCTAAATTAGTTGAGGATGATAGAATGTATCATTTGTTGGAGCATATTGGAACAAAACCAAACGTGTTTTATCACGTAAAAGTTAGAAATAACTAAAAATAACTAATTATTAATTAAGAAACTTATAAAGGATTATGTCGTCACATTACGAAGCACCCATTAGAAAACCTTTAGTTATAGGTGATAAATCTTATCACGATATAACAGTTGATGTGGCTAGACCTGTTGAGGGGAGAGCCAATAAACAATGGTGGATAGTTTTTTCGATTGCTTTAGCTGCTTTTCTTTGGGGAGTAGGTTGTATGATTTACACTGTCGGTACAGGTATCGGTACGTGGGGATTAAATAAAACAGTTGGATGGGCTTGGGATATTACTAACTTTGTTTGGTGGGTAGGTATTGGTCACGCGGGAACGTTGATTTCTGCTGTACTTTTACTATTCAGACAGAAGTGGAGAATGGCTATTAACCGTTCTGCGGAAGCCATGACTATCTTCTCTGTTGTTCAAGCGGGTTTATTCCCAATTATTCACATGGGACGCCCTTGGTTGGCGTACTGGGTATTACCTATTCCAAATCAATTTGGATCATTATGGGTGAACTTTAACTCCCCATTACTTTGGGACGTGTTTGCGATTTCAACGTATCTATCGGTATCATTAGTTTTCTGGTGGACTGGTTTATTACCCGATTTCGCGATGTTAAGAGATAGAGCTATCACGCCATTTACGAAGAGAATTTATTCTATTTTAAGTTTCGGTTGGAGCGGTAGAGCTAAAGACTGGCAACGTTTTGAAGAGGTTTCTTTGGTATTGGCCGGTTTGGCAACTCCATTGGTACTTTCGGTACACACCATTGTATCTTTTGACTTTGCTACTTCTGTTATACCGGGATGGCACACGACTATCTTGCCTCCATATTTCGTGGCAGGTGCGATTTTCTCTGGATTTGCAATGGTAAATACCTTGTTGATCATTATGAGAAAGGTGTCTAACCTAGAAGATTATATTACCGTACAACATATTGAATTGATGAACATCGTTGTGATGATCACAGGATCTATCGTAGGGGTAGCTTATATTACGGAATTGTGGGTGGCTTGGTACTCTGGAGTAGAGTATGAGCAATACGCTTTCTTGAATAGAGCAACAGGACCTTACTGGTGGTCATATTGGTTAATGATGACTTGTAACGTGATTTCTCCACAAGTAATGTGGTTTAAGAAAATCAGAACAAGTATTATGGCTTCTTTCATTATCTCTATTATTGTAAACATAGGGATGTGGTTTGAGCGTTTCGTAATTATTGTTACGTCTTTACACAGAGATTACTTACCTTCTTCTTGGACGATGTTCCAACCTACTTTTGTAGATGCGGGTATTTATATCGGAACTATTGGATTTTTCTTTGTACTTTTCTTATTATATTCTAGAAGTTTCCCGGTAATTGCGCAAGCAGAGGTGAAAACGATTCTTAAATCATCTGGTGATAATTTTAAAAGAGCAAGAGCCGCCAATCACGAAAACAATCAATCTTTAAATCATTAATTCGGTATGAGTACTAAAGTTATACACGCGATTTATAATGATGATGACGTTTTGTTACACGCAGTTGCTGAAACTAGAGCTGCCCATCATCATATCGAAGAGGTTTATACACCTTTTCCAGTTCACGGTTTGGACAAAGCTATGGGCTTAGCGCCTACTAGAATTGCCATAGCTTCATTCTTATATGGATTAGTGGGACTTTCTTTTGCAACGTTCCTGATGAATTATATTATGATTGAAGACTGGCCTCAAGATATCGGAGGAAAACCAAGTTTTAGTTATATTCAAAACATGCCGGCTTTCGTGCCAATTATGTTTGAGATGACAGTATTTTTTGCTGCCCACTTAATGGTTATTACTTTTTATTTGAGAAGTAAATTATGGCCTTTTAAAGAAGCTGAAAACCCAGATGTTAGAACTACAGACGACCATTTCTTAATGGAAGTTGCCTTAAAAGGTAATGAAGAAGAAGCGGTTGAGTTCTTTAAAAAAACTGGAGCGGTAGAAGTAAAAGTAATCGATAAAGAATAATGGTAGAAATGAAAACTATATACAAAATAGCAGCTTTAGTAGGGGTTTCTGTATTGACTACTTCTTGTTTTAATAAAGAAAGACCCAACTACCAGTTTTTTCCGAATATGTATGAATCAGTAGCTTACGAAACATATTCAGAATCAACAGCTTTTAAAAACGGTAAAGAAGGTCAATTACCTGCTGAGCACTCTGTGCCTCGTGGTTTTGAGCCTTATGAGTACGCAAATACAACGGAAGGTTTAGAAGCGGCAAAAGCCAATAATAAATCGCCTTTGACAGAAGCTGAAAGAGCGAATGGTAAAGGGAAAGAGTTGTTTACAATTTATTGCGGTGTTTGTCACGGCGATAAAGGTGATGGAAAAGGGAACTTGGTTAAGAGAGAGAAATTTCTTGGAGTTCCTAGTTACGCTGATCGTGAATTAACTGAAGGAGGTATATTCCACGTGATTACTTATGGATTGAATTCCATGGGATCGCATGCAAACCAATTGAACCAACATGAACGTTGGTTGGTTTCAGATTACGTGTTGAAATTGAAATCAGAATTATAATTGTAAAACTTATTTGAAGTTTAGATATGTACACATTTTCAAAAAGATTGAAAACCTTTGCAATGATTCTAATGATCTTAGGATTGATAGGAATCGTTTATGGGTTTATCAGTGCACCAAAAACGGTTAATGACGTCGAGCGTATTTTAACAGAACAGCACCATGGAGGAGCTCATGATGTAGCTGCAGATGCAGGTCATCACGCTGAATTGAGTGCCGCTGAACATGCAGAACATCAACATCACTTGGAGCACGTTCTGCAACAAATGCAAAACAAACCATGGGCAGCGTTATACATTGCTTGTATTTTCTTTATGTTGATCTCCTTAGGGGTTTTAGCATTCTACGCCATTCAATATGCTGCACAAGCAGGATGGTCACCAGTATTATTTAGAGTTATGGAAGGTATCACGGCGTATTTATTGCCAGGATCTATCATCTTCTTTATATTATTGGTTTTGTCTACTATGAATTTAAATCACTTGTTTATCTGGATGGATCCAGAGGTTGTTGCCAATGATCCTATTATCCAAGGTAAAACAGGCTTTTTAAATGTTCCTTTCTTCCTGATTAGAGCAGTAGTGTTCTTGGCTGGTTGGAACTTATATAGACACTATGCAGTTAAAAATTCTTTAGCTCTTGATGAAACTAACGACTTGCGTTACTACAAAAAGAACTTTAAAATATCTGCTGCTTTCCTAGTGTTTTTTATCGTTACAGAATCGATCATGTCTTGGGACTGGATCATGTCTATCGATACACACTGGTATAGCACCCTATTCGGATGGTATGTATTCGCTAGTTTCTTTGTAACTGGTATTACTATTATTGCCTTCGTAACTTTATACTTAAAATCTAAAGGTCTTTTAGAATATGTAAATACAAGTCATATCCACGATTTGGCTAAATTCATGTTCGGTATCAGTATCTTTTGGACTTACTTATGGTTCTCTCAATTTATGTTGATGTGGTATTCTAATATTCCAGAGGAGGTTACCTACTTTATCTTTAGAATTCAAGAATATAAATTACCGTTCTTTGGTATGTTAGTTCTTAACTTTGTACTTCCTTTGTTGTTGTTAATCAATACGGATTTCAAACGATTGACTTGGATTATTGTTATGGCTGGTTCTTTGATCGTAGTAGGACATTATTTAGATTTCTTCAATATGATTATGCCTGGTACCGTTGGTGGTTCTTGGTTTATTGGAGTATCTGAGATCGCATCGCTTTTATTCTTTGCAGGTTTGTTTATCTTTGTTGTTTTCACGGCTCTTGCAAAAGCACCGTTGTTAGCTAAAGGCAATCCTTTGATTGAAGAGAGTAAACATTTTCATTATTAATATTTAAAGTAATAAACAAATGACTAGTTTATTAATATTAGCCGTTGTAATATTGTTAGGAATTGCTGTTTGGCAATTGACTAAAATATTTGACCTAACGCAGATCGGAAGCTCTTCAAACGATGCAGATTCAGAGATCGCTACAGATAAAGACAATAATATCAATGGATATTTATCTTTCGGATTTTTAGCATTTATTTATGTTATAACCATCTATTGTTTGTATTACTACGGTGATCTTCCCTTAATGGATAATTCCGCGTCTGAACACGGAGTACACGTGGATAATTTAATGTGGATTTCAATGATTTTGATTTTCATCGTTCAAATTATTACGCAAGCTTTATTACATTATTTTGCTTTCCGTTATAGAGGTAAAAAAGGAAATGTGGCTCTTTATTTTTCGGACAACGATAAGTTAGAAGCTGTATGGACTATCATACCAGTAATTGTATTGTCTGGTTTGATTTTATATGGATTGTACGCTTGGAACGACATCATGTTTGTCGATGAAGAAGAAGAGGTGATTTATGTAGAAGTTTACGCTAAACAATTTAGTTGGGATATTCGTTATTCTGGAAAAGACAACACGCTTGGAAAAGCAAACGTTCGTTATATTGAAGGAATCAACGTAGTAGGGGTAGATATGTCTGACCCGAATGCTCAAGATGATATGATGGCTAAGGAATTGCATTTACCGGTAGGTAAAAAAGTAGTGATGAAAATGCGTTCACAAGATGTACTTCACTCTGCTTATATGCCTCACTTTAGAGCACAGATGAACTGTGTTCCAGGTATGGTAACTCAATTTGCTTTAACTCCTTCAGTGACTACTGCAGAAATGCGTGAAAGAGCTGAAATTGTTAAGAAAGTAAATAATATTAATAAAATCAGAGGAGAAAAAAGTAAAGCTTTAATCGCTGAAGGTAAAGAGGCCTTAGATCCTTATACTTTTGATTATTTGTTACTTTGTAATAAAATTTGTGGTGCTTCTCACTACAACATGCAAATTAAGATTGTAGTTGAAACTGAGGAACAATTTAATAAATGGTTGAAAGAATTGCCAACATTAGGTGATCAAGTTAAGGCTGAAAAAGCAGCAGCATTGGAAGCAGCAGCTCCAAAAGTTCCTGTAGAAACAGCTAAGCCTGATGCTGAAACTGTTGTAGATTCAACAGCTATAGCTCACAGAATTAAATAATTCTCACGTTTTATCTATTCAAAAAATTATACTATGTCAGCAGTAGGACACGAAATAACAAATGGTCACGAACACGACCACGATCACGATCACCACGATAAAGGTAATTTCTTTACCAAATATGTGTTTAGTTTAGATCACAAAATGATTGCTAAACAGTATTTGATTACTGGAATTATTATGGGAATTGTCGGTGTGGCAATGTCTCTTTTATTTAGAATGCAAATCGCTTGGCCGGATGAATCTTTCAAGATTTTCAACTGGTTGTTAGGTGATAAATTTGCTCCAGATGGAGTTATGAAAAACGATGTTTACTTAGCATTGGTTACGATGCACGGTAGTATCATGGTATTCTTTGTTTTAACCGCAGGTTTGAGTGGAACCTTTAGTAATCTTTTAATTCCATTACAGATTGGAGCTAGAGATATGGCGTCAGGTTTCTTAAACATGGTTTCTTATTGGTTGTTCTTTATCTCTTCTTTAATAATGATTCTTTCATTATTCGTGGAGTCTGGGCCAGCTTCTGCAGGTTGGACAATTTATCCTCCTTTAAGTGCCTTGCCTCAGGCTATTCCAGGTTCTGGTACCGGTATGACCATGTGGTTGATTTCGATGGCTATTTTTATTGCCTCGTCGTTAATGGGGTCTTTGAACTATGTAGCGACTGTAATCAACTTGAGAACTAAAGGGATGTCTATGACTAGATTGCCGCTTTCGGTTTGGGCATTATTTGTTACAGCTATCATCGGTATCGTTTCTTTCCCGGTTCTTTTATCAGCAGCTTTATTGTTGATTTTTGATAGAAGTTTTGGTACGTCTTTCTTCTTATCTGATATTTATTTAGCAGGAGAGGTATTGCATTACCAAGGTGGATCCCCAGTTCTTTTTGAACATTTATTCTGGTTCTTAGGTCACCCTGAAGTTTATATCGTAATTTTACCAGCGATGGGAATTACTTCTGAAGTTATCTCTACTAATGCGCGTAAACCAATTTTTGGATACCGTGCGATGATCGCTTCGATTTTAGCTATTGCTTTTCTTTCTACGATCGTTTGGGGTCACCATATGTTCGTATCGGGAATGAATCCTTTCTTAGGTTCTGTATTTACTTTTACAACCCTTTTAATTGCGATTCCTTCTGCTGTAAAAGCATTTAACTACATCACGACGCTTTGGAAAGGTAACTTACAAATGAATCCAGGTATGCTTTTCTGTATCGGTTTCGTTTCTACTTTCATCACTGGAGGTTTAACGGGAATCATCTTAGGAGATAGTACTTTGGATATCAACGTTCACGATACGTATTTCGTTATTGCTCACTTTCACTTAGTGATGGGTATATCGGCACTTTATGGAATGTTTGCTGGTATTTACCACTGGTTCCCTAAAATGTTTGGTAGAATGATGAGCAAGAACTTAGGTTATATTCACTTCTGGGTAACAGCGGTTTGTGCGTACGGAGTTTTCTTCCCAATGCACTTTATCGGAATGGCAGGTCTTCCAAGACGTTACTATTCTAATACAGCTTTCCCTTTATTTGATGATTTAGCTGATGTGAATGTTATTATTACTGTTTTCGCTCTTGTTGGAGCAGCTTTCCAATTGGTGTTTTTATGGAACTTCTTCGTTAGTATTTTCTACGGTAAGAAAGCTTCACAAAACCCATGGAAATCAAACACTTTGGAATGGACTACTCCAGTAGAACATATCCATGGAAACTGGCCAGGTGAATTGCCTACAGTATACAGATGGCCTTATGATTATTCTAAACCTGGTTTCGAAGAAGATTTTGCTCCGCAAAACTTACCGATGAGAGAAGGTGAAGAAGAATTACAACACTAAAACATATCTTACTTATATAAAGACAAAAGCTGCTTAATTTTTTAAGTGGCTTTTGTCATTTTTAGTTATTGCCCATTCGTCTATACGCCCATTCGTCTATACGCCCATTCGTCTATACGCCCATTTGTCTATACGCCCATTTGTCTATACGCCCATTCGTCTATACGCTCATTTGTCTATACGCCCATTTGCCCATTTGCCCATTTGCGTATCCGCGTATCCGCGTATCTGCATAAAAAAGCCTATTTGCCCATACGCCCATCAGCGTATCAGCGTATC
>DCKE01000005.1:1078-35471 GCA_002320285.1 Flavobacteriaceae bacterium UBA1682 | reverse complement strand
TATCTGCGTATCTGCGTATCCGCTATTAAAAAAAATCAATTATCTTTGCTATTATGAATGAAAATTTAAATCCTACCAATCAGAATTTTTCTTCTGACGACTTAGATGTTGAAAAGAGATTACGTCCGCTATCCTTTGAGGATTTCGCCGGACAAGATCAAGTTTTAGATAACTTAAAGGTTTTTGTACAGGCGGCCAATTTGCGAAATGAGGCCTTGGATCATACTTTATTTCACGGACCTCCGGGTCTAGGTAAGACAACTTTGGCGAATATCTTAGCCAATGAATTACAGGTAGGTATTAAAATTACTTCGGGCCCTGTTTTGGATAAACCTGGAGATTTAGCCGGTTTATTGACGAATCTGGAAGAACGCGATGTCTTGTTTATCGATGAGATCCATCGTTTAAGTCCAATTGTCGAAGAATATTTGTATTCAGCCATGGAGGATTTTAAGATTGATATCATGATCGAGTCGGGACCCAATGCTCGAACGGTACAGATTCACTTAAATCCATTTACTTTGGTAGGTGCGACTACTCGTTCTGGACTCTTGACCGCGCCTATGCGTGCGCGTTTTGGAATTCAAAGCAGGTTACAGTATTACAATACGGAATTGTTAACCAGTATAGTGGAGCGCAGTTCAGGGATTCTTAAAATGCCTATTTCTATGGAAGCCGCCATTGAGATTGCGGGGCGTAGTCGTGGAACACCGCGTATTGCAAATGCATTGTTGCGTAGGGTACGCGATTTTGCACAGATTAAGGGGAATGGAACTATTGATATCGAGATCGCCAGATATGCCTTAAATGCGTTGAATGTGGATGCTCATGGTTTGGATGAAATGGACAACAAAATCCTAAGAGTTATTATTGAAAAATTTAAGGGAGGTCCTGTTGGTTTGTCAACTTTAGCAACAGCGGTTTCTGAAAATGCGGAGACTATTGAAGAAGTTTACGAGCCGTTTCTCATTCAACAAGGATTTATTATGCGCACACCAAGAGGTAGAGAAGTGACTGATTTGGCATTTAAACACCTGGGTTTGATTCGTCCAATGACCCAAGGAGGTTTGTTTTAGCCCAAAAGTTATTTACCGTTTAATATAGAAGCGATAGAACAAACAAGGAGTTTGTTTTATCGCTTTTTTTGGTTTTAGATCCTCGCGATTAAATGGGTTTTTATCGCTGATTTTAGTTGTGTTTTACCCTTTTTTTGTTAATTTTTTCAGTTATTGTTTTTTTTGTTATCTAGATTTATAATTGTGTCTTAATTATGTTTAATAAAAATATAAAGTCTGTTTTTAGCGTCTTTAATACGAATTTCAAGCCCCTCATTGTTTAGATTTATCAATCAATAACGTTATATTTGTTTCACTAAACTTAAAAAAATGCATAAAGACAGTAAACGTAGAGAGGCTTTATTGTATCACGCAAAACCGACACCGGGGAAGATTCAAGTGGTACCGACGAAAAAATATGCTTCTCAAAGAGATTTGGCATTAGCTTATTCTCCTGGGGTTGCAGAACCTTGCTTAGAGATTGCAAAAGATGTAAGAAATGTATATAAATATACTGCTAAAGGAAATTTAGTAGCTGTAATTTCAAACGGTACTGCTGTTTTGGGGTTAGGAGATATTGGACCTGAGGCTTCAAAACCAGTAATGGAGGGCAAAGGTTTATTATTTAAAATTTTCGCTGATATTGATGTTTTCGACATTGAGATAGACACTCATGATGTGGAGAAATTTATAGAGACTGTAAAGAATATATCCCCGACATTTGGTGGAATAAATCTCGAAGATATTAAGGCTCCAGAATCTTTTGAAATCGAGAGAAGATTAAAAGAGGAGTTGAATATTCCTGTAATGCACGATGATCAACACGGAACGGCAATCATTTCATGTGCTGCCCTACTCAATGCAGTTGAATTGGCAGGAAAGAAAATGGGCGATGTTAAAATGGTGGTTTCCGGTGCGGGATCTGCTGCTATTGCCTGTGCAAAATTATATATAGCTTTTGGAGTTAATCCAGACAACATTGTTATGTTGAATAGTAAAGGCGTGTTAAAGAAAGACGATCCAAAGATTTCTGAAATGCAACGCGATTTTGCAACGGATAAAAATATCAGTACACTAGCAGAGGCTATGGTTGGTAGTGATGTGTTTATCGGTTTGTCTAGTGGGGGAATTCTATCTGCTGAGATGTTGTTAACTATGGCTGAAAACCCAGTTGTTTTTGCTATGGCGAATCCAGATCCGGAGATTTCTTATCAATTGGCTATGGATACCCGTAAAGATATCATTATGGCCACAGGTAGATCAGACCATCCTAACCAAGTGAATAACGTATTAGGGTTTCCTTTTATCTTCCGTGGTGCTTTAGATGTGCGTGCTACTAAAATCAATGAAGAAATGAAAAAGGCTGCTGTTATAGCCTTAGCTGAATTGGCAAGAGAATCGGTTCCTGAACAGGTTAATATCGCTTATGGTGAAGTTAAGTTGATCTTTGGGCGAGATTATATTATTCCAAAACCATTTGACCCGCGTTTGATTACAGTAGTACCACCAGCGGTTGCTAAAGCAGCTATGGAAAGTGGTGTTGCTACAGAACCGATTACAGATTGGGATAAGTATAAAAACGAACTTTATGAACGTATGGGTTCTGATAATAAAATTGTTAGAATGCTTACTACCAGAGCAAAAACAGATCCTAAACGTTTGGTTTTTGCTGAGGCAGATCATTTAGATGTTTTAAAAGCAGCACAGATTGTACAGGAGGAAGGTATTGGTGTTCCAATTTTGTTGGGAAATAAAAAAATCATTCTGGAACTGATGAAGGAAATAGGTTTTGAAGCAGATGTTGAAATCATCGATCCTAAAACAGAAGAAGAATCAGACCGTAGAAATCGTTTTGCAACTTCGTACTGGGAATCCAGAAAAAGAAAAGGAACCACGTTTTACGATGCGGAAAAGTGGATGCGTGAGCGCAATTATTTTGCCGCGATGATGGTTAATGAGGGCGATGCAGATGCCTTAGTAACGGGTTATTCAAGAAGTTATCCTTCGGTGATCAAGCCGATCTTGGAGTTGATCCCTAAAGCAGCTGGTGTTTCTAAAGTAGCTACAACCAACGTGATGATGACCAAGCGTGGACCGATGTTTTTGGCTGATACAGCCATTAACCCGAATCCTTCAGCAGAAGATTTGGCTAAAATTGCGTTAATGACAGAACGCACTGTTCGTATGTTTGGATTGGATCCTGTAGTAGCGATGTTGTCTTTTGCAAACTTTGGATCTGCGGATCATGAATCTCCAGCAAAAATGCGTCAAGCGGTTGCGTTTCTTCATGAAAATTACCCCGATATGGTGGTTGATGGTGAAATTCAAATTGATTTTGCGTTGAATCCGGACATGTTGAAGGATAAATTTCCATTCTCAAAATTGGTTAATAAAAAAGTCAATACTTTGATTTTTCCAAATTTAGATGCGGCAAACATGATGTATAAAATGTTGAAGGAATTGGATAAAGTGACTTCAATAGGGCCTATTGTTTTAGGACTTGATAAAGCGGTGCACGTATTCCAATTGGGTGCTAGTGTTGAAGAGATGGTCAATATGTCTGCAGTAGCAGTAGTTGATGCTCAAGTAAAGGAAATGAGAAAAAAGAAATAGTAACCGATTTCTTAAGTGGATAATAAAAAAGGGCTAATTTCTGAATTAGCCCTTTTGTCGTTTCTATTGGATTTTATCCCATAATGGTTTGTGCAAAGTGGTCTTAAATCGTGATATTAAGATCATTTGTACGTAAAAAAAGTGATGAAATAAATCTGTTAGAAAATAGTTAAAATATATTTGCTATTTTTGGGTAAAATTTGATTTAAAGATGATTGCACATATTCAGGGAAGGTTGGTAGAGAAAACACCTACAGACGTCGTAATCGATTGTGGAGGGGTAGGGTATTTTATTCATATTTCACTGCATACGTATTCGCAAATTACGAGTGCGGAAAACATTCGTTTATACACGTTTTTACAGGTGAAGGAAGATTCTCATACCCTTTTCGGATTTATGGAGAAGATCGAACGAGAGCTTTTTAAGCTGTTGATCTCTGTGTCTGGCATTGGTGGGAGTACAGCTAGAGGTATGTTGTCATCGATAACGCCGCGTGAGTTGTTGCAAGCTATTGCGTCGAATGATGTCAAAACCATCCAATCAGCCAAAGGCGTTGGAGCTAAGACAGCACAACGGGTTATTTTGGATTTACAAGAAAAAGTAATTAAATTATATAATATTGACGAGGTTTCTCTTGTTGTTAACAATACAAATGTAGAAGAAGCGTTATCTGCTTTAGAAGTTTTGGGTTTTGCAAGAAAAGCGGCAGAAAGAGTGGTCGATAAAATCGCCAAACAAACCCCAGATGCTACGGTTGAAATGATTATTAAACAAGCTTTAAAAAACCTATAGAACTTGAAAGTGAATTTTCAAAAAAGATTTGTTTGGCCTCCATTGCTGTGGTCTATTGTGTTGTTTTTTACGGCCCAGTTTATCCAGGCACAAGAACCGGTTAATGATACCCTCAATGTCAAAAAATTTGATGTTGGAAGTATTGATTTACCCGATCCCAAAAGTATCGTCGAATCCTATACCTATGATCCCGCAAGTGATCGATACATTTATACGCGTTCTATTGATGGATTTACGATCGATTATCCGCTGATTTTAACACGTCAACAATACGAAGAATTGGTTCTTAGAGAGCAAATGCGTTTGTATTTTATGCAGAAATTTAATACCGTCGATGGGCGTAGCGATCCGGAAGTGCAACGCGATATGTTGCCGCGATACTACGTGAATTCAAGTCTTTTTGAAGGAATATTCGGTTCTAATACCATCGATGTAAAACCTCAGGGGTCTGTTGAAATCGACTTAGGAGGACGTTTCACCAAACAGGATAATCCTTCGCTTTCACCGCGTAATCGAAAAGTATTTACCTTTGATTTTAATCAACGGATTTCGATGAGTCTTCAAGGTAAGGTCGGTACGCGTATGAATGTCAATGCCAATTACGATACCCAATCGACTTTTGATTTTCAGAATTTAATCAAGTTGGATTACAGTCCTGATGAGGATGATATTGTACAAAAGATAGAGGTTGGTAACGTAAGTATGCCTATAAGCAGTTCGTTGATTCGTGGTGCCCAGAGTCTGTTTGGTGTAAAAACCCAATTGCAGTTCGGACGTACCACTCTGACCGGGGTGTTTTCCGAACAGAAGTCTCAAACCAGATCAGTAGTAGCTGAGGGTGGTGGAACCATGGAAGAGTTTGAACTTTTCGGTTTGGATTACGACGCAGATCGACATTTTTTCCTTTCTCAGTATTTTAGGAATAAATACGATGAAAGTTTGAAGAACTATCCCTATATCAACAGTCGTGCACGGATCACTAGGGTAGAAGTTTGGATAACAAACCGCTCGAATAGGGTAAATTCAGGAGATAATAATATGCGTAATATTATTGCTATACAGGATTTAGGTGAAGGGCGATTAACGCGTATAAATGATGCTGAAATTATCGGAGTAAACACTCAGGCTTATCCAGATTTCATTGTTAACCCGCAACCAGACGCTCCGTCCGATAATAGAAATAATAAATTTGATCCAGGTAAAATTGGCAGCAATTTTCTAAATAGCAGCATCCGTACTATTACATCGGGTACTGCGGGCTTTAATATACCGGTTACAGAAGGTAGGGATTATTCAAAATTGGAAAGCGCCCGAAAATTAACGGCAAACGAATTTACCTTTCATCCACAATTGGGTTATATCTCTTTACAGCAGCGTTTGTCTAACGATGAAGTACTGGCCGTTTCCTACCAATATACCATCGGTGATCAGGTGTATCAAGTCGGAGAATTTGGTACAGATGGCGGAGATCCGACATCGATTACTCCAAATTTGGATCCAACACAGTCGCCAATCCCGAGTTCACAAAGTTTGATTCTAAAAATGTTAAAGAGTAATTTGACATCCGTTGAACAACCGTTGTGGAACTTAATGATGAAAAATATTTATCAGATTCAAGGAGCTATGCAATTGGAACAACAGGATTTTAGATTTAATATTTTATATACCGATCCGTCTCCATTAAATTATATCTCGTCCGCCGGTACTGATCCATTACCTCCAGACGTCGATAAGACACCTTTATTGCGTGTATTTAATCTAGATCGACTTAATTATACCAATGACCCACAAGAAGGTGGTGATGGCTTTTTTGACTTTGTGGCCAATGCGGTTGGTCAGAATCCAATGAATCCTTCTGGAACCACTAGTGGTATTGGTGGTATGGGGAATACGGGTGGAAACATGGGCAACCAAAACTCCAATCAAAACAACTATAATAAATTTGAGGGGATTACGATAGACGCCCAGAATGGACGTATTATTTTTACCACTGTAGAGCCGTTTGGAAAACATTTGTTTAATAAATTGTCACAAGGCAATCAAGAAGATTATAATTTACCAGCTTCTTACAACGCCAATCAAAAGAAGTATGTGTTTAGAAAATTGTATCGCGGTACTCAAGCGGCGGCATTGCAAGAGGGAGATAAAAACAAATTTCAATTAAAAGGACGTTATAAGAGTTCGATGGGAGATGGAATTCCTATTGGAGCTTATAATGTGCCACAAGGCTCTGTAGTAGTACAAGCCGGTGGACGTTTGTTGATAGAGGGGCTTGATTATACGGTGGATTATGCAAGAGGTCGTGTCAAAATCTTGGACCCAAGTTTGCAGGCTTCCAATACTCCTATCGACATTTCTGTAGAAAATAATGCGGTTTTTGGACAGCAGACCAAACGTTTTTTCGGAGTGAATGTAGAACATAAATTCAATGAGAATTTCTTGATTGGAGCAACTTATTTACGACTATCTGAAAAACCGATGACTCAAAAATCGAGTTATGGTGAGGAATCTGTAAATAATACGATTATGGGGATGAATATGAACTTTTCTACTGAAGTTCCGTTCTTTACCCGATTAGTAAATAAATTGCCTAACGTGGATACAGATGCGGAATCTAATATTTCATTTAGAGGGGAGTTTGCTTATTTAATGCCGGGTAGTTCTAAAGCAGATCAATTTGGCGGCGAAGCCACTTCTTATATTGATGATTTCGAGGGTTCTCAATCGAATATAGATATTCGCTCCCCTCAAGCGTGGCATTTAGCGAGTACGCCAGTGGGTTATGGAGATGAGTATAATGATTTATCGTATGGTTATCGACGTGGAAAATTAGCGTGGTATAGTGTTGATCCGGTTTTCTATGCGAGTTCTAGAAGGCCTAATGGAATCACCGAACAGGATGTTTCATCCAACCGGACCAGACGGGTTTTTAGTGAAGAATTGTTTCCTTCCAAAGATGTGGCATACGGAGAGAGTCGGGTTATTACGACTTTGGATTTAACCTATTATCCCAACGAAAGAGGACCTTATAATTACAATCCAGAATTTGCCAGTTCGAATCGATTTATGAATCCAGATAAAAACTGGGGTGGAATCATGAGGGCGCTTAATTCAACCAATTTTGAGCAGGCCAACGTCGAGTTTATCGAGTTTTGGATGATGGATCCTTATACTGGGAATCCAGGAGATGTTAGTAGTGAAATGAATCAGGGAAAGGTTAAATTCAATTTGGGTTTTATTTCGGAAGACATCTTAAAGGACGGGCACAAGCAATATGAAAACGGTTTGCCCACCGCAGGAGGAAATCAGCCGACGATCAAAACAATCTGGGGGAAAGTACCAGCGTCGACTTCGTTGATATATGCCTTTGATACCAACGAACAAAATAGAATTGCACAAGATGTTGGTTTGGATGGTTTGTCCGATGCAGAGGAGGCGGCTATGTTTCCTTCATTTGCCAAATTAGAAGACCCAGCGGCAGACAATTATCAGTATTTCTTAAATGCTGAAGGAAATGTTTTGGAACGATATAAAAATTATAATGGGCTCGATGGAAATTCACCCGTAGGGCTTTCTGGAAATAATCGCGGATCGAGTACTTTGCCGGATACGGAAGATATCGACGGGGATAATACGATGAACACCATCAATGCTTATTACGAATTCTCAGTAGATGTCAAAGCGGGTTTAAAAATTGGTGAAAACAATGTTGTGGATATTCGTACATCATCAGCGAAATTGCCTGATGGATCTACAACTCCGGTGCGCTGGATTCTTTATAAAATTCCCATTGATGCTAATGAAGAGAATGCAGTTGGACCGATTTCTGACTTAAGATCAATTCGTTTTATGAGAATGTTTGTCACCGGTTTTAAAGAGGAAGTGACTTTGCGTTTTGGAACTTTGGATTTGGTACGTAGTGAATGGAGACGTTTTGACGGTACTTTGGTTGAAGATGTAAATGCACCGGTAAAAGGGTCCAATGTAGGATTTGATGTAACCTCGGTTAATATTGAAAATAACTTTGAGAGAAACCCGATTCCTTATGTAACTCCTCCAGGAGTGGTACGAGAACAAGTTTATAATAATAATTCTTTGATCAATCAAAACGAGCAATCGTTATCGTTAAAGGTATATCAAAGAGATCCGGCCATTATGACGCCTAGCGGACTAGAGCCGGGAGATTCTAAAGCAGTATTTAAAAATGTGAGTGTGGATATGCGTCAGTACAAAAAGCTGCGTATGTTTTTGCATGCTGAAGCATTAGAACCACAAGGTGTTTCCGATCGATTAAAAGATGATGAAATGGTGGCATTTATCCGATTTGGAAATGACTTTACGGAAAACTTTTATCAAGTGGAAATTCCTTTAAAGCTAACGACCTTTGGAGAATCGGCGCCAGATCAAATTTGGAGGATTGAGAATGAAATTGAGGTTGCTTTGGATTTATTGACCAAGTTGAAGGTAATGAAGATGAATGACGCTTCTATTGATCCCAACTTTATCTTTTATAAATATGAGGATGAATTAGATCCGGCTTTGTCGGGTAAAACCAATAAATTGCGATTAGGGATTAAAGGAAGTCCAAACTTTGGACGGGTTAGAACCATTATGTTGGGATTAAAAAATCAAACCGATGTGCTCGGAACTCCAAAAGATTTGCGTGGAGAAGTGTGGTTTAACGAACTTCGAATGTCTGATATGGACAATAAAGGAGGTTGGGCCGCTGTAGCTAATGTTGATGCGCAATTTGCGGACTTCGCTAACCTATCTGCTACGGGTAGTAGATCGACTATTGGATTTGGAGGGCTAGAACAAGGTCCGAATGAGCGCAGTCGAGAAGATCATTTACAGTATAATATAGTAACCAATGTTAATTTGGGGCATCTGTTGCCTAAGAAGTGGGGAGTTAATTTACCTTTTAACTATGCTATAGGTGAGGAAACCATAACGCCAGAATACGATCCGTTAAATCCGGATATTAAACTGAAGTATATGAAGGATGGTGCTAATTCGGAAGCGGAGAGAAAAGCCATTCAAAACAGAGCGGAAGACTATACTAAAAGAAGAAGTATCAACTTTATCGGAGTTAATAAACAACGTAATCCAGATAAAAAAGCGCGTTTATACGATGTAGAGAATTTAACCTTGTCGCATTCGTATAACGAAACGGAGCGTCATGATTTTGAAATTGAAGCACTTTTGGATCAACAAACCAGAACATCGGTGGATTACGCTTACAGTTTTTCTCCAAAACCTATCGAACCTTTTAAAAAGAGTGCGATGATGAAAAAGAGTAATTACTGGAAGATATTAAGCGACTTCAATTTAAATTATTTACCGTCTAATCTTTCTTTTAGTACCAATGTCTTGCGTCAATATAACAAACAACAATATCGTTTGGTTGATGTCGAAGGAATCGGGCTAGAGCCTCTGTATCGACGTAACTATTTCTTTAATTATAATTATGGATTTAATTATAACTTGACCAAGTCTTTGAGATTGACCTATACGGCTGGAACCAGTAATATTGTTAGAAATTATTACGATCCAAACAATAGAATCAACAATGATAATACCATCTGGGATAATTATTTTGACGTAGGAGAGGCAAATCAACACATGCAACAATTGACGGTTAACTACGAATTGCCGATCAATAAAATACCGCTGTTGTCATTTATCAAATCCACGTATTCCTATACCGGTGATTTCAACTGGCAAAGAGCCTCGGATGCCTTCTCGTCAATAGAAGATAATGGTAATATATATCACCTGGGTAACACGATTCAGAATGCAAATTCGCACCGACTGAATACCACTTTCGCTTTTGATCGTTTGTATCGCTACGTGGGATTGGTTAAGAGTTCAGAACGCAATAAAAAGAAACCTACCGCAAAAACAGCTGCTTTGGTTCCGGGACAAAAAGTGGTTCGTAATGCAGTTGCCAAACCAGAAGAAGAGGAGAAGAACGGACGTGTTGTGACAGATTTATTGATTGGTTTGGTGACAAGTGTGCGAAATGTACAGGTGAATTACAGTGAAAACAACGGAACGCTATTGCCTGGTTTTATGCCTGGACTGGGATTCTTCGGTACGTCTAAGCCATCTATGGGATTCGTTTTTGGTAGTCAAAGTGATGTGCGTTATGAAGCGGCTAGAAACGGTTGGTTAACCGATTATCCGGAATTTAACCAGAGCTTTACACAGGTAAATAATAAAACCTTAAACATCACGGCGCAAATAGAATTGATTCCAGACCTGATGATCGATTTGTCAGCGGATAGAACGATAACAAAGAATTTTTCAGAACAATACGATGTGGATAACGGTTTTTATAATTCGCGGTCTCCGAATGATTTTGGGAACTTTACGATTTCAACCGTCATGATCAAAACCTCGTTTAGTAAGAGCGATATCAACAGTTCAGCACCATTCGATAAATTTAGAGATAACCGATTAGTCATAGCAAATCGTTTGGCGGGTTCTCGCGGTATTGATGTGTCGAATCCGGCAAATAGAGATGATGATGGATTTCCGATTGGATATGGTAAGAACAACCAAGAAGTATTGCTGCCTGCATTTTTAGCGGCATATACCGGTTCTAATGCATCCGATGTGTCGACAGGGGTTTTTCGAAATATACCGTTGCCCAATTGGAATATGAAGTATACCGGTTTGATGAAAATTGGATGGTTTAAAAATAATTTCAGGAGATTTTCAATACATCACGGTTATCAAGCAGGTTATACAATAGGCTCATACAGTTCAAACTTTGAGTATTATTCAAAACCAAATGAAATTAATGACTACGGTAATTATCCGGTCAAAACGATTGTGAATAATGCAACTCTAGTGGAGCGTTTTAATCCGTTGGTACGCGTTGATTTTGAGTTGAAAAATGCCTTTAAAATCCTGGCAGAAATTAGACAAGATCGCGCTTTGTCATTGAGTTTCGACAATAATTTATTGACAGAGGTTCGCGGTAACGACTACGTAATTGGTTTGGGATATCGTATCAAAGATGTGTCGTTTAACTCGGATTTTGCCAACAATGGACAAGGAGGACAAATAACGAGTGATATCAATCTGAAAGTTGACTTTACTTGGCGTAAGAATGAAACTATTATAAGGTATTTGGATTATAATAATAATCAATTGGGGGCAGGACAGGATATTTGGTCTTGTCGATTGGCAGCGGATTATGCTTTGAGTCAAAATTTAACAGCGATATTCTTCTACGATCATACCTTTTCGAAAGCGGTTATTTCGACGACTTTCCCGATGACCAATATTAGATCAGGATTTACCATGCGTTATAATTTTTAAATTCAAGCCTAAATATTTTAAAGTTATTTTAATTATCATACATTTGCTAAAAACTAAATATAATGAACATACCAGCTAATTTAAAGTACACTAAAGACCACGAGTGGATATCGATTGAAGGTGATATCGCAACAGTGGGAATCACTGATTTCGCTCAAAGAGAGTTAGGAGACATCGTTTATGTTGAAGTAGAAACTTTGGATCAAACATTAGATAGAGATGAAGTTTTCGGAACTGTAGAAGCAGTTAAAACGGTTTCAGACTTATTTTTACCGCTTTCTGGTGAAATAATTGAATTTAATGATACCTTGGAAAGCGATCCAGAATTAGTAAATTCGGATGCTTATGGAGCGGGTTGGATGATAAAAGTGAAAATTGCAGATCTATCGCAAGTGGAAGACTTGCTTTCTGATGCGGCATATAAAGAATTAATTGGGGCGTAATACCTATTTTCTGATCGCAATAGTCTGGACTATTTTAGTCGGAATTGCTTGTTTAATTGATGCAAGTTCTATTCCTACAGTTTCTGGATGGAATATTCCTAACAAAGATAAGATCGTCCATTTTACCTTTTATTTTGTTTTTTCTGTATTGTGGAGTAAGTATTTATTGTTTGACAAAAAAAGAAAAACCGGCAAGATTTATCTAATGGTTTTTGTGAGTGCCAGTTTATTTGGAATCCTGATTGAGTTGTTACAATATTATTGCACGGTATCAAGAGGTGCGGAATGGGGAGATGTGGCAGCAAACTGCTCCGGTAGTTTTTTGGGGCTATTATGTGTATCTGTATTTACGACCAAAAAGAAATAATCAAAGCCCCGCGAAAGTGGGGCTTTTCATTTTATATACTATGGATTTGAAAAACTATATGGATTCGACCTATTTAAAAACGGCGGTACAAGCTGGTGTTAGTGAAATGGAAAATTCGGAGATTGTTCAGGAAGTGATCAAAGAGGCCGTAGAGGAGTCTTTTAAATTGGTCATGTTAAGGCCAGAGTATGTAGCTCAGGCTAGGGCTTATATCGATTTGACTGAATCAAAGGTATTGGTGGGGACTGTAATTGATTTTCCAGAGGGAAAGGGTTCTTTGTCTGAAAAGTTAGAAGAGGCGCAGCTGGCTATTGATGCAGGAGCTGATGAATTGGATTTTGTGGTGAACTATCGTTTGTTTCAGCAGGGAATGATTGAAGAAGTACGCGAGCAAATCTGGAAGTGTACCCAGTTGACATTAGATGCGGGAAAGACGGTGAAATGGATTATTGAAGTTGCAGCCCTTAGTAATATGGAGATTGTTCAACTAACGACTTTAATCAAGAAAGTGGCTCTCTCTAAATTTGAAGAAAAACAATATGAGAAGATATTTGTAAAGTCTTCGACAGGCTTTTTTCAGACTGAGGATGGCAGGCCTAATGGGGCTACCGTGGAGGCTTTGGTACTGATGTTAGAAAATGCAAATCCTTTGCCAGTAAAAGCGGCTGGAGGTATTCGCAATCGACAAGATGCGGAAGTGATGATTGGTTTGGGAGTGAAAAGACTCGGGACTTCGTCGGCTAAAGCAATTGTCGATAATTTGGATTCGGATAAAACATATTAATTCAAATGTTAAATAAAGATTAACAGTAACTACCACAGTTTTTAGAAGTTATTTTAAAAATTGGAGTATATTTGCAATCCCATTTTACTTGAAATGAAAACTGCTTTGAACATACCACAGGATACCAAGACTTCGATATTTAAGGAATTTAAAGAAATGACCAAGGCCGGTTTGGCTATTAGTGTTGTTTTTTCAACTATTGCCGGTTATTTTTTGGCGGTATTAGATTGGCGGGAGGTCAATATTTGGACGCTTGTCATGCTCGCTGTTGGAGGGTATTGTATGGTTGGAGCTTCCAATGTCTATAATCAAATTATAGAAAAAGAGTTGGATGCTAAAATGAAACGTACACAAAATAGACCGATAGCATCAGGTCGAGTAAAACCTTCGGCCGCCTTTATCTTGGCTGTGATTTTGACTTTGGTAGGTGTCGCTATTTTATATGTAGTGAGTCCTAAAACAGCCATGTTTGGGGCGATATCAATCTTTTTATATACCAGTATTTATACCCCATTAAAAACCATCACCCCTTTGTCGGTGTTCGTTGGTGCTTTTCCAGGTGCAATACCATTTATGTTGGGATGGGTTGCGGCAACTAATAATTTTGGAATTGAAGCAGGAACCTTGTTTTTAATACAGTTTTTTTGGCAATTCCCACATTTCTGGGCCATTGGTTGGTTTTTATACGATGATTATAAAAGAGGTGGATTCTCGATGTTACCTTCGGGAAAACGCGATAAGAAAACCGCTCTTCAGATTATATTATACACCGTTTGGTTAATTGTTATTTCCATATTCCCGGCAACAGGATTAACGGGTAGGTTGTATTTATCGCCTATTGCCGCTGTGTTGGTGTTTTTAGCGGGCCTATGGATGTTATATGCAGCGATACAGTTATATAGAACTCGAACTGAAAAAGCAGCACGTTCGTTGATGTTGGTCAGTGTGTCCTATATATCATTAATTCAGATTATATATATATTAGATAAATTTTTGCGATAATTATGGATGTAAGTATTGAGGAACAAGAAGAGAAAAGAGGGAAGGCCTTAAAGGTGATGCTTCTTTTTGCTATGGGAAGCATTATAATGGTCTTTGCCGGACTTACTAGTGCCTACGTGATCAGTAAGTCGAGACCAGACTGGATCGTCGATTTCAAATTGCCAACTGCTTTTTTGTATAGCACCATTGCTATAATCTTAAGTAGTGTTACATTTACAATGGCTCACAGAGCAATTAAAGTAGATGATCGTAACAAGACGACAATTTACTTGATTTCTACTTTGGTATTAGGTTTATTATTCGTTTTTTTGCAGTTCAAAGGATTTGGACAAGTTATAGAATCCGGTTATTTTTTTACTGGTAGTGAAAGTACCATTACAACCTCATTTTTATATGTTGTAGTGATTGCACACGTGGTTCACCTGTTTGGTGGATTGATATCACTTTTAATAGTAATTTATAATCATTTTAAACAAAAGTATAATTCAGGTCAAACTCTTGGTATAGAGTTATGTGGGATGTTTTGGCATTTTTTAGATTTGATTTGGATTTATTTGTTTTTGTTTTTTACTTTCTATAAATAGAAAAAAGACTTAAATTTGGGAACTTTTTAACTAACAACTTTATATGGGAGCGACAGTTACTACAGCAGCTACTAAGGAAAAAATTTGGGGCGGCGGAAATCAGCCTCTTGGTGTAAGCTATGGAAAAATGATGATGTGGTATTTCATATTGTCTGATTCATTAACCTTTGCAGGATTCCTTGCTGCGTATGGTTTTTCGAGATTTAAATTTATGGACTCTTGGCCTATCGCCGATGAGGTGTTTAATCACTTTCCATTTTTACACGGAGTAAATGCACCAATGTACTATGTGGCATTGATGACCTTTATTTTGATTTTCTCTTCAGTTACTATGGTTTTAGCCGTAGATGCAGGACATCAATTAAAGAAAAGTAAAGTAGCCTTTTACATGTTCTTGACGATTATTGGAGGATTTATCTTCTTGGGATCTCAAGCATGGGAATGGAAAAACTTTATTCAGGGATCTTACGGTGCGGTGGAAACTCGCGGAGGATCAATTTTACAATTCGTTGGAGAAGACGGAAAGCAAATCGCTTTGGCTGATTTCGCTATTCATTCTGCGGATAAAGAACGCGTTCAAAAAGAGAGAAATACAGGTGCTTGGTTTATAAGCGGATCTACTGTTCCTTCGTACTCTTTAGAAGAAGTTAAAGCCGGTTTTGAAGCCAATCCAAATGTGCGCATTAGAACACAGTTTGTCGATGAAACCAAACACAAGATAATATTGTCTAGAGAAGCTTCAGCAGATCATTTAAAAGATGCTGTAATGGTTGTAGAAGGTGCAAACCTCAAACACAACGAATACGGTCATAAAGTATTTGCAGATTTCTTTTTCTTTATAACTGGATTTCACGGATTTCACGTTTTCACTGGAGTATTGATCAATATAGTGATTTTCTTCAATGTATTGTTGGGAACTTATGAAAGAAGAAGATCTTATGAAATGGTTGAAAAAGGTGGTTTATACTGGCACTTTGTAGATTTAGTGTGGGTATTCGTATTTACTTTCTTCTACTTAGTTTAATCTTTTAAAATTTAAGAAAAATGGCAGCATCAACAGGTACAGCGCATCAATCAAATACAAAGAGAATTTGGACCGTATTCGTAATCCTTTCTTTGATAACTATAGTGGAAGTTGTTTTCGGTATTTTTAAACCAGACTTTTTACACTACACGCATATTTTACATTTAAGTTTATTAAACTGGATCTTTATCTTGTTGACCCTTTGGAAGGCATACTACATCATGTGGGCATTTATGCACTTGGAAGGGGAGAAAGCAGCATTAAGATGGTCCGTAGTGGGTATATTAGCGTTCTTAATTGCTTATATGGTAACTTTACTCTTAATTGAAGGATCTTATATTTATGATGTATTCAATCATAACTCCATTTACAAGTGGATATTTTAATAACATATTAAGTATTTAAAGGCGATTTATTAATCGCCTTTTTTTATTTTTGTACGGTTTACCAAGACGACCGGAAAATACCAGCAAATGATTTGCATTAAGCTTCATTTGCCTTGACAGATTTATGGCGGACTTTTAACTGTGTCAGATTTTATCAACATATGTAACCGCTACTTACCAAGTGTTTTGCTTTCGAAATAAAACAGCTATGTCAGTCTTGTAATTACATATAACTTTACAAAAAAATATATTCTAGAAATGAAAAAATATATTGTACTTACCGTTTTGTTTATCATGCCTATTTGTGCGTATCTTTTTTTTGCGACAGGAGTCAATCAATTTGCAAAATTACCGACGTTGACAGAAGGAGTTCACGAACTACCCGAAGGAAAAACTTGGTCTGGTAAACCAATTGTTTTAAAAGATAAAATCACCGTAATTGGATTTCCGGGTAACGATATGTTTAGAGATCGGGGCAATGCTTTTAACTTGGATCAAAAGATTTATAAAAGATACCGCGATTTTAACGATTTTCAAGTGGTTTTTGTTGCGCCGATTGGAAGTGAAGAGGAGGTGAAAAGAGTTCGTGCTGAGTTGGAGCCGATTTCTGATTTAGAAAAATGGGATTATATTTTTCTAGATCCGGAACAAATTAAAGTTTTTTACGATTCGTTTCAACTTCAAGGGAAATTGGATGCTAATCTAGGAACCCCAAATGTTTTTATTCTGGACAAAGAAAAAAATCTTAGAGGGCGAAAAGGTAAAAATAAAAAAGGATTAGAAGAATATAAAGAAGGTTATAATACCATATCAGCTGCCGAATTGCACAACGAAATGATGGATGATATGAAAGTTATTCTTGCAGAATACAGATTGGCTCTTAAAAAGTATAATAAAATTGTTAGTGACCCTAATAAATAATATAATTCAATCATGAAAAATAAATCATATATCGGTATTTCGTTTATCATTTTGATTTTTGGAATTTGGGCTGTACCCAAGATCATCGCTAAATTTGAAAAATCAGATTTGGTTGTAATAGGTCCAGCACCAGAGTTTAAATTGACCAATCAAAATGATAAAATCATTACAAATGAAGATTATAAAGGTAAGGTCTATGTATTGGAATTCTTTTTTGCAAAGTGTCCAACGATCTGTCCAATAATGAATCAAAACATGCTTAGCATTCAAAAAGAGTTTTATGGTAATCTTAAGTTTGGTGTCGCATCTATAACCATTGATCCAAAAAATGATACACCGGCGGCACTTAAAGCACATGCTGAAGAGCTGGGTGTTAAATTGCCATTTTGGTATATGTTAACAGGCGATGCAGATTATATTTTTAGTTTGTCTAAAAAATTCAACCTCTATGCTGCGGCAAATTCAAATGTGCCGGGTGGATTTGAACATTCTGGCTTGTTTGCGTTAATTGATAAGGATGGTAATATTCGTTGTCGAAAAGATGAGTTTGGAAATCCTATACTATATTACGACGGAACCGATGACCAAGGTGTTAAGATGATTAAGGAAGATATTAAATTGTTATTAGAAGAATAATGGATAAGTCAGTTGAAAAAAGATACAATACTTGGATTATTATATTGTCGGTTATTATACCGATTGTAGTAGTTATTTTGTTTGGTGTTAAAATTCCAAACGTTGAGCCTTTGTCGTTTTTACCTCCGATTTATGCGAGTATCAATGGACTTACGGCAGTGCTATTGATTGCGGCAGTCATTGCTATTAAAAAGGGCAATAGAAAACTTCATGAAAACATTATGAAAGTTTGTATTTTGTGTTCGGTTTTGTTTTTAGGTATGTATGTAGCTTATCACATGACCTCTAATTCTACTTCGTATGGAGGGGAAGGTGTTTTGAAAACCATTTACTTTATTATTTTGATCAGTCATATTGTTTTATCTGTAGTCATAATTCCAATTGTATTGGTGACTTATGTAAGAGCACTATTAGGGAAATACGATTTGCATAAGAAAATTGCGAGATATGCCTTTCCTTTGTGGTTATATGTTGCTGTAACTGGAGTTGTTGTGTATTTGATGATTTCACCTTATTACGTTTATTAATTGTATATTATGAAAAGCACATTGATTAAAAATTTATTTTTTGTAAGCTTATTTTTTATATTGTCCACTTTTTCTGCATCAGCTCAATGCGCCATGTGTAGAGCGGCGTTAGAAACAGAAGAGTCCGGAGTTCAAGCTGCTGCTGTAAATGATGGGATTGTCTATCTGATGATATTCCCCTATTTGTTAGTCGGTGTAGTCGGATATCTAGTGTATAGGGTTGTTAAAAAAAAGAAACAAAAAAAAGCTATATTATAAAACCGTCTTAAGACGGTTTTTTTTATTTTTATTAGTTGTAACACAAAGATGCTTTTGGCGTCATATAGATAAATGATCGTTGCTTATGAACTTTATTAATAGGATCGAAAAACATAAAGCGAATAGGCTGGCACTGTTGTTTTGTGTTTTGATAGGAGGTGGCTTTAGTGGGATGGCTCAAGATAAAAATTGGACGTTGCAAGAGTGTGTCTCCTATGCTTTAGAGCATAACATCGATATAAAACAAGTAGATTTAGATCAAGAAAGGGCTTTTATCGGCAAGCAGTCGGCTTGGGGGAGTTTTTTGCCTACGGTCAGCGCTCAGTCTAATCATTCTTGGACCTTGGGTTTAAATCAGAATATTACTACCGGTATATTAGAGAATCAAACTACCCAGTTTACATCTGCTGGGGTGGATGTAGCTATAGATATTTTTAAAGGGCTTCAAAATCAAAATCAATTGCTTAAATCGCGCTTGAGTTTGTTGTCGTCCCAATATCAATCTCAGAAAATGAGAGAGGACATTGCATTGAATGTGATCAATGCGTATTTACAAATTATTTTTAATAAGGAATTGCTCAATTCAAATGAAGCGCAATTAAAATATGATAATCAACAGTTAATCAGAACACAAGAATTGGTTACTGCAGGTGTGGTTCCGGCTGGAGATTTGTTGGATATTAAAGCCACTGTAGCCAATACACAACAAAAGGTAATTGTTGCCGATAATGCGGTTTTAATATCTAGATTAGCCTTAGCGCAAATGTTGCAAATAGATAATTTTCAAGCTTTTGATATTGCTGATCAAGATTATGAAGTGGCACATAGTGAAGTCATGTTGAAAACTGCGGATGAAATTTTGGAGCAGGCGAAAATAAGTCAAGTAGACCTTCGTTTGGCGCAAACCAAAGTTGAAATTGCAGCCAAAGAGGTCGCTATTGCACGCGGAATGTTTTTACCTACTGTAAGGGGGTTTTATAGCTTTGCAACGCGTGCGGCCTATAACGATCGTGTCACGGGGCAGACCATAGATCCAAACAATCCGACTCGGGTGATTGGAATGGTAGAAAATACCAACCAAAATGTTGTGCAACCCAATATGGTACCGATCATTTCTGGACCAGAATCGTTGTTTGATCAGTTTGATAGTAATAAAGGACAAAGTTTTGGTGTTGGTATAAATATTCCTATTTTTAATGGTTGGAGCGCGCGTAATAATGTGCGATTGAGTAGAGTAGCACTGCAACAAACTAAAAATGAAAAAGATCAAACTGATTTAAAATTAAAACAAGCTGTGTATACCGCTTATACCGATACACAAAGTGCTTTAAAGAGTTTTGACGCGGCAAAAAGTACTCTAGAAGCCCGTGAATTATCGTTGGAATATGCTAAACAACGCTATCAAGTTGGACTGATGAATATATTTGAGCTCAATCAAGTTCAGACCTTATTGGTTAATGCGCAATCTGAAGTGCTTCGAGCTAAATACGATTACATTTTTAAAACAAAAATATTGGAGTACTATTTTGGTATTCCGCTTTTTGAGAAATAAAAATTGATGATATTACTTAGATCAAGTACCATATACATCTTAGCATTATTGTTTGACCTTTAATTTTGAATACTTCTACCTATGAAAAAAAGAACTAAATACATCCTCATTACACTGGTCCTCGTGGCTATTGTTGTTGTGGTAGCATTATATAAAACCAATGTTTTGGGCGATAATAATCAGATCAAAAAGGTTGAAACACTACAGTTGAAGAAAAGTGCGATAACGCAAACAGTTTCTGCAACGGGCAAAATTCAACCAGAAATTGAGGTTAAAATATCTTCGGAAGTGTCGGGTGAAATCATCGATTTGCCGGTAAAAGAGGGACAGGTCGTAAAAAAAGGAGAGCTTTTGGTGCGCATCAATCCTGACTTGTATGAATCAGGGGTGGATAGAATGGTTGCGTCTTTATCTAATAGTAAGGCGGGATTAAATCAAGCAGAAGCTCAATTGAAAGAAGCAAAGTTGAATTACGATCGAAATAAAATTTTGTTTGATAAGGGGGTGATTTCAAAAGCGGAATGGGACAAAGTAGTATCGGCTTATGAAGTGGCTGTTGCGGTAAAGAATGCTGCGTTTTTTACAGTGCAAAGTACCCAAGCTTCCTTGACAGAGTCGAGAGACAATCTAAACAGAACTACGATTTATGCACCGGTAGATGGAACAATCTCACGTCTTGACGTAGAGTTGGGAGAGCGTGTGTTGGGAACCCAACAGATGGCAGGTACAGAGCTTTTAAGAGTAGCCAACCTGAATAATATGGAGGTAGAGGTCGATGTGAATGAGAATGATATCGTAAAGATCAAAGTGGGTAATGAAGCAAAAATCGAGGTAGATGCTTATCTGAAAAAAGAATTTCGCGGCATAGTTACCAGTATTTCTAATTCAGCTAGTGTTACGCTTACTGCCGACCAAGTCACGAACTTTAAGGTAAAGGTGCGTATATTAAAAGAATCCTATGAGGATTTGTTAGATGGGAAACCTTCTAATTACTCGCCTTTTAGACCGGGAATGACTGCGACAGTTGATATCGTAACCAATAAACGCGATGGTATTTTTACGGTGCCTATCAGTGCCATTGTGATGAAAACACCGCAAGATAGCCTGAATAGCAATGTGCCTACAGCAGATGCGACTAAACCTCAAGAAGCCGTGTTTGTATTGGCTAATGGGGTTGCTAAGCTTAAATGGATAAAAACCGGTATTCAAGACGATCGGAACATTGAAATCATAGAGGGGCTTCAGGCAGAGGATATAATTATTGTAGGTCCTTACGCCGTTGTAAACCGTGAGCTGGAAGAGGGACAACAAGTACAACGAGAAATTAATATTAAAGTTAAAAAATAGTGGTTTATATATTAAGTGTGGAAACGGCAACTAAAAATTGTTCTGTTTCCGTATCGGGTGATGGAGTAGTATTGCTAACAAAAGAAATGGCGGAAGAGCATTTCAGTCATGCAGAGAAATTACATCTCTATATCGACGAAGTACTCGCGGAGCTTGATTTGAAATTCAAAGATTTGAGCGCCTTAGCAGTTAGCAAAGGGCCCGGGTCGTATACTGGATTAAGAATAGGGGTTTCTGCTGTAAAAGGGCTTTGTTATGCGTTAGGCGTGCCCTTGATAGGAGTCAATACATTATGCATTTTAGCAGAACAATTAACTATAGAGCATGGATTAATCATTCCGATGATAGACGCTAGGCGAATGGAAGTGTTTACTGCCATTTTTAGCGCTGATCACCAGATTGTTGAGGACACCAAAGCCTTGGTGTTAACTGCCGGTGTTTTTGATTATTTAAAGCCACAACAACTGCACTTCATTGGTGATGGAGCTCCAAAATGTAAAGAATTATTTATAGCCGACAACTGCGTTTTTCACGATGAGATTCAATACCCATCCGCAAAGGATATGACAGGCTTAGCCTGGCAAAAATTCCTGGCTAAGGATTTTGAAGATGTGGCTTATTTCGAACCTTTTTATTTAAAAGATTTTTTGGTGTTGACTAAAAAGAAGTGAGTTTCCTTTTAGTCAATCTCGGTAAAAATCTCTTTTCCCTTTTGTAAAATAAAGGAAGAAACCTCGGTGTGATTGTGGTTTTCAACCCATACTTGTACATTGTAGGTGACTTTAGCATCCAAGACCTCCTTAATTAGAATTCTGGGATCCGGTTTCTTTAAAACCAAGTCGTTAGCTAATAATAAGGTACTCATTTTTTCTATAAATTCCGTGCTGTTTTTATTCAAAGTGGACTGTATGAGCACCTCGGTTTTACGCAGTTTGTTCTGCGAGTAATTTTTTATTTTTCCATTGGATAGTATACCGTTTGGAATATATAAAACTTGGTTTTGATAGGTGACGATTTTGGTCGAAAAAATATGAATTTCCATTACTTTTCCGACTTCAGCTTGAGCTTCGATAACATCACCGATTCTAAAAGGTTTAAACAAGATAATCAATACACCACCAGCAAAATTGGCTAAAGATCCCTGCAGGGATAATCCAATAGCCAAACTCATGGCACCCAATACGGTCACAAATGAAGTGGTTTCAATTCCCAGTTTCGAAACGATAGCGATAAAGAGCAATGCGCGTAAGGCCCAAATGATTCCATCGAGTAAAAAACTGATCGAAGTGGGATCTAAGTGCTGTTTTAAAAAAATTCGTTGAGCGAATTTCTTTAATAATCGAATGATGATCAGTCCAATTATTAAGATCACTAATGCCCCAACGATGTTGGGGATATAATCGATGATGGCTTCTAAGTATTTGGAGAGAAGTTGATCGGTCTTTTCCATGGATTATAGGGTGTGTTGTTCTAAAAAGGCTGCTTCGCTTTCAGGGCGTTGGCAGGATTGATTGGTACAAAAATAAAACATCGTTTCTTTGGAATCATAACGATTTTTAAAAAACGGTATAGTCGATTCTATAGTTGTTCCAAATACGGCTGTTTTACCGAGTATTTGCTGTTTGATAGCGAGTGTTTCGGCTAGGGCATTTGGACCGGTGATGGCTAATTCGGTAGGACTTGACAGGTATAAATCTGCAAGTAACCAATTGGAATAAGCGGAGGCATAATCGATTTGTTTTTTAATGGACTCTACCATGTTTTGCCCCAATTTTGTATAATGCGTATTCTCGTATAAAATACCGAGTTTAATTAAGTTTTGAGCCATAAAAGAGTTTGACGCAGGTATTACATTGTCTTCGATTTCTATAGAATTAGTGATGATCTCATTTTCGTGATCGGAGCTAAAATTAAAGAATTGTGTTTCCGTATTCAGAAATACATCCAAACAATGATCGGTTAATTGTTTGGCTTGTTTTATATAATTTTCGTCTAAGGTGTTTTCGTAAAGCATGACTAATGCGGCTATAAAAATAGCGTGGTCGTCGAGAAAAGCTGTAATGGTGGCTTTGCCGTTTTTGTAAGTGTGAAATAAACCGGCTTCTGACCACATTTTGTCTGAAATAAAAGCGCAAATTTCCTTAGCTTTCCTTAGGTATTCAGAGTTGTTTAAAGCTGTATAGGTGTCTAGGTAGCCCATGATAAGTAAGGCGTTCCACGCTGTTAGTGTTTTGTCGTCAAGTCTTGGCTGCGATCGGTTTTTACGGTGATCTAGTAAGGCTCTTTCCCATTTTATTTTTTTTGCCGCCAATTCGGATAGCGGTATATTATTGTTGAGCGCGATATTTTCCAGTGGTTGGTTTTGTATCAAAACATAATAATTGTCTTCCCAATAGCCGAAGTCATTGATGTTAAAAACTTGTTCAAATAGATAAAAATCCTCCTTGATTAAATTTTCAATTTCCGATTTTGTCCAAATGTAATAGGCGCCTTCGAGTAGTATACCGTCTTTTGTTAAGCTATCTGCATCTAATGCGGAATAAAAACCTCCTTCGCCATTGGAAAGCTCTGACTCTAAGAATGAAATCGTCTTTTCAAGACAAGTTTTATAAAGTGGGTTTTTTGTTCTTTTGTAGGCATCCGCATATACACTTAAGAGCTGTGCATTGTCGTATAACATTTTTTCAAAATGCGGTACATGCCATTTATGATCGACGGAGTAACGCGAAAAACCACCGTGTACTGTGTCAAAAATCCCTCCCCAGACCATTTTCGTCAAGGTCAGATCGATGTAATTTAGAAGGGTCTCATCCTGGTTTAAATAGCCGTATTTTTGTAAAAAAGAAAGGTTGTTGGGCATCATAAATTTTGGTGCCCTGCTATACCCACCATATTCCCAATCAAAACTTTTTTTCCACTTTGAAATTAATTCATCGAGGGATGTAACGGTTTCTTTGGCATTGGGAACACCACTCAATAATGTGATTCCCTCGTGAAGCTGTTCTGCGAATTCATGAACCCTACTTTGATCTGTTGTAAAAAGACCTTGTAGTTGTTTCAGTGCTTCCATCCAATTCTCTTTAGGGAAATACGTTCCTCCCCAAATAGGACTTCCATTGGGTAAACAAACCACATTCAGTGGCCATCCGCCTTGTTTGGTCATCAATTGAACGGCTTTCATATAAAAGGCATCCAGATCTGGCCGCTCTTCACGATCAATTTTAATCGATATAAAATGATTGTTCATCAGTTGAGCTACCTCGTCCGTTTCAAAGCTTTCGTGCTCCATAACGTGACACCAATGGCAGGTCGAATAACCAATGCTAACCACGATGAGCTTATTCTCTTGCTGAGCTCGTTTTAAACTCTCCGGATTCCAACTTTTCCAATGAATAGGGTTTTCGGCATGTTGCAATAAATACGGACTTGATTCAGAGAATAATTCGTTCATAGTAAATTTTATTAAAAGGTAAAGGTAATAAATACAACTAGAATTTATTCGTATAAAAACAGTTTGTATCTTTGAATAAAGCACAGGGTTTAATTGTTTCATAACATTAACTTAACGTAAAAAACAATTGGAAACCTGATTTTTGCAACGCAAATAATAAAAGACAATATGGATCAGATTTTTGTGGTTATGTTGATTGCTTTGGCAATATTGGCTGTGATTGATATAACAGTTGGAGTCAGCAACGATGCGGTGAATTTTTTGAATTCAGCAATAGGTTCTAAAGCGGTTCCCTTTAAAACCATTATGGTAGTCGCAACTTTGGGGATTTTAGTCGGTGCTCTTTTTTCTAATGGAATGATGGAGATTGCCCGAAGTGGAATCTTTGTCCCCAGTATGTTTAGCTTTAACGATGTGATGATTATCTTTTTGGCTGTAATGATCACCGATGTACTGTTGCTCGATGTATTTAATACGTTGGGTTTACCTACTTCTACAACGGTTTCTATCGTTTTTGAATTACTCGGAGCAGCGGTGTGTTTAGCCGTTGTAAAAATTGTCATGACCGATGGTGGTTTGAATACTTTACCTCAATATATCAATACCGAAAAAGCAACCGAAATCATATACAGTATCTTGTTGTCGGTAATTTTATCTTTTACTATAGGTACCTTAGTACAATATGTTTCAAGGATGTTTTTTACATTTCATATTGATAAGAGATTAAACTATTTTGGCGCCTTGTTTGGAGGTGTTGCGATTACGGCCATCACCTTCTTTATTTTAATAAAAGGGCTTAAAAGTGTTTCTTTTATATCTAAAGAAACCTATTCCTGGATAGATCACCATCAGTTCCGAATTGTAGCCTTTTCCTTTGTGTTTTGGACCTTGTTTTCGCAGTTGTTGATGAGTGTTTTTAAAATTAATATTTTAAAGGTTATTATCATAATTGGAACTTTTGCTTTGGCTTTGGCTTTTGCAGGAAATGATTTGGTTAATTTTATCGGGGTGCCGATTGCGGCCTTCCAATCCTATGAGTTCTTTGCCGGATCAGGTATTGATCCTAATGCTTATATGATGGGCGAACTGGCCAATGATAATATCGTAGCACCGTTTTATTTCTTGGTTATTGCTGGTTTGGTGATGGTATATACTTTATGGACTTCGAAGAAAGCGCGTAACGTAATTGAAACGGAAATGAATTTGGCCCGTCAGGATACAGGAACTACCACAGAAAAGTTTACTCCAAATATTTTGTCGAAAGTAATTGTGAGGGGTATGGTTTATATTGGGGTTGGGGTAAATTATTTCTTACCGAAATCACTGCAATTAAAAATTGATAAAAGTTTTGAAAAACCGCTAAAGATTAAAAATAAAAAGATCGAAGAACCGGCTTTTGATATGGTTCGTGCATCGGTCAATTTAATGGTGGCCAGTATCTTAATTTCGATAGGTACTTCCATGCAATTGCCATTATCCACTACTTATGTAACCTTTATGGTAGCCATGGGAACCTCTTTTGCCGATGGAGCCTGGGATCGAGATACAGCGGTATATCGAGTAGCAGGAGTTTTTAATGTTATTGGTGGCTGGGTTGTAACGGCAGTTGTAGCGTTTTTGGCTGCATTTGTAATCGCCTATATTCTAAAAATCGGTGAAGTATATGCCGTAGTAGGGATGTTAATTTTGGTGGGAATTTTATTATATAGAAGTAATAAAAAACATCAGAAAAAGACCAAAGCGAAAGATGCCGCAAAAGCATCGGAACTCAATTCTCATGATATTGTTACCATACAGGGAGTGGTTTCGGAAAGTTCTGCTCAAATTGCTACAGTTATTGGAGAGACTAAGGAACTGTATATCTCGGTAATTGACAGCCTGGGATTACAGGAATTGAGTAAATTGAAGCAAAGCAAGAAAAAATTAAAAAAATTAGAAAAGGAAATTGAAGAACTCAAGGGCAATGTATACTTCTTTGTCAAAAATTTGGATGAGACTTCTGTCGAGGCAAGTAAGTTTTATATTTTGACTCTAGGTTATTTGCAAGATATGGTGAAAGCGGTCAGCTTTATTGCTCAAAACAGTTTTACCCATGTCGATAACAATCATAAAAAACTGAAGTTCAATCAAATTCGTGATTTGAAAAATACGGATCGCCAGTTACAAGAATTGTTTGAAAAGATACAGCGAACATTTTCTGAGGAGGATTTTTCGCAAATTGAAAGTTTATTAAAGGATAAAGAAACTTTGATTGCTTATGTAGATAGCTTGATACAAAAACAGATTATCCGTATTAGAACAACGGAAACCAGTCCTAAAAACAGTAAACTGTATTTTTCAATCTTGTTTGAAACCGACGATTTGATTAAGGCAACCATGGGATTACTGGAGTTGTTTAAAGAGTTTGATTTACATGTAAAGAAATAGTTAATCTTATTTGTGAAATATTAAAGAGGAGTTGCTTCTAGAAGCAACTCCTCTTTTGCTTGAGGTAAGCTGATAATTTTGTTTGAGCGTGTTTGAGAGCTTCGGTATAATGCACTAGGTGTAACGCTAAATTACTGTTGGAAATTTCGAGATTTTAAAGGGTTGCAGGTTGTGGTTATCAATTTCAAGTACAGATTAAAAACAAAAAAGCCATCTCATGAGATGGCTTTTTTGTTTTTAAAATAGATTTGTTTTAACCGTTACTGGCTTCAACACGAATGCTTTCGTCATTTAACATCTGTCTTAGCATGTTTTCGATTCCATTTTTTAACGTGAATGTAGAAGAAGGACAACCACTACAAGCACCTTGTAAAATTACATTGACCATGTTCTGATCTTTGTCGTAGGATTGAAAGGCGATGTTTCCACCATCGGCTGCTACAGCTGGTTTTACATATTCCTCCAGTATATTAATAATCTGTTGAGAAGTGGTGTCTAAACTGTCAAAATGAGCTTCAGCTTGTTTCTCTGTTTCAGAACTAACCTCAATCAAACTTTCTTCAACGGCTAAATGACCATTTTCCAAAAAGTTTTTAATAAAGGTTCTTACTTCTAAAGTGATTTCGTGCCAGTCATACGAATCGTATTTGGTTACAGAAACATAATTTTCATCAATAAATATTTCTTTGATATAAGCAAACTGAAACAATTCTTTAGCTAAAGGCGATGACTGTGTCTGATCAATGTTTTTAAACTCTACCGCTTTCTTGGTTAAAATTTTATTGGCAACAAATTTTAGAACAGCGGGATTTGGAGTGGTTTCTCCGTATATGGTGATCGGTTGTTTTTTGGTTTTGTTTTCAGCTTCGAGGATTACTTTTCCTCCCTTTTCCAAAAAAGATTGAATCTGTTCAGCGACCAATTCTTTAACTTCTGACCACTCTACTATAGAGAATTTTTCTATAGCAACAAAATTACTAGAGATAAATACGGTTTTAACAAATGGAAGGTAAAAAAGTTGTTTTGCTAAAGGCGATAATGCGGTTTCGTCTATATTTTTAAACTCAAAACTCTCCCCTTTTATAATGAAGTCTGGCAATACAAACTTAACAATGGCGGGGTTTTGACTGTCAATCGTTTTTATTTGGGACATTTTTTTTGATTTTTTTCAAATTTAACGAAGTTATATTGTATGAAATGCTATATTTGGAAATTTAAACTCAAAATTAACATTTGATTACAATGTCGTTAACAGCATTTGACAATAGTTGTAAGATAATCAAGAGTTTGTAAGTTTTAAAAATTTTTAAAGAATTTAAATTGAAGCCTGTATTGGGATCAGCTTTATGCTGATTGATAGGTTGTTTTGAATTTTTTTGCATTTTAAAATATAAGTAGATTACCCATAAACCTCAAAACTATGAAGCGAATTTTATTATTATTAATGATGTTTGTTTTTTCGACACCGTTATTTGCGAATAACAGTGTTTGGAAAGAATCGGTCAAAGCCTATGAGCCCCACTATAACAGTTCTTTGAGCTTTTATAGTTTTGTGGCTTATTTTGATGCCGTCAAAACAGCTGCAACGCAAAGTGCGAGTGCGATGCTATTGGCAGCACCCGTAAACGACGAGTGTGCTGGAGCTATCGATCTACCGATCAATCCAACTTTTGATTGTACGCGCACGGTGACGGGAACTTTTAAAGAGGCAACCAATAGTGTGAATATCGCGCAACCAACTTGTAATCCAGCAGCGAAACGCGATGTTTGGTACAAGTTCGTCGCGACCAGTAAAATTCATCAATTGGGTATTGAGGTGCCTGGTGTAACTACATGGACCATTAATGTTGCCGTCTATGATAAAGCAGATTGTTCGCTGATTAAAGCAGCGGCATTTTCATGTTTTAATTTGACGAATACGGCAAAGTCTAGTGTATTGACTAATCTGGTTATTGGACGTATCTATTATGTTCGTCTGGGCAATACCACAGCCAATGATTATCCTTTTACTTTGTGTTTGACAACAGCGCCACCTCCGATGCGAATTAGCGCTAGTGGTGATCAATACACTGTTGAGGAGTTGATTACGAATGTCTTGGTAAAATCTGGTTGTAATTTGGTGTCTAATATTAAGTATCAAGTTGGAAACGGTAGTCCTAAAACAAAACAATACAATGCCCTTGGGTATTTCAATAAAAACAATTCTATCTTTCCTTTTGATGAAGGAATCGTTCTGACTACAAATGATATTAACTATGTAGTTGGTCCTTATAAAGGTTATAGTCCTACTACTAGAGGTGATAATAATGAGAGATGGGCTGGTGATAAGGATTTAAATGATGCTATCGCCGATGGTGGAGGTGGAGGTGCAGATACTTATCGATCTACACAGGTAGAGTTTGAATTTATACCGGTAAAAGACTCTTTGCAATTTGAGTATTTGTTTGCTTCGAATAGTTATAATAAAGGCTGTGGTGAAAAATGTCATAACGGGGCGATGTTTGCCGCTTGGTTAGTAGATATGACTACCAATATAGGAGAGAATTTAGCTAAAGTACCAAAAGTTGGTGTAGATAAACCCATTTCAATCAATACGATTAGAGATGTTGTTAGAGCAGGATTTACAGGTTGTCCTAGTGTAAATGAAGAGTTCTATTGGAAGCATTATGATTCAGAAGTTGTAGGATCATCGAATCCTTTGGAAGCTCCTGCAGATTATGTTGGATTCACGTTACCTTTGAAATCTAAAAAAGTTAAAGTAGTACCGGGTCGAAAATATAGAGTGAGATTGGCAGTAATGGATTTTTGTCCTACAACGAGTCATACCACTGCAGCATTCTTTAATGCGCGTAGTTTCGATATCGGAACACCGGATTTGGGAGAGGATTTTGTTATCGAAGGCGGTAATGCGATCTGTCCAGGAGGATCTCTCGTTCTTGGTGGTGATTTGGATCCTAAGGATTACACGATTCAGTGGACAAAAGACGGTATTGATATCGTCGGAGAAAACGGACCAAAATTAGTAGTAACAGAAAAGGGTAGTTATGGCGCTAAATTGGAGTATAAAAATGTGGTTTGTTCTTTTGTAGTTAAACCCGTTCAAATTGAGTTTTACGACGACATCATTATTGAGAAAGTACCTCAGAACTTGGTTCAGTGTAAAGCACCGGGTGCGACTACTTTGTTTAATCTAGAAGAAGCCACTAAAGGGGTTACGCATCATCCGGTTATTTATTCGTTTTATGAAAATAAACAAGACGCTATCGATGATATTGCAGCGATACCACCTTATTATAGTTTTGATAATACCTTTAATGCCAAGACGGTTTGGGTTCGTGTTCAAAGCGCTATCAGCCCTTGTTTTAAAGTATTTAGTTTTACCATTAAAACCGAACCTTGTGTAATTGGTTTGGTGCCTTTAAGTCCGTTGCGTATTTGTAATGCACCCGGATCAACGTTTGATCTGACGGTTTATGACAATATTGTTTACCACGGTATTCCCGGATTTAAAGTAGAATATTATAAGTCAAATGCCGATGCTATGGCTCAGATCGATCCTATTGTAGGGGCTAATGCTTATAATGGCGCACATCACGATTTTATCTTTGTACGAGTGAGTTCACTAAGTGATCCTACCTTATATGCGATTACCTCGTTTGAGTTGTTGCGCGATGTGATTCCTGTGGTTAATAAAAATGTTAGTCCTTTGATTGCATGTGTTGATGCATCAAGTCCGCTGACTGCTTTTTTTAATCTGAATACCAAGGATAATGAAGTGAAGTTAAGTGCAAGTGGATTGGTAGTGGAATATTACTTGACCCAAGCAGAAGCCAGCATGGGTGATGTTACGAAATCCTTGCCAAAATGGAATTATCAAAGTGGAGAGAAAACGGTTTGGGTTCGCGTTTATTCGCCGAGTTCCGCTTGTTATTCGATCACCAGTTTGGATTTAAAATTTAATATAGCACCTGTTTTAGTAGGGCCTAATGAATATATTGTTTGTGATAATTTGGGTATTTCAACGTTTGATTTAACGGTTATTGCTTCGGATCAAAAGGGATTAAACATCAAGTGGAAACACGGTTTCTTTAGAACCTTTAGTGAGGCTTCGTCAAATTCGAACCCGATCAATGTTAAAGACGGCATTTATACCAACAGCAAACCCGGAGGAGAACCGGTTTATATGCGTGTGGAAGATGCTTTTGGATGTGTAACCATTAAGGCCATCGATCTTTTTGTAAAATCAAAACCGCGAACTACCGCTCCAAGTGATTTCTCAATCTGTGATACCAACGGTTCAGGAGTAACGTTTTTTGACTTAACCAGTAAAGCTGTAGAGATCTTAGCGGGATTAACGGCTTCGGATTATCACGTTTATTATTATGCTTCAAATAGTTTGGCTATTGAAGGTGATTTTGATAAAGCGATAAAAGACCCGAGTAATTTTTCAAATTTAACCAGTAATACGGTTTATGTTCGTGTAGAGGATAAAACTACGGGTTGTTATAGCGTGGAGTTGATCCATCTAAAAACGGTTACTTTACCCGATGTTGCTACCAGTGTTACGGATTATGTCGTTTGTGACTCCAAAGCGGGTACGGGTAAGATGAAATTTATCTTGGCCAGTAAAAAGCCGGAGATTACCTCTAGTTTAAGTTTAAAGATCAGTTTTTACGAGAGTAGAACCGATGCAGAATCGGCTTTAAAACCGATTGATGAGAACAATTATATCAACAAAGATGCTTATACCCAAACGGTTTATGCACGCGTAGAGGATGTGAAGTCAGGATGTTTTAAAATTGTCAGTATCAATTTAATTGTTAATACGTATCCCCCGTTTGATACCTCCGGCAATATCATCACGGTTTGTAGTACTTCTAACAGCGGTATCGGTATTTTCAATTTGATCGAACACGGTAAAAAGTATATTCCATCTTACAACAATTTTGATTTCAACTTTTTTGAGAGTTTGGAGAATGCGGAGAAAAATGTGAATAAAATAGTGGATCCAGAGGCTTACAGCAATGTTAAGATTACTCAAACGAAGGTTTGGATTCGCATAGTGAATAAGGTTACGGGTTGTGTTGGTATTTATGATTTTGAATTAAAAGTTAATAAAGCACCTATTATTGTTGGAAAGTTACCAGTAACGGTGATTTGTGATAACTATACGGATTTATTTGACGGAAAAGCATTATTTGATTTGACGATTCACGAGTCGAGCATCATCCCAGGAGTTGTTTCCGGACATGGATCTAGTATCACTTATTATAAGAGTCAAGCGGATGCAGATAAAGCGGAGAATGCAATCAGCAGTCCAAAGAATTACGTGAGTGGTGGCGCAGAAGAAACGATCTGGTATCGTTTGTTGGATACCACTACGGGTTGTAGTGTTGTAGGAAGTTTTAATTTAAGAGTAACCATTGGTCTTGAATTGATCAAACCACAAGACCTTGTAAGTTGTAGTGATGTTAGTTTGGGTCAGAATTTTGCATATTTTGATTTGACTACACATAAATTGGCGATTGTTGGTGGGGTTGCTGTTTTTGGCACGACTTACTTCTATTACGAGAGCGAGGCAGATGCTTTGGCAGGAACCAATGCAATTGCTACGGCGAGTTTGACCAAGTATAAAAATAAAACAGCGGTTCAAAGCATTTGGATGGTTGTGGTTAACGAGCACGGTTGTCGATCGATGACTATACAAACGTTGATTGTTTACGCTACGCCTAATCCGGCAAAGAGCGCCACTTTAAGTACTTGTGAAGGCACAGTAGGAACGGGAAGCGCTGTGTTTGATTTGCGATTGAGCAAAGAAGATATCATCAATGGCGATACGAATTTGGACTTGTATTATTATGGTACTCTTGCTTTAGCAGAAGAAGGAGATCCTACTAAAACAATAGCTGGACCTGATGCTTATACGTCTAAATCTAAAACGATTTATGTTCGTGTGGAGAATAAACTGGCTTTAATCAGTCCAAAGTGTTATGTTATCGTCGAGTTGAAGTTGGTTGTTAATGAGATTCCAGCCTTAAAAGATTTAAAACCTTTATTGGCTTGTTTGGATCAGGTTGTAGATTATTATGATTTTACGCTAACAGACAAAGACGCTGAGATTTTAAATGGACGTTTAGCTAGTGATTATAGAATCACTTACTACGCTACTCAGATTGAAGCTCAAGAGAATAAAAAACCGTTGCCTTATAATTACAAAAACCAGACAGCTAAGACACAAACCATTTGGGTTCGTTTAGAGAATAAAGCGACAGGTTGTTTTAATGTTAAACGTTTGTTGCTGCAAATTGAGTTAAAAGTAGATGCTTTTGACCCTGTTGTTAAAGAGTATTGCGATGATAACGATAAAGTGGGAACGCCAGTAAATGATGGATTCACCAGTATTGATTTAACGGTTTATTCGTTGGAGATTATCGGAGATCAACCCGATGCGGCAAACCTGATTGTCACGTATTATGCGTCGATGGCGGATTACCATGCGAATAATCCGATACTGACACCGAATGATTATGTGAACATTTCCAGTCCACAAACAATCATTGCTGTGGTAAAGAATAAGAGTAAAGACTTATATTGTTCAGCGCTGGTGGAGTTGAAAATCGTGGTGAATAAATTACCAGAGGTGATTACAGATTTAGAGGGAGGTTATTTGTGTAAAGACTTAGAAACGGGTCAAGTGACTCCATTCTTGATCGATTCGAAATTGGATTCTTCGTTATATGAGTTTATCTGGCAGTTTAATGGGGTAGAGATTCCAGGTGCGAAATTGTCTTATTACGAGGCTAAATTAGCAGGAAACTACACCGTTAGTACGGTTTCCAAAGCGACGGGCTGTGCCTCGGTTAACAGTGCTACGGTAACTTTGACAGCCTTAGC
>DCKE01000005.1:0-953 GCA_002320285.1 Flavobacteriaceae bacterium UBA1682 | reverse complement strand
TTGCTGGAGAGCATTTGGTTTGGGTTCGCGATCGATTAACAGGCGCTTGTGCGGTATCGAAATTAATCAGTGTTATGAATTATCCAAAATTCTTTACGCCAAACGGAGATGGACATAATGATACTTGGAATATAAAAGGATTAAGTGTTCAGCCGGATGCTAAGATTTATATCTTTGATCGATTTGGAAAATTATTAAAACAATTAAGTCCAGCGGGAGAAGGTTGGGACGGAACATTTGGAGGTCGACCAGTGCCTTCTACGGATTATTGGTTTACTGTAGAGTATAATGATTTCCAAGGTAATCGAAGAGAGTTTAAAGGTCACTTCTCATTAAAAAGATAATTAGTTTATGAATATTTTTAAGAAACGTTATTTAGCATTAGCATTAATAGTATCCCAATTTAGTATAGCTCAAGAAGGTATGTCTGTTTACTCAGACTACCTTTCTGACAACTATTATTTGATTCATCCCTCTATGGCTGGAGCTGCTAATTGTGGAAAATTACGAGTAACGGCACGTCAGCAATGGTCTGGACAGGATGATGCGCCTGCCTTGCAAACGGTTAGTTTTAACACGCGAGTGGGCGAACAATCGGGTATAGGAGTGATTGCGTTTAACGATAAAAACGGTTACCATTCACAAATTGGAGGAAAGTTATCGTATGCCCACCACATTCAATTCTCCAGATCGTATTACGATTTGAATATGTTGTCTTTTGGTATGAGCGCCGGTATGGTTCAAACGACCTTGGATCAGAGTAAATTCGGAGGGTTTGATCCGATTATCACCGGGGGAATGGAGCAGAAGGATTCGTACTTTAATGTGGATTTTGGATCTTCTTATCAGTATTTTGAGTTTTATACGCACTTTACCGTTAAGAATGCAATGTCTAGTAAACGCGATATGTATACGGATATCGAGAGTGATAATATGCGTAAGTTTTTATGGTC
>DCKE01000001.1:232184-232667 GCA_002320285.1 Flavobacteriaceae bacterium UBA1682 | reverse complement strand
AAAGAACTTCTGCGGTAATGCGGGTGCAAAAGTAGGGCTTTTTACCAGCATTCCTAATCTTTTGTTCTTTTATTTTGGGTATTTCTCACGCTCTTTTCTTAACAGACTAGTATCCGCTACTTTAAACGTTGTAAGAAAATCGTAATTCGTGATTCGTGATTCGGGAGTCGTGTCGAGAGTCGGGATTCGAGAGTCGGGATTCGAAGGTTATCGTAGATGAAAAGACGATTATACGAGTGATCAGTAATCAGTGATCAGTGACTGGTTCGGGATTCGAAAGTCGAAAGTCGAAAGTCGAGATTCGGGAGTCGAGGGTTTGAGTTTATGAAAAGCCGATAATACAAGTAAACAGTAATCAGTGACTAGCTCGGGATTCGAAAGTCGAGATTCGCGAGTCGAGATTCGCGAGTCGAGATTCGGGAGTCGAGATTCGGGAGTCGAGATTCGGGAGTCGAAGATTCTCGTAGATGAAAAGCCGATTAT